>JAUYKV010000032.1 GCA_030699825.1 Pseudomonas sp. | reverse complement strand
AACTACAAGTACGGCCTGCCGCTCAACCTGGCCATTGGTGACCGCCTGTACTGGCTGTCCACCGGCGCCTACACCACCAGCTACAGCGCGGTGGAATTCAACGGCTTCCCGCCGCTGAAGTCGTTCTATCTGTAACGCCTGGCCTAGCGCTGGGCAAAAAGGCACGGGCTGATCCCGTGCCTTTTTTTGTGCGCGCAACATTTTGCCCGCGCGTTACATGCCAGCCAATGCGCCGTCTCCAGTCGCTATTACTTGCGCTAGAGCCTTTGCGTCATTCCGCTAGTGGTGGCCCGCATGTGCTCGGCGGTGAAGGCTGACAATTTTGTTACAAAGGAGTTTCTGTAAACGAGATGTAAAGATTGATTGAGAGTGCTTACTAATTAGAATCGCGTCAGTTTTTAAAGCCTGAGCGATTCTCATGAACAACTACGATAAAAAGCGCAGAAATCTCCCACAACGCCGCCTGTTGGCCAGTGCAATCGGCTTTGCCATTGCTTCGTGCGCCAGCCACAGTTTTGCCGCCGAAGCCGAGAAAGCTCCGGTAGAGCTGGGCAGCGTTACGGTCAAAGGTCAGCAGGACACAGGCTACAAGGTCGATAAGGCCTCCTCGCCGAAGCAGACCGCGCCACTGTTGGATACGCCGCAAACCTTCAGCGTGATCCCTGAAGCGCTGTTCAAGGAGCAAGGCGCGCGCAACCTGACGGACGTGCTGAGCAACACTCCGGGTATCAGCTTCAATGCCGGGGAAAACGGCTTTGCCAGCGGCACCAACAATTTCAGCCTGCGTGGTTTCGACACCAGCGGCAGCATCTTTATCGACGGTGCGCGCGACAACGGCAGCTACACCCGCGACGTGTTCAACGTCGAGTCGGTTGAAGTGGCCAAGGGCCCGGCCGCCGATAACGGCCGTGGCGGTGCTGGTGGTTATATCAATCTGGTGACCAAGACGCCGACCTTGGAAGAGTTTATTGGTGGCGGCATCAGCTATGCCTTCGACCAGTACGATTCCGAGGCACGCAAGCGCATGACCCTGGATACCAACCAGGTGATCAACGAGACTACTGCCGCGCGCCTCAACCTGCTGCTGGAAGACAGCGGCGTGGCCGGCCGCGAGCACGCGGAGAACAACAGCTGGGGCATCGCGCCGTCGGTGGCTTTTGGTCTGGGCACCGATACCCGCGCGATCTTTGCCTATGAGCATGTGCAGATGAGTGATCGCCCGGACTGGGGCGTGTCCGGCTCGTCGGTCAAGGGGCTCAAGGCTGTTTATGATCCGTCGCTATCGTCGGTAGATCGCGACAAGTTCTATGGCCTCAAGTCCGATTATGACGACACCACCAGCGATGCCTTCCTGGCGCGTGTCGAGCACGATTTGTCCACTGGCCTGACCCTGAGCAACCAGACTCGCTGGGCGCGGGTTGACCGTGATGCGCGTTACACCGTGCCATTTCAGTTCCTGGGCGGTGACCAGCTGCGTACCGATACACAGTTTTATGATCGGGTTAACACCAGCCTGTCCAACCAGACCAACCTGTCTGCGCAGTTTGCTACCGGTAGCTTGCAGCACAATCTGGCGACCGGTCTGGAGCTGGCTCGCGAAAAGTCCGAAGGCGCGACCTACGCTGCGATCAATCCGGGTAATGCAAATATCTTTGATCCGGATTACAACCGTGCCGGGCCTGCCGCCGAGCGTGCTGCCGAGCGCAATGAGGTGACGGTCGATACGGTTGCCCTGTACGTGTACGACACCATCGAGCTGAACAAGCAGTGGCAAGTCACCGGCGGCCTGCGTCTGGAGAACTACCAGGTCGATATCAGCAGCAAGACCGTTGCCGGCGCACCTGTAGGGCCGGATGGCTACGATGACACCGAGTTCACCGTGGCCGGCAAGCTGGGCCTGGTTTACAAACCGGTGGAATACGGCAGCATCTACGCCGCTTATGGCCGCTCGGTGCAGCCAGCAGGTTCTTTCCTGTCGAACGCTGACATTTCCCGCGTCGCTGGTCAGGCTATGCCAGGGCTGGTGGATGGCGCCGGTCCGGTTAAGGCCGACAGCTACGAGCTGGGTACCAAGTGGGACTTCTTCGACAAGCGTCTTTCGACGGCCGCAGCGCTGTTCTACACCGTGAAAAAGGACGTGCCGATTACCGGGCTTGATGCGGGGCAGGCAGCGCCAGCTACCCTCAAGGGTTACGGCAAGCAGATCGTCAAAGGTCTGGAGCTAAGTGCCACAGGCAAAATTACTGACGACTGGAATGTGTTTGCCGGCATCGTCTTTATGGACAGCGAGCGTAAGCACAGTTCCTACCTGGATGACGTACGCAAGCGTGCCAACGCCGCTGACTACGGCACAGTGGATCGCACCAGTGGTGATGAGTTGGCCTTTACCCCGCGCGTGTCGGGTAGCCTGTGGACCACCTACCGTCTGCCGGTTGGCGTGACCATCGGTGCGGGTGCCAAGCATGTGGGTTCGTCCTACCTGGGCCGTCCGGACGATGCCGAGCGCATCATTCCCAACGGCGCAGTGGGTAAGCTGCCGAGCTACACCACCTTCAATGCGATGGCGTCCTACGAGGTCAATCCGAACCTGGATGTACGGGTCAACCTGGATAACCTGACTGATGAGGAGTACGCCGTTTCCACCAACTGGAATGGTCGCCGCGCCATGCTCGGCGATCCACGCACCCTGACCCTGAGCACCGACTTCCGCTTCTAAGTCGCTCAGGCAGCAAAACGCGCCCCGGATGCTTTGGTATCCGGGGCGTTTTTTATGCTGTGCCGCTAGCCGGTGGGCCAATGCATCGGCTCAACTTCTTGGGCTGGATCAACGGTCCCGGCGTGCGGCGCTGTCATAGTGCGCTCCAGCTATTTAGAATCATTTGCAACTGTTTGGTGGCGGGCGCTTGAGGCGGCCGTTGAGGAGAGCGAATCATGATGTTGAGCATTGCCGATGTGCTGACGCCTGAGCAGGTGCGTGAGTGCCGTCAGGCCTTTGAGCAGGCCAGTTGGCAGGATGGTCGGCTGACGGCGGGTCACCAGGCGGTCAAGGCCAAGGCTAATCAGCAATTGGCTCAGGATGACCCGCTGGTGGTGCAGATTGGCGATTTTATTGTTCAGCGCCTGGGTAATCATCCGCAGTTTGTCTCGGCGGCTTTGCCGCTGAAGGTGTTGCCACCGCGCTTCAACCGTTACAGCGGTGGTGGCACCTATGGCAACCATATCGACAATGCGATTTTCAGCGTGCCGGGCACGCCGCATCGGGTGCGCAGCGATCTGTCGGCCACGCTGTTTTTCAGTGATCCGGATGAGTACGACGGCGGTGAGCTGGTGGTCGAGGACAGCTACGGCAGCCACAGCGTCAAGTTGCCGGCTGGGCATCTGGTGCTGTATCCCGGCAGCAGCCTGCACCGGGTCAATCCGGTGACCCGTGGCACGCGCTATGCGGCATTCTTCTGGATTCAGAGCCTGGTGCGCGATGACACTCAGCGCAGCCTGTTGCTGGAGCTGGATCGGGCGTTGCAGGCGCTAACCCTTGAGGTGCCGGAGAGTGCCGAGTTGGCGCGTTTGACCGGGGTTTATCACAACCTGCTGCGCCAATGGGCCAATACATGACCGACATGCCGTTGCCGAAATTGACGCAGATTCCGCCGAGCATCGCAGCCGTGGCGGACTATGAGCCCCTGGCCCGCGAGCGCATGAGCGCTCAGGCCTGGGCTTATATCGCTGGCGGTGCGGCTGATGAGCTGACCCTGGCGGAGAATCAGGCGGCGTTTCAACGCATTCGTTTGCGCACGCGGGTGCTGGCCGATCTGAGCTGCGGCAATACCCATCTGCAGCTGTTCTGTCAGACTTTTGCCCACCCGATTTTCCTCGCGCCTGTGGCCTATCAACGCTTGGCTCATGCCGATGGCGAGCTGGCCACGGTGCTGGCCGCCTCGGCGGTACAAGCTGGCATGGTGCTTAGCACCCAGGCCAGTGTGTCCCTCGAAGCCGTGGCCGAGCAGGCACACAATCCGTTGTGGTTTCAGCTGTATATCCAGCCGGATCGGGCCTTTACCGAGGTGTTGGTCAAGCGCGCCGAGGCTGCGGGTTATAAGGCGCTAGTGCTGACGGTAGATGCGCCGGTCAATGGCGTGCGCAACCGTGAACAGCGCGCCGGTTTCTTTCTGCCCGAGGGCGTCGAGGCGGTCAATCTGCGTGGCATGCAGCCGTTGCATGAGGGTGCGCCGCCCAGTGGTGGTCTGCTACTTGGCGGTGCGTTATTGGCAGCAGCGCCTGGTTGGGCCGATGTGCAATGGCTGCGCTCATTGACGCGCCTGCCGATTCTGCTCAAGGGCGTGATGACTGCCGAGGATGCGCAGCGAGCGGTGGCCGAGGGTGTCGACGGTATCGTCGTCTCCAACCATGGCGGGCGTACTCTTGACGGCCAACCGGCGACCATCGAGGTGCTGGCGGATATCGCCGCCGCAGTGCAGGGGCGCGTGCCACTGTTGCTCGATGGCGGTATTCGCCGCGGTACGGATGTGTTCAAGGCCCTGGCCCTGGGCGCCGACGCCGTAATGGTGGGGCGACCTTATGTGTACGGTTTGGCCGCCGCCGGTGCGAGCGGAGTGGCGCATGTGGTGCAACTGCTGCGTGCTGAGCTGGAAGTGGCTATGGCGCTGACCGGCTGCCGTGACCTGGCCAGTATTGGCAGCCAGAGCCTACAAGATAAAAATCGCGGCAATGGAACTAAATAAGAATAAAGGTGTAAACGACTATTGCTTGATAATAGTTATCAATTAGAATCACGCCTCGTTTTGATCGGGGGTGGTTCTTATGGGTATGGGTACAAAAGCCGGCAACCTGCCGCAGCGTCGCCTTCTGGCTTCGGCCATTGGTCTGGTAATCGCGTCCTGGGCGGGCGCTGGTGTGGCTGCTGAACAAGCGCCGCAAAAGGCAAGGACGCCGGTTGAGTTGGGTAGCGTAACGGTCAAAGGCCAGCAGGCCGAAGACTACAAGACCGAGGCATCGTCCTCGGCTAAATACGCTGTGCGGCTGCTCGATACCCCGCAAACCATCACCGTGGTGCCACAGGCCCTGCTCAAAGAGCAGAAAGCCCTGAGCATGAAAGAAGTGTTGGCCAACGTATCCGGTATCACCTTCAACGCCGGTGAAGGCGGTGGCGGCTCGGGCGACAGCATCAACATCCGTGGCTTCAGCGCCAACGCCAACATGCAGATCGACGGCCTGCGCGACAGCTCGCAGAACAACCGTACTGACACTTTCAATATCGAAGCCGTTGAAGTCATCAAAGGCCCCAACTCGGTATTTGGCGGCTCCGGTACCACCGGCGGCAGCATCAACCAGGTCAGCAAGCAGCCACTCCAGCGCGATTTCACCGAGATCGGTGCGAGCCTGGGTACTGACAACTACCACCGCCTGACTCTGGACACCAACCAGACCCTGGAAGGCGTCGGCACCGGCAGTGCAGTGCGCCTCAACCTGATGGCCCATGAGAACGATGTACCGGGTCGTGACTATGTCGACCGTCAGCGCTGGGGTATTGCACCGTCGCTGCTGTTGGGCCTGAGCGAATCGACGCGTTTGACCCTGAGTTACTTCCACCAAACGGACGACAACCTGCCTGATTACGGCGTGCCGGCAATCAATGGCAAGCGCCTGGCGGGTGTTGACCGTGAAAGCTTTTTTGGCTGGCGCAATCTGGATAAGGAAGAAATCGATAGTGATGCTTTCACGGTCAAGCTGGAGCACGACTTCAATGACAGTCTGAGTTTGCAGAGCCTGACCCGTTACTCAGAGATCCATCGAGACACCGTCATCTCTGCGTCGCACGTCAATCTGGATCGCCGTCGTACCGGTGGTCTCGGACCAATCCTTGCGCCGGGTAAGTATCTACCGGCAGGTCCGCAGGCTTATGGCCGCGATGTCACCAGTAAAATGTTGATCAACCAGACCAACCTGACCGCCAATTTCGAAACCTTGGGCTTGGCGCATACCTTGGTTAGTGGTGTTGAGTTGTCGCGTGAGACTTATGACCGCACGACCTATGCCTATGGCCTGGTGTTCCCCGATACCGGCTATGACCTAAGCAATCCGCCAGGCCGCTGGAATGGTCCTACCAATAAGGCTGATAGCGCGACGATTAAGACGCGCCTGCTCGACCGCGCGCTGTACGCGTTCGATACCATCGCATTGAATGACTACTGGGACCTGAGTCTCGGTCTGCGTTACGACTGGGTGGATGGTGATGCCGATGATCACTCCCTGGCAACCAATGCCCGGACTTCCTTCAACTCAAGCGATGAGCATTTGAGCAAGCGTGCAGGGCTGACCTATAAGCCGGCAGACAATGGACGTATCTACCTTGCCTATGGCGACTCGTTCAACCCGTCGGCCGAGAACCTGGCCACCAGCGGCGCCGGCCTTTCTGCGGCGACTGAAGACCTGGCCCCGGAAAAGAACAAAACCTGGGAGCTGGGGACCAAGTGGGAGTTCCTCGATAATCGCCTGGGGCTTGATGCGGCAGTGTTTCGTGTAGAGAAGAGCAATGCCCGTGAAACGATGGTGGATGGTTCGACCCAGCTGGCGGGTAAGCAGCGCGTGCAGGGGGTTGAGTTAGGCGCGACTGGACGCATTACTGATCAGTGGAATATTTTTGCCAATTACACATTCCTTGATAGCGAAACCTTGGAAGCGGCTAACACTGCTGCAGGGATCGCGCGTGAAGGTCAGGCTCTGGCCAATACTCCGCCGCGTTCGTTCAATCTGTGGACTACCTATGAGCTGCCCGCTGGCTGGCGCGTTGGTTACGGTGCTCGCTATGTCAGTGAGCGCAACCTCACCGCCTCCAACGACGGAGTCAAGCTGGATGCCTACTGGCTGCACAACGCCATGCTCGGTTACCAGGTCAACAAAGAGCTGGATTTGCAGTTGAACCTCAACAACCTATTCGACAAGGAATATGTTGAGAGCGTGCGTACTCAAGTGGGTACCACCGCCGGTGCAGGCACCACGGCTGCACGCTCTTCGGCTGTTGAATATGGCGCTGCGCGCTCGGCTGTACTGTCGGCGACTTATCGCTTCTAAGTGTGTGCTGGTGCAGCCTTTGGGTTGCACCGACAGAAACGCTTTACTCAAAACCCCGGCACTGCCAGCAGTGCCGGGGTTTTGTTTTGTGCAGGCTATATAACGAGGCTAAGCGGGATTTTGCCGGGATACTTGGCTCTTGTTGGCGAGGCTTTGACCCGCAATCGAGGAAGTGCGCCTAAGGCCGCGGTATTGCAAGGTGTGGGTGTGCGACTAAACCAGTCGACCAGCTTGCCTTCAGTACAAATCCCGCCGATAGCGGCCGCTCTGGCTTAGCTGCTCCAACTGCTCATCACCCAGCAACTGACGCAGGCAAGCGTCGACATCGCGGCCCATGCCTTCGAGGCTGCCGCACAGGTAGATGGCGGCGCCGTCGGCCAGCCAGGCGTGCAGGGTGCTTGCGGCGTGGCGTAGGGCGTCCTGCACATAGCGCTGCGGGTGGCCGTCGCGCGAATAGGTGAGGTCGAGGCGTTCGAGGTGGCCGCTGTGTTGCCAGGCGTGTAGTTCGTCGCTCAGCAGGGCGTCGTGGGCGGCGTGGCGTTCGCCGAATAGCAGCCAGTTGCGTGAGTGTGGATCGGCGGCGCGCTCCTGCAGGTGCGCGCGCAGGCCGGCGAGGCCGCTGCCGCTGCCGATCAGGATCAGTGGCGTGGCGGCGTCCGGGCCATGGAAGCCGGGGTTGCGGCGAATACGCAGGTCGAGCGTAGCGCCCACTTCGGCATGCTGGCACAGCCAGCCCGAGCCCAGGCCAGGGCTGCCATCGGCCTGGTATTGCAGGCGTACCAGCAGATCGAGCTGGCCGCTGCCGTGGCTGGAAGCAATCGAGTATTCGCGGTGCGGCAGGGGCGTCAGTTCGGCTAGCCACTGTGCTAGGGCGTTCTTATCAGGCCGGGATGTGGGCAGATGCAGCGTGCTCAAGGCATCGCTTAGCAACTGGCCGTTAGCCAGGGGAGTGTGCGGCTCAAGCCCCAGCTGCTGCAGGCAATCGCTAACTCGCTGCGGGGGATGCCGTGGGCCGATTTCGGCAATGTCGCCGGCGCGCCAGTCGACTGCGGCCGTGCTGCTCAGGCTCAGCTGAAAGATTGGCGCACCAACGCTGCCGGGGTTAAGGCAGCTGCGCCGCTCCAGCCGCCAGGGGTGGTAGTGCGCGGGCTGCCAGTCGACAAAATCGCTGTTGCCGCTGAGGTGGCCGAGCTGTTGCTGCCAGTGGCGCAGGGTGCCGGCATCCAGGCAATCGACGCTGAGCAGGTCGAACAGCGGCTGCGCCTTGAGCGCTTGCAAACCTTGTTGCAGGCGCTGGCCGAAGGCGCAGAACTGCGGGTAGCTGCTGTCGCCCAGGGCGAGGATGGCGAAGTGCAGTTGCGGTAGCGCTTGTTGCCTGAGCAGCACGTGCTCGAAGCGTGCGGCGTTGTCCGGTGCTTCGCCGTCGCCATAGGTGCTGACCACCAGCAGCAAGCGTTCGAGGCTTGCCAGCTGGACGCTGCCGAGTTGGTTAAGGGCGATGCAGCGTGCCGGCATGCCGCTGGCGAGCAGTTGCGCACAGCTGCGTTCGGCCAGCAACTGTGCCTGACCGCCCTGGCTGGCGTAGGCAATCAGCAGTTCGCCAGTTTGGGCTGCGTGTTGGTTGCGGCGTTGTGGCCAGCAATAGTGCAGGCACAACGCGAGATAGGTGACGCTGATCAGCCCAGCGCTGAGTTCGCGCGCCGGTTGTAGCCATAGCAGCAGGCCGGCCAGTAACAGGCAGGTCGGCAAGGGCCAGTGGCGCAGGGCGGGAAGTCGCGGGGTGGTGATCAAGTCAAATATTCAGCTAATGAGGTAGGAAGCGCTGTCGCCAGGCGGCGACAGCGTTCGAGCTGGCATCAGGGCGCCAGAACTTCCAGGGTCGCGCTGTAGGAGGCGCGGCGTTCGGTGGCTGGGGCGCTGACGCCTTCTTTGCTGCTCAGCTTGGCTTCCAGCCAGTACATGCCGGCGTTCGGCCAGGTGATGCTGATCTTGCCGTTGGCGTCGCTGGTGGTTTTGATCTCGCCCAGCTCGTCGCGGTAACGGTTGCCACCGGGGATCACGCTGACTTCAACACCGGTGGCCGGCTTGCCATCGAGCAGCAGGCTGAACTCGGCTGCTTCACCGCCGAACAGGTCGTTGGGGTGGGTGATCGGCGCCAGCTCCAGGCCCACACCGGTGGTTTTCAGCACGCTGGTGGTCGGGTTGCCGGAGGTGACGAAGACTTCCATGCGGCTGCTGTTCTGCGCCACTTTCAGCTCGGCGGCGTTGGCCGGCACCTGCTTGGCGAAATCTTCGGCCTTGCCCATCCAGCGCTTGTTTTCCTGGCCTTCTTTCCAGCTGGCGAACAGGCCGCTGTTGGCGATGGCCAGTTTGTAGGTGCCTTTCTGAGTCAGGTGCAGGTCGAAGGTGCTGCGGTAGCGACCGATGGCGCCGTTCTGCGGCTTCACTTCGCTGCCGTCCGGGGCGAACACGTGCAGCTTCGGGGCCGGGCGGGCGCGCTGGCCGGCGGGCTGCGTGCTTATGTCACCGATGCCCTCGATACGCATGGAGAAATGCTCGAAGTAGAACAGGTCGTTGGATACGGCCGCGTCCACGGTCACCCACGGGTCTTCACCGGACAGCACGGTGGCCGATGGCAGCATCCAGGCGCGGTGGGCCTGGGCGGACAGCGGCAGGCAGATGGCCAGGGTCAGGGCGGTCCATTTTACGAGTGGGTGCATGGCAAGCTTCCTTAATAAGTGGGGGCTGAAGTTCAAGGCTTGAGTTGCAGGTTGATCTGGCCCAGCTCGCTGCTGCCCTGGGCGCTGTGACTGGCGGCTTGCTGTGGTGGCCAGGTGAATGGCAGGCGCAGCAGTTCGCGGCCGCCGACTTCACGGGCGGCTTCCACTACCAGGCGATACTCGCCAGGTGCCAGCTGCTTGAGCGGGGCATCGGCACTGTTGAAGCTCAGGCTATGCTTGCCCACGGCGCGGGTTGCCCCGCTGACGCCATCGACCGGCATCTCCAGGCTACGGCCGCTGCGGCGCCACCATTGGCGCATGTCCTTGAGCCATTTCTCGCCTTCCTTGTCCTTGAGCTTCTGGTCGTACCACACGGCCAGGTTGGCGACGTGCTTCTGGTCCGGTTGCTCCAGCCAGATTGCGACGTAGGGGCGGTGATATTCGGCCACCTGCATACGCGGGATTTCCACCTCAAGCTGCAACTCAGCAGCCAGAACGGGCGTGCTCAACAGGGCGCACAGGGGCAACAGCAAGCGTTTCGGCATAAGGATGTCCTTAGTGAATAAGCAGCAGAGCCAGCAGAACAGGGAGCACCAGGCCCAGGCCTAGCATCGGCCAGGTGCTGGGACGGTTGCCGGCGTAGCGTTGCAGTAGCAACAGGCCGCTGAGGCAGAACACCACGCTCAGTACGGCGAATGCATCGATAAACCAGGACCAGGCCGTACCGGTATTGCGGCCCTTGTGCAGGTCATTCAGGTAGGCGATCCAGCCGCGGTCGGTGGACTCGAACTCCAGCGCGCCGGATTCGATATCCAGGCTTAGCCAGGCATCGCCGCCAGGGCGCGGCAGGCCGATATACAACTCGCCATCCGACCATTCGGCGTCGCGGCCATCCAGGCGAATCGCCAGCTCGGTTTCCAGCCACTGGCGCAGCTCCAGCGGTAAGCCCTGGCTTGGCTGTTTGTTTTGCAGTGCAGTCTGCAGCGCTTCAGGTAGTTGCGCCTGATGGCTAACAACCTGCGGTTTAGCTTCGATCTGCGCGGCATGGTTGAGGGTGATGCCGGTCACGGCAAACAACAGCATGCCGGCCAAACACAGCGCCGAGCTGATCCAGTGCCATTGCCGCAGGGTGCCGAGCCAAGGGAAGCCGTTCATGGAATTCGCGTGATAAGAAAACAGGAGGGCGATTCTATATAAGGCCTTTATACAAATGCTAAACATTTACAAAGGCTATACATTCTCGAAAAGTGACCGCGCCTGTGGTGTTCGGCATTCGTCCCAACTGACTCGGGCGAGTTTTCTGACGCTTTTGTCATGGGCGTTGGCGTCCGGCGGCGTGTTGCTGAGCACGGCTCGGCAGAGCCGCAATCAACACGCTGCGCGAAGAGGGTCGTTATCGCCGCGACGTTTACTGAGCCGGGAGCTTGAGGGTTTTTACGCATTATCAAATGTCTTTCAAATTCACTTGGTAATGCGGTTGATTAGCAATTAGAATCGCGCCTCATTTTCTGGGGAGGTTCGTATGCAGCAGCAATGGCCGTTCAGTCTTAAGGCGCAGCCGCGTCTGTTGTCATTGCTGGCGCTGGCGACGCTGTCCCCATTGGCAGCCCAGGCGGCCGATAGCGGCGTTACGGCATTACCGACCATGCGTGTGGATGGTGTGCGCATCGCCACTGAAGAACGCCGCCAGTCGGTCGCGCCCAAGGTGGTAATCGACGGTGAAGAGCTGCGCCGTTCGGGCAACGGCAGCCTGGGTGACGCACTGCGTCGCAAGACCGGCATGTATTTTGGCGGTGCTCCTGGCGATAACAAGGACCTGCGTCTGCGCGGCCTGGACAAGGAGTACACCCAGGTCCTGCTGGATGGTCGGCGCATGCCGGACAGCGGCGAGAAGCGCGAAGTGCAGCTCGACCAGATCCCCATGGCAATGATCGACCGTATCGAGATCCTCCGTTCGCCCACCGCACAGATGGACGCCCAGGGCATCGGTGGCACTCTCAATATCATCCTGAAGAAGCGCAGCACGGCGCAGCGCAAGGTGATTCTCGGTGCAGCCAGTGGCGATCAGCGGCCGATGGATGGCAGTGCGCAGTTCAGCTGGGGTGAGGCCGACTTGCGTCAGCAATGGCTGATCAGCGGCGGCCGGCAGACCCGCAGCCTGCCCAAGCTCAAGGACAAAGTGACCTACAACGCCGCAGGCGTTGCCGGCGCGCGTGAGCAGGAGCGTGAGAACAAGCGCTTCTTCGAGAACTTCCTGACCCCGCATTGGGGCTGGCAGAGCGAGGGCGGCGACATGCTCAATGTCGACCTGCTGCTGCTCGACAGCGAAATGCATCGCGACAAGGACAAGCTCAAGTTCAAGGCTGACGGCACCGGCAACGGCTCGGAGTACGAGAAAGAGCTGATGAACAGCCGTAACCTCGGCATCAGCCTGGGTTGGGAGCGGCCGCTGGCTGAGGATCTGCAGCTCGACAGCCATTTCAGCGTACGCGACCTGGACGACCAGAAGCGCAAATCCAAGCTGATCTACAAGGCCAATGGCGCGCTGGACAAGCGTGAGACCGAAGACGAAGACAAGAATGACCGCGAGTGGCAGTTCGGCCAGAGCCTGACCCACTGGCGTGGCGACCATGAGCTGCTGGCCGGTTACGACTACAGCGAAAAGAACCGCGAGCGCGACAAGACCCGGGTCAGCAATGGCGTGACTCAGGCTGAGGCCAACGGCCAGTACGAGCTGGAAGAGAAGCGCTTCGACCTGTATGTCACCGACACCTGGCGCATCAACGATAAGCACCACCTGCAGCCTGGCTTGCGCTGGGAAAGCTCCGAGCTGGCAAGCTCGATCCCTGGCAGCGAAGCCGATGGCCGTGAAGAGCACTTTGCCCCGTCCTTGCATTACCGCTGGGACCTGGCCGAGGCCTGGGCATTGCGCAGCAGCGTGGCACGCACCGTGCGCCGGCCGAAGTTCGATGACATCACGCCGATGGTCGACAGCAAGAGTGGCACCATCTCGGACCCGAACAAGATCGGTAATCCGACGCTCGAACCTGAGGAGTCCCTGGGCTACGACCTGGGGCTGGAACACTACCTGGGTGACAATGCCGGGCTGATCGGCCTCAACCTGTTCCGCCGCGACATCAAGCACCTGATGGAGGAAGTGACCTACCTCGACAGTGGTGATGGCGAGTACTACAAGCAGACCCGCAACACCGGTGACGGCAAGCTGTGGGGCGCCGAGCTGGAGTTTTCCAGCGATCTCGCCTGGTTGGGCATCGACGGCCTGAGCAGCGCGGCCGGTTACAGCTGGCTGGATTCCGAAGTGAAGGACCAGGCCACGGGCGAGAAGCGCCGCTTCAAGCAGCAGCCTGGCTACCTGGCCAACATCGGCCTGGAGTACCGCATTCCGGCCACTGTTTTGACGGTGGGCGGCAGCTGGAACAAGGCCGGCGACTTCGAAGACGAAATCGGCAACAGCAACGAGAGCACCAGTACCACCGAGGTCGAGTTCTTCGACCTGTTCGTCAACGCCAATTTGACGGACGACATGACCTTGCGCCTGGCCGCCGAAAACATCGGACAGGCACAAAAAGACCAGGAAAAGCGTGCATACAACGCTGACGGGTCGCTGAAAAACCGTGAAGTCACCCAAGAATATTCCGAGCCGCTGTACAGCATGAGCCTGGAAATCCGCTGGTAACCCTGAGGAGTCACCGCTATGTCGAGCCGTCAAATTCACCTGTGGAGCGGGGTGCTACTGGCCCTGCCGATGTTTATTGTCGGCGTCACGGCCATCTTCCTGGCGCATGAGAAGAGCCTGGGCATCAAGGATATGCCGATCAGCTGGCTGTCCATGCCCATGGAAAAGGAGCTTGAACTGCGCAGCGTGGCTCAGGCCGCCGATGGGCGTTTGTGGCTGGGCAGCCAGCAGGGCTTGTTCGTCCAGCGGGCCGATGAACAGCCGCAACGCCAGGCCGATGTCGAAGTGCGTCAGTTGATGAGTGAAGGCGACAACCTGTGGGTTGCCAGCAAGATGGGTCTGTATCAGCTGCAGGGCGATGACCTTACCCTGCGTCTTGAAGGCGATGTGCACGGCATTACTCGCCTGGCCGACGGCCAGCTGATGGCCAGCGTCAAGGACATCGGCGCGCTGCAAAGCCGCGACGGCTTGAGCTGGAACGCCTGGGGCGGCAATGACGCGCTATTGGCTGCCCAGGGTGAAGTGGTCAAGCCCTACACCGTCGGCAAGCTGGTGATGGATATGCACACCGGCAAGGCGTTTTTCGGCAAGAGCGGCGAGTGGGTGTGGATTGATGTGCTCGGTTTCACCCTGGCCCTGCTCGGCCTGACCGGTGTGTGGGTCTGGTGGCAGTCGCGCCGTCGCGCCGCCATCTAACAGACCGTTGAAAAACTACCTGCGTTGCCGATACGGCGTTAAAAACAGGCTCAAAATGCTCATGTACAGCTCGTACACTCCGCTTTTTCGCCTGTTTTTGCCTTGTCTCGGCTGCCTCGCCTACGTTTTTCAACGGCCTGCTAAATGATCTACCTCGCCGCGCTGCTGATCGGCCTGAGTCTGCTCGGCGCGCTGGCGACTCTGGCGATCAGCCTGCACGGCCTGTGGCTCTGGTGGAAAGGGCGTCAGCAGCGCTTGGGCCGACGTCTGCGCATTCGCCGCAGTCAATGGCTGAGCGAGGATTTGCTGCACCTGGAGCTGGTACATCCCTGGCGTTTGCCGCTGCCGCGTTTCGCGCCGGGGCAGTTCCTTACCATTCTCGCCCAGCCGCCCGGCTCGCGGCCCATGCGCCGCTGCTATTCCCTGGCGGCTTGGCACTCACGGCCCTGGCAGTATCAGCTGTGTATCAAGCGCGAAGCGCTGGGACGGATGAGCCAATGGCTGGCCGAGCAGGCGCTGCCGGGGCGGTCGCTGCGCATTCTGCCGCCGGCCGGACATTTCACCCTGGCGCCGCAACATGGCCCGCACCTGGTACTGATTGCCGGCGGCGTTGGCATCACGCCGATGCGCGCCATGCTGCATGCCTGGCTCAAACGGCCAGGCGGTCGGCGTCTGACCTTGCTCTATGGCGGGCGTGACCAGGCGGCTCTGGCCTATCACCAGGAGCTGCTGGCGCTGGCCGCTGCGCATCCTGAGTTCGATTATCGCCCTGCGCTTAGCCGGGACAGTCAGGTTCCCTCGGCTTGGCAGGGGCGGCTGGATCGCCAGCGTTTGAGCGAGATCGTCACGGCTGACAGCGAAGTGTTTATCTGCGCCGGTGACGCTTTGCTCAAGGCTTGTTTAGCGCATTTGAGCGATCTCGGCCTGCCTGATTCACGGGTGCATTGGGAGGCTTTCGGCGCGGGCGCCCTGGGTGCGGGTGCCGGGCAGTTCGCTCTGGATTGGCAAGGTGAGGCGCTGGACTACAACGGTCAGCCGAGCCTGCTGCATGCCCTGCACGAACAGGGCGTGGAGCTGGCGGCGGACTGCTGGGGCGGGCATTGCGGCAGCTGCCGGCTGGGCTGCAAGGGCGAAGTGGAGTGGCGCCAGCAGCCGGCCCTCGCGCTGCCGGCCGGGCAGATTCTGGCCTGCTGCTGCATTCCCAAGGAGCCACTGCAACTAGTCCGGCTTTGATTATTGGCTACATCGTGACCGTCAACTTTCATGGTCTGGGTTGTCCGCTAAAAGTCAGCCTGGTGACCTGTCGCGAAAGCCCCGTTAAAAGGCCTGGGTTGCGGGCTTCCCGTCACAGCAATGCACCACTAAGCTGATGGGCATGAAAACAATCCTGCTGAACTGCGACATGGGTGAAAGCTTCGGCGTATGGCGCATGGGCGATGACGTGCATGCCATGCCGCTGATTGATCAGGCCAATCTGGCGTGCGGCTTTCATGCCTCCGACCCGCTGACCATGCAACGCACCGTCGCCCTGGCGGTGCAGCATGGGGTGAGCATTGGTGCGCACCCGGCCTATCCGGATCTGCTCGGTTTCGGCCGCCGGCATATCGCCTGCTCGCCAGAGGAGGTCACTGCGCTGGTGCTGTATCAGCTTGGCGCGCTGGATGCCTTCTGCCGCGCGGCCGGCACTCAGTTGGCCTACGTCAAACCGCATGGCGCGCTGTACAACGATCTGGTGCGTGACGATGCGCTGTTCAACGCGGTGCTTGAGGCTTGCGCCAGTTACCGCAAGGGGCTGCCGCTGATGGTGCTGGCGCTGGCTGACAACAGCCGCGAGCTGCGCCTGGCCGATGCCGCCGATGTGCCGTTGATGTTCGAGGCCTTTGCCGATCGCGCCTACCTGGCCGATGGGCAATTGGCGGCGAGGCGTTTGAGCGGCGCGGTGCACCATGATCCGCAGCGGATCTTTCAACAGGCCCTGGCGATTGCTCAGGGTGAGCCGTTTGCCGATATCGATGGCAAGCCGCTGCAATTGCGCGCCGACAGCCTGTGCGTGCATGGCGATAACGCCGACTCCCTGGCCGTATTGCGGCGTTTGCGGGCCAGCCTGGACGCCCTATGATCCGCCTCGAACCGGCCGGTGCCGAAGCGCTGTTGCTGGTGCTGGCCGAGCAACCGGAGGCGCAGCTACCGCAACGGATTGCCTTGCTGGCCGAGCGCATCCGTGGCGAGCTGGGCGAGGTGCTGACCGATCTGGTGCCGGGCTGGACCAGCCTGTTGTTGCACTACGACCTGCTGCGTACCGATCATCTGGAGCTGGCCGAGCGGCTCAAACCGCTGCTGGAGCGCTGGCTGGCCGAGCCCTTTGTTGCGCAGGTCGGGCGGCTGCACGAAATCCCCATTTTGTATAACGGTGAAGACCTCGCCGAGGTCGCGCGTCTGTGTCAGCTGAGCAGCGCTCAGGTGATCGAACTGCATGCGGCCACCGAGTACCGCGTCGGCGCGATTGGGTTTGCTCCGGGCTTTGCCTACCTCGGCGAGCTGGACGCGCGCCTGGCATTGCCGCGCCGAGCCACCCCGCGCATTGCCGTACCGGCCGGTAGCCTGGCGATTGCCGAGCGGCAGACGGCGATCTACCCACACAGCTCACCCGGCGGTTGGCACCTGATCGGCCGTTGCCCCTGGTCGCTGTTCGATGCTGCGCGAACGCCGCCCTGCCCACTGATGCTGGGTGATCGGGTGCGTTTTCGCAGCATTGAAGAGCGCGACTTTATCCGCGAAGGAGGTCAGTTATGAGCGGCCTGCGGGTGCTCAAACCTGGGCCGCAGAGCCTGCTTCAGGATGCGGGGCGGCAGGGCTGGCAACACCTTGGCGTATCGCCAGCCGGGCCGCTGGATTGGCATGGCGCGGCCTGGGCCAATCATCTGCTGAACAATCCCTGGGGCACGCCGCTGCTGGAAATCGCCCTGGGCGGCGTCGAGTTGCAGGCCGAGGTCGACACATGGGTGGCGGTTTGCGGCGCGCAGGTGCCGCTGAGCGTGGATGATCAGCCGCAACCTCTGTGGACGCGTGTGCCGCTGCGCAAGGGGCAGCAGCTGCGCATGGGCTTTGCCCGCAGCGGCCAGCGCGCCTATCTGGCGGTGGCGGGCGGCTTTATTGCTGCTCCGGTGCTGGGCAGCGTCAGCGTGCAGCTGCGCGAAGGGCTGGGGCAGGCATTGCAGGCGGGGGATTTGCTGGCTTGCCGGCCGGCGCATTTCACCCGCGCCGTCAGCGTGCCCTGGCCCTATCTGCCGGATTACGCCTGCAAACCTTTGCTGCGGGTGATTACCGGCGGCGATGCGGCGAGTTTCGAGGAAGACCAGGTGCAGGGCTTTTTCGCTCAGACCTGGCAGCTCAGCCCGCACTCCGACCGCATGGGTGCACGGTTGCTCGGCGAGGCCATGCAGGCGCCCGTGCGGCAATGGTCATCGGGGGTTGGACGCGGGGCGATTCAGGTGCCGCCGGATGGGCAACCGATCATCCTGCAGGCCGACCACCAGAGCATGGGCGGTTACCCGCTGCTCGGTTGGCTGCACCCGCTCGATCAAGGCCGTCTGGCGCAATGCCCCGCGCACCATCCGCTGCGCTTCACGCCAGTCAGCATCGGCGACGCGCAGGCTGAGCTGCGCGAGTTCTACCGGTTCTTTCGCCGTTAAAGCGTCTTCGCCATGCGGGTGTAGGAGGTAGGGTGGATGACGCTTTTTTCATCCACCATCAGGCCGCAATGGTGGATGGGTGAAGCGTCATCCACCCTACGTGTTACCGCCTTAAGCGAGTTCGGTCAGGTTCTACAGCGTTTTGGCCATACGACTGGCCAGCAACGCCCAGGCGAATAGCAGCAGGCAGATGATCAGCATGGGCCAGCCGCGCCAGTACAGGTAAGGCGTCAGCCCCTGCATCGGTTGCACCTGGCCATACAGCACCGCCTGTTCGAACTGCGGCAGTTGCGTGGTGATCTGGCCTTGCGGGTCGATCAGTGCGGTGACGCCGTTGTTGGTTGCGCGGATCATCCAGCGGCCGGCTTCCAGGGCGCGCATCTGCGCCATCTGCAGATGCTGCAGCGGGCCGATGGAGCGGCCAAACCAGGTGTCGTTGCTGATGGTCAGCAGCAGGTCGCTCTGCGCCGCCAGGCCGGCGGAAAACTCCGGGTAGACCACTTCGTAGCAGATAAACGCGGCAATCGAATGGCCCTTGGCCTGCAGCAGGCTCTGCTCGGCGGAGCCACGGGCGAAGTCGGACATCGGCAGGTCGAAGAAGGCGATCAGCCCGCGCAGTACTTCCTGCAGCGGCACGTATTCACCAAATGGCACCAGCTTCTGCTTGAGGTAATCACCGCTGCCCTGGCCAACTACGCTGATGCCGTTGTAGTAGCGCTGCTCGCCACGCTCGTTGCTTTGGCGAATCGGTACGCCGGTAATCAGCGCAGCATTTCGCTCGTTGGCGAAGCGATTGATCATGCCCAGGTAGCCCTGGGCGCGGTCCTTGAGCACCGGGATGGCGGTTTCCGGCCAGACGATCAGGTCGGTCGGCTTGGCGCTGAAGGTCATGTCGCGGTACAGCGCGAGCTGCGCGTTGAGCTGCTCAGGGTCCCATTTCATGTTCTGTTCGATATTGCCCTGCATGGCCGACACGCTCAGCGGCTCGCCCAGAGGTTGAGTCCAGGCGTGGCCCTTGAGGGCGAGGCCGGCAATCCACGGGGCGACTAACAGCACCACGCCGATGGCGAGAAATGCCTTGCGCGAGCGCAGTTGCGCCAGATTCACCAGCAGCGCGGCGCTTAGCGCCAGGGCAAACGACAGCAGCCACACGCCGCCCAGCGGGGCCAGCCCGGCCAGCGGGCCATCCAACTGGCTGTAACCGGCATACAGCCAGGGGAAGCCGGTTAGAAACCAACTGCGGAAGGCTTCCTGCGCCAGCCACAGAGCGGCGAAGGCCAAGGCATCGGCCAGCGGCGCTTCGACCCGGCGCAGCCAGCGCGTCCAGGCCCAGGCGCTAAGGGCGAACAACAGGCCGAGGCCGCCGACAAACAGCAGGGTCAGAAAGACCGCCAGGGGCGGCGAGGCCGCGCCGTAATCGTGGATGCTTACGTACACCCAGCTGGTGCCAGCGGCGAACATGCCAAAGCCATAACTCCAGCCACGCAGCACCGCCTGGCGCGGCGTGAGGTCACGCAGGCCGAGGTAGAACAGGGCGATGGAGAGGATGGCCAGCGGCCACAGGTCATAAGGCGCAAGCGCCAGGGGCGTGATCGCGCCTGCGAGCAGGGCGATCAGGTTGCCGGGCCAGCCAGGTCGGGTTATCCAGTGCATTGCATGCAGGTCCTTGGATTGAGGTGGCGCAAGGGTAAAGCGGCGGAGCAGGCGGGGGAAGTGTTGCGAGCTGACCACCGTTTCAGGTGGCCAGCGGATGTCAATTACTAACCGGGCTCAGGCGCAGCAGATGGATGCGGCGGCTGTCGGCGTTAAGTACGCGGAAGCGGAACTCGCCGATCTGAGTGACTTCGTTGCGCTTGGGCAAATGGCCGAAGGCGCTCATCACCAGGCCGCCGACGGTGTCGAATTCGTCATCGGAGAATTCGGTATCGAAGGCTTCGTTAAAGCTTTCAATCGGCGTCAGCGCCTTGACCAGGAAGTCGCCGGAGGGCAGCGGTTTGACGTAGCTGTCTTCTTCCACGTCGTGCTCGTCTTCGATATCGCCGACGATCTGCTCCAGCACGTCCTCGATGGTCACCAGGCCGGCAACGCCGCCGTACTCATCAATCACCACGGCCATGTGGTTGTGGTTGGCGCGGAACTCACGCAGCAGCACGTTGAGGCGCTTGGACTCGGGCACGAAGGTGGCCGGGCGCAGCAGGTCCTTGATATTGAAGTTGGGCTGTTCGCCCGAGAGGATCAGTGGCAGCAGATCCTTGGCCAGGAGGATGCCGACCACATCGTCGAGGCTCTCGCCCACCACGGGATAACGCGAGTGCGCGGCCTCGATGATCGAGGGCAGAAATTCCTTGGGCGTCTGGTTGGCCTTGATGCTCATCATCTGTGAGCGCGGCACCATAATGTCGCGAACTTGCAGGTCGGCGACCTGAATTGCACCTTCGACGATGGCCAGTGCTTCGCTGTCGAGCAGCTTGTTCTGATGCGCTTCGCGCAGCACTTCCAGCAATTCCTTGCGGTTCTTCGGCTCATGAGCAAAAGCCTGGGTCAGTCTGTTAAACCAGGACTTCTGCTCGTTGCTCGATCGGTCTTCGCTCATGGTGGTTACTCAGGAACCTTTTGTAATTTCAGTTGGGTTGTAGAGGGTGCTTACAAACGTAGCGAGCGATGGTCAGGCAAGGCGCGCTCAGTCGAAAAGCGCAGTGTACGAGTTGTACATGAGCATTTGAGACTGAGTGCAACGCAGTATGGCCGAGCGCAGTAGTTTGTAGGTGCCCTCTTATTCGTGGTCGGCGTAAGGGTCGGCGTGACCCAACTCAGCCAGCAATTCTCGTTCCAGCGCTTCCATCTCTTCGGCTTCCTCATCGTCGATGTGGTCGTAGCCGAGCAGGTGCAGGCAGCCGTGGATCACCAGGTGCGCCCAATGCGCTTCGCTGGTTTTGGCTTGTTCCTGGGCTTCGCGCTCAACCACCGGCACGCAGATCACCAGATCACCGAGCAGCGGTATATCCAGCATCTCGTCCGGCACATCGGCAGGGAAGGATAGTACGTTGGTGGCGTAATCCTTATGACGCCAGGTGTGATTGAGCTCGCGGCCTTCGGCTTCATCGACCAGGCGAATGGTCAGCTCGGAGTCGGCGCTGCGCTGGCGCAGGGCAATCTCGCACCAGGCACGGAATTGCGCCTCGCTCGGCAGGGCGGCGGCGTCGCTGGCGATCTGCAGGTCAAGCTCAAGCATTGCGCTCATCCTGCTCGTCATCCAGCTTGCCGTGCATGCGGTTGTCGTAGCGTTCGTAGGCTTCGACGATGCGCTGCACCAGTGGGTGGCGCACCACGTCCTTGGGCTTGAAATGGGTAAAGCTGATGCCCGGGACGTCACGCAGCACGTCGATCACGTGGGTCAGGCCGCTTTTGGTGCCGCGCGGCAGGTCGACCTGAGTTATATCGCCGGTAATCACCGCAGTGGAGCCGAAGCCGATGCGGGTGAGGAACATCTTCATCTGTTCCAGAGTGGTGTTCTGGCTTTCGTCGAGGATGATAAAGCTGTTGTTCAGCGTGCGGCCGCGCATATAGGCCAGCGGCGCGACTTCAATCACCTGTTTCTCGATCAGCTTGGCCACCTGCTCGAAGCCGAGCATCTCGTAGAGTGCGTCGTAGAGCGGGCGCAGGTAGGGGTCGATCTTCTGCGACAGGTCACCGGGGAGGAAGCCGAGCTTCTCGCCAGCTTCTACTGCCGGGCGTACGAGCAGGATGCGGCGAATCTGCTCGCGCTCCAGGGCATCCACGGCGCAGGCCACGGCGAGATACGTCTTGCCGGTACCGGCTGGGCCGACACCGAAGTTGATGTCGTGGTCGAGAATGGCTTTGACGTAGCGCTGCTGATTGGCCCCGCGCGGACGAATCATGCCCTTGCGGGTGCGCAGGGCGACGCTGGCTTCGACGGTCGGGTTGCTCATTTCCTCAATCCCGGACTCCTGCAGAAACAGGTGCACCAGATCGGGCGACAGTTCGGTATTTTCGGCTTCGCGGTAGAGGCGGCGCAGCAGCTGCTCGGCAGCGCGTGTCTGACCGGCGGTGCCGACCAGTTCGAACTGGTTGCCGCGGTTGCGCAATTCGATGCTCAGGCGCTGTTCGATCAGGCGCAGGTGCTCATCAAATTGGCCGCACAGGTTAGCGAAGCGGCGAGCCTCAAAGGGTTCAAGGATAAAGCGGAGTGGTTCTATGGGTGCGTTCAAGGTCGTGTGATGGCCGCCAGTCGGCTGGTGTAGTGAAGCGAAGAATAGCGCTAGCGGCCGCGAGGGGGAAGCTCGGGCCGCCAGCAACCTGTTGCAGAGCCGTTCGCGTAGGGTGGATGACGCCTCACCCATCCACCAATCACGCAGCCATGGTGGATGTAAAAAACGACATCCACCCTACAGCAGCGTGCCGCGCAGCGAGTTGGGCATGGCTTCGTCGATATGCACATCGACAAACTGGCCGATCAGGCGTGGGTTATCGCTGCGGAAGTTGACCACCCGATTGCTCTCGGTACGGCCCTGGAGCATGCCGGGGTCCTTCTTCGAGTAATCGTTGACCAGGATGCGCTGCACAGTGCCGGCCATGCGTCGGCTATTTTCGAAGCCCTGCTGGGTGATGCGGTGTTGCAGCAGTGCCAGGCGCTGTTTTTTCAGCTCCAGCGGGGTGTCGTCGGGCAGGTCAGCCGCCGGGGTGCCAGGGCGCGCGCTGTAGACGAAGGAGTAGCAGAAGTCGAAACCGACATCCTCGACCAGCTTCATGGTCTGCTCGAAGTCCTTCTCGGTTTCACCGGGGAAACCGACGATAAAATCCGAGCTGATCAGAATGTCCGGCACGGCGGCGCGCAGCTTGCGGATGCGCGACTTGTATTCCAGTGCGGTGTGGTTGCGCTTCATCGCCGCGAGAATCCGGTCGGAGCCCGATTGCACCGGCAGGTGCAGGTATTTCACCAACTCGGGGATCTCGGCGTGGGCCTGGATCAGCGCGTCGGAGAATTCCAGCGGATGGCTGGTGGTGTAGCGAATGCGGTCGATGCCATCGATGGCCGCTACGGCGTAGAGCAGCTCGGCGAAGTCGGCAATCTGCCCATTCTGGGTGGCGCCACGGTAGCCGTTGACGTTCTGCCCGAGCAGGGTGATTTCACGCACGCCGTGTTCGGCCAGGTGGATGATTTCACCCAGGACATCGGCCATGGGGCGGCTGACTTCTTCGCCACGGGTGTAAGGCACCACGCAGAAGGTGCAGTACTTGCTGCAGCCTTCCATCACCGACACGTAGGCGCTGGGGCCATCGACGCGGGGTTCGGGCAGGCGGTCGAATTTTTCGATCTCGGGGAAGCTGATGTCGACCTGGGCGATCTTGGTGGTACGCGCGGCGTCGATCATTTCCGGCAGGCGGTGCAGGGTCTGCGGGCCGAAGACCACGTCGACGTAGGGCGCGCGATCACGAATCGCCGCGCCTTCCTGGCTGGCCACACAGCCGCCGACGCCGATCACCAGATCGGGGTTGGCAATCTTCAGTTTTTGCCAGCGGCCGAGTTGCGAGAACACCTTGTCCTGGGCTTTTTCACGGATCGAGCAGGTGTTGAGCAGGATGATGTCAGCGTCTGCTGCTGTCTCGGTGACTTCCAGGGCTTGATGTTCGCCCAGCAGGTCGATCATGCGCGAGCTGTCGTACTCGTTCATCTGGCAACCGTGGGTTTCGATATAAAGCTTCTTGGTCATGCGCGCTCAAAAAGGGTGATTCGAAGAACCGCGCATTATAGGGAGCTAGTGCCAGGGTTCCTAGGGTCTGCTGTCGCTTCGTCGCGAGCCGCGTTGCCGCGAAAAATCTCGCCAGGCTAGGCGGAGGACGCAGGTAATGGTTGTTCCCTTGCCAAGTCCTCCAACACCGCGTGGCGAGATTTTGCGCGCAACCCGAAGGGCCGGGCCTGTTTTAGCGCGATGCTGCGTTTCTCGACACTCATTTGGAACAACCAAACTTCGTGTCTCGTGCCTTGCCTCGCGCTAAAACAGGCTCCGGCGCGGCCGCGAACGAAGCGGCAACAGACCCTGGCGTTGGCTGCTAGGCGGCTATGCTATGATCCGCGCCCTTTCAATTAACCCCTCGGTACGAACTGCATAGCCATGAGCAAGCGCGAACCCATCTACAAGGTGATTTTCCTCAACCAGGGTCAGGTGTACGAGATGTACGCCAAGCAGATCTTTCAAAGCGATCTGTGGGGCTTTCTGGAAGTGGAGGAGTTCGTCTTCGGCGAGCGCACCCAGGTGGTCGTCGACCCCAGCGAAGAAAAGCTCAAAGCGCAGTTTGACGGTGTGGTGCGCAGCTTTATCCCCATGCACGCGATCATCCGCATCGACGAAGTCGAGCGCCTGGGCACGCCGAAGATCAGCGAAGCCAAGGGTGGCGGCAATGTTATGCCGTTCCCCATGCCGATGCCTGACAAGTGAAGCTACTGCGCTCGACCATGCGGCGTTAAAAACTGGCTCGGCATGCTCATTTACACCAGTAAACTCCGCTGCCTCGCCAGTTTTTGCCTTGCCTGCTCTTCGCTCGCTACGCTTCACGCCAAAACGGTTTGACTACGGCAGCGGGGCGAACGGCGAGGTGAAGGTGTCGGCGTTCTGCAGTTCCAGCAGGTAGTTGCGGAATATCTGCCCGAGCACCTGGCTGGCGATTTCCAGTTCGTTGCGCGGCATCTGTGCGGCGATCAGGTCGGCGCTGTCCATGGCTTCGTCCGAACCGTTCACCGCCGCCATTTTCAGCACGATATAGGCCTGCACCGCGTTCGCCGGTACGCCTTCGCCACGGAAGAACATCATGCCCAGGCGGTACTGCGATTGCGCATGGCCTTGCAGCGAGGCCTGCTCGAACCATTTCAGCGCCTGGCTGAGATCGCGTTCGACGCGCTTGCCGTCGTAATAGAACTCGCCCAGCTCGAACTCCGCCTGCAGGTCGCCATTGAGCGCAGCCTGCTCACAGGCCTCAAGGGCGGCGGGCAGTTCTTCGGGGGCGGTGTTGAGTGAGCAGCTGCCAAGCGCTGGGATCAGCAAGGAGTTGCCGCTCGCCGAGGCAAGCAGTGGCAGCAGGAGCAACAGGCAGCCCAGGGACAGGGTGCGGCCGGTGCGTTTCATGAAAATCCGTTTACCTCGGGATGCACAACAGGCGATGTGCCTGGCCGCCGGAACGCGGCAGCCATCACATTATGAAATAAGCAGCTGCGTTCTTACAAAGTCTTTACCGGGTTTTCTTCCGTGCGGCCATGTTTTGCGCTGCCAGGCAGGCTCAGTAGCAGCCAGGCCAGCAGTGGGTAGGCGGGTGTCAGCAGGGCGTGGAACAAGTCGACTCGGCGTAAAGAACCGATAAAGCCTTCGGTGCCTACGGCCAAGCCGGCCAGCAGAAACAACCCGACCACGGCAATTGCAGCTGCCAGGGGCGTGCGTTTGGGCCACTGCACGGCACCGGCGTAGAGAATCAGCAGCAGGGTCGCCAGGTTGAGTAGCAGGCGGTAATCCTCCAGCAGGTGCATTTGCCGGAACAGTTCGAAGAACGCGCACAACCCGAGCAGGATGCGTCCCCAGTTGGCACGGCTCCACTTCCAGCCGCGACCCAGGGCGAGTGCGGCGGCGCCGAGCAACGGCAGGCCGAGAAAGCTGCTGGCTTGGCTTAGCCACAGATGCGCGGCCTGCGCGCTGGGGTCGATGCCAAAGCGAATCACCCCGACGGCTGCTGCAGCCGCAGGCAGAAGAAACCCCAGTAGGGCGCAGAACAGCCCGGGCTGATCGGCTTCGCCGTAGTGCTTGCGGGCTTTGCCGATGGCAATTGCGCAGGCCAGACAGGCCAGGGCCAGAACAGCGTCGCTAAAGGCGGTGCTGTACTGCATCAGGCTTTCTTCAGCTCGGCAAAAGCGCGCTCGGCGGCGTCCAGGGTGATCTTCAACTCTGCATCGCCATGGGCGATGGAGGTGAAACCCGCCTCGAAGGCGCTCGGTGCCAGGTACACGCCGCCATCGAGCATCAGGTGGAAGAAACGTTTGAAGCGTTCGGCATCGCTGGCCATCACATCATCAAAGGTGACGATATCGTCGGCGCCGCTGAAATACAGGCCGAACATGCCGCCCGCTTGAGTGGTGACGAACGGGATACCGGCCGCATCGGCGCGGTCTTGCAGGCCTTGCAGCATGCGGCAGGTGTAGTCGCTCAGCTCTGCGTGGAAGCCCGGGCGTTTGATCAGGCGCAAAGTGGTCAGGCCGGCGGCCATGGCCAGCGGGTTACCCGACAGGGTGCCGGCCTGGTACACCGGGCCGAGTGGGGCGATGCAATGCATGATTTCGCGCTTGCCGCCGAAGCAGCCGACTGGCATACCGCCGCCGATGATCTTGCCGAAAGTGGTCAGGTCCGGGGTGACGCCGTAATACGCCTGGGCGCCACCGAGGGCGACGCGGAAGCCGGTCATCACTTCATCGAAAATCAGCACCACGCCATGTTTGTCGCACTGCTCGCGCAGGCCCTGCAGGTAGCCCGGTGCCGGCGGCACGCAGTTCATATTGCCGGCCACCGGCTCGACGATGATGCAGGCCACAGTCGAGCCGACTTCGCTGAGCATCTGCTCAACTGCGGCCAGGTCGTTGAACGGCAGGGTCAGGGTGTGTTTGGCGAAGTCCGCCGGCACGCCGGCCGAACTCGGCACGCCCTGAGTCAGCAGCCCCGAGCCGGCTTTTACCAGCAGGCTGTCGGAATGGCCGTGGTAGCAGCCTTCGAATTTGATGATGTTGTCGCGGCCGGTGTAGCCACGGGCCAGGCGGATGGCGCTCATGGTCGCTTCGGTGCCGGAGCTGACCATGCGCACCATCTCCATCGACGGCACCAGGCTGCACACAAGGTCCGCCATCTCGGTTTCCATGGCGGTCGGCGCGCCGTAGGACAGGCCGTGCTGCAGCTGATTACGCACCGCGTCGAGGACTTCCGGGTGGCTGTGGCCGAGGATCATCGGGCCCCAGGAACCGACGTAATCGACATAGCGCTTGTCGTCTTCATCGGTGACGTAGGCGCCTTCGGCGTGTTTGAAGAACAGCGGCGTGCCACCGACGCTTTTGAAGGCGCGCACTGGCGAGTTGACGCCGCCGGGGATGTGCTTTTGCGCGTTGGCGAAGAGGGTTTCGGAACGGGACATTGTCATGACCTTACTTTGATTTGGTTAGCTTGTAAGAAACCGATCCTTGATTCTCGATCACAACACCTTGCCTGATCAGCTCTTTAATCAGGTTGGTAATTGCGGCGTCATCCAGCTTCTTCTGAAAAAGAGACTGCATTGCAGAACCCAGTGTTTTGATTTTTGCCGGCTTTGCTTTCCCTGCCCGATTTAGGTGCTGGTGCGCATGATCTACACGTTCTGCCAAGGACATCTGTTGTGGCGATTTTTTCGAGCTCACTGTCGTCGGAGCTTTAGTGGCGGGTGCCGCTTTTGTCGCTACTGCCACACCACTGCGATTAGCCGGAATGCCACAGCCACGCATGTGCTTAAGCAGGGGGTCGTAGCCAGTGTCTTTGGACAGCACGACGAAACGACTTTCGGGATCGCTGGCTGAGATACGGCCCATATAGAAAGTAATATGGAAGTCGAGTGCGTTGTTACCGCTGCCCTCTATTCGTATGTATTCCGCATCGTTTCCAAAGGACTGCAACTCTGCTGCCAGATCAATGGCAATTTTGCTTTGAGTTGCACCAACAAAAACCTTTATTCGGTAGCCTTCTTTTTTCAGCTTTTGTAGAGATGCTGGCTGGATATTTTCCAAGTCAATCAAAGCGTAATGATTGGCCATGTGCGTCCTTGCTGTCTTAAAAAAGGGCACTAAAGGCGCGGGCGCGGCGTTCGACTTCAGCAGCCGAGTCGGCGCCGAACAGGCCGTGCACCACTGCGACCATGCTGGCGCCGTGGGCGATCAGTTCGGGGGCGTTGTCCAGGGTTACGCCGCCGATGGCGACAATCGGCAGATTGACCTTGGCTTTCGCCGCCGTCAGCAACGCGACATCAGCCGCCGGTGCGCCGGGCTTGGTGGTGGAATTGAAGAAGCGGCCGAAGGCGACATAGCTGGCGCCTTCCTTGGCGGCGGCTTCGGCCAGCTCCAGTTGGGCGTGGCAGGTGCCGCCGATGATTGCCTGGCGGCCTAACAGTGCGCGGGCGGCAGACAGCGAGCCGTCACCTTGGCCCAGATGTAGGCCTACACCGAGGCGTGCGGCCAATTCGGCGTCGTCATTGATGATCAGCGTGGCGCCGTAGCGGTTGCACAGCTCGCGCAGGGCTTCGGCCTCGCGCAGGCGGCGGGCGTCATCGCTGGATTTGTCGCGGTATTGCAGCAGCGTCGCGCCGCCTTTGAGCGCGGCTTCGACGTAAGGCAGCAGCTTGCCCTTGAGCAATTCGCTGTCGGTGATGGCATACAGGCCACGCAGTTTCATTGGGAGCGCTCCATCAGCTGCTTTCTATTAATAAGCATCCAGCGGCAGGCGACGCGGGATGTACTGGCCGTGGCCCGGTTGTTCGGCGTCGCGCAGGGTGCGCCAGGTGTAGTCGAGGGCAAATTGCACGGCGCTGACCAGTTCCTGGCCCAGTGCCAGGCGCCCGGCCAGGGTGCTGGCCAGGGTGCAGCCGGAGCCGTGGTAGCTGCCGGGCAGGCGCTGGCAGGTAAAGGTGTGGCGGCTGCCGTCGCGGCTATAGAGGCGGTTGTGCACTTCGTGCTCATCGCCATGGCCGCCAGTGATCAGCAGGTGCTGGATATACGGCAGCAGCTTCTCGGCGCATTCGTCGGCGCTGCCGTCCGGCAGTTCGGCGAGGATGCGCGCTTCCGGCAGGTTCGGCGTGGCGATGGTGGCGACGGGCAGCAGGCGCTCACGCATGGCGTAGCCGACTTCGTCCTTGCCCAGCGCGCCACCGCCGCCGGCACGCAGCACCGGGTCGCAGACCAGCGGGATGCCCGGCAGGCGTTGCATGATTTTCAGCACGGTTTCGACCATTTCGACCGAGCCGAGCATGCCGAGCTTTACCGCTTCGACTGGCAGGTCGTTGATCACCGCATTGGCCTGGGCCAGCACCCACTCGCGGTCGAGCACGCGGAAGTCGGACACATTGACGGTGTCCTGCACGGTCAACGCGGTCACGGTTGGAGCTGCGTGACAGCCTTGGGCGAGCAGGGCTTCGATATCGGCTTGCAGGCCGGCACCACCACTGGGGTCATGACCGGACAGGCACAGCACTACGGGGCGAGAGGTAGGCGTTTTCATGGTGCGCGAGCTTACCACCAAACCACGGCTTGCAGACCCCGCCGCGGCAGGAAAGCCAGCCAAGCGGACGATCTGTCGCATGCCGGCATAGAGCAGCTGCCTCAGCCGGCGAAGGGCAAAAAACTCCAGACAGTTCAGGTTTTTCCTGGGGCTCTGGCGCAAGGGCCTATGCTAGAGTGCCAGCATCCAATTACACCGCTTCCAGCGGCGCACCGTGGCGCTGCTGGCTTACTCTGGCTGAGTTGCATGCACTACATTCTTCTCTGTTTCTTCATGCTGGTGCCAGGGTTGGCCGGGGCATTAGTTTTTGACGAAAACACCCGCAGCCTGCCGCTCGGCAAGGCCATGTCGGTATTTGAGGATGTACGCGGCGATGCCAGCATCGAGGACATCACCTCGCCGGCCCTGCAGGCCAGTTTCCGTCAGCACGACAAGGGTGTGCTGAACGCCGGCTATTCGCGCTCGGTGTTCTGGCTGCGTCTGGATCTGGAATACCGCCCGCAGCAGGTGACAGGCGTGCAGCCCTGGTTGCTGGAGCTGGCCTATCCGCCGCTTGATCATGTGCAGCTGTACCTGCCCGATGCGCAGGGACGTTATCAGCTGAGCCAGCACACCGGCGATGCCTTGCCGTTCTCCAGCCGTGAGATCAAACAGCACAACTATGTGTTCGAGCTGAAGTTGCCGCCGGGGCAACGGCAGAGTGTTTATCTGCGCCTGGAAAGCCAGGGCTCGATCCAGGCGCCGCTGACCCTGTGGGCGCCCAACGCCTACCTGGAAGAGCAGCCGGCGCGTATCTATGTGCTGGGCATCATCTACGGCGTGCTGCTGGTGATGCTGATCTACAACCTGTTTATCTTCCTCAGCGTACGCGATACCAGCTACCTGTATTACATCCTGTATATCGCCTCGTTTGGTTTTTATCAGCTATCGGTCAACGGTGCGGCCATCGAGTATTTCTGGCCCAACAGCCCCTGGTGGGCGAACGCCGCCACGCCGTTTCTGATTGGCGCGTCTGCGTTATTTGGTTGTCAGTTCGCGCGCAGCTTCCTGCATACCGCCGAGCACAGCCCCTGGGTCGACCGCGCCCTGCTGTTGATGATGGCCTGCGGCGTATTGGTGATGACCCTGGCGCTGACGGCCAGCTACGCGCTGTCGCTGCGCCTGGCGACCTACCTGGCGCTGGGCTTTACCGTGGTGATCTTCAGTGCCGGCATCCTCGCCTGGATGCGCGGCATGCGTGTGGCGCGTTATTTCATCATCGCCTGGACGGCCTTTCTCGCCGGCGGAATGATCAACACCCTGATGGTGCTGGGCTACCTGCCGAATATGTTCCTCACCATGTACGCCAGCCAGATCGGCTCGGCGCTGGAAGTCGGCCTGCTCTCGCTGGCGCTGGCCGACCGCATCAACGCGATGAAGGAAGAGCGCACGCGCATCCTCCAGGAGGCCGGGCTCAAGCTCGAAGCCTTCAACCAGGAACTGGCCAACAGCAACCGCTTGAAGGATGAATTCCTCGCCACCGTCACCCACGAACTGCGCACGCCGATGAACGGGGTGATTGGTTCGCTGGAACTGATGCAGATGCTCGAACTCGATGGCGAGCTGGCGCACTACCAGCGTACGGCCGCCAGTTCCGCCCGCGACATGATGCGCATGGTCAATGACATCCTCGCTCTGACTGAACTGCAGGCCGGGCGGCTGTACCCACGGCGCGAGCCGTTCAGCCTGCGCGGGTTGTTCGATGGCTTGCGTGCGCAGTACGCGCCGCGCGCCGCAGACAAGGGCCTGCGCTTTGTACTGGAACTGGACGACAGCCTGCCCGACACCCTTGAAGGCGATGCCAGCAAGCTGATGCAAAGCCTTAGCTGCCTGTTGGATAACGCCATCAAGTTCACCCAGCATGGCGAAGTGCGAGTGCGGGTTACTCGCGGCGGTACGGCCAGCGATATCCTGCCGCTGCGTATCGAGGTGATCGACACTGGCGTGGGCTTCGCCGTGCCGGCCGACGGTAAGCTGTATCAGCGCTTCCAGCAGCTGGATGGTTCGATGACCCGCGAGTACGGCGGCCTGGGCATTGGCCTGGCGATCTGCCGGCAGCTGGTCGATTTGCTCGGCGGTGATCTCAGCCATGAATCCCATCCGGGCCAAGGCAGCTGCTTTCGCCTGGAGCTGCCACTGGCCCTGCCGGTGCAGATGACCTCCCCAGCCGCAGTCGTGCTGCGCGCCACCGGCCCGGCGCTGCGCGCGCCTGAGCAGTGCACGGTGTTGATCGTCGAGGACAACGCGATCAACCAGTTGGTGACCCGCGGCATGCTGCTCAAGCTCGGGTATCAGGTGCGCACCGCCGATAACGGTGCCGAAGCGCTGGAGGTGCTGCGCAACGAGACCATCGACGCGGTGCTGCTGGATTGCCAGATGCCGGTGATGGACGGTTTCGCCACCTGCCGGGCGCTGCGCAACCTGCCGGGCTGTCAGTTGCTGCCGGTGCTGGCGATCACCGCCCACAGCCACAGCGGCGACCGCGAGCGCTGCCTGGCTGCCGGTATGAGCGATTACCTGGCCAAGCCGGTGAAGTTCGAGCAGCTGCGCAATCTATTGCACGACTGGGTGCTCTGCCGCGAGTCTTAATCCCTGAGTGGTATACGCCAACGGCTGGCCAATATGCCCGCTGTTGTGCCCGGAATCACCCTTTTGCCAAACTCTGAATCCTGATTCACTTGAGCAATAGTGAATCAGGATTCAGACCATGGCCTATCGCACCACTGCCCTGCGTATCGACCGCGACCAGGCGTTGCGTGAGCGCATCATTAGCGCTGCTCTGGTGCGGGTTGCCGAGGGTGGCTTTGCCGCCTTGACCATGCAGGCCCTGGCCGAGGATGTCGGTATCGCCACCGGCAGTCTGTACCGTCACTTCAGCAGCAAGGGCAGCCTGGCAGCCGAGGTGTTTGCCGTGGCCAGCCAGCGTGAAGTCGATGCGTTGGCGGTCAGCGTGCGTGGCCCTGGCAGCCCGGTGCAGCGTCTGGCCGCAGGGCTTGAGCGCTTTGCCGCGCGGGCCTGGGACAGCCGCCGTTTGGCCTTCGCCCTGATCGCCGAGCCGGTTGATCCGGAAGTCGACGAGCAGCGCCTGTTTTACCGCGAAGCCTATGCCGACCTGTTCGTCGAATTACTGCAGGAGGGCGTCGCCCAAGGCGTGTTCCGCGTGCAGCAGATCAACTTGGTCGCCGCCTGCCTGGTCGGCGCCATCGCCGAAGCCCTGGTCGGCCCACTGTCGCCGCCCGCCCGTGCGGCCCGCGAAGCCGGTTATCCCGCCCCCAGCTTGGCTGAAGTCAGCCAGGCCCTGGTCACCTTTTGTCTACGCGCCGTGGGCGCCCCATTGCCTGAAGAGGAGCCTCAGCCATGAATGCCAGCCAACACGCCGAAACCCATGAAGTGTTCAATCAGGTGCCGCCGCTGGATGGCGCCAACCTGTACCGCGTTGACCTGCCGTTGCAGGAGTGGAGCAAACGCTTCGGCGGTGGCTGGGCCGAGCCGCGCCTGGATGTGTATGGCGCGCTGGCCGGCGGCGAGTTGATGGCCGCCGGTTTTCTCGCCAACGAAAACAAGCCGGTGTTCAAAAGCCATGACCGCTATGGCCATCGCGCCGATCTGGTGGAGTTTCACCCGGCCTATCACCAGTTGATGAGCGCGGCCATCGAGCATGGTCTGCCGTCCATGCCCTGGACCGACCCGCGTGCCGGCGCTCAGGTGGCGCGCGCCGCCATGAGTTACCTGCACAGCCAGGCCGAGGCTGGCAGCGGTTGCCCGTTGACCATGACCTTCGCCAGCGTGCCCGCGTTAAAGCTGCAGGCCGATGTGGCCGAGAAGTGGCTGCCGAAAATTCTTTCCACCCAATACGACCCGCGCAATCTGCCGATCGAGCAGAAAACCGGCGCGACCATCGGCATGGCCATGACCGAGAAGCAGGGCGGCACCGATGTGCGCGTCAACACCACCCGCGCTTATCCAGTCGGCCTTGGCGGCCCGGGCCAGGCTTACGAGCTGGTCGGCCACAAGTGGTTCTGCTCGGCGCCGATGTGCGATGCCTTCCTGACCCTGGCGTATACCGCCAAGGGCCTGACCTGCTTTCTGCTGCCGCGCCACCGCCCGGACGGCACGCGCAACGAGTTGTATATCCAGCGCCTGAAAAACAAGCTGGGTAACTGGTCGAACGCCTCCAGTGAAGTGGAGTTTCGCGGCGCCCTGGCCTGGATGGTCGGTGAAGAAGGCCGTGGCGTGCCGACCATTATCGAGATGGTCGCGCTGACCCGCTTCGACTGCATGATCGGCTCCAGCGCGCTGATGCGTCAGGCCCTGACCCAGGCCGCGCACCACTGCGCCCATCGCCAGGTTGGCGGCCGTGTACTGAGCGAGCAGCCGCTGATGCAGAACGTACTGGCCGATCTGGCTCTGGAAAGCGAAGCGGCCCTGGCGCTGACCATGCGCATGGGCAAGGCGCTGGATAATCCGCATGACGAGCAGGAAGACAAGTTCGCCCGTCTGGTCACCGCCGTGGGCAAATACTGGATCTGCAAACGGGCGCCGGCGATGATCAACGAGGCCGCCGAATGCATGGGCGGCGCCGGGTATGTTGAGGACACCATCCTGCCGCGGCTGTACCGCGAAGCGCCGGTCAATTCGACCTGGGAAGGCTCGGGCAACGTGCAGTGCCTGGACGTGCTGCGCGCGCTGTCCAAGGAGCCCGGCGTACTCGATGCGTTGTTCAGCGAGCTGGGCGATGGTCATGGTGATGCACGGCTCAAGGCGCATATCGCCAAGCTGCAGGCCGATTTCTGCGACACCGCCGATATCCAGTACCGCGCTCGCCAACTCACCGAAGACGTAGCCCTGGCGCTGCAAGCCAAACTGCTGCTGGAAGCCGGCAATGCGCCGGTGTCGGATGCCTTTATCGCCAGTCGCCTGGGCGGGCAGGGTGGTCGGGTTTACGGCACTTTGCCGCGCGGGCTGGACGTCGAAGCGCTGTTGGCACGCAGTACGCCGCATCTGATCTAACGTTCAGCAGCGCTTTCCCCTTGAGCCCGGCCACAGCGCCGGGCTCTGTCATTTCTCTCTGCCGCCGGGTAAGGTGGCCGCCGATGGTTCCAGCTCGTGTGATGCGACTGGATGAAAAGGGAACATGGAAAGCACCACAGCCGGTGCCGAAGCCATGGCTGCCCCCGCAACTGTAAACGGTGAATGACGCCCACATGCCACTGGCCACAAGGTCGGGAAGGCGGGCGAAGTGTCAAACCGTGAGCCAGGAGACCTGCCATCGAAGCCGGGCGCTTATGCCCAACCCCTCAATCCAGATCATCGCGCGGTGGGCGCGGTACAGGAATCTCTATGCACATCGAACCAGAAGTCGTTACTGGCGCCAAGCTCTTCCTCAGTTATGCAACCGCCGCAGGTGCCTTTGGCCTCACGGCCAAGCTTGCCCTCGACAGCGTACGCAGCAACGGTGGCGCCGCTGCCCTGGCATTACGCAGTCTGCTGACCACTGCCTTGGTGTTCTGCTTCTTCGAGGTCTTTCCGCATCATGCGGTCGGGGTTTCCGAGGTTCACCTGATCCTCGGCTCGACCCTGTTGCTACTGTTCGGCGCGGGCGCCACGGCTGTTGGTCTGGCGCTCGGTCTACTGCTGCAAGGGCTGCTGTTCGCTCAGTTCGACCTGCCGCAGTACGGCATGAACGTCACCACGCTGCTGGTGCCGCTGTGGGCTATCAGCCTGCTGGCCAAGCGCATCATTGCGCCGGGCACTGCCTATGTTGATCTCTCCTACAAGCAGGCGCTGGCGCTGTCGACTGCCTATCAGGGCGGCATCGTTGCCTGGGTCGGCTTCTGGGCGTTCTACGGCAACGGCTTCTCCGGCGAGAACCTGGCGGCCGTGGGCAGTTTTGGCCTGGCGTATATGAGCGTGATCCTGATCGAGCCGCTGGTTGATCTCGGTGTGCTGGCCGCCGCCAAGGCGCTGTCGGCTTATAGCCGTGGGCCGCTGTTCAACTCTCGTCTGCACCAGCCGGCCTGATTGATCACTGGCGACGCTGCCAGATCAGCTTGCCGGTATTGCTCTCAGTGACCAGATACTGGTCACTGAAGCGATAGTAGGCGGCAGGCTGATAGTCACTGCGGCCCTGCATCTGCACTTCCAGCAAGCCGTTGTTGCTCTGCCAGCGACCGCTGTATTGCAGCTCGCCAGGGCTGTCGTAGTTCCAGTCGGCACCACCTGCGACGCTGCGCGTCCATTGCGCAACGCTTCCGTCATCACTCAGTTGCAGAATCATCTGAGTGGTCATCGAGGCGAAGCTGCCGCCGCCGCTGTTGATGATCTTCTCATGCACCCAGGTGCCAATCAGTGCTGGGTCGCGTGTTGCGTTGCTGCTCGGGTTGCTACTTGGCGTGGTCGCTGCAGCACTAAGGTTTTGCCGGTGGAACAGCGCCTTGCGTTCCAGGGTTGCCCCGGTCGTTGGATTGCGCGCGGCGATATGGGTGTTGAGCACGCCGTTGGCGTAGGTGGCATTCATATTGGCGATCAACTGCCCGGATTGCGCTTCGCTGATCTGCGCGCTGAGCAGCTGACCGTCAAAGCTACCGCTGATCTGCAGGCGCAACCTGCCGCCCTCCACATATTCCCCCGTGACCTGCTGGCCCTGGCTGCGCAGGTGCATTTCGGCTGGCTGGCCGTCCAGCGTGGTCAGGTAATGGCCGTCCAGGCTATCGGCCAGCAGAACACTGGGTAACAGGCACAGCACAAGAGTGAGCAGGGCGCGCGGCATGCGTTTTCCTCTAGATAATTGGGTTGCTGAAGATTAGCTGTTGTTGCTTGACCTGGGGGCCGCCCCGCACTTGCAGACTGGCAACGCAGCTTAATAGAGAGGAGCGTTGCCATGACCCGCGAACAAGCCTTCTGGCAGGAATACCAATTGGCCCGCGCCCAGCGCGGCCTTGACCCCGCCGCCGAGCTTCGCCATCTGGAGCGCGTGCATATTCTCGGCCAGCGCTATTTCAGCGAACACCTGCGCAGCCACCTATGGATGCTGGCCTGGGCTTGGCGTCAGCGTGATTGGGCCGAGGGCCTGGCGCAACTGCTGCGCATCCCCGGCAGTCTTGGCTCATTGCTGGGGCTGTTTCCCTTGGGTAATCCGGGTACACGCCGGGTCGGTCCGCTAATCCCGCAGACGCTGCCCGAGGATCTGCAAGCGTTGCTCAAGTAGCCTGCGCGAGCAACGCCGCGCTATCGCAAGCGCGGCGGATCAGGGCAAGATAGAGCCATTGAGATCAGCCAGGAAGGTGCCTTGTGAACCCGTGCTCCGATGACTTTATTGTCGCCAACACCGCTGAAGAAGCGGTGGATCGTCTGGCCGCCTTGCACCTGCAGGCGACCACCGCCCTCAGTCAGGCGCTCAAGCGCTACCTGAAAGAGCGCGTCAAGCCGGACGCCGCCCAGCAGTGCCAGTTTCGCTACCCCGAATTGCGTTTGATTTACCTGTGTCAGGGCGAAGTGCCGACCACCGTGCGCGCCTACGCCAAGGTGCAGGTGCCGGGCACCTACAGCATCACCGTCACCCATCCGGCGGCGTTCCGTAAATACCTGCTGGAGCAGCTGCGCCCGCTGATGAGCGACTTTACCGTGCGGGTGGAAGTGGGCATCAGCCAGCAGAACATCCCTTATCCCTATGTGGTCGAGCAGGGCGATGAACTGGCCGGCTCCGGGGTCACCGCCGCCGAACTGGCGCGGGTATTCCCCAGTACCGATCTGTCTGCCGCCACCGACGGCACCGCCGATGGTCTGTATGACTGGGAAAACACCGATCCGCTGCCGTTGGCGCTGTTCGATGCCGCAAGGGTGGATTTCTCCCTGCGCCGTCTGGTGCATTACACCGGCAGCGACTGGCGGCATGTGCAGCCGTGGATTCTGCTGACCAACTACCACCGCTACGTCGACCAATTTATCCGCCATGGTCTGGACATGCTGGTCGGTGAGTCGCGCTTCAACCGCATGGTGCTGCCGGGCAACGTGGTGATCGAGCGCGGCATGGCCGAAGGCGAGATGCAGGCGATTATCGAGAACGTCATCTGGCACCGGTACCAGATGCCGGCCTATCACCTACAGGCTGACGACGGCCACGGCATTACCCTGGTCAATATCGGTGTCGGCCCATCCAACGCGAAGAACATCACCGATCACTTGGCCGTGCTGCGTCCGCACTGCTGGCTGATGATCGGCCACTGCGGCGGCCTACGTCAGTCGCAGACCATCGGCGACTACGTGCTGGCTCACGCCTATATGCGCCGCGACGGGATTCTCGACCGGGTGCTGCCGCCCAATATTCCCTTGCCGGCCCTGGCCGAAGTGCAGATGGCCTTGCAGGAGGCCGCCGCGCACGTTACCGGCGAGCGTGGCGACGCCCTCAAGCGGCGTTTGCGCACCGGCACCGTATTGACCTACGACGATCGCAACTGGGAGTTGCGCTGGGCTCAGGAGCGGCCGCTGATCAACCTGGCGCGGGCGGTGGCGGTGGACATGGAAAGCGGCACCATCGCCGCCCAGGGTTATCGCCTGCGGGTGCCCTACGGCACCCTGTTGTGCGTGTCGGACAAGCCGCTGCACAGCGAAATCAAGCTACCCGGCGCCGCTGGCGCCTTCTACGAGCGGGCGGTGACCCAGCACTTGCACATCGGCATCACCGCCCTCGACCTGCTGCGCAGCCAGCTCAACTCGCTGCACTCGCGCAAGCTGCGCAGCTTCGACGAGCCGCCGTTTCGGTAGGTTGGGTTGAGGCACGTAGCGGCGAAGCCCAACAGGGAGCGCGCAGCGCTCCGCTTGCCGCGCAAGCCATGGCCGGGGCAACTGTCCATTCGCGGACAAGTCCCCTCCCACAAGAGCACCGCAGAACCGTAGGAGGGGCCTTGGCCGCGAGCGTCTAACGGCTGGCGTCCAGCACCACCCGGTAGCGCGCCTTGCCGGCGCGCAGGTGGTCGATGGCGTCGTTGACCCGGCTCATGGGGAACATCTCGACCTGCGGCACGATCTGGTGGCGGGCGCAGAATTCCAGCATGGTCGCCATATTCGCCGGCGAGCCTACGGGTGAGCCGGACAGGCTGCGCTGGCGTGGGATCAGGTTGAACACATGCACCGGGATGGCGCTCGGCACTATGCCGACGAAGTGCAGGCGGCCCTTGCCGCCGAGGGTGCCGATCAGCGCGTTCCAGTCGAGGTCGGCGCTGGCGGTGACCAGGAGGAAATCCAGGCTGCCGGCGATCGCCTTGAGCGCCGCGCTGTCGGTCGAGGCGACGACCTTGTGTGCGCCCAGGCGCTTGGCTTCTTCCTGCTTGTTCAGCGACGAGGTGAAGGCGGTGACCTCGCAGCCCCAGGCGTTGAGAAAGCCCAGGGCCAAATGACCCAGGCCGCCGATGCCGACCACGCCGACTTTGTCGGTGGGTTTGACGTTGAACTCCAGCAGCGGGCTGAACACCGTCGAGCCGGCACAGAACAGCGGGCCGACCAGGCTCGGGTCGAGCCCCTCCGGCAGCGGCACGGCCCAGGCCCAGTGGCTGCGCAGGCGGTCGGCGAAACCGCCGTTGCTGCCGATGATGGTCGGTTTTACCGAGCCGCAGAGCTGGTGCGCGCCCTCCATGCAGGAGTGGCAGTGCATGCAGCTGCCCTTGTACCAACCGATACCGACCCGCTGGCCGAGTTCGAGGCCGCGCACCTGCTCGCCGAGGCGAACGATGCGGCCAACCACCTCGTGGCCGGGGATGAACGGATAGCGGGCGTTGCCCCATTCGTTGTCGATCATCGACTGGTCGGAGTGGCAGATGCCGCAGTACTCGACCGCCACCTCGACCTCCTCGCTGCCCAGTGGGCCGGGGGCATAGCTGTACGGTTCGAGGTGCGCACCGGGCGCCTTGGCGGCCCAGCCGGTGAAGGTGTCGAGTATGGGGTCGGAGGCGTTCATGCGGATTCCCTCGGTCATGGAAAGCAGAGTCTTGCCAGCATAGTCGTCTGTGCCCGCGCAGGCGTCGACCATAAGTCCGGTTGATGATCGAAGGGTGGCCTCGGTTACACTGGCCACCCCGTTTTCTGCTCCCGGAGCCTGCATGCCGCGCCCGCCCCGTTCCGCCACGCCCTCGCGCTCCGCTGGCAAACCCGCCATCCGCCGGGTGGCCAAGGCGCCGCCGGCCGAGCCGCGTTTGCTGCTGCTGAACAAGCCCTTCGATGTGCTGACCCAGTTCAACGACGAGCAGGGCCGCGCCACCCTCAAGGACTTCGTCGCGGTGCCCGGGGTCTATCCGGCCGGGCGGCTGGATCGTGACAGCGAGGGCTTGCTGCTGCTGACCAATGACGGTGGCCTGCAGGCGCGCATCGCCGACCCCAAACACAAGCTGGCGAAAACCTATTGGGTGCAGGTGGAAGGCGCGCCGACGGCCGAGCAGCTGCAGCGCCTGCGCGCGGGCGTCGAGCTGAACGACGGGCCGACCCTGCCGGCCGAGGCGCGCGTGCTGGATGAGCCGCCGTTATGGCCGCGCGATCCGCCGGTGCGCTTTCGCAAGAGCGTGCCGACCGCCTGGCTGGAACTGGTGATTCGCGAGGGGCGCAACCGTCAGGTCAGGCGCATGACCGCGGCGGTGGGCCTGCCGACCCTGCGTCTGGTGCGCGTGCGCATCGGCCCCTGGAGCCTGGACGGCCTGCAGCCCGGCGAGTGGAAAGAGGTCGAGGCGCGCTTGTAGGGCGTGGTTTTTTGCGTGATCGGTGGTGCGGGCAAGGCAAGAGCTTCGCGGATAAAACGGAACGCCGTCCGGCCGCCCTCATCAAATTAAAAATAACCTATTGTTTTATAAGTATAAGTTTAAATTTTAACGAAATTGTGTAGGGGCCAGTAACTGTAGGATGGTGCGGGCCGCGTAGGATGAGCGCAGCGATACCCATCGGGCGGTTTATGCCTGTACCCGTTGGCGGGGCGAATATCGATGATGGGTTACGGCGCGCTTGTTTTTCTGGCAGCAGGTCGACTCGCGGGCGCCTAACCCATCCTACAAAAGCCGTGCGCACCACCTAACTCGGCGTGTGGCCGTTTTCAGCGACGGCTCAGACGCCTTCCATCCCGGCGATCACCACGGTCTTGATGACAAAACCGAGCACGCCCAGGCCCAGGGCGAGGAACAGGATCATGCTGCCGAAGCGTCCGGCCTTGGACTTCTTCGCCAGGTCCCAGACGATAAACGCCATGAACAGCACCAGGCCGCCGACCAGCACGGTCATCATCAACTCTTCGAATACTTGCGGATCCATCGTGACCTCTTTGGCAAAACGAGGCTGTGCCGCCAGAACGGGCAAGAGGTGGGCAGGGCGATTGTTATTGTCTGAGCGCAAGGCTCTTTATGGCGGGCCGCACAAGGCACAGCTAAACGCCGGCGATTATACCCGTGCGGCCTGGTTTGTCAGCGACCGTCGGTAAGTGCCGGTCAATTGCGCAGGTGTTGCAGCGGCAGCTGGGTGCTGGAGAGGATCTGTTGCAGGACGAAGCTCGAGCGCACGCTGGACACCCCCTCGATGCGGGTCAAGGTGCCGAGCAGAAACTGTTGGTAATGGTCCATGTCCGGCACCACCACCTTGAGCTGGTAGTCGGCATCCATACCGGTTACCAGGCTGCATTCCAGCACCTGCGGGCATTGGCGGATCATCTCCTGGAAGTGCTCGAAACGCTCGGGGGTGTGTTTGTCCATGCCGATCAGGACATAGGCGGTAAGGGTCAGGCCGAGCTTCTTGCGATCCAGCAGGGCGACCTGGCCGAGGATGTAGCCGTCGTCCTGCAGTTGCTTGACCCGCCGCGAGCAGGGCGAGGGCGACAGGCCGATGCGCTCGGCCAGGTCCTGATTGGACAGGGTGGCGTCGCGCTGCAGTTCGGCGAGGATATTCAGGTCGTAGCGGTCGAGTCTGGTCATGTTTGGCGCGCTTTCATTATTTGAATGCTGATAATCATGCGCTGTTAGTCAAAAATTGCGCAAGTGGCAGGTTGATCAGCAATATTCGCAATCTTTAGCTGCGCCCGTATCTGTAATCTTTACCTCAGTTTCACGGCCCGGACGACACGTCCACTCGGCTCGCTCAACCAGGCGAACCGGCGCCGCCGGCCTTACCAGGCCGTCACGGCACCCGGGTCCGCACTGCCCAACCAGGCGGGCGACGAAAGCGGCAACAGAATTGCCAGTAGCGGACACTTGCCCCAGGCAAGAAAAAAGGGAGACCGCCAGGTCTCCCTTTTTTCTTGCCTGGGGCAAGGCATCAGCTCCTTTTATCAAACAACCTGTATGTAATTGATTTTATGGGTTATTACGTTTTCTGTAGGAGCGGCCGGGCGGCGTTCCGCTTTAGCCGCGAATTCTTCGACGCACAACAAAAGCTTCGCGGCTAAAGCCACTCCTACAAGAGGGGCCCCGCGCACCAAGTTTGCTGCGCGACAGCGCGGCGTCGTAGACGGGGCGGCCCCACCCATGGGGCATCGCATCATTCGATGCCGAACACGTAACGCAGCAGATAGCCGGTCAGGTAGGCCAGGGCGGCCGCCGCACCGCCGGTGAGCAGGGTGCTAAAACCGGCGCGCAGAACGGGTTTGGCAAACACCAGGCTCTTCAACATGCCGATGGAAAAGAACACCGCCGCGGCCAGGGCCGTGCTCAGGAAGAATTGGCGCTGAATGCCCAGGCTGGTGAAAAACAACGGCAACAGCGGGATGGCGCCGGCGATCAGGAAGGTCGTGAAGGTCACCGCGGCCGAGCGCCTGGGGTCCAGTTCGACGGTCTGCAAGCCGTGTTCTTCGATGAGCATGGTTTCAACCCAGAGCTGGCGATCCTGGCTGATGGTGCTGACGATCTCCTCGAGAATGGCGCCACTGAAGCCCTTGCGGTAGAACACCTGGCGGATTTCCTCGAGTTCACCGGCGGGCACCCGGTCGATGTGTTCCTCTTCCATGCGCCGGGCCTGTTCGCGGAACTCGCGTTGGGCCTTGATCGCTTCGTAGTTGCTGACGGCCATGCTGAAACCATCGGCAAACAGGTTGGCGAAGCCCATGATCAGCGCGACCGAGGCGGAAAATCCGGCACCGACAGCGGCGGCGACTATGGCAAAGGTGGTGACGCAACCGTCTATTGCGCCGAGTACGGCATCGGAGATGATTTGCGGCTTGTTCTTGCGGTTCAGGCGCTTTTCGATGGCGTCGGGCTGGTGCTCGCGGTAAAGCGTCTCGAGGCTGGTCTTCTTCATGGGGCCGGCTCCACAGAGCTGATACGCCCTTTCAGCATATGCTCGAAATGCGCTTTGCGGTGCGTCTGGCGGCCTCCTAACGCAGGCAGGTTTTGGCCGCAACCGCGACGAGCATCAAGAGCTGACCGGGTCGAGCGGATCGGCATGCACCAGCACTTCGGCGCGGGAGAATTCGGCGCGAATCGCGTATTCCACCTGCTCGCACAGTGCATGGGCCTGCAGCAGGCTCAGTTCGCCGGGCAATTCCACATGCAGCTGGACGAACCAGTGGGTGCCGGACATGCGCGTGCGCAGGTCATGCACGCCGAGCACGCCGGGTATGCCGCAGGCCAGCAGGTGCATGCGCTCGCTGAGCTCCGGCGCCAGCTCCTTGTCCATCAGCACGGCCGAGGCCTCGCGGGCGATGCTCAGGGCACTCCAGAGGATATAGAAGGCAATGCCGATACCGAACAGCGCATCCAGTTGTGGCCAGCCGAAGCTGGCCAGCACCAGCGCGAGCAGGATGCTGGTGTTGAGCAACAGGTCGGAGCGGTAGTGCAGCGAGTCGGCGCGGATCGCGGTGGAGCCGGTTTCGCGCACCACATGGCGCTGGAACAGCAGCAGGGCGGCGGTCAGCACCAGCGACAGCAGCATCACCGCCACGCCCAAGGTCGCCGCACCGAGCGGCTGTGGGTTGAGCAGGCGCTCCACGCCATGCGCGCCGACCACCAGCGCACTGATGCCGATGAACAGCGCCTGGCCAAGCCCGGCCAGGGCCTCGGCCTTGCCGTGCCCATAGCGATGGTCTTCGTCCGCCGGGCGCAAGGCATAGTGCACGGCGATCAGATTGAGCAGCGAGGCGGCACCATCCAGCAGCGAGTCGGTGAGGCCGGCCAGCAGGCTGACCGAGCCGCTCAACCACCAGGCGATGGCTTTGGCCAGGGCCAGGGTCAGGGCCACGGCCAGCGCCGCCAAGGTGGCCTGGCGCATCAGACGGGCATGCTGCGGCAGTATGGTCACAGGGCCTTGCTCTCTCTATCAAGCCTGGCCGAGCGGGCCAGGCCAGGGTTTGTGGCGGCTCAGGCTCAGGCGGACGGACGCAGACCATGGGCCGCCAGTTGCTCGGCGCTGGCGCTGCTGTGGATCAGCCGCGGGTCGTCGAGCGGCAGGCTGTGGCCGGTGTGCTGCTCGATCAGGGCTTTGAGCCGGGCGTTGTCGATCTTGCCCTCGGCGTCCACGACCTTGCGCAGTTCCTGCGGATCGACCTGGGCGCTGTGCCCGTTCGGCAGGTAGATGGCGCCGGTGGCGAAGTCGATGCCGAAGGCGATCAGGCCTGGGATCACGTAGAACAGGATGCCGACGGCATTCAGCGCCGCCACCACCGGGTCGATCCGGCCTTCGATCTGGCCGCGTCGATCGGGGAAGAACAGGGTGCCGCAGGCGCTCAATTGGGTGAGCAGGGCGACGGCAAGAGCGCCGCCGATAACGCGGGATTGGGTGCGCATGGCATACCTCCAGACAAAAGTGGCGCAACTATAGCAAGCCGGCTGTGGCAAAACTGCTGCGCATTGATATGGCTAAGGTAAGACCGGCGCAGCGGGCGTACGGTTCGCCGCTATAATCGTCGGCCAGATTGGAGCCTTCATGAATTCCCTGCCTATCGACGTCCTGTTACCCGCGCTGCGCCAAGCTCTGGCGAGTCGCCACGAGGCGGTGCTGGAGGCCCCGCCCGGGGCCGGCAAGACCACCCGCGTGCCGCTGGCGCTGCTGGACGAGCCCTGGCTGGCCGGGCAACGCATCATCATGCTCGAACCGCGCCGCCTGGCCGCGCGGGCCGCCGCCGAACGCCTGGCCAGCGAGCTGGGCGAGGCGGTCGGTGAGACCGTCGGTTACCGCATCCGCCTGGACAGCAGGGTCGGCCCGCGTACCCGCATCGAGGTGGTCACCGAGGGCATTCTCGCCCGCCGCCTGCAGGACGACCCGGCGCTGGAAGGGATCGGCCTGGTGATCTTCGACGAATTCCACGAGCGCAGCCTGGATGCCGACCTGGCCCTGGCCCTGTGCCTCAATGGCCGCAGCATGTTGCGCGGCGAGGACTCGGGCGAGCCGGCGCTCAAGGTACTGCTGATGTCGGCCACTCTGGAAGGCGAGAAGCTGGCCGCATTGCTCGACGATGCGCCGGTGCTGCGCAGCGAAGGGCGCATGTTCCCGGTGGAGCTGCGCTGGGGCGCGCCCTATCAACCCGGCGAGTGGCTCGAACCCAGGGTGGTGCAGACGGTGTTGCAGGCGCTGGCCGACGAGCCGGGCAGCCTGCTGGTCTTCCTCCCCGGGCAGGCGGAGATCCGCCGGGTCAACGAGCAGTTGGCCGAGGCCCTGGCCGGGCGCAGCGAGATCCTCCTGTGTCCGCTGCATGGCGAGCTGGACCTGAGCGCCCAGCGTGCAGCCATCGAACCGGCGCCGGCGGGCAAACGCAAGGTGGTGCTGGCGACCAATATCGCCGAGACCAGCCTGACCATCGATGGCGTGCGCGTGGTGGTGGACGCCGGCCTTGCGCGGGTGCCGCGCTTCGATCCGGGCAGCGGCATGACGCGCCTGGACACCCAGCGCATTTCCCGCGCCAGCGCCACCCAGCGCGCCGGGCGTGCCGGGCGCCTGCAGCCGGGCAGTTGTTATCGCCTGTGGTCGCAGCACCAGCACGAGCAGCTCGCGGCCTATGCCTCGGCGGAAATCCTCCAGGCCGATCTGGCCGGTCTGGCCCTGCAACTGGCGCGCTGGGGCGTGACCCCGGCCGAGCTGGCCTGGCTCGACCCGCCACCGGCCGCGGCCTATGCCCAGGCCACGGATCTGCTGACCCGGCTCGGCGCGCTGGATCAGCGCGGGGGGCTGACGGCCCACGGTCAGGCCATGGCCGAATTGCCGGCGCACCCGCGCATCGCCCACCTGCTGCTGCGCGGCCAGGCGTTGGGCCTGGGGGCGCTGGCCTGCGACCTGGCCGCGCTGCTCGGCGAACGGGACATCCTGAGAGGCGCGGGCGCCGATTTGCACAGTCGCATTGCCTTGCTCAGCGGCGCGAGCAAGGGTGCCCGTGGCGGCCAAGGCGGTATTCAACGAGCGCGGCAACTGGCCCGGCAGTTCCAGGGTTATCTCAAGCGCACGGCCGTGACTTCCCCGGTGAGCGATCTCGAACACCCGCGCTGGCTCGGCGCCTTGCTGGCATTCGCCTACCCCGACCGGGTGGCCCGGCAGCGCCGCGCGGCTGGCGCCGAATACCGCCTGGCCAACGGCCGCGCGGCGCTGTTCGCCGAGGCCGATGCGCTGATGAAGCATGAATGGCTGGTGCTGGCCGATCTCGGCAGTCGCCAGGGCCAGCGCGAGGAACGCATCTACCTGGCCGCCGACCTCGATCCGCAGTTGTTCGAGACGGTGCTGGCCGAGCAGGTCAGCGTGCACGAGGAGCTGGACTGGGACGACCGCGAAGGCGTGCTGCGCGCCGAACGCCAGCGCAAGGTCGGCGAATTGGTGCTCGAGCGCGAGCCGTTGACCGGCCTGGATGAAGCCGCACGCAGTCGCGCCTTGCTCGGCCTGGTGCGGCGCAAGGGCCTGGCGCTGCTGCCCTGGACCCCGGAACTGCGCCAGTGGCAGGCGCGCGTGGCCCTGCTGCGTGAACTGGATCTGGCCGCCAAGGGCGTCAGCGAGTGGCCGGATGTCAGCGATGCGGCGCTGCTCGCCAGCCTGGAGGATTGGCTGCAACCCTACCTGGGCAAGGTCAAGCGCCTCAGCCATTTCGCCAATCTGGATTTGTCCGGTTTGCTGAAGAACCTGTTGCCCTGGCCGCTGCCGCAGCGCCTCGAGGAACTGGCGCCGCGCAGCCTGCAGGTGCCGTCCGGTTCGCGCATCGGCCTGGATTACAGCGAGCAGCCGCCGGTACTGGCGGTGCGTCTGCAGGAACTGTTCGGCCTGGCCGAGACGCCGCGCATCGCCGGCGGCCGGCAAGTGGTCAAGCTGCACCTGCTGTCGCCAGCGCGGCGGCCGGTGCAGGTGACCCAGGACCTGGGCAACTTCTGGCGCAGCACCTACGCCGAGGTTAAGAAGGACCTCAAGGGTCGCTATCCCAAACATTATTGGCCGGACGACCCGCTGATCGCCGAGCCCACCGCGCGGGCCAAACCGCGCAAATAAGTCTGGCGTCGCCTCGGCGGCGGCGCGGGCACAGCAAGAGCTTCGCGGCTGAAGCCCCTTCCACGGAAAGCGACAGATGATTCGCGTCGCGACACTAGGGTCTCAGGGCAGGCGCAGGTCTTCGTCGGTGGCCTGCAGTGCCGGGTAGGTGCGGTCCAGCGCATCGCGCAGGGCTTCGGCGTGGGGGCGTGGCGCGAGACGATCAGCTTCAAGGGCACGCGTTGCAACTGTACACAGGGTCGCTCGCTCATGCCCAGGCGCCGTCGGCATCGCGCCACCGCGCGCTGGTCGTCCAGCAGGAAGTCGGCGCTGCGGCGCTGTGGCTGGTGGTGCGTCGGGATTTGCCGCAGGGGCCTGGTCTATGCTGAACAAGTCTCCCGAGGGTAAAAGTTTCCACGGGTATGGCACTGCCGACGCCGTCGAGGTCGATTCATCGAGTGAAGTGAGGAGCTAGCATGAGCGAACCGCTGATTGCCCAACGAGGCCCTTTTGCGATCGAGGTGCAGGCTGGAAAAGACTATTTCTGGTGCCGTTGCGGGCGCAGCACCAGCCAGCCGTTTTGCGATGGCAGCCATAAGGGGACTGGTATCACGCCGCTGAAATTTCATGCCGAACAGAGCGATACCCTGTATTTTTGCGGTTGCAAGCATACCCAGGCGCCGCCCTGTTGCGACGGCAGCCATAACAAGCTGTAGTACCAACAGCACAGCCGGGGGGCAAACCATGTATCGCAAGGTCTTCGCCAGTAAAGTATTCGATCGCAAGGTGGTGTTGATCACCGGTGGCTGCGCCGGTATCGGCCGCGCCCTGGCCGTGCGCCTGGCTCAGGCTGGCGCGCGCCTGGTGATTCTGGATTTGCAGCAGCAGGCGCTGGACAGCCTGGTGCAACACCTGGCCGATCATCACAACGCCGAGGCGTTGGGGCTGGTCTGCGACGTCGCCGACGCCGAGGCGGTAGAGCGCGCCGTCGCCCTGGCCGTCGAGCGTTTCGGCGGGATCGACGTGCTGGTCAACAATGCCGGTATCACCCACCGCAGCAGCTTCGCCGAAACCGAGCTGGCGGTGTTCCAGCGGGTCATGGCGGTCAACTACTTCGGCGCCTTGCATTGCACCAAGGCGGCGCTACCCAGCCTGCTGGCCCGCGGTGGACAGATTATCGTGCTCAGCTCGTTGTCCGGTTTCTCCCCGTTGCTTTACCGCAGCGCCTACAACGCCAGCAAGCATGCCCTGCACGGCCTGTTCGAGACCCTGCGCTACGAACTGAAGGACAGCGGGGTCGGCGTGATGCTGGTCTGCCCCGGCTTTACCGCCACCGACCTGCGCAAGAACGCCCTGGTCGGCGACGGCTCGGTGGCCCCGCAGCCGCCGCTGGCGATGGGCAAGGTCGCCTCGCCGCAGGATGTTGCCGAAGCCATCTACCTGGCGGCGCTCAAGCGCAAGCGTTTGTTGATCCTGTCCAACGTCGACTGGCGCGCGCGCATTCTGGCACGCTTCTTCCCCCGTCTGTTCGAGCGGGTGCTGCTGCCGCGCCTGTCCGGTATGAAGCCGCAACGCACACGCCGCGCTTGAAAGGCGGTTCAGGCGGCGACGTTGCGTAGGGCAGTCGGGGCGCCGTCCGCTCGGAGCGCAGCGACAACCCGCCAGCTTTGTGCCGCGCCGAGTGGCCAATGGTGCACTGCCTTCGGCGAGTGACATCCTACAGATCGTGGATTGTTCCAGACTCTGTGGCGTGTCCGTAGGGCGGCTATTCCTCTGTCGGCAGCGTAGCGCGCAGCATGAACAGGCGAAACAGCACCACAGTGGCGAACAGCTGGAGAAAGCCGTTGGCGCTGTCGAGCAGCAGGCTGAGCAGCACGTCCGCTTGCGCGCCCTCGGCCGGTTGGCTGGCCCAGGACAGCAGCCACAGGGGCAGCATGACGCACAGCACACAGGTCAGAATCTGCCAGAAATAGCCGCTGGTCAGCTCGAAACTCTCATGCAGCGCCTTTATCGGGCTCAGTCCACGCAGCACCAGCAGGTACTCGGCGAATGCCAGCTTGATCATGAGCCACAGGCCCGGCAGCACGAACAGCGAGGCGCCGAGCATGATCGCCAGGGTACTCAGGCCCGCCAGCAGGGCAAAGCCCGGCCACAGGCGCAGGCTGGCGGCGAGCAGCTCGCGGTTGGCCGGCGCCTCGCCCCGGCTGCGCGCATCGAGGAACAGGATCAGCGCCGCGGTGTACAGCGGATAGAACAGCAGGCCCACCAGAATGCCGTAAGCGGCCGCCGCTTCGCCCCCGACCTGAGCGCTGACGACCTGCTGCATCACCGCTTCGAGTACCACCAGCGGCAAGCACAGGCGGGCGATCGCCGCCAGGTTGTGGCTGAAGAAAAACCAGGCATCGCGCAGGACGTGAAAGGCATTCATGGGCAGGGGTCGCGGTTGAGTAAGCAGGTCGCCACTCTAGCAGGCTGTTGAAAAACTACCTACGTTGTCGATACGGCGTTAAAAATGGCCTCAAAATGCTCATTTACACCAGTAAACTCCGCTTTTGATTCGCTACGCTCACCCCTTCGGGGCCAGCCTGCGGCTGTTACTGCGCTACGCTACGTGTCGGCCATTTTTGCCTTGTTTCGCCTGCCTCGCCTACGTTTTCAACGGCCTGCTAGCCGATCGCGGCCATGCGCTCCAAATTCAGCGCGCAGGGGTTGCGCCGGCGGGCGAGCGTGCCCAGCGTATCTGGCATACTGGCCGGCGTTTGTTACCCCAAGAGGATTTCCGGTGAAGAAAATCGCCGTATTCGCCGATGTACAGAACCTCTATTACACCGTGCGCCAGGCCTATGGTTGCCATTTCAATTACGCCGCGCTCTGGGCCGACGTCAGCCAGCATGGGCAGATCGTCGAGGCCTATGCCTACGCCATCGACCGTGGCGACGCCAAGCAGCAGCAGTTCCAGCAGATCCTGCGCAACCTCGGTTTTACCGTGAAGCTCAAGCCCTATATCCAGCGCAGCGACGGCTCGGCCAAGGGCGACTGGGACGTGGGTATCACCATCGACATCATGGACACCGCGCCGCGGGTTGACGAGGTGGTGCTGGCCTCCGGCGATGGCGATTTCGATCTGTTGCTGGAGAAGATCCGCAGCAGCTACGGGGTCGAGGCCGTGGCCTACGGCGTGCCGGGGCTGACCGCGCAATCGCTGGTGCGGGCGGCCAGTCGCTATGTGCCGATCGAAGGCGCGCTGTTGTTGCGCAGCTAGTCGTTGAGACGTTAGCCGTTAAGAAATCAGTCGTTGAGAAACCGATCAATGCTCGAAGCTCCGATAGCCGTCCTCGATTTTGAAACCACTGGCATGTCGCCGGCGCAGCAGGCGCGCGCCACCGAGATCGGCGTGGTCATCGTCGAAAGCGGGCAGATAGTGGCGCGTTACCAGAGCCTGATGAACAGCGGCGCCTGGGTGCCGCCCTTTATCGAGCAGCTCACGGGCATCAGCAACAGCATGCTGCGCAACGCCCCGCCGGCGGCGCAGGTGATGAACGAGGTGGCGGATTTCGTCGGCGACATCCCCTTGCTGGCGCACAACGCCTCCTTCGACCAGAAGTTCTGGGATGCCGAACTGGCGCTGATTCGGCGCAAGCGGGTGCAGCCGTTCGCCTGCTCGTTGCTGCTGGCGCGACGCCTGTTGCCGATGGCGCCGAACCACAAGCTCGGCACCCTCAACCGCTGGGCACAACTGCCGGACACCGGCCAGGCGCACCGTGCACTGGCCGATGCGGAAATGGCGGCCAACCTGACCTGCTTCATGGCCGCGCTGTTGCGCGAGCGCCATGGCATTGCCGAGGTTTCCCACCAATTGCTGTGCAGCCTGCAGAAGGTGCCGGCGGCCAAGATGGCCCAGACGCTGCAGCGGCTGCGCGGCATCTAGCCGGCTGACTGCATATTCCTGTAGCCCGGATAAGCCTTGGCGCCATCCGGGATTGCGACTCCCCGGATGGCGCTGCGCTTATCCGGGCTACGACTTCCAGGCTGCTGCGATCAACCCCTCATGGCAGGATTACCAGGCGGTTGGGCAATTCATTGCGTTCGTCGGTGGCCGGCACATGCTGCTTGAGCTGCTCGCCGCAGGCCTGAATGCAACCGAGAAAGCCCTCCAGGGTCTGGCCCTGTTTCACCCGCTGGGTGAAGTCCGCGACTATGGCCTGCCAGGTCGCGTCGGGCAGCCGGTTGGAAATGCCGCGATCGACCAGGATTTCCACATAGTGTTCGGCCTCCGAGACGAAGATCAGCATGCCGGTCGCGCCTGTGGTGTGATGCAGGTTGTGCTCGAGAAACTGCCGCCGCGCCAGGTTGGAGGCACGCCAGTGGCGCACTGCGCGGGGGATCAGGCGGGTGGTCAGCGCGGGAATGCGCAACAGCAGGCTCACGCCGGCGAAGGTCAGCCACTGCACCAGCAGCAGTTCCTGGGCGCTCAGCCAGGCGAAAAAGTAATTCAGTGTGCCAGGCAGCAGCAGCGCCACCAGGCTGGCCCACAGCAGCGGGATATAGGTGTAGTCGTCCGCCTGGGCCGCCAGCACTGTGACCAGTTCGGCATCGGTCTCGCGCTCGACCGCGTTGATCGCCTCGGCGACCTGGCGCTGTTCGCTTTCATTCAGTAAAGCCATGGGGTCTGTCTACTCGTTGAATTGAATTACCAGCCGCCGGAAGCACCACCGCCACCGAAACCACCGCCGCCCCCGCCAAATCCGCCCCCGCCGCCGAAGCCGCCGCCCGAGCCGCCACGGCCCATGCCGGCAGCCAACAGCCCGCCGAGCAGCAGGCCACGACGGCCACCGCGTCCGCCGCCGAGCATGCCGATGACGAGCAGCAGCAAGACGAAGAAGGGGATCGCCTTGGCCTTTTTTTCCTCAGGCGCGCTGCTGGCGGCCAGTGGCTCGCCGCCGAGCACCTGGAGGATCGCCGCCACGCCGTCGCTAATGCCTTTGGCGTAATCGCCGGCCTTGAAGGCCGGGGTGATGATCTGGTTGATGATTACCGAGGATTGCGCATCGGTCAGGCGACCCTCGAGGCCGTAACCGACCTCGATGCGCAGCTTGCGTTCGTCGCGGGCGACCAGCAGCAGGGCGCCGTTGTCCTCGCCCTTCTGGCCGATGCCCCAGTGGCGGCCCAACTGGTAGCCGAAGTCCTCGATGGCAACGCCTTGCAGGTTCGCCACGGTGACCACCACCAGTTGCTCGCTGCTGGCCTGCTTGTGCGCGGCCAGCAGTTGGCTCAGGCGGGCTTCGGTTGGCGCATCGAGCAGCTCGGCCTGATCGACCACCCGCCCGCTGAGCGGCGGGAACTCGGGTTGTGCCTGGGCCACCCAGGCCCAGGCGCACAGCAGCAGGAGCAGTGGCAGACGCAGCGTGACTGCCATCAGAATTTCACTTCCGGCGCTTTTTCCGCGTCCGGTGTGGTTGCCTCGAAGTTCTCGCGCAGCGGCATGTCGCTGTACATCAGGCTATGCCAGATGCGCCCGGGAAAGGTGCGGATCTCGGTGTTGTAGCGCTCGACCGAGGTGATGAAGTCGCGCCGGGCCACGGCGATGCGGTTTTCCGTGCCTTCCAGCTGGGACTGCAACGCGAGGAAGTTCTGATTGGATTTCAGGTCAGGGTAACGCTCGGAAACCGCCATCAAGCGGCTCAATGCTCCAGTCAGCTGTGTCTGGGCCTGCTGGAACTGGCGCATTTTTTCCGGATTGTCCAGGGTGCTGGCATCGACCTGGATGGAGGTCGCCTTGGCCCGCGCCTCGATCACCGCCACCAGGGTCTCTTGCTCCTGCTTGGCGAAGCCCTTGACGGTTTCCACCAGATTGGGGACCAGGTCGGCGCGCCGCTGGTACTGGTTCTCCACCTGGGACCAGGCGGCCTTGACCTGTTCGTCGTAGGTGGGAATGTTGTTGACGCCGCAGCCGCTGAGCAGCGCCGCCATGACCAGCAAGGTCGCCACGCGCCCGCCGAATCCGTATCTCGATGTCATCTGCATGGTCCGTCGATGTCCGTTCAGTCATGAATAATAGACGATCACCCTACCTGTCCCCCGGGCGATAAGCCAATCGCGTCCCCGCACAACAGAAACGCGATCACCGGCCCCGGGCAGGGTAAACTGCGCGCATTCGCACTTTCGTGTCCCACGTTCCGGTTACCCTCATGACCTTCGCTTCCCTCGGCCTGATCGATCCCCTGCTACGCACTCTCGATGGCCTCGGCTATGCCACCCCGACTCCTGTGCAGGCCCAGGCCATCCCGCCGATCCTCAAGGGCCTCGACCTGATGGCCGCGGCGCAGACCGGCACCGGCAAGACCGCCGGCTTTGCCTTGCCGCTGTTGCAGCGCTTGATGATGGAAGGCCCGGTGGTGGCCAGCAACTCGGTGCGCGCCCTGGTGCTGGTGCCGACCCGCGAGCTGGCCGAGCAGGTGCAGCAGAGCTTTCTCACCTATGGCCAGAACCTGCCGCTGAGCAGTTACGCGGTGTATGGCGGGGTCAGCATCAACCCGCAGATGATGAAGCTGCGCAAGGGCCTCGACGTGCTGGTCGCCACCCCTGGGCGCTTGCTCGACCTGTACCGGCAGAACGCGGTCAAGTTCAACCAGCTGCAGGTGCTGGTGCTCGATGAAGCCGACCGCATGCTCGACCTGGGCTTCGCCCGCGAGCTGCAGGATGTGTTCGCCGCGCTGCCGAAAAAGCGCCAGACCCTGCTGTTTTCCGCGACCTTCTCCGAAGCCATCCGCACCATGGCGGGCGAGATGCTGCACGACCCGCTGAGCATCTCGGTCAGCCCGCGCAACGCCGCGGCCAAGTCGGTCAAGCAGTGGCTGATCCCGGTGGACAAGAAGCGCAAGAGCGAACTGTTCCTGCATCTGTACAAAACCAAGCGCTGGAGCCAGGCCCTGGTGTTCGTCAAGACCCGCAAAGGCGTCGACGAGCTGGAAGGCGAGCTGCAGCGCCACGGCATCAGCGCCGATGCGATCCACGGCGACAAGCCCCAGGCCACCCGCCTGCGCGCTTTGCAACGGTTCAAGGATGGCGAGATCAAGGTACTGGTGGCCACCGACGTGGCGGCCCGCGGCCTGGACATCGACGACATGCCGCTGGTGGTCAACTTCGACCTGCCGATCGTCGCCGAAGACTACGTGCACCGCATCGGCCGCACCGGCCGTGCTGGCGCCACGGGGCAGGCGGTGTCGCTGGTGTGTGCCGACGAGGTGCAACTGCTGTCGGCCATCGAAACCCTGACCCAGCAGGTGCTGCAACGCATCGACGAGCCGGACTTCATCCCCGACCACCGCGTGCCGCAAACCCTGGCCGGCGGCCAGGTGGTGAAGAAGCCGAAGAAAGCCAAGAAGCCGAAAGTGGTCGGCGGCGGCAAAAGTGGCAGCCTCGGCCGCTGGCTGGAAAGCGACGAACCCGCCGCCCCCGCGGTCAAGGCCGTGCGCAAGGTGCCGAGCTTCGGCGGCAAACCGGCCAAGGGCGGCAGAAAAGCGTAGATCGCCCCGCCCCGTAGGGTGGGTTAGCGGCACGTTGCACTCGAGCCGAGCCGGTTGTCTGCACCGCGTAACCCACCATTGCGCCCCCAGCCATTCCGCGTTGTGGCCGGCCGCGCGCGATGATTAGTTATTGGGCCAGGCGGCGCAGCGATGGGTATCGCTGCGCTCAACCGCATCCTACGGTGTGTATAACCACTCCAGCATGCCCAGCCCGGCCGTCCGGCCGCTGGCGAAGCAGGCGGTGAGCAGGTAGCCGCCGGTCGGCGCTTCCCAATCGAGCATCTCGCCGGCGCAGAACAGCCCGGGCAGTTGCCTGAACATCAGCCGTGTATCCAGAGCTTCGAAGGGCACGCCGCCGGCCGTACTGATCGCCTCGTCCAGCGGCCGCGGTTTGGTCAGGGTCAGCGGCAACGCCTTGAGCGCGGCGGCCAGGCGGGCGGGGTCGGCGAAGCAATCGGTGGTTGCCAGTTCGCGCAGCAGCGCGGCCTTGACCCCGTCGATGCCTACCTGGCGGTGCAGGTGCTTGGCCAGCGAGTGCGAGCCGCGCGGCTTGGCCAGTGCGCTTTGCAGCTTGGCCAGCGGGCTTTGCGGCAACAGGTCGAGATGGACAGTGGCCGTGCCCTGGCGGTTGATCCGCTCGCGGATGGGCGCCGACAGCGCGTAGATCAGGCTGCCTTCGACGCCGCCCGCGGTGAGGACGAACTCGCCCTGGCGCGGCGTTTCGTCGTCCAGGCGCAGGCTGACGTTCTTCAGCGGCGCGCCGGCGAACTTGTCGCGCAGCAACCCACTCCAGCCCGTTACTTCGAAGCCGCAGTTGCTCGCCTGCAGCGGCGCGATCTCGACCCCGCGAGCCTGCAGCAGCGCCACCCAGGCGCCGTCGGAACCGAGCCGCGGCCAACTGCCGCCGCCCAGCGCCAGCAGGGTCGCATCGGCCTGCACTACGGTTTCGCCGGCGGGCGTGGCGAGGCGCAGGGCGCCGTCGGCCGTCCAGCCCAGCCAGCGCTGGCGGGTGTGGATAGTGACGCCCAGCTCGCGCAGGCGCTTGAGCCAGGCGCGCAGCAGCGGCGCGGCCTTCATGTCGGCGGGGAAGACCCGCCCGGAGGTGCCGACGAAGGTGTCGATGCCCAAACCGTGAATCCAGGCGCGCAAGGCATCGGCATCGAACTCGGCGAGCAGTCGGGCGATCTCCTCGCGGCGTTCGCCGTAGCGCGCGAGGAACGCCGGCTTGGCCTCGGAATGGGTGATGTTCATCCCGCCCACCCCGGCCAGCAGGAACTTGCGCCCAACCGAGGGCATGGCGTCATACAGCTCGACCCGGACCCCGGCCAGCGCCAGCACCTCGGCCGCCATCAGCCCGGCCGGGCCGCCGCCGATGATGGCGACGCGAGGGACGATGTGCTGGGCCGAATCGGTCATGGGCGAGGCGCTGATAATGGCGGGAGAGGGCGCATTCTACCCGAGGGCTGGCGTTTGCGGCTTGCTGCAGGCTGACGGAACTCGTCGAGCGACAAGATGCGCTGCCGATGGCTGATCATTGGGCTACTTCAGCAATCCACGGTCTGTAGGGTGTCACTCGCCGAAGGCAGTGCACCATGGTTCACCGGCGCGGTACAAAAGCTGGCGGGCAGTGCACCATGGTTCGGCGGCGCGGCACAAAGCTGGCGGGCTGTCGCTGTGCTGAACACTCAGAGCGGCTCGTCCTCCGGCTTCTTCGGCTCGCCTGGCGTCTCCATGCCCCAGTCGCCGAACAGGTACCAGTCCTCTCCGAGCATTTCGGCCGGGTGCATGGTGCGGTCGGCGCCATTGCCACAGGCCAGCGAGCCTGCCGGGCAATACTTGTCGCAGCCCCAGCAAATACGCTCGGGATGGGGCGGCTGTAAGGGGAATTTTTTGGCCATGCTCGCCTCCTGGAGATTAGTGCGGCGGTTGCCGCAAGGCTACTCCTGTCCTTGGGGAAAGTGTTTGATCCCGCGCAAGAAGCCCAGGCGCTGCTGCATGCCCGCCTGTCTACGACGGAAGTACCGGCCGAACTGCCGATAAGTCGCATGGCGCCCGACAGCACGCTCGATAGCATGGCTAGATAAGGACAAAACCAACGAGGCGCGCCATGCCATCCTGCTTCAGCCGCTTTCCTTGCCTGCGGGTGCTGGTGCTGGTGTGCGCGCTGTTCAGCCAGCCGCTGGCCGCCGAGGCGTTGCAGGGCGAGATCCTCCAGCTGTTTCCGAAGGCCACGCGGATCGAGCCCAAGCAACAGACGCCGCCGGTCTACAGCGTCTACCAGCTCGACGAACTGCTCGGCTACGCCTTCGAGTCCAGCGACTACTCCAGCCTCCAGGGTTTTTCCGGCAAGCCCATCCGCCTGCTCATCGGCATGGACCCGCAGGGCGTGCTGGCCGGGGTGCGGGTGCTCGAACACCACGAGCCGGTGTTTCTCTATGGTCTGGGGGTGCAGCCGCTGCTGGACTTCGTCGAGCAGTACCGACAGCACTCCATCAGCCGGCCGATCATCGTCGGCGGTCGCCGCGCGGACAGCGCCGATGGCGAGTCGACCACTCAGTTCGACGGCGTCAGCAAGGCCACGGTATCGGTGGTCATCCTCAATGAAACCGTGCTGCAGGCGTCGCTGAGCGTCGCCCGGCAACTGCTCGACGGCTTCGCCAGCGGCCCGCTGGCCACACCGAAAAGCGACCTGTACCAGCCGATGGACTGGCAACGCCTGCTCGACAGCGGCTATGTCCAGCACTGGGTGCTGGGCCGCGAGGAAGTCGAGGCGGCGCTGGGGCATGCGCTGAGCGATTACCCCGAGTTCGAGCAGGAGGACGCCAGCACTCCCTTCAGCGAACTGCATTTCGCCTACCTCGATGCCCCGAGCATTGGCCGCAACCTGCTCGGCGCGGCTGGTTTTCAGCAGCTCGGCGAGCAATTGCAGCCCGGCGAGCAGGCGCTGTTGGTGCTGTCCAGCGGCCTGTATCGGCATGTCCCGGCCGATTTCACGCCCGCCACCGCGACCAGCCGCCTGCTGCTGATGCAAAACGACCAGGCCATCGAGCTGTACGACATGCACTTCAATAGCGGCGAGGTGCTGGCGCTGCTCGCCACACCGCTGCGGAATGTGGACGCGCATATCTTCCGCATCAAGCCCCATGCCGCCTTCAACCCGGCGCAACCCGCCGCCCTGCAACTGAACGTCAGCCTGCGGCGCAATCATCTGGTGGAGAGCAACAGCCACTTCACCCGGGCGTTTCAGCTCGACCAGCAGCTGTTCGATATCCAGCAGGCCGTCGCCCCAGCCGAGCCGGTGCCCATCTGGCTGCGCATGTGGCAGGAGCGCTGGTGGCAGATCGCCCTGCTGGTCGGCTCGCTGATTCTGCTGAGCGGGGTGTTCGTCTTCCAGCACCGCATCAGCGCACACAGCCGCGGCTTTCACCTGCTGCGTGGCGGTTTTCTGCTGTTCACCCTGGTATTCATCGGGCTCTACGCCCAGGGCCAGCTGTCGGTGGTGAATATCTTCACCCTGCTGCTGACCCTGGGGCACGACTTCGATATCCGCGTGTTCCTGATGGACCCGCTGATCTTCATCCTCTGGAGCTTCACCTTCGTCAGCCTGTTCCTCTGGGGCCGCGGCCTGTTCTGCGGCTGGCTCTGCCCCTTCGGCGCCCTGCAGGAAATGCTCGGCTGGGTCGCCAAGGGCCTGCGGATCAGGCAGTGGAAAATCGCCGAGCGCCACCACCGGCGCCTGCAAAAGCTCAAATATGTCATCTTGCTCGGCCTGCTGCTGAGCGCCTTCTATTCCCCGAGCCTGGCCGAACGCCTGGCCGAAGTGGAACCCTTCAAGACCGCCATCACCCTGTTCTTCGTGCGCAACTGGCCGTTCGTGCTCTACGCCGTGATACTGCTCGGCCTGGGCCTGTTCGTGCACAAGTTCTACTGCCGCTACCTCTGCCCGCTCGGCGCCGGCCTGGCCGTGCTCGGCAAGTACCATCTGTTCGCCTGGCTCAAACGCATCGACGCCTGCGGCAACCCCTGCCAGCACTGCAAGAACCACTGCGAGATCGGCGCCATCGAGCGCGACGGCCGCATCGACTACGACGAGTGCATCCAGTGCCTGGAATGCATCGTGATCCTCAACGACGACGACCAGTGCGTGGCCAGCATCAGCGCGCGGAAGAAGGCAGAAAAGGCCGGCAAGCAGCAAGGTCGGGACAGGATCATCGTCAGCGACTGGCAGCCGGAACAAGCCAGGTAGGGCTGAGAGGGTGTGAAAAAACCTCTTGCCTGCTGCGGCCGCCTCCGGACGGCTGCAACTGCGTTGCGCTCGCCCAGAGACGCCCTCGCGACGGCCTTCGATATTTTCACACCCTCTGAAACCCTCAGCGCTTGGCCCGGGCGCTGTGCAGGTCGATCTGCAGCCGAGTATCGCCACTGCCGTGTTCGAACAGGCAGGCCAGCGGCTCCGGCTTGCCCCTGGCCAGCGGTGGATTGGCGGAAAAGCCCACCGGCTCGAGCGGCACGCCACGCGGGCTGAGGTCGAGCTGGCCGTTGCCGTTGGCGTCCTGATACAGCTGCAGCGCATAGCGTCCCGCTGGCACCTCGGTGAACCGGGCGACGCCATCCTGCGCCTGGACTTGCCTCAGCGGCGTTGCCGGCCATTGCGCCTGGTCGGCCGGCACCAGCGCCAGGTATACCGGGCCATTGACCGGTTTGGCGCCGATATTGACCAGAATGTCCCCCGCATAACCCGGCGAGCAGAGCGCTAGCAGGGTAAGCAGAAGGCCGTAGCGCAGGCGGGTTACGGTTTGAAGAATTCGCTGTGGCATAATTCGTTCATTTTGCGGGTGGTTGCTAGGAATGCGACAGGTTCTGGTGGTTCATTATTCCCAAACGGGCCAGCTCGATCGGTTGATGCAGTCGGTTTGCGCGCCATTATTGCAGCGCGCCGACATCCATGTGGACTTTCTCGCCCTGCAACCCGCCCAGTCTTACCCCTTTCCCTGGCCGTTTCTCGGTTTCTTCCGGATCTTCCCGGAAACCGTGTTGATGCGCCCGCAACCCCTGTTGCCCCTGGCCGTCGATCCGGCGCAGCGCTACGACCTGGTGATACTCGCCTATCAGGTGTGGTTCCTCTCGCCGTCGCAGCCGATGACCAGCTTTCTCGCTTCGACCGAGGCCGCGCAGTTGCTCGCAGGCACCCCGGTGGTGACCCTGATCGGCTGCCGCAACATGTGGCTGATGGCCCAGGAAAAGCTCAAGCAGCGCCTGAACAAACTGGGCGCGCGGCTGGTGGACAATATCGCCCTGACCGATGCCTGCGGCACTGCGGCGAGCTTTCTGGCGACGCCCTTGTGGATGTTCACCGGGCGGCAGAAACCCTATGGCTGGGTGCCGCGCGCCGGTATCGACGAGGCCGAGATAGTCGCCGCCCGCCGTTTCGGCGAGGCCATGGCGCAGCGCCTGACGGCCGACGGGTTGCCGGTCGAGCAACCGATGCTCACTGGACTGGGCGCAGTGCACGTCGACGAGAAGCTGATCGCCAGCGAGAAGGTCGGCAATCGCAGTTTTCAGGTATGGAGCCGTCTGCTCGCCGCCCTCGGCCCGCCGCAGAGCCGTCGACGCGGGGCGGGTCTGCTGCTGTATATCGTATTTCTGTTGTGTCTGATCGTGACCGTGGTGCCGCTCAGCGCATTGCTGAAAAAGCTCATGGCGCCGTTGTTCAAGGCGCGCATACAGCGTGAAAAGGCCTACTACGCCGGCCCGTCCGGCGAGTGAAGTGACCCGAGGATCTAGCGTGGTACAACCGGTATTCATTAATCGCATCAGCGCGTTCCTGCCGCACGATCCGGTCGGCAACGAGCAGATGGAAGAACGCCTCGGCCTGGTCGGCGGCAAACCCTCACGGGCGCGCAAGCTGGTGCTCAAGCGCAACGGCATCCAGCAGCGGCATTACGCCATAGACCCGCAAACCGGCGCGCCGAGCATGAATAATGCGCAGATCAGCGCCGCCGCGGTGCGCGGCTTGCTCGGCCCCGGTTTCGCCCTGGCCGATGTGGATTGTTTGGTGGCCGGCACCGCGTCGCCGGACCAGCTGATGCCGGGTCATGCGGTGATGCTGCAAGGTGAGTTGGGCAACCCGCCGTGCGAGGTGGTGACCACCGCGGGCATCTGCCTGTGCGGCATGACCGCCTTGAAGTACGCCTGGCTCAGCGTCGCCAGCGGCGAGAGCAAGAATGCCGTGGCCTGCGGCTCGGAGCTGGCCTCCAGCCTGATGCTCGCGCGTAATTTCGACGCGGAATACGAAAGCCGCGTCGAACAGCTGCACAGTCAGCCGGAGATCGCCTTCGAGAAGGATTTCCTGCGCTGGATGCTTTCCGACGGCGCCGGCGCGGTGTGGTTGCAGGGCCAGCCCAATGCCCGCGGTCTGAGCCTGCGTATCGACTGGATCGACGTGCTGTCCTTCGCCGACAGCATGCCGCCGTGCATGTATGCCGGCGCCGAGATGCAGGACGGCCAGTTGCAGGGCTGGAGCCGCTTCGACGGCGAGGCGCGCAACAACCTGTCGGTGATGGCGATCAAGCAGGACGTCAAGCTGCTCAACGAAAACATCGTCAAGTTCACCGTCGAAGAGACGCTCAAGCGGATCATGGCGCGGCGTGAATTGCGCGTCGCCGATATCGACTACTTCCTGCCGCACTATTCCTCGGAATACTTCCGCGAGCGCCTGGCCGAGGGCCTGGCCAATATCGACCTGCCGATTCCCCAGGAGCGCTGGTTCACCAACCTGACCAGCAAGGGCAATACCGGCGCGGCCTCGATCTTCATCATGCTCGAAGAACTGTTCGCCAGCGGCCGTCTGCGCAGCGGTCAGCGGCTGCTGTGTTACGTCCCGGAAAGCGGGCGATTCTCCAGCGCCTTCATGCAGCTGACCGTGGTCGGCAATCAGGGAGACGACCATGAAGCTCGATGAAGTGCCCCAGGATCACAGCTCCACCTATGGCGGCCACAGCAAGCTGGTCTATGCGGTGGACGCCAGCGGCCATTACCAGGGTGCGCAGAGCGACGGCTGGGAGCCGGAAGCCTACGCCACCCAGTTGGCCGTGGCCGAGTTGCGCGAGCAGGAAGCCGAGGCCCAGCAGGCCTGGCAGCGCGGCGAGCAGTCACCGCTGAAATGCCTGATGTACCGCTACCGCCTCGACGAGCTGGCGCTGTCGCAGATCAGCGGGTTGTGGCAATGGCGCATCCGCCGACACTTCCGCCCGGCGATCTACCGGCGTTTGTCGGTCGCCGTCCTGGCGCGCTACGCAGAAGCCTTTGGCCTGCCCGTCGAGCAATTGATCGGCTATCAGCGGGATAGGGCGTGAGCCTGTCGTCACCTACCAATTTTCTTCCGCGAACCGTGCCCTGCGCACGGCGCAACGGGGCACCAACTTGAGCACATTCCCTGATTTCCAGCACCGGCAGAGCGCCCACTGCGAAAGCGGCGTGATGGCCAGCCTGCTGACCCACGCCGGCCTGCCCATGAGCGAGCCCATGGCCTTCGGCCTGGCGTCCGGTCTGGCCTTCGCCTACCTGCCGATTGTCAAACTCAGCGGCATGCCGCTGATCGCCTATCGCATGCCGCCCAAGCATCTGATCAAGACCCTGAGCAAACGCCTGGGCGCGCGCCTGCATAGCCGTACCTTCGGCAACCCCGAGCAGGGCCGCCTGGCCTTGAATGCGGCGCTGGATGACGGACGCCTGGCCGGTTTGCAGAGCTCGGTGTTCTGGTTGCCGTATTTCCCGGCGGAGATGCGCTTCCACTTCAATGCCCACAACCTGCTGGCCTACGGGCGCGAGGGCAACGATTACCTGCTCAGCGACCCGGTGTTCGAAGCCCCGGTGCGCTGCGCTTCGGAGGATTTGCAGAAAGCCCGCTTCGCCAAAGGCGCGCTGGCCGCCAAGGGCCTGATGTACTGGCTCGACGAGGTGCCGCTGGAGCAGGACTGGGAGCGCCTGATCCGCACCAGCGTACTGTCGACCACGCGCATTCTCGACGGCATGCCGCTGCCCTGGATCGGCATCCGCGGTATCCAGCACCTGGCCCAACGCATCGCCAAACTCGACCCGGCGCAGAGCAAATACAACCGCCTGTACCTCACCCATATCGTGCGCATGCAGGAAGAAATCGGCACCGGCGGCGCCGGCTTCCGCTTTATGTACGCCAGCTTCCTGCAGGAAGCCGGGGAGAAGATCGGCGCCGCCAGCCTGTGCGAAGCCTCGACGCAACTGACCGCGATCGGCGACGACTGGCGACAATTCGCCTCGGCCTGCGTGCGCGCCAGCCGCAACAAGGGCGAAACTCCGGATTTCGCCCCTATCGCCGAACGCCTGCGCGCCATCGCCCTGCAGGAACGCGCACTGATGAAGGAATTGGGCGCCTGGGCCAAGCGCAAGGGCTGAGGTGGTTCAGAACTGAAGCCAGCGTTAGCCCGGATGTTTTTCCCGGATTGCGCTGGCGCTTATCCAGGCTACAACGCGGCCGCACGGTCGCGCAGATCGTAGGATGGGTTAGGCGCCCACAAATTGACCTGCTGTCAGCAGAATAACCGCGCCGTAACCCATCATGGATATTCGCCATGCCTGCAGGTACAGGCATAAACCGCTTGATGGGTATCGCTGCGCTCAACACCATCCTACGGAGGACGAGTTACGCCGGTATTTGCGGTACGACTTGTTTAATTTCCGCATGTAAAAACAACGAGCTATTTCTTGTTTGATAAGAGATCCCCCGTCGTCCAGACGCCGCGCTGTCGCGCAGCAAACTGGGGGCAATTGCGTCTATCGGCTTGTAGGTACTTGTAGGAGCGGGCCATGCCCGCGATGCGTTTCGCGGGCATGGAACTAGGCGTCCCCCTGGCGCCTACACAGTTGGACGCTCTATAGCTCCAATCGCCGCACTGCCACGCCGGCGCTCAGGCCGGCGAAGTCGCTCACCTGCAAGCGCCCTTCGCCGCCTTCCAGCAACACGGCTTGCACGCAGAAGTCGTGCTCTTCATCGCAGAGCAACAGCAAGGCCTGGCTGGCCAGGCCTTCGTCCAGGTCCAGCGTGGCCAGGCTGAGCAGCTGCGCCCAGACCCGCTCGCCGGCGCCGATAAACAGGTTCGGCCCTTCCAGGCCCAATTGCTGGGCGATATGGAAGCCGGCCGAGTTGCTCACACTGTTGACGAACTCGAAGGGTTTCGGCTGCTTGTGCTGCACGCACACCGCATCCAGCAGCGCGCCCATGGTCGGCCGCGACGGATAGCGCGCGGCCAGGTACAGGCCGCAATCGCTGCGCACCTGATCCTTCAGGGCGGCGGCGCCGAGCAGGGCTTGCAGGATCAGGCGGTCGAGGCGCCGTGGCGGGCTGTCCAGCCACTGGCCCAGGGCGGTTTTCAGCTGTTTGTCGCTGCTCGCGGCCTGGCCACGGATTTCGCTGGCGGCGACCACTCTCATGGCTGTTCTCCCGCTCGGCAGGCTTGCAATACCAGGCTGGCGTTATTGCCGCCGAAGCCGAAAAAATTCGCCAGCAGCAGGTCGTCGACCGTGCCGAAGGGCTCTGCGGCGAGGGGCAGTATGGCGTCCTCGGCGTAGTCCGCAGCCGGCAGCTGGCCCTGGCGCAGTGCTTCGATCAGCAGCAGGGTCTCGCTCAGGCCGCAGGCGCCGAGGGTATGGCCGAGCCAGGGTTTGAGCACGCAGAGCGCCGGCATGGCCGCGCCGAACAGACTGCGCGTGCCGTTGCTTTCGGCGTTGTCGTTGGCGCTGGTGGCGGTGCCGTGCAGCTTGACCAGATCGATCTCGCTGGCGTCGCGCCCGGCGCTGTGCAGGGCGGCGCGCATCACCGCGTCGATATGGCTGCCGTCTTCGCGGGTGCTGGTCAGGCTGCTGGTGTCGCAGGCGCTGAAGCCGCCGAGCAGGCGCGCCAGCGGCGCATCGCCTGGCTCGAGGCCGAGCAGGGCGCAGGAATAGGTTTCGCCGAGAATCAGGCCGTCGCGTTCGGGATGGAAAGGCCGGTAGCGCGCGCTGCGGCTGGTAAGGTCGAGGGCGCCGAAGCCCTGCATGGCCAGTGCGCTGGGGGTTTCGAAGGCGAGCACCAGTACCCGGCGGAATTGCCCACTGGCGACCAGTCGCGCACCGTAAATCAGGCCATTGGCGGCGCTGGTGCAGGCGGTATTCAGGGTGAAGGCTTCGGCGAAACCCCAACGCTGGCGCAGCTCGCCGGCCAAGGTGTCGAGCGGGGTGGAATGCTCGTCGCGTCGAAAGCCCTGCTCGGCAGCAACCTGGACTTCGCGCGCGGCGATATCCAGACCGGTGCTGGCGACGATCAACAAACAGTCGTCCAGCTCCTGAGAGCCATCGCCGAGGGTCTCGTGCAGCAGGCGGTCGAGGCGTCGCTCGAGGGTTTCGCCGGCGACGCTGCCCAGGGCATTCAGATAGGGCCGCGCTTGCTGCAACTCATGCAGCACGAATTGCCCGGGGCGAGGCCGTTCGCCGCTGCGCAGGGCCAGGGCCGCAGCGGGCAGATCCGCACCCAGGGCGCTGCACAATGCGCCGCGCTGCAGGTAAACCGGGGTCACTGCTGCTGCCGAATAAAGGCGGCGATGCTGGCGATGCTGTTGAGGATGCGCCGGCCGTCCTTAGCCCCTTCGATGCGCACGCCGTAGGTCTGCTGCAAGGCCAGCGACACTTGCAGGGCATCCAGGCTGTCCATCTGGATACGGCTGTCGCGACCGAACAGCGGCTCGTCGTCGGCGATGCTTTGCCAGTCGATATCGTCTTCCTTGTCGCACTCGCGAATCAGCAGCTGCTTGAGTTGTTGTTCTAGTAGTGTGTGGTCCATTGCGTTTGCCGTACTCGTCGAGTGAACAGAAGCAGCCCACCGCCGCCCAGCAGCGCTGCGAACAGCAGCAAGCGGGCGCAGTAGGGGGCGATGTCGGCCAGGGAACCGTGGCCCACCAGCAGGGTGAGAAAGGCGTCCAGCGCCCAGCTCATCGGGGAAATTTCGGCCAGTTGGCGCATTGCTTCGGGCATCACGCTCTTCGGCACCATGATGCCGCCGATGGCCGCGAGGATGATATTCAGCCCGCCGCCGAGCAACAACGCTTGCTCGCTGCTGCGCGCCAGCGCCGCGAGAAACAGGCCGAGGCTGCAGGTCGCCAGGCTCAGGCTGAGCGCCAGTACTGCGTAGGCTGCCGGGTTGCCGGGCAGGCTCAGCGCGGGCAGGCCGATCGCCGGCAGCCCGTAAACCCCCAGCGCCAGCAGCAGCACGAACTGCAACAGGTTGATCGCCAGGTAAGGCAGCAGCTTGCTCAGCACCAGGCTGCTGAGGCTCAGGCCCATGCTGCGAAAACGCAGCAGGGTGCCGCTCTGCTGTTCGCGCTGGAAGCCCGCGGCCATCGGCAGCATGACGAAGAACATGCCGAAGATCAGCCAGGCCGGCACGCTCAGCTGGCTGGCATTGGCGCGACCACTGAGGTTGCCGCTGCTCAGCAGCTGCAACTCGGTAATCTCGCTCTGGGTGCGTTGCCGGGCGATTTTGAGGCGCTCGTGCAGGGGTGTATCGGGATCGATCGCGCCGCTGTCCTCCAGGTAGGCGAGCAGGCGGGTTTGCGCCAGGGCGATGGTCGCCGCGCTGCGCAGGCGCTGGCGGGTCTGCGCATCGGTCTGCGCCGGGTAGCTTAAATGCGGGCCTTGATGCGGCACTTCCAGCAGGGTGGCGGAGAAGTCGGCAGCCAGGCTGATGCGCGGCAGTGCCTCGCTGCTGGCTGCGACCAGGCTGCTGCCGCTCAGTTGAGCCAGCAACGCGGCCTCGAACAGTTCGCTGGAAGCGCTGGGCTGCGGCACTTCCAGCACCAGGCGCATGGGCGGCGGCTGATCCTGCAGGTAGCTGGACATGGCGCCGGCCATCAGCAGCAGAAACAGGGTCGGCATGATAAACAGCACGGCCAGCGCATGGGGGTCGCGCAACAGCAGGCGGATTTCCTTGCGCACCAGCGCCCATAACCTCATAGCCGACCTCCGTTGAGGCGCAGGTAAAGCTGTTCCAGCGATGGACGACCGAAACGCAACAGGCTGGGCAGGCCATCCTTGGCCTGGACGAAACGGGTGATCTCCAGCAGTTGCTCGCCATTCAACACGGCGATATGCACGCCATTGGCCTGGAATTCGCCCTGCAGCTGCAGGCGCGCCAGCAGCGCATCCAGGCCCGCTGGCGCCGCCTGCGGCCATTCCAACAGCAGCCCATGGCGATCGCCGAGCAGTTGGCGGGTGTCCAGGTCGAGGCGTACCTGGCCTTCATGCAACAACAGAATGCGTTGCGCCACCCGCTCGACCTCGTCCAGGTAGTGGCTGGTGTAGATCGCGCTCTTGCCGGCGGCGACCAGTTGCTCGACCGCATTCAGCAGCATCTGCCGGCTGCTGGTATCGACCCCCACGGTGGCCTCGTCGAACAGATAGAGTTCGGCCGGTTGCAGCAGACCGATGGCGAAATTCAGCCGGCGCTGTTCGCCGCCGGAGAGGCGGTCGCTGCGCCGCTGCAGCTTGTCGCCGAGGTCGGTGCAGGCGATGCACAGTTCCAGGCGCTGGCGGCGCTCGTTGCCGCGCAGGCGATAGAGATCGGCGAACAGTTCGAGGTTCTCGCGCACCTTGAGCCCGGCATAGAACGCCAGTTGTTGCGGCACCAGGCCGAGGCTGCGCTCGCCCTGCCAGCGGATTTCCCCCTGCTGCGCCGGCAACACGCCGCTGAGCAGCGAGAGCAGGGTGGTCTTGCCTGCGCCGTTGCTGCCGAGCAGGCCCAGGCATTCGCCGCTGCGCAATTGCAGGTCGATGCCGCTCAGCGCCGGTTGCGCGGCGCCGGGGTAGCGATAGCTCAGGTTGCGTAATTCAAGCACGGACCAATACCAGCAGGAGTTTGCCATCGAGCAGCAATTGCTCCTCGGCGTGGATGCTAAAGGCGTAGAGCGCGCCGGCTGGGCTCAGCGCCTGCTGGCTGGCGGCGACCAGCAGCGGGCCTTGACGCCGGTCGGGCTGGCGATGCAACTGCAGCTGCGAGAGCTTGCCGATCAGGGCCATTTCAATGGCACTGTCGTCGCCGTATAAGGCACCATGCGCCGCGCATAATTGCGCCGCCGCCTCGAACAACAGGCAGGGCGAGGCGTCTGCGCCGAAGGCCGCCAGATGATGCCAGGCGCTGAGGCCCCGGATGCTCTGGGCATCGTGTCCCAGCAGGCCGTCGAGCCAGAGCGCCGGGCCCCGGTGCGGCAGGAGGCGCTGTAATTGAGTGCGGTCCATTGCGTACGGTCGCTGCGGGTGGGCCGGCAGTGTAACAGAGGGTCTGCAGGTCTCGCAGTGCGGGGCCGGGGCGGTCGACGGCGCGCCGTGGCCGCTGCTGCGGACGGATAACAGGAGCGAGTGAATGCTGTGGTTGCAGGGGCTTGGATTGATGTTGGGGTCGCTATTGCTGATCGGGATTTCCTGGCGCTCGTTGCGCCGCCCGCATTCCCACGGTTTTTACCGTTTCTTCGCCTGGGAGGCGCTGTTGGGGTTGCTGGTGGCGAACGCGCCGGTCTGGTTCGACGACCGCTTCGCGGCGCACCAGTTGCTCTCCTGGGCGCTGCTGTTCGCCTCGCTGCTGGTGCTATTTCTCGGCCTGCATCGGTTGCGCAGCGCCGGCCGCCCCGATGCCCGCCGCGACGATGCCGAGCTGTTCGCCTTCGAGCGCACCTCGCAGCTGGTCAGCAGCGGAATTTTTCGCTACATCCGCCATCCACTGTATTGCTCGCTGCTATTGCTGGCATGGGGCATTTGCTGGAAGCAGGCCAATGGCCTGACGGTCGGCTTGGCACTGTTCGCCAGTGGCATGCTCTACCTTACCGCCAAACGCGACGAGGCCGAGTGCCAGGTCTATTTCGGCGATGCCTATGGGCGCTATATGCAGCGCAGCCGAATGTTTATTCCCTGGCTTTTTTAGGCGTATTCAGCTGTTCGATCGGCCGCCCGCCAAACCGGCTTCTGCGACTGACTGCAATGGGCGGCTGCTGCCTGCCGCGATAGGCAGCAGCCCGCCAGGAGCGGGCGGTATGTCCTACAAATAAATGCGTCCCCTTTTTTCCGCGTCCCCTTTTTTCCGAACCATAACCGTAGGAAGTCGTTGTACCTGCTCCACCCCTTCGAGCTGGAGCAGGCACAGCAAAGACGGCTCGGTTCACTTCACCTGAACTCTGGCCTAGCAGGTCGTCCTAAAACCGGTCATCCACATTCGGCGTCGTGCCGTAGTAAGCATGGATTTCCTTGCTCCAGGTCGGGTTCTGCATATCAGGCCACTTGTCCTTGTCGAATCCAGGCGCATTGGCGAGGCGCTCCTTGTCGACGCCCAGCACGAAGCGTTTATTCACCGTATCGAGTGTCAATGCGCTCCAAGGCACGGCAAACAGCTTTTCGCCCATGCCGAGAAAGCCACCGAAGGACAGTACCGCATAGGCCACCCGACCGCCGCGCACGTCCAGCATGATCTCCTTGATGTCACCCAGATCTTCGTCCTTCTGGTTGTAGACGTCATTTCCGATGAGGGTGTCTGCCCCCATCAACCGAGGTCCGGGTCCCGGACTCAAGTCGGGTTCGGTCGCAACGCCGGTGGTGGCCTTGTACATGCCATATTTGTCGCGTTCTTCATAGTTCATGTTCAGCTCCTGAGAATAATCACGGGGTCAATCGAGTACAGCGTCAAACCAAGGTTTCGGCGCTGCGTTTGTTCATGCTGTACTCAAAGCCGGAGACGTTCTGTACGCCAGGACACGCTGCGAATGAGGAAAGGAGCTATGTGTGTTGTCGAACGGAATTGCGAGCAAAGGTGCCGTACCTTGTATTTACACCACTCTGGTGTCGCAATCCTGTTCAGGTTATTAAGAGGTGGATTTCATGAACAACATCGTCTACATCGTCGGAGCAGTTGTGATCGTCTTGGTTATCCTGTCGTTTATCGGGTTTCTATAGGTTCGAAGATCGTCTTTATTCATCATGATCCAGCTCTCAGAACAACCGGGAACAACCGGGGTCAGACCTCGATATTAATGCTGCTGAGCGTCAACTTGGGCCGCTCAGCACCTCCTCCCCCGCCCCTGGCGGTCGCGCACAACTCCACGGACATAATCCGCAGCGCCAGGGCCTGCTAATCCCTCTATTCACTCCGTTGCCCCAACGCTTGCCAGCGCCCGGCAAAAAACACTTATCATTCAGTCATATAGATCGTGCCCAGGGGGTAATCGTCGAATGCTGTCTGCCGTCGGGCGTTACAAGTTGCTCCTCTCCGGTGCCTTGGCGCGTTATTTCCCGCGAACCACGGCCTATCTGCGCGCCGAGCGCGAGGCGGGATTGCCGCAGAAAAAGCCGCGGTCTCGGGCGAAGAAGGCTGGGGCTGCGGCGGGCAAGAGCGCGGCGGGCAAGGGCAAGGCGGGCGCTGGGAAAAAGCCTGCCAGGTCGCGTGGCAAGCCGGCCAGCACGGCCATCTATGGGCCGGCGTTGCTGGCGGTCGATGCGGCGCAGGTCGAGGCCATGCGCGCGCGGGTGACCCAGGCGGTGGCGGCGGGGGTGATCAGTGCGCCTTCGGACGAGCAGTGGGCGATGATCCTCGGTCGCCATCCGCTGACGCGGATCTTCGCCGGGGCGGGGTCGGGCAAGTCCACCACCCTGGTGCTGCGGGTGGTGTTCATGCTCTGTCATCTGGGCATCGAGCCGGGACGGCTGACGGTGATTTCCTTCACCAACGCCTCCTGCGCCGAGCTACGCGAGCAACTGCTCCGGGTGCTGGGCTTCTGGCAGTATCCCTTCGATGCCGCCCAGGCCCGCCAGTGCGTGCGCACCTTCCATTCGGCCATGGGCGTGCTGGCCAGGCAGGCGCTGAACAGCCCGCGCTGGTTCGAGCAACTGGACGACCCGCCCGGCGCGCCCCGCGAGTTGGATAACCCGCTGACCTCCGCGCGCCTGCGTCCGGCCCAGCAGCGCCTGCTCAAGCAGGCCTACCAAAAGTGCTACGCCCAGGAGCCGGTGTTTCGCCAGTTGGTGCACAGCCTGCTGGGGTTGCCGACGCCGCCGGCCGAGGCTGCCGCGGGCAAGCGACCACGGCCGGCCAAGGCGCCGCTGGATGGCTTCAAGCTGGCGGGGGAGTTCACTGCCTTGCCGCTGTTCGAGGCCTTTTATGTGCAGGCCGGTTTTATCCAGAGCATCGGTATCCGTCCCGAGCGGATAGAGGCCCAGGCGCTGTCCTGCTCCGCCCGCGAGCGCAGTTTTATCGAGGCCCTGGTGCTGTTCTGCAAGGCCTTCGAGGGCTGCCTGCAGGAGCAGGGCTTGATGACTTTCGACGGCGCCTTCCAGAGTCTCGGCGAGCGCCTGGCCGGCGACGCGGCGGGGATCTCGGCCGAGGCGCTGGCGCCGTTCAATCACCTGTTGATCGATGAATTCCAGGACATCTCGCCGCAGATCGTCCAGTGGCTGCAGGCCGTGCACCGCTGCCTGGCGCGTCAGGGCACGGCGGTCAGCCTGATGGCGATCGGCGACGACTGGCAGTCGATCTATGGCTGGCGCGGCAGCTCCCCGGAGCTGTTCATGGACTTCGACCGGCACTTCCCGGGCAAGGGCAAGGCGAAGAGCAGCGCACTGTTGATGCTGGCCACCAACTACCGCTGCATCGAGCCGGTGATCCGCGACGGCGAGGCGGTGCTCGCCGGCGTCGCCTGCAAGCAAGCCAAGACCAGCAAGGCGTTCAAGGCCATGCAGCCGGGCGATCACGGGGTCAAGCTGGTGCAGGGCTTCGATATCAAGGCGCGCATGCCGGAGCTGCTGGAGGCGATCAAGGCCCAGTGCGCCCACGTCGCCAGCCGCAGCATGGCCGACCGCAGCGCGGTGCTACTGCTGAGCCGGCGCAACGAGCCCTTGCGGGCGATTCAGGCCCAGTTGGACAAGCAGCTGCCGGTCAAGGCCTACACCATCCACCGCGCCAAGGGCCTGCAGGCCGAAGTGGCGATCATCGTCGACGATTGTGCGCCGGCGCAGCCGCACCCGCTGCGCAATGCGCTGTATGCCTACTCGGGCTTCTTCCGCAACAGCTACGACCAGGCGATGAGCGATGAAGGCTTGCGCCTGGCCTATGTGGCGATCACCCGGGGCGTGAGCCGGGTGCTCTGGTTCACCGCCAAGACTCAGGGCGCGACCCGGGTGCTGGCGGCGCGCGCCGGCCGGCACGGTGGCGGGGGCTGACGACGATCAGTCCGGCCGTTCAGCGGTTGTGAAAATAGCGCAGCAGGCGAGAGTTTGTTTACAGCCGCTCAGAGTTTGTAGCCGATCTGGCGCAATAGGTTCTTGCGCCAGAGGATGTCGTCGTCGCCTTCGAGGCCATGCGCGCAGGAGCCGTCGACCACGCCGAGCACGGCGCGGCCTTGCGCGGTCTCGGCGAGAATCACTTCGGTCGGACTGGCGGTGGCGCAGAAGATCCGACAGACCTCGGCAACCATCTTGATGCTGTTCAGCACGCTCAGCGGAAAGCAGCCCGCGCCGAGGAAGACGATGAAGCAATGGCCGGCGCCAATGGCCTGGGCATTGCGCTGGGCCAGCTCGATCATCGCGCTATCGGTACCCGACCAGCGCACCAGGCATTTGCCCGAGGCCTCGCAGAAGGCCATGCCGAACTTGATCCCGGGCACGGCCGCGACCAGTGCCTCGTGGATGTTCTCGACGGATTTGATGAAGTGGGTCTGGCCGAAGATGAAGTTGATCTCCTCCGGCTTGTCGATGTTCACCGTGAGCAGTTGCATGGCGCGGGTCTCCTGGGCAGAAGGGGCGACAGTCTGGAAAAATCCCTGGCTGGGAAAGGCTTTCGGCACTGGGCTAAGCATAGTCACGGATGGGGCGGGGTTCTGGCCGTGGCCTGCGGAGCTTCGCTGTCGGGCGGCGGCTTATTGCGGCGGGCTGCTTTGGTGGGCTGAAGCCCACCCTACCTACTGCGTTGGGTTACGCGGCGCTCGGCAATCGCGCCGTTGGCAAGTACGCGCTCTGCGCCGCTAACCCAACCTACGGCCCAGCCCGCGTTCGGCCCAGACCTTGGCCGCGCTGTGATGGAGGATGCCGTGGCGGCTGGCCAGGGCGTGGCGGTCTTGGTCGTAGCCGCCGCCGATCAGGCCGACCACCGGGATGTCGCGGCCCAGGCAGTGCTCGAGGACTGCCTGGTCGCGGGCGGCGATGCCGGCGTCGGTCAGTTGCAGGTAGCCGAGGGCGTCGTCGCGGTGTACGTCGACCCCGGCGTCGTACAGCACGATGTCCGGCTGGTACAGCGGCAGCAGGTAGTTCAGCGCGTCGTTCACCACCTTCAGGTAGGCGTCATCGCCCATGCCCATCGGCAGGGGGATGTCCCAGTCGCTGGCGGCCTTGCGCGCGGGGAAGTTCTTTTCGCAGTGCAGGGAGACGGTGATCGCCTCCGGGACATCGGCCAGCAGGCGGGCGCTGCCGTCACCCTGGTGTACGTCGCAGTCGAAGATCAATACACGTTGTACCTTGCCGGCCTCGAGCAGGTAGCGGGCGATTACCGCCAGGTCGTTGAAGATGCAGAAGCCGGACGGGTGATCGTAATGGGCGTGGTGGGTGCCACCCGCCAGGTGGCAGGCCAGGCCATGCTGCAAGGCCTGCTCGGCCGCCAATAATGAGCCGCCAACAGCGCGTACGGTGCGTTGTGCCAGGGCCGCGCTCCAGGGCAGGCCGAGGCGGCGCTGGTCTTCGTGGGGCAGTTCGCCGCTCATGTAGCGCTCGATATAGGCGGGGCAGTGGGCCAGGGCCAACACCTCCGGCGGGCACAGCTCGGGGCGCAGCAACTCGGCATCGCTGGTCAGGCCGCCGGCCACCAGGTGATCGCGCAGCAGGCGGAATTTTTCCATGGGGAAACGATGTGCAGCCGGGAAGGGTGGACTGTAGTCGTCGTGATAGACCAGCGGCAGGCGCATACAATGGCACTCTTTAATGCAGCGCCTGAGTATGGCGGCGCTGCCTGGACCGACTCAAGTGGAGCAGCAATGACCGAACAGGACGCCGTGCGCGCCTATCACCAGCTGAGCAAGCACCAGCCGCAACGCTTCGCCCCCGGACCCGGCCAGCTGGAGTGGTCGACTCAGCCCGCCGCCTTTCGGCGTTACGCCGGCGCGCGGCTGATCGAGCTGTGGCACCCGCCGCTGCAGGAGTCGCCCGACTACGACGCCGTGTTCGCCGCGCCGCTGGGCGCGCCGGCGCCGCTGAATCGGGCCAGCCTGTCGCAGCTGCTGTATGACAGCCTGGCGCTGTCGGCCTGGAAGGAGGCCGGCGGCAGCCGCTGGGCGCTGCGGGTCAATCCGTCGTCGGGCAATCTGCACCCGACCGAGGCCTATCTGCTGCTGCCGGCTGGCAGTCTGCAGGACGAGGCCTTGCTGGCCCATTACACGGCCGACGCCCATGCCCTGGAGGTGCGTGGCGAACTGCCGGCGCCACTGGCCGCCCAGTTGTCCCAGGCGTTGCCGGCGGGCGGCTGCCTGCTGGCGCTGACCAGCATTGCCTGGCGCGAGGCGTGGAAATACGGCGAGCGGGCCTATCGCTACTGCCAGCATGACCTCGGCCATGCCCTGGCTGGATTGGCGCTGGCCGCCAGCGCGCTGGGCTGGCAGGTGCGCCTGCTGCGCGGGGTGGCCGAGGCGCGTTTGGACGGCGTGTTCGGCCTGGACCGCGCGGGCTTTGCCGAGGCCGAACATGTCGACTGCCTGCTCTGGATCGGTCCGGCCCAGGCCGCCGAGTTCGCCCTGCCCGACAGCGTGCTGCAAGGCCTGGCGGCGCTGGAGTTGCAGGGTGCACCCAATCGCCTGTCGCCTCAGCGGCGCGACTGGCCGGAACTGGTCCGGGTGCAGGCGCTCTGTCGCGCCCCGGCCTTGTCCGCGCAGCCCTGGCTGGCCGAAGCCGGTCGCGTGCAGGCGGACAATCCCGGCCTGGCGCTGCGGCCGCTCCTGCATCGCCGGCGCAGCGCGCAAGCCATGGACGGCAAGAGCGGGATTCACGCCGAGCTGCTGTTCGCCTGGCTGCAGCGGCTGATGCCGGCCAATTCGCCGGTGCCTTTCGCCCTGAGCGGGGAGGCGGCGCAGGTCGACCTGCTGCTGTTCGTTCACCGCGTGCAGGGCCTGGATCCGGGTCTGTACTGGCTGGCGCGGGTCGACGGGCAGGCGCAACCCGGCCTGCGCGAGGACTTTCTCTGGCAGCGGGTGCACGACGAATTGCCGCTGTACCGCCTGCTTGAAGGCGACGCCCGCGGCCTGGCGGAGTTTCTCTCCTGCGGCCAGGACATCGCCAGCGATGGCTGCGTGGCCCTGGCCATGCTGGCGCGCTTCGACACGGCCCTCGAGGCCGGCGCCTGGCGTTACCCGCGGTTGTACTGGGAGTGCGGGCAGATCGGCCAGTTGCTCTATCTGGAAGCCGAGGCGGCGGGGCTGTCCGCCACCGGGATCGGCTGTTATTTCGACGATTCGGTGCATGAATTGCTCGGACTTGCCGACAGCCGCTGGCAAAGTCTTTACCATTTCACCCTGGGGCGGGCGGTGTGGGATGAGCGCCTCAGCTCGCTACCGGCCTATTCGGAATTACGTTTGCCGCCCACTGGGGCAGTTATTGGAGAACAAGCATGAGTCAGGTACTGGACGAGTTGGTCGCCCTGTTGAGCCTGGAGGCCATCGAAGAGAACCTCTTTCGTGGCGTCAGTCAGGATCTGGGGTTCCGTCAGCTGTTCGGCGGTCAGGTGCTCGGTCAGTGCGTGTCGGCGGCCAGCCAGACGGTCGAGGCGGATCGTCATGTGCATTCCATGCACGGTTATTTTCTGCGCCCCGGCGATGCGGCGCTGCCGGTGGTCTATCAGGTCGACCGGGTGCGCGACGGCGGCAGCTTCAGCACCCGGCGGGTCACGGCAATCCAGAAGGGCAAGCCGATCTTCACCTGCAGCGCTTCCTTCCAGTACGACGAGGAGGGCTTCCAGCACCAGATCACCATGCCCGAGGTGCCGGGGCCGGAGGGGCTGAAGTCGGAAACCGAACTGGCGCGCATGGTCGAGGCCATGATTCCCGAGGGTATGCGCGAACGGGCGACCAGCGACAAACCCATCGAAATCCGCCCGGTGACCCGGATCAATCCCTTCGACCCGAAGGCCTGCGAGCCGGTCAAGCATGTCTGGTTTCGCGCCGCCGGTGCGCTACCGGACGAGCCGCAACTGCACAAGCTGTTGCTGGCCTATGCCAGCGACTTCAATCTGCTGACCACCTCGATGCAGCCCCATGGCGTCTCGGTGTTCCAGAAATTCATGCAGGTCGCCAGTCTCGACCATTCGCTGTGGTTCCACGGCGACCTGCGCATGGACGACTGGCTGCTCTACGCCATGGACAGCCCATGGTCCGGCAATGCCCGCGGCTTCTCCCGCGGCAGCATCTTCAACCGTCAGGGCCAGCTGGTCGCCTCGGTCGCCCAGGAAGGCCTGACCCGAATCCGTGAGGATTGGAAGTGAGCCGCGAGGACTGGAAATGAAGCTGAGCGCGGCGCGCCACTGGGTGTTCGACATGGACGGCACCCTGACCCTGCCGGTGCATGACTTCGCGGCGATCAAGCGCTCGCTGGACATTCCCCAGGAACACGACATCCTCCATCACCTGGCGGCCCTGCCCGATGAAGTCGCGGCGGCCAAGTACGCATGGCTGCTGGAGCACGAGCGCGAGCTGGCGCTGAGCGCCGAGCCGGCGCCGGGAGCCATCGAGCTGGTGCGCGCGTTGCACGGACGCGGCTGCCGGCTCGGCATCCTCACCCGCAACGCCCACGAGTTGGCGCTGGTGACCCTGCAGGCGATCGGCCTGGGCGACTGCTTCGCCAGTGGCGACATTCTCGGTCGCGACGAGGCGCCGCCCAAGCCCCATCCCGGCGGTTTGCTGCACCTGGCCGAGCGCTGGCAGGTGACGCCGGGCGAGCTGGTGATGGTCGGCGACTACCGCTTCGACCTGGAATGCGCCCGTGCCGCCGGTGCCTGCGGCGTGCTGGTCAATCTGCCGGCCAACCCCTGGCCGGAGTTGGCCGATCACTTCGCCGTGGATTGCGCGGCGCTGCAGAATTCGATCGAAGCGTAGGGCAGTCCGTTCGGAGCGCCGCGACAACCCGCCGGCTTTTGTGCCGCGCCGATTATCCATGGTGCACTGCCTGCGGGTAGGGCGGCCCGGGACGCCGGCCGCTCGGAACACAGCGACAGCCCGCCAGCTTTTGTGCCGAGCCGATCAACCATGGTGCACTGCCTGCGGCGAGTGACACCCTACGGGCCGCAGGTTGTTCCAGATTCCGTGGTTTGTCCGTAGGGCGGCCGGGGCGCCGTCCGTTCGGAGCGCAGCGACAACCCGCCAGCGTTTGTGCCGCGCCGGAGAGCCCATGGTGCACTGCCTGCGGCGAGTGACACTCTACGGGTTGCTGGCCGTGTGGTTATCGCCGCCGGATTCCAGGCCCTTGAGGATCGGGCAGTCGGGGCGGTCGTCGCCCTGGCAGTGCTGCATCAGCTCCTGCAGGGTGTCACGCAGGCTGCTGAGTTCGGCGATCTTGCGATTGAGCTCGACGATATGTCCGGCAGCCAGGGCCTTGACGTCGGCGCTGGCGCGCTGGCGGTCCTGCCACAGCGCCAGCAGCTGGGCCACCTCGGCCAGGGCGAAACCCAGGTCCCGCGAGCGCTTGATAAAGGCCAGGCGGTGCAGGTCCTGGGCGCCGTACTGGCGGTAGCCGCTGTCGGTGCGCCCGGCGGCCGGCAGCAAGTCGATCGACTCGTAGTAGCGGATCATCTTGGCGCTGAGGCCGGTTTTCTGCGCGGCTTGGCCGATATTCATGGGCGTGTCCAATCAGGTTCTTGTGGGAGCGGACTTGTCCGCGAAGATTGTCGGCCCTGGGTAAGGCTTCGCGGACAAGTCCCCTCCTACGGGGCGGTGGTTCGGGTTGTGGGGTTGGCGGATGGCCCGCTCCCACGGGTCAGTCTTGATCTTTCGGCTTCCAGGTTTTCAGCAGCAGCGCGTTGCTCACCACGCTGAGGCTGGACAAGGCCATGGCGGCGCCGGCGAGCATCGGGTTGAGCAGGCCGGCGGCGGCCAGGGGAATGCCGACCAGGTTGTAGATGAAGGCCCAGAACAGGTTCTGCCGGATCTTGTTGTAGGTGCGCCGGCTGATGTCCAGCGCCGCCGGTACCAGGCGCGGGTCGCCGCGCATCAGGGTGATGCCGGCGGCATGCATGGCCACATCGGTGCCGCTGCCCATGGCGATGCCGACATCCGCGGCGGCCAGCGCCGGGGCGTCGTTGATGCCGTCGCCGACCATCGCCACCACTCCGGTTTTCTTCAGATCGCCGATGATCGCCGCCTTGTCTGCCGGCAGCACCTCGGCGTGTATGGCGTCGATGCCCAGGGCGTTGGCCACCGCATTGACGCTGCCGCGGTTATCGCCGCTGATCAGGTGGCTGTCGATGCCCTGCGCCTTGAGCTGGGCGATGGCCTCGGCGGCGCCGGGTTTGAGGGTGTCGCCGAAGGCGAACAGGCCCAGCACCTGCGGGGTCGGCGCCTGTTCGATCAGCCAGGACAGGGTGCGGCCCTCGGCTTCCCAGGCCAGGGCCTCGGCGGCCAGGCTCGGGTTGTGCAGCCAGCCCTCTTCGAGCAGGCGTTTGTTGCCCAGGGCCAGTTGCCGTTCGCCGATCTGCCCGGCAATCCCGCGCCCGGCCAGGGCCTGGCTGTCGACTACCTCGGCCAGCGACAACTGGCGGGCAGTACATTCGTCCAGCACCGCTTTGGCCAGCGGGTGTTCGCTGCCGCGCTGCAGGGCGCCGGCCAGTTGCAACAGGGTCGCGGTGTCGCCGTCGAGTGCCTTCATGTGGGCGATCTGCGGTGTGCCGGAGGTCAGGGTGCCGGTCTTGTCGAACGCCACGGCCGTAACGCCATGGGCGACTTCCAGGGCTTCGGCATCCTTGATCAGAATGCCGTGGCGCGCGGCCACCCCGGTGCCGGCCATGATCGCTGTCGGCGTGGCCAGGCCGAGGGCGCAGGGGCAGGCGATCACCAGCACCGCCACAGCATTGAGTAGCGCGGTTTGCAGCGTGGCGCCGAACAGCAGCCAGCCGAGCAGGGTGGCCAGGGCGATCAACAGCACGGTCGGCACGAAGACCCGACTGACTTTGTCCACCAGCTTCTGGATCGGCGCCTTGGCGGCCTGGGCGTCCTCGACCAGGCGGATGATCGTGGCCAGCACGGTTTCCGCCCCCAGGGCGGTGGTTTCGATCAGCAGGCGGCCTTCTCCGTTGATCGCCCCGGCCGTGACCTTATCGCCTGGTTGCTTGGGTTGCGGCAGGCTCTCGCCGCTGATCAGTGCTTCGTCGGCATGGCTCTGGCCTTGCAGCACCTGGCCGTCGACCGGGAAGCGTTCGCCGGGCTTGACCACCACCTGATCGCCCAGGACCAGGGTGCTCAGCGGCACCCACTGCTCGACACCATCGTGCAGGCGCAAGGCCTGATCCGGGCGCAGGGCCTGCAAGGCGCGGATGGCACTGGTGGTCTGCCGTTTGGCGCGGCTTTCCAGGTATTTGCCGAGCAGGATCAAACTGATGATCACCGCCGAGGCCTCGAAATACAGGTGCGGCATCGCCTCGCTCGGAGTGATCGCCCATTGATAGAGGCTCAGGCCATAGGCGGCGCTGGTGCCCAGAGCGACCAGTTGGTCCATGTTGCCGGCACCGGCGCGCAGGGCCAGCCAGGCGGCGCGGTAGAAGCGTGCGCCGAGGACGAACTGCACCGGCGTGGCCAGGGCGAATTGCAGCCAGGCCGGCAGCATCCAGTGCGCGCCGAATGGTTGCGCCAGCATCGGGATCAGCAGCGGCGCGGTGAGCAGCAGGGCCAGCGCCAGGGCCCAGCGTTCGCGTTGCAAGTGGCGCTCGGCGGCAGGCTGGGCGGGCTTCTCGAGATCCACCAGAGTGGCCGTGTAACCGGCTTTGGCGACCGCCTGCAGCAGGCTGTGCGCGTCGAGCCCCGGCGTGATCTGCAACAGCGCCTGCTCGGTGGCCAGGTTGACGCTGACCCTGAGCACGCCCGGCAGTTGCGCCAGGGCACGCTCGACGCGGCCGACGCAACTGGCGCAGGTCATGCCGGCGATGGCCAGTTCCAGGCGTTCGCTGGGCACCTGATAGCCGGCGCCGGTAACGGCGGCGAGTAACTGCTCCAGGCTGTCCGCCGGCGCTTCGATGCGCGCCTGTTCGCTGGCCAGGTTGACCGTGGCGCTGGCGACGTTGGGTACTTTGCGCAAGGCGCGCTCGACCCGCCCGGCGCAACTGGCGCAGGTCATGCCGTTGATCGGCAGGTCGAAAGTGGTCAGATCGGACATGCAGGAGCCTCCATTGAGTTGCGCTATAGAGTCAACCTTGACCCATGGGTAAGGTCAAGTGCTGTTTTATGCCTTGACCTTACCCATAGGGGAGGCCTGACACTGTGCGCCTCCCGTAAAAAGGGACAGACATTCAATCAGGAGGTTGCAGATGCAAACAGCAAAGGTTCACACACTCAGGATCGAAGGCATGACCTGCGAGCATTGCGTGAAGACGATTACCGAGGCCTTGCAGGAGCGTGATCCGGCTGCCGATGTAAAGGTGAAGTTGCAAGGTGGTGAGGCGCGCGTGGTCAGCAGCCTGTCGAGCGACGAACTGATCATCGCGATTGCCGAGGCGGGCTACGGAGCGGGGCTGGCGTAGGACTGCTTGCGCGCTTGTTGGCCCGTCGGCGAGAGACGCAAGCCCCTGCGGCCGAGGCTGCGGGCCATGCGCTTTTGCGGACTGCATCCGGATTACGGGGTGCGGGCCATGCTGGTTTGAGCGGAATACCACGAGGCCGGGCGGCCCCGGAACGGACCGTCCGTTCTGCGACTCAGCCGGCGGCGCGCTGCGTTTGACTCGGCCATTGATGCGGGGCCTGCAGGCGCGCTTCGAGGGTGGCGACGAACTGACGGGCCTCGGCTTCGCTGCGGAAGGTCACGCTATGGCTGGCGAAACGGACTTGCCAGCAGACGCCTGCGGCTTTCTGCAGCGGCTGAATACGGATGTTCATGAACGACACCTCCACTAGTTAGGCGGCTCAGTCTAGCCCTCGTAGATGAACTTTCCCTGACCACAATCAAGCGAGCGACTGCTGGCCGACTGCCGGCTAGCCGAGCATGCGCCGTTCAGCGTGGCAGCTGTTGCACTGCCAGGCTGGCCAGGCGGGTGAATTCGGTGACCAGGGCTATATCGGCCTTGCTCGGTCGCCCGGGTTGGCCGTAGTAGATGCCGAAGGTGCCGAGCACCCGAGCATTGTCGTCCTTGAACGGCAGCGACCAGCAGGCCTGCAGGCCGGCGGTCAGGGCCTGGGTGCGAAACGCCTGCCAGTAGGGGTGAGTGTCGAGGTTTTCCGCGATCACCAACTCGCCACTGCATGCGGCGTGGCCACATGAGCCGAGCTCAAGCTGCGCCGGCAAGCCGTCGATGGCCTGCCGATAAGACTCGGGCAGGCTGGGGGCAGCGACCAGGTGCAGGCGTTGCTGCTCGTCCAGCAGCATGATCGACACCTGCATGTGCGGATTGAGATCCTGCAAGTGCTGGCTGATAGCGTCGAGGGTCTGCGCCAGGGGCCGGCGGGCGAGCAGATCATCGAGCACTGCATTGCGCGCGTGCTGCAGTTGCTGCCCTTGATGGCGCTCATGGATGTCATGCAGGCTGCCGGTGAGCATGTTGCTCGACGGGCTGTGGTTCAGCTGAATATCTACCCAGCGCACTTGGCCCTGGCGGGTGAGCAGGCGGAATTCGCCGCGCAGGCTGGTCTGCTGGCCATTGCCGATGGCAGCGATCTGCTGGTTGAAGCGCACTACGTCGGCGCCGTCGAGAAACTGCGTCAGCGGTCGACCCAGGCATTCATAGCAGGCATAGTCGCTGAGCTTTTCCCAGGCCGTGTTGAGAAAACCCAGATGGCCGCTGGCGTCCGTCAGCACAATGACATCGCTCAGCTGTTCGACCAGTTCGCGGTAGCGCGCCTCGCTGGCTTGCAGCTCGAGATTGATCTGTTTTTGTTCGCTGAGATCGATGTCGATGCAGTACAGCTCCGGCTGATTGCGGCTGTCGCGCAGCATCGAATGGCTCGAGTAGACCCACACCTTGCTGCCATCCTTGCGTTGCAATGGCAGCTCAGCTGCAGGTATCGGCGGGCCACCGAGCAGCCAGTGGTTGATCGCGCTAACGACCTGGCTGCGCGCGGCCGGTGGGATGATCAGCGCTTCCAGGCGCTGGCCCATGGCCTCCTGCAGGCTGTAGCCATAGAGCTGGGTGCTGGCCTGGTTCCAATAGATCACCCGGCGCTCGCGGTCGTAACCCTGCACGGCGATCCGTGGGGTCTGCTCGAACAGTTGGCGGAAGCGCTGCTCGCTTTCACGCAAGGCGATTTCGTCACGCTTCTGGTTGCTGATGTCCTGCACGGTGCCAAGGACCTGACCATTGACGTCCGCATCGCCCCGCAGCATCAGCCAGGTGGTCTGCTGCTGCTGCGGTTGATGCAGGCGTGCACTGATCGCCATCGGCTTGTGTTGTTCGAGCAGGGCCTGCCAGGCACGCTGCAAGGCTGGCCGCTCGGCGGGATAGAGCCAGCTGAGCAGTTGCTCGGCGCTACTGTATTCACTGCCCGGATCCCGGCCGAGCAGGTGCAGAGCCTCAGGGCTCCAGTGCAGGCGCCCGTCATATTCCCAGCTGCCGAGAGCGGCGTTGCGCTGGGTCTGTTGCAGCAGGCGGGTGTTGCGCGTCAGGGCGTTGAGCAACTGCTGCTGGGCGCGGCGGTCACGGTAGTTGAGGTAGAAGATCAGCAGGCTACTGAGCAGGACGAAGAGCATGCCCTTGACGGTTTGCAGCCGGTCAATCAGGTCCCTGTCGTTGACCACGGCCAGCAGCAGGGAGTCGCTGGCCATGATCCAGATGCTGCTGAACAGGATGTAGGCGCCGGCCAGGCGTAGCGGGGCTGTTAGATCGGATCGCATCCTTACCACCGACAAATCACGGGTTTACGAGAGGCCGCGTAGCATGCTCCGACCTGCGAGGCATGCTGAGAGGGTGTGAAAAGCCTCTTGCCTGCTGCGGCCGCCTGCAAACGCCTTGTCGCAAACGCCTGGAGACGGTCTCGCTACAGCGCTCGATATTTTCACAAGCTCCGAGCGTACCTGCAGTCTAGTCGGCTGTCGGACGATTGTGGGTGAAAAAGACGGTCAATCCGGCGCCGGCTCCCCGCCTGCCGGTGGCGCCGGCCTGCAGGCCAGGCCGCAACCTTCGTGCGTACCCGCCGGTGGCGCATCGTCTGTTGTGGCGGCAATCGATCACGGGGTGGCTGGTGTTGCGCCGCCAGCAACTGCTAGAGTCGCCCGATGAAATCGACCCGCCCCGACCGCTCGCTGATCGCCGTCAGTTGCCAGTCGTCCGCCGCTGGCTGCGCGAGTCTTGCTCTTGCGTTCGGTTCGCGATCTCTGGTCCTCGGCCAGCCCACGCGCCTTCCCGCTGCTCGCCTGATTTCGGCAAACCTGCACGGTTGCATGCTGCCCGGCGCCGCCCCCGACGATTTTCTGGAGAGTCCGCATGTTGAAGAAAACCCTGCTCCTGGCCGCACTGCTCGGCACCAGCCTGCTGGCCAATGCCCACGACTACCGGATTGGCGAGCTGCAGATCGAACACCCCTGGTCGCGCGCGATGCCGCCAGTGGCGCCGACAGCCGCGGCCTACTTCGTGGTGCACAACAGGGGCACCGACGCCGACCGCCTGCTCGGCGTGCAGACCCCGGTGGCCGGCAAGGCCGAGATGCATGAGCATGTGCACGCCGCTGGGGTGATGAAGATGCAGCAGGTGCAGGACGTTGTCGTGCCCGCCGGTGGCGAAACCAGGTTCGAGCCCATGGGCTACCACGTCATGTTGTTCGGCCTGAAGCAGCAGGCCAAGGACGGCGAGCGCTTCCCGCTGACCCTGACCTTCGAGAAGGCCGGTGCCATCGAGGTGGAGGTCGCGGTGCAAACCGAGGCGCCCGTAGCCACGGCTGAGCCGGCTACCCCGGACGCCTCCCATCAGCACTAGTCATACGCCTCGCCGGTCATTCAATGGAGTAGCCCGCATAAGCGCCCGCACAATCCGGGAGACCGCTCCCCGGATTGCGCCAAGGCTTATCCAGGCTACGAGCCTGCTGGCTGGTGAATACCGCGCAGATTAGCACCGACCGTAGCCCGCATAAGCGCCAGCGCAATCCGGGAAGGCGATTAAGCAATCATGCGGCTGCTAAGGCTCCACTTTGCCGTTCATCAGCCGGGTCAGCAGCCCCTCGCGCTTGAGGCTGTCGAACGCGGTGCGGCTGCGTGCCACGATCTCGTCGTCAGTCGAGTTGCTGTAGGCCATGTACAGGCCGCTGCTGAGCGCGTCCAGGGTGTAGACCCGCTCCAGGCTGGCGAAGTCGACCCCGGCCTCTGCGCATTGCAGCCTGGCGTCGCGCTCCGGCATGGGCACCAGTTGGACCTGCCGATTGAGCAGCAACCTGAAGTTGTCGCGGTTGTGCGCCGAGACCACCAGTTTGGTGAACCCCTCGGCCTGCAGGTACTGCTGGCGCACGTCGTCGCGCAGCACGCCGATGCTGTAGTGCTTCGCGTCCGCCAGTGAGTGCACCTGAATGTCCGGCTGCCCGCGCAGCTTGTAGACGTGGTGTTCGATGCGAGTTACCTCGCCCAACCACTTGAACAGCGACTCGCGCTCCGGGGTGCGGGCGATCAGGTAGATCAGTACGTTGGGTTGTTGCAGCGCCATGTCGTAGGCGCGTGCCCAGGGGTAGAGGGCCAGGCTGTAGTCGGTGAGTCCGGCGCGCTGCAGCATGGCTTCGGCCACTTGACTCGCCGGCCCGCCGACTCGGCCGTCTTGCAGGTAGCTGTAGGCGGTGTCTTCGGTGACGGCCTGGATGCTTTCGGCGTGGCCGTTGCCGCAGAACAGGGTCAGCAGCAGGGCGCAGTAGGTGCTTGGGCGCGATCTCATGAGGGGCCTCGGTGCTGAGATTAAACGGCGATTCGGTCGCGGCCCTGATGCTTGGCCCGGTAGAGGGCCTGGTCGGCGCGCAGCATAAGCACATCGAAATGGTCCATCGTCTCCGCCTCGAACTCGGCGACGCCGATGCTCAGCGTCACATGGGCGGCCACCGGCGAACTGCAGTGCTCGATCGCCAGCTCCGCCAGCGCCTGACGTAGGCGTTCGGCGGCCGTGCAGGCCTGAGCGCTATCGGCACCCGGCAGCAGCACGGCAAATTCTTCGCCGCCGATCCGCGCCACCAACTCGCCGGCGCGGGCGAAGACTCTGGTCAGGGTGTTGGCCACCGCCTGCAGGCATTGATCGCCGAGGGCGTGGCCGTAAGTGTCGTTGTACGGCTTGAAGCAATCCAGGTCGCACATCAGCACCGACAGCGGCTGGCCCAGGCGCAAGGCACGGCGAAACTCGATGTCCTTGAGTTCGTCGAAATGCCGGCGGTTGGCCAGCCCGGTCAGTGGGTCGCTGCGCGACAGTTCCTCCAGGCGGCTATTGGCCGCGCGCAGCTCGGCCGTACGCGCTTCGACCAGTTCGGCCAGGTGGTCGCGGTGCGCGGCCAGGTCGTATTCGTCCTGGCGTTGCCGGTCGAGATAGGTCGACAGCTTGTCTTGCAGGTCGTTGACGCCCGCTTCCAGCAGGCTCAGTTCATCCTGGTGCGCCGCTGAACGCCCGAGGCGCAGGGTTTGCTTGAGGTTGGCGGGGGACAGCAAGCCCAGGTGGCGGGCGATGTGCTGCACATGCACGGTGACCGAGCGGGTGAACATCCACATGATCAGCCCTGCCAACAGCAGCGACTGGATGATCTGGGTGACGACGATGCTCGCCACTTCGCCTTGCAGGCGCCGCCAGAGCAGACGTTCATCGCCTTCCAGAATCAGCTCGCCGACCGTCTCGCTAGCGCCGGGGTAGGGCTCGTAGATCAGCATGTGCTGCAGCGCGGGCGCCAGTGCCGAGGCCGAGCGCGGTCGGCGCTGCTTCTCGAGTATTTCCGGCGGGCGCCCGGCACGCAGAATGCGCAGCTCCACCCGGCCCACCGGGGCGGCTTGGGCGACGCTGTCGAGCTGGGTCTGCAGGGATTCGCGGTCCACTTCCCAGAGCGCCTTGGCCAGTGTGCGCCGGAACACCTGGTCGATCAGGGTCAGTTCGCTGGTCATCGCTGCCAGGTTGGCGTGCCAGGCCGACCAGGTGCGCACGGCGACCGTGATCAGGGTGAACACCAGGCAAAATGCCAGGGTCGCCAGCACCAGACGGCGGCCGAGCGAACCTGCGGGCCGGGGGCGCGTCGCCTCGCTGGCAGGCAGGCCAAACACGCTACAACCACTTCCTGGCGATGGCGTCGTAGGTGCCGTTGCTGCGGATGGCTTGCAGCCCCTGGCGGAAGCGCTCGACCACGGCGTCCTCGGTCTGCAGGCTGAAGGCCATGTGCAGTCCGTCGTCACCGCCGAGGTCGGGCAGGCTCAGCACGGGTACCACCATTGTGGCCGGATCCTCGCCTGCCTGGCGGATCAGGTAGCGGGCGTTCAGCTCGATGGAGATCCACAGGTCGACCCGACCGAGCTTGAATTTTTCGTAGTTGTATTGGTACTTGTTGTTCGATTGCAGGTTCTTGCCGATCGTGAAGCCCTTGGCCTTCAGGTATTGCTCGCCGGCATCGTCCTTGACCGTGGCGATCTGGTACTGGCGCGCCGCGTCGAGGTTGTCGAGGCGTATGTTGCTCTCGGGCCGCACGTACAGGTACCAGTTCATCGGCGCGATTTCGCCGACCCACTTGAACAGCTTCTCGCGCTGGGCGGTGCGGGTGATCGAGTAAATCAGCACGTTTTCCGCGTTCTGCGCGATGTCGTAGGCGCGGGCCCAGGGCATCGACTGGATGCTCGCCTGCTGGCCGATTTCCTCGAGTACGGCCCGTACCACCTCGGTACTCATGCCGGTGAGTCGTCCGTCCTCGGTCATGTTGTAGGGCGGCAGCTCCTCGGTGACGATGTGGATCTCGTCGACCGCGGCGGCCAGCTGCGCGAAGCCGGCCAACACAATGAAGAGCAGGGCGCGGACGCGTGGGCAGGTGAGCATGGATTGTTTCATCGGCTCGGCAATCTCGGCGACGGTAATAAGCCAGGTGCGGTCGATGGCAGGGGCAGCCATCGATTGGCTGTCACTATGCCATCACCGAGTCAAGATACACACCTTCTGTGTCGGCGCCGGGCGCGCAAACTTCAGAAAGTGCTGTCTGCCGACTCGTCGCGGCTCAGCTTAACCGCGCCTCCAGGCTGTTCTGCGCCAGGCGTCGGGCCTGCGCCTCGGTCATGCCCAGGCTGTCGTGCAGGGCGGCGAAGTTCTCGTTGACGTAACCACCGAAGTAGGCCGGATCGTCCGAGTTGACCGTGACCTTCACCCCGCGCTCGAGCATCTGCAGGATGTTGTGCTGGCGCATGTCGTTGAACACCCGCAGTTTGATATTCGACAGCGGGCAGACGGTCAGCGGGATCTGCTCGTCGATGATCCGCTGCATCAGCCGCTCGTCCTCGATGGCACGCACGCCGTGATCGATGCGCTCGATCTTGAGCAGATCCAGGGCCTGCCAGATGTACTCGGGCGGACCTTCCTCGCCGGCGTGGGCGACGGTCAACAGGCCCTCGCTGCGCGCCTTGGCGAATACCTGCTGGAACTTGCTCGGCGGGTGGCCCTGCTCCGAGCTGTCCAGGCCGACGGCGATAAAGGCATCGCGAAACGGCATGGCCTGCTCCAGGGTCTTGAACGCTTCTTCCTCGGACAGGTGACGCAGGAAGCTGAGGATCAGGCCGTGGCTGATACCCAGCTGTTGCTCGCCATCGACCAGCGCCTGCTTGATCCCGCGCAGCACCACCTCGAAGGGGATGCCGCGGTCGGTGTGGGTCTGCGGGTCGAAGAACGGCTCGGTATGGACGACGTTCTGCGCCTGGCACTTGAGCAAATAAGCCCAGGTCAGATCGTAGAAATCCTGCTCAGTGCGCAGCACGTCGGCGCCCTGGTAGTAGAGGTCGAGAAATTCCTGCAGGTTGTTGAAGGCGTAGGCGCCGCGCAGCGCCTCGACGTCGTTCCAGGGCAGGGCGATTTTGTTGCGCTCGGCCATGGCGAACAGCAACTCGGGTTCCAGGGAACCCTCCAGGTGCAGGTGCAGTTCGGCCTTGGGTAGCGCGGTGATCCAGTCGTACATGTGAACTCCCGTGTTCAGGCGGTGCGGCGTAGTTTAACCGCGTAGGGCGGGTGAAACCCGCCGGTTCGTAGGATGGGTGGGGCCGCCTAGGTTGAGCGCAGCGATACCCATCAAGATCGAGGAAAACGATGGGTATCGCAGGCTCAACCCATCCTACGGTCTGCGATCTGCGCTAACGCCTATCCGCCAATCAATTCCTTGGCCGCCTGGCGGTGGTCGGCGATCAGCTGGGCCAGGTCCAGGCCTTCGATCTGGCCGTCGATCACCCGCCAGGTGCCGCCGATCATCATCCGGTCGGCGCGGTCGGCGCCGCACAGCAGCAACGCCGAGAGCGGGTCGTGGCTGCCGGAGAAGCGCAGCTCGTCGAGCTTGAACAGCGCGAGATCCGCCTGCTTGCCGACCGCCAGTTCGCCGATGTCCGTACGCCCGAGCAGGCGCGCCGAGCCTTGGGTGGCCCAGCCCAGCACCAGCTGCGGGGTGATTTTTTCGGCGCCGTAGCGCAGGCGTTGCAGGTACAGGGCCTGGCGCGCCTCGAGGATCAGGTTGGAGGCGTCGTTGGAGGCCGAACCGTCCACCCCCAGGCCGATCGGCGCGCCGGCGGCCGCAAGGTCCAGGGTCGGGCAGATGCCCGAGGCCAGGCGCATGTTCGAGCTGGGGCAGTGGCAGATGCCGGTGCCTGCGGCGCCGAGGCGGGCGATCTCCTCCGGGTTGAAGTGGATGCCGTGGGCCAGCCAGGTGCGCGGGCCGAGCCAGCCGACGCTGTCCAGATAGTCCACGGTGCGCAGGCCGAAGCGCTGCAGGCAGAAGTCCTCCTCGTCGAGGGTCTCGGCCAGGTGGGTGTGCAGGCGCACGTCGAGCTTTTCGGCCAGCTCGGCGCTCTGGCGCATGATCTCCGGCGTCACCGAGAAGGGTGAGCAGGGCGCCAGGGCGATCTGGATCTGCGCACCGGCGCCGCGCTGGTGATAGCGCTCGATCAGGCGCTGGCTGTCGGCCAGGATCACCTCGCCCTGCTGCACCGTCTGCTGCGGCGGCAGGCCGCCGTCGGCCTGGCCCAGGCTCATCGAACCGCGGGTGAGCATGGCGCGCATGCCCAGCTCGCGTACCGCCTCGACCTGCACATCGATGGCCTGCTCCAGGCCGTCGGGGAACAGGTAGTGATGATCCGCCGCGGTGCTGCAGCCGGACAGCAGCAGCTCGGCCAGCGCCACCTTGCTGGCCAGGGCGAGCTTGTCCGGGGTCAGCCGCGCCCACACCGGGTACAGGGTCTGCAGCCAGGGAAACAGCGGCTGGTTGACCACCGGCGCCCAGGCGCGAGTGAGGGTCTGGTAGAAGTGGTGATGGCTGTTGATCAGCCCCGGCAGCACTACATGCTCGCGGGCATCGAAGGTCTGTGCGCAGGGGCGTGAGGGCTGCTGGCCGGCGCCGAGCAGTTCGCTGATCAGGCCATTGTCGATCACCAGGCCGCCGGCGGCGTCGAGCTGGTTGGCGGTGAAGATGGCCAGGGGGTTCTTGATCCAGATACGGGTAGCTGCCATGAGCAGGCTCCTCTGAGGGTGAGTTCAGGTTAGCCAGCTCAGTGTTGACCCTGTCTGCTGATCCAGGTGCGCCGGATGGCGTGCCGGAAAAGATACCTGTCTTGGCGGTCAGGAGCAACGGCAGTCGCGGCTAAAGCGGATCGCCGCCCGGCCCCTCCCACGGACACTGGTGTCTTGTGGGAGGGGCTTTAGCCGCGATTAGCAAACCGTCAATTCGGCTGCTATACAAGCTCAAACGAAAATCAGGGAGGCAAGGGAATGCCCCGTTCAGATCAATTGCGTGTGGGTCGGTTTTCCGAGCATGAACGCATCTACCTGCTGACGGCGACCGTCGAGAAGCGTGAGCCGATCTTCACGAATTGGCGTGTAGGCAGAGTTCTGGTCGATGAGCTGCGCAGTGCTCATGTCGATGGCCTGGTTGAATCCTTGGCCTGGGTGGTAATGCCCGATCATGTTCACTGGTTGCTGGTTTTGCAGCGCGGATCACTCAGCGCGTTGATGCGCCGGGTCAAAGGCCGCAGTGCCAGACGGATCAACTCAGCGCTGAAGTGTAGCGGCAGGGTATGGCAGGACGGTTATCACGACCGGGCATTGCGCCGGGAGGAGGATATTCTGTCGGTCGCCCGCTATATCGTTGCCAATTCGTTGCGGGCCGGGCTGGTGGCGCGGGTGGGTGATTATCCGCTGTGGGATGCGGTGTGGGTTTAGGATTTGTCGCGGCTAAAGCCCCTCCCACAAGATCGTGGTGATCCGTGGGAGGGGCTTTAGCCGCGATGGTTTTACCGGCGCTGCAATTCGATGCGCCCGCGGCTGATATCCGCCAGCAGCCGTTGTAGTTCGGCAGTCCGCTGCGGCGGCACCGCCAACTGCAACTCGGCACCGCTAGCGTCGTAGGTTTCGCTTTCCAGCAGGCTGTCCAGTTCCGCGAGGCGGATCTTGAGCAGCGGCAGCTCGGCGAACAGGCAATGGCAGCGGTAGCGATTACGCGCGATCAGCGCATGGCGTTCAGCCGCTTGCAGGCATTTGTTCGCCGCACCGCCGTAGGCGCGGGCCAGGCCGCCGGTGCCGAGCTGGATGCCGCCGTACCAGCGGATCACCAGCACCGCCACCTGGTCACAGTCCTGAGCCTCTATGGCCGCGAGGATCGGCCGGCCGGCGGTGCCGCCCGGTTCGCCGTCGTCGCTGAAGCGGTACTGGTTGCCGACCTTCCAGGCCCAGCAGTTGTGCGAGGCGCCGGGGTCGCTGGCGGCGGCGATAAACGCCTGCGCCTCGGCAGCGCTGGCAACCGGCGCGGCGCGGGCGAGGAAGCGACTCTTGCGGATCTCCTCGCGGTAGTCGCAAGGGCCGAGCAGGGTAAAGGGCATCAGGCGGGCGGGGTCAGGCCGCAGCCCTTGAGGATGATGCGCACCAGGTTGTCGCCGGCTTCCTCGAAATCCGCCTTGGTCAGGCGCGTGCGGCCGGTGACCCGGCAGATCTGCGAGGCGAAGTCGGCGTAATGCTGGGTGCTGCCCCAGAGCAGGAAGATCAGGTGCACCGGGTCGACCGGGTCCATCTTGCCGGCGGCGATCCAGGCCTCGAACACCGCGGCGCGGCCGCGGAACCAGCTCTGGTAGTCCTGGTTGAAGAACGCCGACAGGCACTCGCCGCCGCTGATCACCTCCATGGCGAAGATCCGCGAGGCCTTGGGGTAGCGCCGCGAGAACTCCAGCTTGGCGCGGATGTAGCGGGCCAGCGCCTCGGCCGGGTCGTCGTCGACGCTCAGGGTGTTGAAGGCGCTGTCCCAGAGCTCGAGGATGTCGCTCAGCACCGCCAGGTACAGGCCCAGCTTGTTGCTGAAGTAGTAGTGCAGGTTGGCCTTGGGCAGGCCGACGGTCTGCGCGATGGTGTTCATGCTGGTGCCCTTGAAGCCGTGGCGGGCGAATTCTTCCTCGGCGGCGGCAAGGATCGCTTCTTCGTTTTTCTGGCGTATGCGCCCGGCCGGTTTGCCGGCGGCATGGGTGCTGTGCGCGGGGACTTCGACGGTCATGGGGCGGTTCCGCAGTGGTCAGGTTTTCAGACGCCTGCACTGATAACCCACTGTCGCCGAGGTGACAAGCGCAAGGCGCAGAAAAACCGCTGCGGATGCTCTTTAGTCCAGCCGATGCACCAGGGTTGTGCGTGTAAGTGGCGTGGCGAGGTGGTTTCGGCTCTGGTAGTGAGCCCTGGTAGCCCGGATGCAATCCGGGGGTGCCGCGATCCCGGATTGCGCCAAGGCTTATCCGGGCTACAGGGCGGCTGTTATTTTATGGATTATGACGCTTTTTGTAGGAGCGGCTTTAGCCGCGAAGCTGTGCTGTGCATCGAAAAATTCGCGGCTGAAGCGGAACGCCGCCCGGCCGCTCCTACAGGGGGGGACGGCCGCTGGAGTGCGGCTCTGTCGTGGGCTGCTGCGCGTTTGACTTCCCACCCAGGTACCAGCCCAGCGCGCCCCACGCGGCAGCCAAGGCGGCGCCGACCAGGGCGGCGAGCAATGCGCCCTGGCTGAGCATATCGAGCAGGGCCTTGGCCCAGGCGCTGACGGCGTCGCCGCCGCGGTAGACCACGGTGTCGATGAAGTTCTTGGCCTTGTACTTGGTCAGCGCGTCGAGCGGGGCGAAGAGCATTTCCCGGCCGGGACGGACGAAAGCGTACTCGCCGACCCGGCGCACGATCATCAGCGCCGCGAGCATGGCGAAGGTCGGCGCCAGGGCCAGGCCGATGAAGCCCAGGCAGACCAGCAGCGGCACCCCGGCCAGCAGCGCGCGCAGGCCGAATTTCTCCGCCACCCGCCCGGTGATGAACAACTGGGCCAGCAGCGACAGCGCCTGCACGCTGAAGTCGATCAGGCCGAACACGCGGATCTGCTGGTTGCGTTCCGGGAAGGTCAGCGCCACCAGCCGCGCCTGTTCGAAGTAGAGGAAGGTGCTGGCGGTGGCCAGGAGGATGACGAAGGCGCTGATGCCCAGCAGGTAGGGCGAGGCCAGCACTCGGGTGATGCCGCTGAACGGATTACCCGTCACCGGCTCGCGCGGGTGCTCGCTGGGTGGTGCGCCGGGCCGGCCGGCGCCACCTAGGGCACGCCAGGCCATCAGCTGGTGCTTGGCCAGCACGGCAACGCCGAGCAGCAGGGCGGCGCAGAAGATCAGGCCGCTCTGGCCGATGGCACCGACCAGCAGCGCGCCCAGCGCCGGCCCGGCCAGGCCACCACAACTGGCGCCGGCGGCGATAAAGGCGAACAAGCGGCGCGCCTGCAGCGCGTCGAACACGTCGGTCATCAGGCTCCAGGCCACCGAGACCACGAACAGGTTGTAGACCGAGATCCACACGTAGAACACCCGCGCCGCCCAGATATCGTCGCCGGCCTGCTGGAACAGCGCGGCGAAGGCCAGCAGGTTGACGATGAAGAAGCCGTACACCCAGTCGATATAGCGCGCCCGCGGCACCCGCGAATTGAGCCAGGCGAACAGCGGCACGGCGGCGAGCATGACGACGAAGGTGGCGCTGAATAGCCATTGCAGGTTCTCCACGCCGCCGCGAATGCCCATCGCCTCGCGGATCGGCCGCAACATGAAATAGCCGCTGAACAGGCAGAAGAACAGGCCGAAGCCGCACAGCGCGGCGAGCAGTTCGGCCGGTTTGGCGTTGATCGCCTTGGCCAGGCGTTGGGCTGGGGGCATGCTTGCTCTCTTCTATAACGACTGGACATCTATCTTGTAGGAGCGGGGGGGGGGACGCCTAGTCCCATGCCCGCGAAGTGCTTCGAGCGGAAGCATCGCACTATGACCCTGTGGGAGCGGACTTGTCCGCGAAGCTGTTGTTTGCAGAGCATCGCGGACAAGTCCGCTCCCACCAAGAGCATCCAAGAGCATAGGCCGCGCGCTTCAGCTGAACGCCCGCGCGATCCGCTCGCGCAGCGCCGCATCCGGCAGGCGACCATGCCCGGCCTTGAGATTGTCGGCCATGTAGCGCGCCTTGGAGGTGGCCGGGAGCACCACGGTCACCGCCGGGTGGGCGAGGATGAACTTGAGCAGCAACTGCGCCCAGGAGGTGGCGTCGACCTCGATCGCCCAGTCTGGCAGCGGCTTGTCCTCGACCCGATGGAGCAACTGACCACGCTGGAACGGCCGGTTGATCAGGGTGGCGATGCCGCGGTCGGCGCAGTAGGGTAGCAGACGCTTCTCGGCATTGCGCTCGGCCACTGAATAGTTGAACTGGACGAAGTCCAGCGACTCCTTCGCCAGCACCTCGAGCAGGTCGTCGTGGGCCGCCTCGCGGTAATGGGTGATGCCGATGTAGCGCACCTTGCCCTGTTCCTTCAGCTCGCGCAGCAGGCCGAGCTGGGTGCGGGTGTCCTGCAGGTTGTGCACCTGCAGCAGATCGAACCGCTCGGTGTGCAGGGCACGCAGGCTGGCTTCGACCTGCGCCAGGCCGCGCTCGCGGCCGCTGGCGGAGACCTTGCTGGCGAGAAACGCCTTGTCCCGGGTGCTGGTGCGCTTGAGCAACTCGCCGCTGACCGCCTCGGCGTTGCCGTAGCTGGGCGCGGTGTCAATCAGGGTGCCGCCGCCGTTGATAAAGGTCCGCATCACCTCGTCCAGCGGCTCTAGGCTGGCGTCATCGAGGCGCACATCGAAGGTGCGTGAAGTGCCCAGGCCGATCACCGGCAGGAATTCGTCGCTATTGGGAATGCGCCGCTGCAGCAGTTGTTCCGGGGTCAGGGCGAAGGCGTCACGCGCCAGCCAGGGCGCTGCGGCGGCGAGACCGAACAGGGCGGCGCTACGCTGAATGAAGTGACGACGGCTGGGCATGGGGTTCTCCGTAGTGGCACTGCATGGGTATCGAGGATAGTTGTGTGACCACCCCCCGCGCCAACTGCGCCCGGCCAGTTGTTACCTGCTGTGTCGCCTCCCGAGGCGCCGCGGGCGGTGCAGCATTGGCGCGCTTGGCTCGACACAAAAGCCGGCGGGTTGTCGCTGCGCTCCGAAGCCGCCCTACGATTGAAGGGAGTCGCCAGCTCTGAAGCAGCCCGCGATCCGTAGGGTGTCACTCGCCGCAGGCAGTGCACCATTGGTTTATCGGCACGGCCCAAAGCCGGCGGGTTGTCGCTGAGTTCCGAAGCCGCCCTACCTCCGAACGAATCGCCGCCCGAGCCGGCCTACGGAACCCGCCGATTAGCCGCTCGCCGCCAGCCC
>JAUYKV010000012.1 GCA_030699825.1 Pseudomonas sp. | reverse complement strand
TACATCCAGGTGATCGGCAGGATGCTGGCGCTGCCGAACGGCGCGGCGCTGACCGCGCCGGTCTTGCGTTGCATGTTGGCGTGGCCGGGCAGGAACGGAATCAGGTGCGCCTTGACCCCGATCGGGCCGACGCCCGGGCCGCCACCGCCGTGGGGGATGCAGAAGGTCTTGTGCAGGTTCAGGTGCGACACGTCGCCGCCGAACTTGCCGGGGGCGCAGAGGCCGACCATGGCGTTCATGTTGGCGCCGTCGATGTACACCTGGCCGCCGTTGTCGTGGACGATCTGGGCGATCTCGCGGATGCCTTCCTCGAACACGCCGTGGGTGGACGGGTAGGTGATCATCAGCGCGGCGAGGCGCTCCTTGTGCTCTTCGGCCTTGGCCTTGAGGTCGGCGATGTCGACGTTGCCGCGGGCGTCACAGGCGGTTACCACCACGCGCATGCCGGCCATGCTGGCGGTTGCCGGATTGGTGCCGTGGGCCGAGGACGGGATCAGGCAGATGTCGCGCTGCTCCTCGCCGCGGCTCTGGTGATAGGCGCGGATCGCCAGCAGACCGGAGTATTCGCCCTGGGAACCGGCGTTCGGCTGCAGGGAGATGCCGTCGTAGCCGGTGGCGGCGCAGAGCATGGCCTCCAGTTCGTCGGTCAGCTGACGGTAGCCCTGGCTCTGTTCGGCCGGGGCGAAGGGGTGCAGGTTGCCGAACTCGGCCCAGGTAATCGGGATCATTTCGCTGGCGGCGTTGAGCTTCATGGTGCAGGAGCCCAGCGGGATCATGCTGCGGTCCAGGGCCAGGTCCTTGTCGGCGAGCTTGCGCAGGTAGCGCATCAGCTCGGTTTCCGAGTGGTAGCGGTTGAACACCGGGTGCTGCAGGATCGCCGACTGACGCAGCAGACCCTGTGGCAGACGCGCGGCGATGCTGGCGGCCAGCTCATCGAAGCTGGGCAGGCTGTTGCCCGGCTCGGCGAAGACTTCCCACAGGCGCTCGACGTCGGCCTGGCTGCTGGTTTCGTCCAGCGACAGGCCCAGGCGTTGGCCATCGATCTCGCGCAGGTTGATGCCCATTGCGCGCGCCTGCTGGTGCAGTTGTGCGGTGCGCTCGCCGGTGGCGACGGTGATGGTGTCGAAGAAGTGCGCTTGCTCCACGGCCAGGCCGAGTTTGCTCAGGCCCTGGGCGAAGATCGCGGTCAGCTGGTGGGTGCGCTGGGCGATTCGGGTCAGGCCTTTGGGGCCGTGGTACACGGCGTACATGCTGGCGATGTTGGCCAGCAATACCTGGGCGGTGCAGATGTTGCTGGTGGCCTTTTCGCGGCGGATGTGCTGCTCGCGGGTCTGCATGGCCAGGCGCAGGGCTGGATTGCCGAAACGGTCGACCGAGACACCGACCAGGCGCCCCGGCATGTCGCGCTTGAACGCATCGCGGGTGGCGAAGTAGGCAGCATGCGGGCCGCCGAAACCCAGCGGCACACCGAAGCGCTGGGCGCTGCCGATGGCCAGGTCGGCGCCGAATTCGCCGGGCGGGGTGAGCAGACACAGGGCCAGCAGGTCGGCGGCCACCGCGACCAGGGCATTGGCGGCGTGGAAACGCTCGACCAGCGCGCGGTAATCGAAGATCTCGCCATTGCTCGCCGGGTATTGCAGCAGGGCGCCGAAGTAGGCGCTGGCGTCAGTGATGGTGCGCTCGTCGCCGACCACCACCTCGATGCCCAGCGGTTCGGCACGGGTGCGCAGCACGTCGAGGGTCTGCGGGTGGCAATGCTGCGAGGCGAAGAAGGCGTTGCTGGCCTTGTTCTTCGACAGGCGCTTGCAGAAGGTCATGGCCTCGGCAGCGGCGGTGGCCTCGTCGAGCATGGAGGCGTTGGCGATCGACAGGCCGGTGAGGTCGATGATCAGGGTCTGGAAATTCAACAGTGCTTCCAGGCGGCCCTGGGAAATCTCCGGCTGGTAGGGGGTGTAGGCGGTGTACCAGGCCGGGTTTTCCAGCAGGTTGCGCAGGATCGGGCTCGGCGTGTGGGTGCCGTGGTAACCCTGGCCGATATAGGTCTTGAACTGCTGATTCTTGTCGGCGATGGTTTTGATCTTGGCCAGGGCATCGGCTTCGCTCAGGCCCGGGGCTTGGCCGAGGACGCTGGTGCCTTTGATGCTCTCGGGGATCACGCTGGCAGTCAGGGCGTCGAGGGAGTCGAAGCCGAGGGTGCCGAGCATGGCCGCGGTGTCGGCCTCGCCCGGGCCTATATGGCGGGCGATGAATTCGTTCTGGGTGGTCAGATCGGTCATTTTGCTCTCTCAGGCGTCGGCGTTGGCATTGAGCAGGCGCTCGTAGGCGGCCTGGTCGAGCAGGTCAGCCACGGCACTGGCATTGGCCGGACGGAAGCGGAAGAACCAGCCTTTGCCCAGCGGGTCTTCGTTGACCAGTTCCGGGCTGGCTTCCAGCTCGGCGTTGATTTCGAGCACTTCGCCGTCCAGCGGCATGGAGATGTTACTGGCCGCTTTTACCGACTCCAGCACCGCGACTTCTGCGCCTTCGGCGTAGCTTTGCAGGTCCGGCAGTTGCACGAACACCACATCACCCAGGGCTTCCTGGGCATAAGCGGTGATGCCTACGGTGACCAGACCATCGGCGTCCTGACGCAGCCATTCGTGTTCGACGGTAAAACGCAACTCGCTCATGGGGATTCCTCGAAGTGGTTAGACTCGCCCTTATCATGTGGGCGATGAACAAGGTGCTCGTGCCAGGCAACGAGCGCGGTGCTATAGACCATAGCAAGTGTGGTGCCATTTTTAATTTTATCAATTAAATCAATATGTTAGGTTTTATCAGGGAGGAGAGTGAATAATCTTCGCGTAGCGAATTCGATACGGAGGTGGCGAAAGTGCGACATCAATAGCCTGGCCAGGCTATTGATGTCGCGGGTTGGCAGGTTGGTGTCGCCCTTGTTTGGACTTCGTTACGGAGTATTGATTTCGTTACGATCAGGCGCGAGGCCCTTAGGGTGGGCTTCGCTATCGTAGCCCCGATGCCCTCCTGGCAGGGGTTCGTGCGGCGTTGGTTCGCCGCGCGGTCTCAGCGCATCAAACCTTCCATAAAATCCGCCAGCCGGCCGGCCAGGACGCCGCGCCAAGGAGGGCTGTGGGGGTTGGCCAGCACGCGATCCTCATGGCTGAAGCTGTGGATGATGGCGTTGTAGCCGAGCCAGCGGCAGGGTTCCGGTTCCCAGCTTTTGAGTGCCGTTAAAGGTCGCTCGCCGAGTACCCAGGGTTGCTCGGTAAGAGATGTAGCCTTGCCGAGAATCATGTCCGCCAGGGTACGTCCGCCGAGATTGCTGGCGCCGACACCTTCACCGCCGTAGCCGCCGCAGAGGGCGATGCGGTTGCTGCGGTCGAGCAGCATGTGCGGCTGGAAGCGCCGCGCCATACCGAGGTTGCCGCCCCAGCCATGGCTGATCCGGGCGTTGCGCAACTGCGGGAACAGCTCGCCGAACAGGTAGCGGCGCAGGCCGGTTTCCTCGGCATTCAGGTTGAAGTCCTGGCGCAGCTTGCCGGCGAAGCGGTAACCACCACGGGCGCCGAACACCAGGCGGTCGTCGGTACTGCGCTGGCCGTAGGTGACCTGACGACTGAACTCGCTGAAGGCCTGGCCGCGTTCGAGGCCGATCTCGTCCCACTGACTGGCCGACAGCGGCTCAGTGGCGACCAGCAGGCTCTGCACCGGCAACTGATAGCGGCGCAGCAGCGGCAACTCGGCGGCGTAACCTTCCACCGCCGGCACCACCCAGTCGGCGTGCAACTCGCCCTGAACGGTGCGTAGCAGGCCCGGTTGCCAGTGCGTCACGCGGCTCTGCTCGAACAGTTGCACGCCCAGGCGTTCTACCGCCTGGGCCAGGCCGCGCACCAGTCTGGCCGGCTGGATAGTCGCGCAGTGCGGGCTGTGGATGGCGCCGAGCGGGTTGTTGATGCGCAGCTGTTGGTTCAGTTCGCCCGGCGTCAGCCAGCGGTAGTCGGCTGCGCTGAGGCCTTGGTCGTACAGCGAGTCGAGCCAGGAACGCAGGCGACGCTCCTGCTCCGGGTAACGCGCCGCGCAATAGAGCACACCGCCCTTGCGGTAGTCGCAGGCGATGCCCTCACGTTGCAGCACGTCTGCCACTTCGTCAGGGATGCCGTGCAGCAGTTCGAAGGCGGCGCGCCGCTGTTCGGCGGGCAGGCGATCCTCGCCGAGCAGGTTGCCCATCAGCCAACCACCGTTGCGGCCGGAGGCGCCAAAGCCGGCGTACTCGGCCTCGACCACGGCAATGCGCAGTTCGGGCGCCTGACGCTTGAGGTAATAGGCCGTCCACAAACCGGTGTAACCGGCGCCGATGATCGCTACGTCGACCTCCAGGCGGCCTTGCAGGGCCGGGCGCGGCGTCAGGGGTGGGTCGAGTTGATCCATCCACAGGCTGATGGGCGGTTGTAGCGACATCGGATCTTTCCTCCGGCGGGCATGTGTCGCCAGCCTAGTCGGCGCACGACGCTTTGTCCCGAAGTGTGCGTTTGCTGGCGCCATTCACCGGCGCTATGGCGGGCCATCTGGCCGGCTCATGGCACGGCGGCAAAGCTGCGCAATAGAGGTGTATTCACTCTTTCGGGCGACAGGGCGAATCCCTCTTTCGGGCGCTTATCCGCAAGGGTGGCGCTGGGTAGCTTGGGGACTCAACACGAAACCATGCTTTCCAGGAGAGCCGCATGACAACAAAAACAAGGCATGCAAGCTTCCAGCCGTGCGCACTGGCAGTTGCCGTCGCTCTGGGCTGTGTCGCTCCGGTCCAGGCGATCACTTTCAATGTCGGCGGGCTCGAAGCGCAGTTCGATTCCGCGCTGTCGGTCGGCGCCAGTTGGTCGGTGCGCGGCGCCGATCCTGATTTCATCTCCACCGCCAGCGGCGGCGAGGCCTCTTCGCGGACTTCGGACGACGGCCGCCTGAACTTCAAGAAAGGCGAGACCTTCTCGAAGATCTTCAAGGGCATCCACGACCTCCAGCTGACGTACGGCGACAGCGGTGTGTTCATCCGCGGCAAGTACTGGTACGACTTCGAGACCAAAGACGAAAGCCGGCTGTTCTACGACATCGACGATCACAACCGCAAGGAGGCGGCGCAGGCCTCCGGCGCGCAGATTCTCGATGCCTTCATCTACCACAACTACAGCATCGGCGACCTGCCCGGCAGCGTGCGGGCCGGCAAGCAGGTGGTCAGCTGGGGCGAGAGCACCTTCATCCAGAACTCGATCAACTCGATCAACCCGGTCGACGTGGCCGCCTTCCGTCGTCCCGGCGCGGAGATCAAGGAAGGCCTGATTCCGCTCAACATGCTCTATCTCTCGCAGAGCCTGAGCGACTCGCTGAGCATGGAAGCCTTCTACCAGCTGGAGTGGGACCAGACCGTGGTGGACAACTGCGGCACCTTCTTCTCCACCGCCGATGTGATTGCCGATGGCTGCGAGGACCGCTTGACCGTGTTCGGCCCGGATCTGCCGCCCGGCGAGTCGAACAACTCCTTCGCCGACAACGCCTACATTCCGCGTGCCGGCGATCGCGATGCGCGCGACAGCGGCCAGTATGGCCTGGCCTTGCGCTGGTACGCCGCGGCCTTGAACGACACCGAATTCGGCCTCTATGCGCTGAACTACCACAGCCGCAACCCGGTATTCAGCACCATCCGCACCACCACGCCGAACTTCGTCAGCTTCATCCCCGGTGCGCCTAACGGCCGTTACTTCATCGAATACCCGGAGGACATCCGCCTCTACGGGATGAGCTTCCAGACCAACGTCGGCGGCACGGCGTTGTCCGGCGAAGTCAGCTACCGGCCGAACATGCCGATGCAGATCAACTCCACCGATCTGTCCTTCGCCGCCCTCGGCCTGCCGTTCAACCCGGTATTCGAGAGCGGTCATGCGCAGAACGTCGCCAGTGCCGATCTCCACGGCTACGAGCGCAAGCCCTTTACCCAGGCCCAGGTTACCGCGATCCAGTTCATCGACCGGGTGCTCGGCGCCAGCCGCCTGACCCTGGTCGGCGAGGTCGGCTACAACCACATCGGTGGCATCAAGGACGACCCCAGCGAGCTGCGCTTCGGCCGTGATCCGATCTTCGGCGCCGGCGAGTTCAGCGCGCCTGGTGTGTGTGGTGCATTCAATGCCGCCAACCCGGATGAGTGCCAGGGCGACGGCTTCTATACCAGCAGTTCCTGGGGTTACCGCTTTGTCGCCAGCGCCGACTACAGCAACGTGATTGCCGGGATCAACCTGGTCCCGAGTGTCGCCTGGTCGCATGACGTCGACGGCTACGGGCCGAACTTCAATGAAGGCAGCAAGGCCATCAGTCTTGGGCTCAGTGCCGACTACCAGAACACCTATAACGCCAGCCTTAGCTACACCGATTTCTTTGGCGGCGAGTACAACACCATCACCGACCGAGACTTCGTTGCCCTGAGTTTCGGGGCGAACTTCTGATCAACGACGCGCAAAGGATCCGTACATGATGAAAACGACAAGAATCCTGCAAACGCTGGCGCTGACGCTGCTGGCGACCAGTGTGATGGCCGCCGTCTCCGAACAGGAGGCCGCGCAACTGGGCACCAGCCTGACCCCGCTCGGCGCGGAAATGGCCGGCAATGCCGACGGCAGCATCCCGGCCTGGACCGGCGGCCTGTCGACCAGCGCTGGCGCGGTCGACGCCAAGGGCTTCCTCGCCGACCCCTTCGCCAACGAGCAGCCGTTGTTCACCATCACCGCCGCCAATGCCGCGCAGTACCAGGACAAATTGTCCGCCGGGCAGATGGCGATGTTCAAGCGCTATGCCGGCAGCTACAAGATCCCGGTCTACCCGACCCACCGCAGCGTCGCGCTGCCCGATGAGATCTATGCAGCGGCGAAACGCAGCGCCCTGAATACCACCACAGTGGATGGCGGTAACGGTCTGCAGAACTTTAGCGACAGCCGCTACTATGCCTTTCCGATTCCCAAGAACGGGGTCGAGGTGGTGTGGAACCACATCACCCGCTATCGCGGTGGCAACGTGCGCCGCTGGATCACCCAGGCGACCCCGCAGACCAATGGCTCCTACAGCCTGGTCAAGTTCGAGGACGAGGTGGCCTTCCCCTCCGACATGCCCGATATCGACCCGGCCAAGGCGGCCAATGTGCTGCTCTACTTCAAGCAGCGGGTGACTGCGCCATCGCGTCTTGCCGGCAACGTGCTACTGGTCCACGAGACCATCGACCAGGTCAAGGAACCGCGTCTGGCCTGGATCTACAACGCCGGCCAGCGCCGCGTACGCCGCGCCCCGCAGGTGGCCTACGACGGTCCGGGTACCGCCTCCGATGGCATGCGCACCGCGGATAACTTCGATCTGTTCTCCGGTGCACCGGACCGCTACGACTGGAAACTGGTCGGCAAGAAGGAGATGTACATCCCCTACAACAGCTTCAAGCTGGACTCGCCGAGCCTGAAGTACGACGAGGTGATCAAGGCCGGGCACATCAACCAGGACCTGACCCGTTACGAGCTGCACCGGGTCTGGGAAGTGGAGGCCACGCTGAAATCCGGCGAGCGGCACATCTACGCCAAGCGCCATCTGTACTTCGACGAGGACAGCTGGCAGCTGGCCCTGGTTGACCATTACGACGGTCGCGGCCAGTTGTGGCGCGTCGCCGAGGGGCATGCGCAGAATTACTACAATCACCAGGTGCCGAGTTACACCCTGGAGGCCCTCTACGACATCGTCGCCGGGCGCTACCTGGCCCTGGGCATGAAGAACGAAGAGAAATCGGCCTACGCCTTCGGCTTCAAGGCCAGTGGCGCCGACTACACCCCGGCGGCCCTGCGCAGCTCCGGCGTGCGGTAGCAGGCCATTGAAAAACGTAGGTAGTTTTTCAACGGCCTGCTAAGGCCGGCAGAGTCATTGCTCCTGCATAATCGGGCGGCCTTAGGGCCGCCTTTTTTTTATCGCCGAACATTAGCTAGGCTGATACAGCTACTGCATGCGCGAGTTCGAGTCTAGGCTCATGAGCACTGCTCCCATACAAAATCAATACGAGCCGTCATGACCGCCTACGCGCCAAATCCGCCCATCGCATTGCCGTCCTGCGTCAAGAGCCTGCTGGCGCGGCAACCGCCGGGGCATGTTCAACGCGAGCAGCTGCAGCGCCGCTTGCTCGCCCAGGACTGTCGCCTGCGTCTGCTGGTCGCCCCGGCAGGGTTCGGCAAGTCGGTGCTGCTCGCCGACTGCGCCCGCGAATGTCCGCCCGAGTACTCGCCGTTGTGGCTCAACTGTGCAGGGCAGCCAGCCTCGCCAGTGGAGCTCTGCCGACAACTGGCCAGCGTCCTGGGTTATCCGCCGAGCGTGAGCGAAGCCGAATTCTTGACTGCCCTGCAGCAGGAACAACGCGCGCTGTGGATCATGCTTAATGACTATCCGCGCGAGCCCGATGGTGAGCTCGATGCCTGCCTCGATCGTCTGCTCTGCGCTTCGCCGGCCAACCTCTGCTGGTGGCTCGGCAGCCGGCGGCGCCCGCTATGCAACTTGCCGCGCCTGCTGCTGGAGGGTGAGTTGTTCGAGCTGGGCGGTGCGGAGCTGGCCTTCACTGCGGGCGAGGTCGCCGCCTGGTTAGAGCGCGTGGAGACGCTAGGCTCCAGCCGCGCGGACAACCTGTTCGCATTGACCCGCGGCTGGCCGGCGGCCCTGCGGCTGCTGGCCGCCCAGGGCGAACGCGAGGGCTCGGGAGCGCCGCTGTGTGAGGAACATAATGCGCTGCTGCGCGACTATATCGAGCATGAGGTGCTGCAGGACCTGCCTGGCGAACTGAACCACGCACTCTGCCAGCTGGCACAGATTCCACGTTTCAACGACGAACTCTGCGAGCACCTGCTCGGTGTTGGCGAGGGCGCGGCCTGGCTGCGGGCGTTGCGCGCACGCGGTCTGTTCATCCATGAAGTGGAGGGTGCAGCGGACTGGCTCGAGGTCTTCCCGCCACTGGCGCATCTGCTGCAGCAGCGGGCCAGGACCGCTCCCTGCACCAGCCTGCATCTGCATGCCAGCCAGTGGTTCGCCGCCCGCGGCGACGTGCGCGCGGCGGTGGAGCACGCGCTCAAGGGCGGCCAGCCGGAAGTCGCGGCCAGCTTTCTCGAACGCTTCGCCGAGGAGCGCCTGCTCCAGGGCCAGGATCTGACGCTGATTCTGCACTGGCGCAGCTCACTGCCGGAAAGCCTGTTGACCAGCACGCCGCGCCTGATTCTGCTGAACGCCTGGGCCTTGTTGCTGGTCGGGCGCCTGGAAGAGGCGCAGGCCTGCGTCGATCAGCTGGCACGCTTTCAGCCGCGAGCCGATGCCGAGCGTCTGGCCGAGCTGTTCGCCCAGTGGCAAGCGATTCGCGGGATTGCCGCTTATGGTCATGGCCATGCGCCGCAGGCGCGCGCGCACCTGCTCGAGGCGCTGCCGGCATTGCCGGAGAGCGCCTGGGTACAGAGCCTGTTGTGCCGTTCGGTGCTGACCCAGATCGCCATCGGCGAAGGGCAGCTGGAACAGGCGCAGCAGCTTAGCCACGAGGTGCTGAAGCAGGCGCGCCGCTGCGGTAGCGCGGTGTTCGAGGCATTGCTGGAGCTCGATCATGCGCTGCTGCTGGAGGCGCGCGGCGAGTTCACCCGTGCCGAGGCGTTGCTGCAACGGGTGCTCGCACAGATGGAGGCGCAATCGCTGCGCCAGACCCCGGTGCACGGTCGGATTATGCTGCGTCTGGGGCGTCTGGCGTTGCGTCAGGGTTGCATCGGGTCAGCGGCCAGCCACCTGCACGCCGGGCTCGAGGATGCGCTGGCGGGTGGCGATCCGGGAGCTTTTCATGGCCATCTGGGCCTGGCCGAGTTGGCCGCCTGTCGCCGCGACATTCCCGCCGCATTCGCCCACCTGGGCGAAGCCGAGCGCTTGATGCAGCGCCAGCGGGTCAGCGACAGCCTGTATCGCGGCGTACTGTTGTTGGCCAGCAGCCGCCTGTGGATCGACCAGGGGCATCACCAGCGTGCCCGCGAAGCCTTGACCCGGGTGCTGGGGCACAGATGCGAGAGCAGCGTGCCGCCGCCGAATTTTCCCGAGCTGTTCCTGCGCCTGCAACATCTACTGCTGGGCCTCGACATGACGCGTGGCATCGATGTCCGCGAGGCGCTGCAGCAGTTGCTTGATCAGGCCGTGGGCCAGGGTCGCCAGGCGTTCGCCAGCGAACTCTGGTCAAGCTATGCCGAGGCCTGCAGCGCCTGCGCCGATCTGCCGGCGGCGAACCAGGCCCGCCAGACTGCGCAAAGCTTGCGTAAGCGCCTGAACTATCAGGGGCTGTGGTTCGCCGCCGCCGAACCGCCCCGGGCGGCGATCGGCGAGATGCCGGCGGCAGCAGATGCCTGCCTCAGCTGCCGCGAGCTGACGGTGTTACGCCTGATCGCCCAAGGCCTGTCCAATCAGGAAGTCGCCGAACAACTGTTTATTTCCCTGCATACGGTGAAGACCCATGCGCGGCGAATCAACGGCAAGCTCGGCGTGGCCCGGCGCACTCAGGCCGTGGCACGGGCCAAGGCGTTGGGGGTGTTGTAAAGCATGCGGCGGGCGCTGTTCGTAGCCTGGACGAGCCTCGGCGAAGTCCGGGGAGCGGCCTCCCGGATTGCGCTGGTGCTTATCTGGGCTACGCTCGGTGCGGATGCACGGCGCTAATCAATGCAGAGCCGCAAGCGTGGCGAGCTGGCGCAGGCGCTCGGCGAGCAGCATGCGTTGCGCCGGGTCGTCGCACAGCAGCAGGGCGTGCTGCACATCGAAGCGCTCGGCCCGGGGACACTCCAGCCGTTGGTACAGCTCGGCGCGGGCCAGGTGGTCGGCCACCGTGGGCGTGCCCAGCAGCAACACGCGCTCGGCATCTTTCAAGGCCGCGAGGTAGTCCTCGTCCAGCAGGTGCAGCTGATGCAGGTTGCGCGATAGCCGTTGCAGCATGCTGCGCCCGTCGCAGGCGCGCATGTGACTGGCACTGAGTTCGGCCTGGGCGCCCTGGTAGCGGATCAGCAGTTCGCGACAGTCGCGGGTATACAGGCGCCGTCCGCCGCAGGGGTCGAGGAGGTGATCGGCACCGGTTACCCGCAGCAGGAAATGTCCGGGGAAGTTCACCCCTTGCAAGGGGATCGCCAGGTGCCGCGCCAGCTCCAGGGCGACCAGCGCCAGCGACAGCGGTTGTCCACGGCGGCGCTCGACAACCTTGTGCAGCAAGGCCACCTGCGGGCGTGGCGGGCTGTCGTCTTCGCGGAAATCCAGTTCGCTCAGGCGCCGCAGCAGCGGTTGCGCCAGCTCCCGGGGAGGCAAGGCGGGCAAGCCGAGACTGACTTGTTGTTGCAGCGTGGCGAACTCGCGCAGCACCTCGGCCGGTTGCAGCGTCGGGTCGTGCTCGGCGGCAATCCATAGCGCCGCCTCGAAGACCTCGGGCGGTTCTCGCTCAAGGCAGGCAAGACAGGTCTGGCGTGGGCTCATGATCACCTCCGCAGAATATTCGGTTGTAACCGCCTTGCCGGGCGGCGTCCAGTGTTGTGCCTGGATTTGCGGCTTATGTGGCCTGGCTTTGCTCACGGCTGTACTTATGCCGGCCTGGTCGGGCGCTTTCGAGGGCTGCACCTATACTGGCAATAACCAGAAGTAAGGGAGCCTCAGCATGTTCGCCACGATGGAAGCCGCCCGGCTTGAGGCCTTGCACCTCACCCAGGATCCGGTCACGGGCCTCAAGGCCATCATCGCCATTCACAACACGCGTCTTGGCCCGGCCCTGGGTGGCTGCCGTTACCTGGTCTATCCCGACGAGCAGAGCGCGATCCGCGATGCGGTGCGCCTGGCCCAGGGCATGAGTTACAAGGCCGCATTGGCCGGAGTCGCGCAGGGCGGTGGCAAGGCGGTGATCATCCGTCCGGTGCATGTCGCCAACCGCGGGGCGCTGTTCGAGGCCTTCGGTCGCTTTATCGAGACGCTCAATGGCCGTTACATCACCGCGGTCGACAGCGGCAGCTCCAGCGCCGACATGGACTGCATCGCCCAGCACACTCAGCACGTCACCAGCACCACCAGCGAGGGCGACCCCTCGCCGCACACGGCCATGGGCGTATTCGCCGGCATTCGCGCCACGGCGCTGGCGCGCCTGGGGGGCGATGATCTGCAAGGCTTGCGCGTGGCCGTTCAGGGGCTTGGTCATGTGGGCTATGCCCTGGCCGAGCAACTGCATGCGGCCGGTGTCGAGTTGCTGGTCAGCGACCTGGATCGCGGCCGGGTGCAACTGGCGGTGGAACAACTGGGCGCCCATCCGGTGGCCAGTGATGCCCTGCTCGCCACACCCTGCGACATCCTTGCGCCCTGCGGGCTCGGTGGCGTGCTGAATAGCGAAACGGTCGGCCAGTTGCGCTGCTCGGCCGTGGCTGGCGCGGCCAACAATCAACTGGCCAGCGCCGACATCGCCGACACCCTGCAGGCGCGCGGGATTCTCTATGCGCCGGATTACGTGATCAATTCTGGCGGGCTGATCTACGTCGCCCTCAGGCATCGCGGCGAGAGCCCGGCGGCGATCACCACGCACATGGCCCGGATCAGCCAGCGCCTGACCGAGATCTACGGCCATGCCCAGGCCGACAAGCGCTCGCCCGCGCGGGTCGCCGACGCCTTGGCCGAGCGCTTGCTGTACGGCTGACTCTGCTTGTCCGGGCCGGCTAGCCGATGCCACAAGCGTCGGCGGCTGTTAGCACACCCACAAGGTGCCGAGGAAACGTCCATGAACCCGCTCAATCCCGACATACTCTATACCCGCTACCTCGATCCGCAGGGCCGACTGCTCGGCGCCTTGCCGGCGTGGGCCGACGACTTCGACCTGCTGGTGCGCCTGTACCGGCAGATGGTCCTGACCCGATTGTTCGACCAGAAGGCCGTAGCCCTGCAACGTACCGGACGCATCGGCACCTACGCGCCGACCATCGGCCAGGAAGCCATAGGCGTGGCCATCGGTGCCCTGATGAAACCGGAGGACGTGCTGGTGCCTTATTACCGAGACACCGCGGTGCAGGTGATGCGCGGGGTGAAGATGGAGGAAATCCTCCTCTACTGGGGTGGCGACGAGCGCGGCAGCGCCTACGCCGACCCGGCGGTGGCCCAGGACTTCCCGCTCTGCGTGCCGATCGCCACCCAGGCCCTGCATGCCTGCGGCGTGGCCACGGCGATGAAGATTCGCGGCGAGCATCGGGTCACTGTCACCACCTGCGGCGACGGAGCCACCAGCAAGGGCGACTTTCTCGAAGCGCTCAACGTCGCCGGTGCCTGGCAATTGCCGGTGGTCTTCGTGGTCAACAACAACCAGTGGGCGATCTCGGTGCCGCGGCGCATCCAGTGCGGCGCGCCGACCCTGGCGCAGAAGGCCATCGGTGCCGGCTTCCCCGGTGAGCAGGTCGACGGCAACGACATCCTCGCCGTCTACGAGCGCATGCAAGTCGCCCTGGAGCGTGCCCGCCACGGCAAGGGGCCGGTGTTGCTGGAGTGCATCAGTTACCGCCTCGGCGACCACACCACCGCCGACGACGCCACCCGCTACCGCAGTACCGAAGAGGTCAAGCAGGCCTGGCAGGAAGAGCCGGTCAAGCGTCTGCAGAGCTATCTCGCCGCCCAGGGCGTGTGGGACGAAGGCCGCGAGCAGGCGTTGATCGGCGAGTGCCAGGGCCTGGTGCAGCAGGCGGTCGACGCCTTCGAGGCCGTCGCCAATGCGCCCGCCGAATCGGTATTCGACTATGTCTACGCGCAGTGGCCGGCGGCGCTGGCCGAGCAGCGCGACATGCTCCTGGAACGTGTCGTCCGACGGGAGGAGGCAAGCCATGAGTGAGGCCAAACTGACCCTGCTGGAGGCGGTCAACCTGGCCCTGCACCGGGCCATGTACGAGGATCTTGATGTGGTGGTGCTGGGCGAGGATGTCGGCGTCAACGGCGGCGTATTCCGCGCCACTGCCGGCCTGCGCGACACCTTCGGTTTCAAGCGGGTGATCGACACACCACTGGCCGAGACCATGATCGCCGGGCTGGCGGTCGGCATGGCCGCGCAAGGCTTGAAACCGGTGATGGAAATCCAGTTCATGGGCTTCATCTACCCGGCTCTAGATCAGTTGGTCTCGCATGCCAGCCGCCTGCGCAATCGCACCCGCGGCCGTTTGAGCTGCTCGATGGTGTTGCGCACGCCGATGGGCGCCGGCATCCGCGCGCCGGAACACCACAGCGAAAGCACCGAGGCGCTGTTCGCACAGATTCCCGGTCTGCGCGTGGTCATCCCGTCCTCGCCGGCGCGGGCCTACGGCCTGCTGCTGGCGGCCATCGACGATCCCGATCCGGTGATCTTCCTCGAGCCGACCCGGCTGTACCGGATGAATCCGCAGGTGCTGCATGACGATGGCAAGCGCCTGCCGCTGGACAGCTGTTTCACCCTGCGCGAGGGCAGCGACCTGACCCTGATCAGTTGGGGTGCCAGTGTCCACGAGACCCTGCAAGCGGCCGCGCAGCTGCAGGAGCGCGGGGTGTCCGCCGAGGTGATCGACGTCGCCTGCGTCAAGCCGCTGGACCTCGACACCCTCGAGGCCTCGGTGCGCAAGACCGGGCGCTGCGTGATCGTGCACGAGGCGCCGAAGAGTTGTGGGGTCGGCGCTGAAATCGCCGCCAGCCTGTACGAGCGCGCCTTGCTGGATTTGCAGGCACCGATCCAGCGAGTCACCGCGCCGGATATCCCGCCACCGCTGTATCGCCTGGAACAACTCTATATCCCCGGCGTCGCCGACATCCTCGCGGCCTGCGATGCGGTGCTGGATTACGCGTGAGCAAGCCACCCTGCGCGGCCTTTGTGGGAGGGGCCTTGGCCGCGATCGATTGTATGGCTGATGAGCATATCGCGGACAAGTCCGCTCCCACCAAGAGCAGTGGAACCGGGAGGAAGCATGAAATATTTCAAACTGCCCGATCTGGGCGAAGGCCTGCAGGAGGCCGAGATCGTTGAGTGGCACGTCAAGGCCGGCGAGGAGGTCAAGGCGGACCAGTTGCTGGTTTCGGTGGAAACCGCCAAGGCCATCGTCGATATCCCCGCACCCTACGACGGTGTGGTGGCCAAGACCTTCGGCGCCGAGGGCGACATCCTACATGTCGGCGAGCCGCTGCTGGCCTACCAGGGCGAGGCCGATGCCGGCACCGTGGTCGGTCGTCTGGAAGGCGCTGGCGAGGCGCAGGCGGACAGCTTCTTCGTCGGCGCCGCGCCTTCGACCCGCGAGCATCTGGCGCCACGCGCGACCCCGGCGGTGCGTCAACTGGCTCGTCAACTGGGCGTCGACCTGAGTGGCCTGGCCGGTTCCGGCAGCGATGGCCTGATTACCCGTGGCGATGTCGAAGCCGCAACCCAGTCGGCCCGCGACAAGTTTGGCGGCGACAAGCTGCGCGGGGTACGGCGCAGCATGGCGATCAATATGGCGCGTTCGCATGCCGAGGTGGTGCCGGTGTTCATTGTCGGCGACGCCGATCTGCATCGCTGGCCGCAGGCGCGCGATCCGCTGGTGCGCATCGCCCAAGCCATCGCCGTCGCCTGCCAGGCCGAACCAGTGATCAACAGCTGGTTCGATGGCAAGGGGCTGTCGCTCAAGCGTCACGCCCAGCTCGATCTGGGCATCGCCGTGGATACCGCAGACGGTCTGTTCGTGCCGGTGCTGCGCAATGTCGGCGCACGCACGCCCGAGGACTTGAAGGAAGGCATTGCGCGCCTGCGTGCCGACGTCAAGGCGCGCTCGATCCCGCCCCAGGAAATGATGGGCGCGACCCTCACCCTGTCCAACTTCGGCACCCTGTTCGGCCGCTACGCCAACCCGGTGGTGATGCCGCCGCAGGTGGCGATCATCGGCGCTGGCGGCATCCGCGACGAGCCGGTGGCGGTGGAGGGCAAGGTGGTGGTGCACCCGATCCTGCCGCTGTCGCTGACGTTCGATCACCGCGCGGTTACCGGCGGCGAGGCCGCGCGCTTTCTCAAGGCGTTGGTGCAGGCGTTGGAGGCGGCGGAATAATCTCAGAGGTTGTGAAAATATCGAGCAGCAATGCTGCAGCCGGTGTTTTTGGCGATCCGGGTGTCACTCGCCGCAGGCAGTGCACCATGGTTCAGCGGCGCGGCATAAAGCTGGCGGGTTGTCGCTGCGCTACGAACGGCCGGCGTCCCGGGCCGCCCTACGCCCCGAGCAGACTACCGATGTTTGAAGCGGTCGCAGTAGGCGAGAGTTTTTTCACAACCTTTCAGTGCTTGTAAAAAACGCCCGGCATGAGCGCGGGTTGCGCGCTGCTTATCCAGAGCGCTGCTCAGCTCCGCCGAAAGATCTTTTCGTGTCGCTGAGCGCGGCGGTTATTCAACCGCGTCGTCCTGGGCCAGTTCGCTCAGTGCGTCCGGTTGATTCTTGAAGGCCTTGGCGAAAATCTCGCGGTTCTTGGCCATGAAGATGCCCAGCTCTTCGCCTTGCTGCTCGTTCAGAGAAGGCACGGCCTTTTGCAGAACGTCAGTGAGCAGCTCGGCCAGTTCGAGCATCTTGTCATGACGGTCGGCTTCGGCTTTATCCATGAATAAACGCTCCAGATCCCGGCTGCTGCGGTATACCACTTCGACGGTCATTAGGTTTTGCGCGAGAAACCTCGTCCATCAGGACGGGGAGGGATAGCGCGGCACGCTCAGCGTGCCCCTGTTCTCGCTGCCTCCTTCTCGGGTTGGGCGCTATCGAACGGGAGTTGGAAATAGGCGTAGCCATCGGCTCTCTGGATCAGGGTGCAGTGGCGATGAGGGATACCTTGCACGACGCCTGCGGGCGTCTGGATGTTGAAGCTGCCGGTCTGGCGCACTGCGACGCGGCCCTGGTGAGTGCCGGCCTTTTTACCGGTCGGCACCACGGCACAAACCTGGTCCCCAGTCTGAAAACCAAAGTGGCGTTTCTGCCGGGTCAGGTAGCCGCGCGGGAAACCGTGGGCGGTCAGGCGCGTGCGTTGGTACTCGCCGCGCCCGGTGGCCTTGACTGTCAGCGTTGGACGGTGCCAATTGGTGACCGCTTCCACCTCGCCGACACAGGCAGCATCGAGCGCGTGGGTCTTTGGAAGGCCCAGGCGGCTCCGGTTGAACTTGGTTTGCGCCCCGGTGCCGGTGGCTACCGGCAGGCCGGTGTGCAACAGGGCGTGAAACAGGGCATTGCGGGTGGCGTTGACGGCGGCTGCATCCCGAAGCGGAGCTTTGGCTTTTGCCTTGATTCGGGCCAGCAGTTCGGGCTTCTCCTTCAAGAACGCCTCGACGGGCTGGCGGCCCTTGCGCTGGTTGCAGGAGCGGCAGGCCAGGGTCAGATTGGACACCCGGTCGCTGCCGCCATTGCTCCGAGCCACGATGTGCTCGATCTGCAGCGGCGTATTTTCCGCAGCGCAGTAGGCGCAGCAGCGACCCCACTTCTCCAGCAGGTATTCGCGCACTTCGTAGCCGGTCAACTCGCCCTGCTGGTACTCGACGCCGCTGATTTCGGGGTTCTGCATGGCCTGCATGTCGAACTTCACCAGCTCGACGGCCAGTGCTTCGAGCGGAACCCAGCGGCGAATGCGAGCAACCCAGCTCAACGTGGTATCCAGCCTGTGGCGCAGGCTCGGCGGCAACCAATCCTGCGGGCGCGTGCGATTGTCGAAGCGCGGAGCGCGGTAGCGCAGGTTCTGATTGCGACGACGCCGGCGAAACGCCGCCCGCTGTCCCAGCGCCTTGCGGATCGCTGCGCCTCGGTGGATCAGTTCCAGCAGGGTTAGCACCGACACTCGCTGGCCCTGCTGGCGTACCAGCGCAAGGCCGGTGAATTTGCTGCCTGGATCGAGCTTGAGCGTCAGCGGTTGCACGTCGCTGTCGGCCAGCCTGCGATCCACCAGACGGATCACGAACGGCACCTGTCGGTGTACGCGGGCGCGGCCGCGCTCCAGCAGCAGCCTGGCGCGCTTCTCGCTGCACGGCATCAGCGGCCTGTCTGTCTTGTCCAATACATAGACCGCCATGGCGATCCTCCTATGAAATCTGCCCTTACGGGCCTGGTGACGGAGGGCTTGCGCCCTCGCTCCCCTCGGGAATGTCTGCAACCGGCTCCCGCTCTCGCGGCGGTCGGAACCTTCGGCGCTTTACCTTTCGCCAGCATGATCCTGACCTTCCAGAGTTCGGGACTGAGGAAGCATCCCGAAGTGGGTCGGTTCGACCTGTTGCAAACGTAGCCGGTTGGTTGCGGCTTTCCCTGGTCAACCCAGCTTGCTTTCACAAGCTCCGACATTTAGACCGGGGTAGTTGACCACCTCTACGCCTTCACGCTAATGGGTTGTAAGAGAGCTGGTCATATATACAGTGTTGGCGAGCATAAAGAACTTGCTCCGGTTTGGCCAGCGGTAATCGTCCCGGCGCACTTGCCGGTTGTCCTTGATTGGAGCGGCGGGGGGCGCACACGAGCCCATGCACTAAACTTGCAGAGTAGGTGGCAGCCTCGGGTTGACCGCTTGCACGGGGGAGACCCCGATTACAGGTAACACGCCCGTTGCGAGGGTTGCGGCAAACGCGGGCTTCGCGGCGTCGATCCTCAGGCCAACGGCAGGAGGTGCATCATGACCATGGCCAACCGTTTGCAAAACTACTTGTCACAGCAGCACTCCCACTACGACATGCTGCAGCACGGTCCCTCGATAACCACCCGTGAAGCGGCGCGGCGCGCCGGCGTGCCACCGCATCTGGTGGCCAAGTCGGTGATCCTCGACGACTTTCAAGGGCATTGGCTGATGGCGGTGGTCCCGGCGACCCACCAGGTCGATCTCAACAAGGTGCGCAAACAGACCAAACGCCACTGGCGGCTGGCGCGGGAAAACGAGTTCGGCCCGCGTTTCAGCGACTGCGCGAACGGGGCGATTCCGCCGGTGGGCAGTGCCTTCGAGATGGAAACCCTGATCGACGAGTCGCTGACGGCGCTCAAGGACCTGTATTTCGAGTCGGGCGATCATGAAGGTCTGGTGCATATGAGTTCGGAGCAGTTTCTCAAGCTCATGCCGACCGCCCAGTGCGGACCTATCAGCGAATAAGCCCGATTCCGGGTGGCGCCGCTGAGGGCGCCGCCCGTTTCTACTCACCTGCGCTGCTTGCCGTGGGGCGTGTCTTATTGCCGCACAGCGCGCTTCTCGGCAGTCTGGCTGACCCTCATCCTGCATAATTCAACCGTCATCTGCGGGTTCGATCATGACGACGCTCGATATATTCACAGCCTCCGAGGAGTTGCATCTTGAAATTGAATTGGGCCGAGACCCTGCGTGAGAACCTGCATGGGCTGGCCGAATCGCTCGGCAACCTGCTGGTCGAGAGCTTTCACTACCTGGCGTTGTTTGCCATCGGCGGAGCCACCGCCTGGGCAGCGGTGATGGCATTCAGCGGTATGGTCGAAAAGGGCCACACCACGGTCGACGATATCCTGCTGTTGTTCATCTACCTCGAACTGGGGGCGATGGTCGGCATCTACTTCAAGACCAACCACATGCCGATCCGTTTCCTGATCTATGTGGCGATCACCGCGCTGACCCGCTTGCTGATCTCCGACGTGTCGCACCACCATCGCCCGGATATGGGCGTGGTGATGATTTCCGGGGCGATCCTGTTGCTGGCGGTGGCGATTCTGGTGGTGCGTTACGCCTCCGCACGCTTCCCTTCGGTGCAAGCCGATGGCCCGCGCATGCGCCGCAACCCGGCCGACAACGCGGCGGAGAAGGACGACACCGAGGGTGATGATTAGGCCGCAGCCCACGCTGTCATGCCCGTGCCCGGTGCTCCATCCCCATGCGCTCCGCCCTCGGGGCGAACTCAGACCCGGACATCGGCGGCTTATTCGGCGCGAGTGCCCTGCGCCTTGCCGGTTGCGGGATCCGCGGCTGCCGGATCGCTCCTGTCGGCGGGTTGCGCGGGGGCGTCCATGCGGATGCGCCTGGAGAAATCCGCGGCATCGTCTGCGGCCTGCGCCCGCGCGTTGATCTGGGCCCTCCGCCGAACCTCGGCAAACGGCAGGCCGGCGCTGTCCAGCAAACCGTGCTGGTAGAGAAACTGCGGTACATAGCCGCTGGCAATTATCCGCCAGTCGAATGGCGGGTGTTGCGGGTTGACCCGGGAATTCAGCCACATGGCGGTGGTGCAGTTGGTGGTCAGGCTGTTGTAAAACTCGGGTTGGTGCTGCAGCGCGTTGATCCGTTGCATGTACTCCAGGAACAACTGGCGGCCTTGCTCGATAGGGGCGTGCAACTGATAGAGGTAGACATTTTCCGGCGGGTTGCGCCGATAGTTGGTGCGCAGGCGGATTACGTCACGCTCGTCGGCCACCACGTAGTACAGCTCGTACTGGCGGAAGAAACCTTTGAGGGTGGAGTAGCTTTCGCCCTTTTCCTTGCGCGTCTCGATCGACATGGCCAGGTGATCGCCGTCACCGAAGTCGAAGCTGAGAAACACATGGGCGATGGCCGGGCCCATCCAGTAGGACGTGATCAGGTCTACTCCGCGCAGCTTGCGCAGGTCGAATTGCTTGTCGTACCAGGCCGGCGTGTAGTCGGTTTCGCTGCGGTAGTCGAAGTTGCGGATGTTGTGCAGCGTCACCAGGTCGCCGTCGATGGTGGCATGGGGCAGCAGCGCCACGTCCGCCTGCCAGTCGCGCTCGTTGGAGGGCTCGAGGCGATACCAGCAGAGCAGCACAGCGGCGAACTGAGCGAGATGGAGCGCCAGGGCCAGGGTGCGCCCGCGCCAGCGGCGCGAACCCAAGGCAACCAGCGCGGCCAGCGCCACCACGGCAAACGCGCTTGCCAGGCTGTAGCGCAGTAGCGCGTCTGCCGGCCCGGTAAACAGGATGGCCAGCACGCCCCAGCCTGCGCTCATCGCAATCAGCAACCCGAGCAGCAGCAGGGCGCAGCGGGTCAGGGTTTTTCTCATGGCGGGCGTCTCTTGCTGAGGTGCGTTGGTGGGGCAATCAGGGACGGGGGCGCACGGCTATTCACTTCGCGTATTCATGCTACGCCGCGAGGAGGGTCTCGCGTCAGTCTCGCGTATTCTGCGTCAAGCCCGCGTTACTAGCGTGTGGCGGGTGCAACCGGCTAGGGAACGAAGGCCATATTTTTGCCCTGTGGGGCTCAGAGCTTGTGAAAATATCGAGCGCAACGCAGCAGCAGGCGTTTTTTGCGGTCCGTAGGGTGTCACTCGCCGCAGGCAGTGCACCATGGTTCAGCGGCGCGGCATAAAACTGGCGGGTTGTCGCTGCGCTCCGAAGCCGCCCTACCTCCTAACGGATCGCCGCCCCGACGGACTGCCGAATTTGAAGCGGTCGCAGTAGGCGAGAGTTTTTTCACAAGCGCTTAGTCGCTCAGGGGAGCGAACAGCGCCGCCAGGTCGTCCTCGCTCATCTGCCACTGTCCCTGGTTGCCGCCTTCCAGAAGGCCGCGCGCCAGGTTGGCCTTGGCCTGCTGCAGGTGCTGGATCTTCTCTTCGACGCTGCCGCGAGCGATCAGCTTGTAGACGAACACCGGCTTGTCCTGGCCGATGCGGTAGGCGCGGTCGCTGGCCTGGGCCTCGGCGGCCGGGTTCCACCAGGGGTCGAAGTGGATCACGGTGTCGGCGGCGGTGAGGTTGAGGCCGGCGCCGCCGGCTTTCAGGCTGATCAGGAACACCGGAAACTGCCCGGCCTGGAACTGCTGCACCGGAGTGCGGCGGTCCTGGGTGCTGCCGGTGAGCTTGGTGTAGCCGATCTTGCGTGCCTGCAGCTCGGTTTCGATCAGCGCCAGCATCGAGGTGAACTGGGAGAACAGCAGCACCTTGCGGCCTTCCTCGACCAGCTCTTCGAGCATCTCCAGCAAGGCGCCGAGTTTGCCCGAGTCGCTGCTTTTCAGCTGCGCGTCGTCATCGCCGAGCAGGCGCAGGTCGCAGCAGGCCTGGCGCAGGCGCAGCAGCGCCTCGAGGATGACGATCTGGCTGCGGGCCAGACCCTGGCGGGCGACTTCATCGCGCACTTTCTTGTCCATCGCCAGGCGCAGGGTTTCGTAACGGTCGCGCTGGGCGGCGGTCAGTTCGACCCAATGGGTCACCTCGGTCTTGGGCGGCAGCTCGCGCGCCACCTGTTCCTTGGTGCGGCGCAGCACGAAGGGTTTGATCCGTCCGCGCAGGTGCGCCAGGCGTTGCTGGTTGGCCTGCTTCTCGATCGGGGTGCGGTAGTCGCGGGTGAAGCTCTTGCTGTCGCCGAGCCAGCCGGGCATGAGGAAGTTGAACAGCGACCAGAGTTCGCCCAGGTGGTTTTCCAGCGGCGTGCCGGTCAGGCACAGGCGTTGCCGGGCCTGCAGTTGGCAGGCGGCCAGCGCGGCCTTGCTGCGCGGATTCTTGATGTTCTGCGCTTCGTCGAGAATCAGCAGGTGATAGGGCTGCGCCGCCAGCGCCTTGAGGTCGCGCGGCAGCAGGGCGTAGGTGGTCAGGACGATGTCGTGTTCGCCAATCAGCTTGAACAGCGGGCGGCGTTTCGCCCCGTACAGGGCCAGCACCCGCAGCTGCGGGGTGAAGTGCGCGGCCTCGTCCTGCCAGTTGGGGATCAGACTGGTGGGCATGACGATCAGCGCCGGCCGATCCAGGCGCCCAGCCTGTTTCTCGCTGAGGATATGCGCCAGGGTCTGCAGGGTCTTGCCCAGGCCCATGTCGTCGGCCAGTACGCCACCGATTTCCAGCTCGGCCAGCGCCTGCATCCAGGCCAGGCCCTGCAGTTGATAGGGGCGCAGGGTGGCCTGCAAATCCGCCGGCGGTTTGACCTGCTGCGCGCTGTGCGCCTGCAGACGCTGAGCAAAACCGCGCAACTGCTCGCCACCTTGCCAGTTCAGCGCCGGGCCTTGTTCCAGTTCGCTCAGGCGTGCGGCGTCGGCGCGCGGCAGGCGCAAGTGCTGGCTGGATTCGCCCGGCTCACGGAAAAACAGCTCGCCGAGAGTGGCCAGCAAGGGCTTGAGGCGGACGAAGGGCAGGGCGATGTGCTTGTTGCTCTGCGGCAGGCTGACCAGCAGCATTTCCTCATCCTGGCGTTGGGCCATGGCATCGCCATTGAGCAGCCAGGGTTTGTGCCGAATCGCCTGCAGCAGGATCGGCAGCAGGCTGATGCGCTGCCCTTCGACTTCGATACCCAGTTCCAGGTCGAACCAGTCGTGCTCGGGCGTTTCTTCGATCGCGGCGTACCAGTCGTCGACCTGCGCCAGGTTGTAGCGAAATTCCGGCTGCAGCTCGATCCGCCAGCCCTGCTCGCGCAGCAACGGCATTTGTTGCTGGACGAAGCTCAGCCAGGCCGTCTCGCCGGGCAGCTCGAAGTGTTCGCCGGGATGCTCGGCGAGGGCCTCGCTCTGGCGCAGGGCGACCTGCAGGCCGGCATCTTCCAGGCGCTGGCGCAGCGCCGCCTCGGCTGCGGCGGCGCGGATGATGCGCAGGGTCAGGCTCGGGCTCTGGTGCACCAGCAGGTCTTTCGTCGGTTTGCCGTAGGCCAACTGGCCCTGGTAATCGAAGGCCAGGGCGGCACGGTGCTGGGTCTGCTCGAGCATGCGGCCCTTGCGCGCATCGAAATGCACCCGCACATGGCTGCCGAGCATCAGCACGGGCCGGGGTTGCACGCCCTCCAGGCGCTGCTCGACGACATCGGCGCGCGTCTCTATCAGCGGGCTGAGGTCGATCCCGGCCAGTTGCTGGCGCTCCAGGGTCAGCAGGGCGGCGACAACGTGCTTGCAGTTGAACCCCACCGGGCAGCTGCACTGGCCGTTGACGCTCCAGCCCTGGGGGAAGGACTGCAGGCTGATGCGCTGCTGATAGGTCTGTGCGCCGGAGCCGCGGCAGCTGGCCAGCAGGGTCTCGCCCTTGAGGCTGAGCAGGGTGCTGCGGCCCTGCTCGGCATAGCCGAGCCCGCGACTGAAGTCCCCGGCGCGAAAGGCCTGGCGCCAGTCGGCCTGGCGCAGGCGCAGAACATCCAGGGCCATCATGGCAATCCAGCGGGAGTGGGGGCGAGTCTGGACATGGCAGTGCCGGGTGGCTGCAAAGCCGATGATTCTGGCACAGCTGGCGGTGGATTAGCAGGCCGTTGAGCAATCTGCCGGGCGTCGCTCAGGCTCGCTGCCGGGAACCGACCGGTGCCTGCACAGCAATGCGCAGGCTCCCGGCAAACGGCGGCCGCTCAGCCGCCGAGCGTCAGACGGTACTGCCCGGGCGTCGCGGCGAAGGCCTGGCGAAAGCGGTTGCTGAAATGGCTGGCGCTGGCGAAACCGCAGGCCAGGGCGATCTCGCCGAATGGCAGGTGCGTCTGCCGCAGCAACTGCTGGGCGCGTTCGAGACGGCGCGCCAACAGATAACGGTGCGGCGGCAGGCCGAAGCTCAGGTGGAACATGCGCGCGAAATGGTACTCGGACAACGCACAGAGCCCGGCCAACTGACCCAGGCTCAGCGGCTCGGCCAGGTGCGCGTCGATGTACTCGCGCAGCCGCTGGCGTTGTACCGGCGCCAGGCCGCCGCTCAGGCGCAGGCCAGCGCGTCGGCCGACCTGGGACAGCAGGGCATGGTCGAGCAGGGCGTGGGCCAGGCTGCTGGTCAGCAGACGCTCGCCGGGCTCCAGCCAGTTCAGTCGGCTCAGCTGGCGAAAGCGCTGGGCCTGGTGCGGGTCGTCGAGGAAGGTGGCTTCGCGCAGTTGCAGCTCGCGCGGTTCGCGGTCGAGCAGGCGCACGGCACCGAGGGCGAATTGCTCCTGGCTGACATACAGGTGCGCCAGGTCGATCTCGCCGTTGATCACCCAGGCCGACTGATGCCCGGCCGGCAGGATGCACAGCTTGTCCGGCGCGCCCTTGCTGTCCGGGCGCTCGCGGCGAAAGGTGCCGGTGCCGCCGGCCAGGTAGCAGGACAGCGTGTGGTGGCTCGGCGCCTGATAGTCGCGGGTATCGTGGCAATTGCTCCACAACGCCGCGGCCAGGCCGTCGCCCAGCTCGGCGCTGTGCAACAGCCTGGAATTGGGCGAACTGGCCATGCACTGAAAGACCTGGCTGTGCTCGAGCTGCGACATGGATACTTCCTCTTAGACGCCATGCTACCCCGGCCACGGGCATCTGCCAGCCCCGTGGTCGGGAAAAGCGCAAGTTTAGGCAAGAGAGGGTGTGCCGGTGGCCATGTGCATTTACGGTGTCTTTCTGGCTTTCCAATACGGCTTATTCGCGTAACCGGTAACCGATTCCGCGGATAGTTTCGATACGCTCGGCGTTACTGCCCAGTTTACGGCGCAAACCCCGTACGACCGTGTCCACCACATTTGAGCCGCCTTCATAGTGAGTACCCCACACCTCCCGTAGCAGCTCGCCGCGCGAGATCGCCCGGTGCCTGCAGGTGAGCAGGTGCTGCATGACACCGGATTCCAGTGGGGTCAGCGACACACGCTCGCCGTCGAGTAATAGCTCGTGGGTGGCGTTGTCCAATTCCGATCCGGTCTGCGAAAGGCCCAACTCGGCAGCGGCTAGGCGGGACAACCACCCATCCACCGAGGCGGGGCCGAAATCCAGCACTACGCTGTGGTAGAGATGCCCATCAAGTCTGACCCCACAGTTTTCGAGTACCTCGAAGCCCAGCGTCTGTGCGACCGGCGCATACCGTGGCAGGTCGCGTACCGTGAGGTATACCCGGCGCAAACCGGGGCGCAGTTCCAAATAGGTACGTTTCAGGTCGATCCATAGTGAGGCTTGTTCGGCGCAGGGATCTTCGCCGGCGTCTTCGCTGAGCCAGCGACGGCAGAACAGGGCGGTCTGGTGTTCGGGTATCGGATGGCGTTGCAGATGTTGCTGCCACTGATGCGTGATGGGGTCTGATTCAAGCCAGCGGGGTTCGATTTTTTTGCTGTCGAGGCGGCAGCACAGACCAACAGCCTGGTTTTGCTTGCCGCGCACCACCACGAAAGTCTGTGGCAGTCGTTTCCACCAAGAGAGCAATGCCTGCGCGGCCTCGTAACCTTCGTGCCGTTGGATAATCGCGTTGATAGCGTTGTTGTCGTCCATCCTGGCGGTTTCAACCGCCTGGCGTGTGGTCCCGCTGGGGAAGAACGCTTCACGAGTGACGGGGTTTTCGATCAGGTAGAGCATGTCGGCGGTATACCGCCAAAGCTCGCGTGGAGAGGCATTTGCCAGGTCTGACAATAGCTGCTGCCAGGCGTTGCGCTTGTAGGCCTGATAGGTGTTCGGATCGCGCGCCTTGACCGTGTGAGAGATCGCTTCGCGAACGGCATCGTGCACCATCAATCCGTCTTGACTGTATTCGACGTAGGGCAGGTGTGACAGGCGCTCATAGAGATCCTGTGGGGCCTGATCCGGGAAAAGCGCATGTAGCAGTGAAACGGTCGCGCGGCGGGTAACGCTAATCGCTTCAAGTGCTTGCTGGGTCAGCGGATCACGTACATCTTCGAGAAACATCCGAGTCAGTATCTCCAGTACTCGCTGCAGGGAAGCGTCGCTAAGCTGGAGGTCGGCGCGCTCGCGCATCGCCGAGGCGGCCAGATGCAGCGCCAGGGGGTGACCCTGTAGCATCGGAGCGATACCGGTTGCGCTCTGCGTGCTCAAGCCGAGTCTCTTGAGCAGGGTGATAGCGTCGTGATCCTGAAGTGCTTGCAGCTCGAAGGTATCGAACAGTTCGTGCCAGCCGGGTGTTGTGTACCAGGCCGGTATAGGCCGCTCTCTGCCGAATAGGAAAACATAGACGTTATCCGGCAGATGGGGGATGAATACCTGCCGCAGCCATGCATCGAGAAGGCCGAAGCGCTCATACGTATCAAGTGCCAGCACCACGCGCTTACCCAGGCAGGAGAGGCGTTCGGCAAGCGCATCCAGCATGTGGTTATCGCCGCCGGCGGCTTCACTCAGCGCCTGCAAGAATCTTTGTGCCGTGGGCTCAATCTGGCGGCAGTCCAGACGCAGTATCGTGACCCCCTCGGCACGTGACTGGTCGGCGAACATCTCAAGCAGGGTACTTTTGCCGATACCGGCGATTCCGTGCACGTGGATCACCCGTGCACCGTCGTTGTTTAACGACGCGCTCAGCCGTTCAAGCTCATCCTGGCGCGCAATGCGTTCATGCTGCGCCTTGGCCGTCAGCAGGTCTGCAATCTGTCGGGCCATGGAGGGTACTCCGGTCGCGCGGTGCACGCGGGTGGCGCAGTAATCACAGTACAGCACAAGCGATCTGCTACTGCCGGATGAATCCTCACGCAATCCTCATCAACTGCTCACGTTGTTTGCAACCTGCACTGCTACACCTTAACGCAGGCAGCCTCGTTGGCTGGTCGATCGATAAGTAGCGGAGGAACGGTGATGAATAATCAGTGGAGCCTGCAAGGTGAATACCTGGAAAGTTGTAGCTGCAAAGACAGCTGCCCCTGTCTGTTTCTGGGGCCTCCCACCGAGGCTAGCTGCGCGGCGCTGGTAGGCTGGCATATCGATTGCGGACAGTTCGATAACACATCATTGAATGGACTCAATGTGGTGGTAGCGCTGCACTCACCTGGCCACATGGCAGAGGGTGACTGGAAAGTGGTGGTGTACGTCGATGAGCGGGCCGATGAAAGACAACGGGAAGCGCTAGGGGGTATCTTTGGTGGCAAGTTCGGTGGCCATCCCGCACTGCTGGCGAGCTTTATCGGCGAGGTACTGGGAATGGAGTTCCTGCCTATCCACTACGACGCTGGGCAGGGGGTACGGGGCTTCAGCGTCGGACAGGTCGGGATCGCTCAGATCAAGGCGATCGAGGGGCAGGGCGCAAACGCCGTGCAGATTCTCAACCATCCCTTTGCCGTGTCACCGGGGCAGCCGCTTACGGTGGCCAAATCCGATAGCCTCAAGCACGATGCCTATGGCCTCAGCTTCGAGTTCAACGACCGGATGGCGTTCTATTCACCCTTTAATTATTCAAGCGCTGCTTGAGAGGGCTGATGAAGATGAACGTCTCCACTATGCAAGCCGCCTGGCGTCGGGACCAGCTCTTTACTCTTGTGGCGATTGTTGTCTCTGCCGCGTTGGCCTGGGTTTATCTGGTCGGCGCCGGTGATGCCGGAATGAGTATGGAGATGCCGCTGCATCGCAGCCCGCTGGAGTTGTTCGGGTTAAGCGCGCTGATGTGGTCAGTCATGATGGTGGCGATGATGTTGCCGTCGGCAAGCCCGATGATTTTGACCTTCAGTCGTGTTCAGCGTCGCCAAGGCGACAGGGAGCGCACGTCGGTCGCTGTATTTGTGGCGGGTTATCTGATCGTCTGGAGCATCTTCAGTGTGCTGGTTGCGCTGATGCAGACCTGGGCGCATGCCGCAGGACTGCTGACGTCATTAATGGGCGCCACCGACAGTGTGACAGGAGGGCTTTTGCTGGTGGCGGCGGGCCTTTATCAGTGGAGTGCGGTTAAAGATACCTGTTTGACCCAGTGCCGTACGCCACTCGGCTTCCTGATGACCGAGTGGCGACCGGGGTCGAGAGGGGCACTGCTGATGGGGCTGCGTCACGGCGCACTCTGTGTCGGCTGCTGCTGGGCGTTGATGCTGTTGATGTTTGCCGGCGGGGTGATGAACCTCGCATGGATGGCCGCGTTAACGATGTATGTGCTGGCCGAAAAAGTAGTACCACAAGGGCAGCGCTTCAGCCGTCTGACTGGCGCCGCTCTGGTGGTATTCGGTGGTCTGATGTTGGCCGGCATCCTCTGACCGGATGCGCCTGTTCGACTCAGCTGTTGCACAGCTCCCTGGTCGCTTTACCTCATCGCTGTTGGCCGCCGCGACCAGCGTTTCCCGGTTTTCGAAGTTGCGTATCGGATTGGGCGACAAGTTGCCGAACAGCAGAAAAGGGGCTCCGTACGGTCCGCCACCCAATTACCGTGTCAGAACGGCTGGTTGGCGGCTCCTTAAATACACGAAGGAGCATAAGGAAAATGCGCTATCCACCTTTTACCCAAGGGCTCCACCTTGGGCTGTCCGTCTTGTCGTTTATCTCCAGCCTGGAGGTGCGTCATGACTAGTTCCAACCCTGCTGTTATCTCCTTCCCGAAACGTGTCGAGCCGCTCGATTGCATCGACTTTTCCGCCTGTCACTTCCAGGCCGAGTTGCGGGTGGCGATGCTGCACAAGCTGTTCAAAATTCTGGCTCGCTCGGGCGCTGCTACGGCCGCCGCAACGGACTTGCACGAGCGCCGCCGATGAATAAGCCCAATACCAGCTCCTATCAGTGCCGCGCTCGGGATTTCCACGGGAGTGGGCGGCGTTGTCTGTATCGCCGTACTGGTCGGAGTGGGCTCGGGTCTTAGGGTCGGACCCACGCAACTAATTGAATAAGAAGAAAAACATCGCACGATAATGGCTAAATAACCGCTTATACAGCCCATTTTTGCATCAAAATTCGAGTTTTAAGGGAAGGGGCACGCGAGCGAAAAACAATCGGTGACCTCGATATTGATGCTGCTGACCGTCCGCTATTGGCCCGGTTCCTGTCAGTCAGGATAGGCCGAACCTAGCCATTCATGACCGGTTCAAGTCGACCTGACCAATCGCTATCTCCATTCGGGCTTGCCCATCGCTCGTCACCGGATTAGAGTTCGGCCGTCACGGTCAATCCCGTGGCCGGGTGT
>JAUYKV010000063.1 GCA_030699825.1 Pseudomonas sp. | reverse complement strand
GACCGATGGAATCTCGTGGTACATGTTGAAGATCGCGCCTTCGTCCATGCCCAGCGATTCGATGCAGTACTGGTAGGCGTGGGTGTGGATCGCCTCTTCGAAGGTCTGGCGCAGGATGTACTGGCGGCACTCCGGGTTGGTGATCAGGCGGTACACGGCCAGGGCCAGGTTGTTGGCAACCAGGCTGTCGGCGGTGGAGAAGAAGCCGAGGTTGCGCATGACGATGCGGCGCTCGTCGTCGGTCAGGCCGTCCGGGGTTTTCCACAACGCGATGTCCGCGTTCATGTTCACTTCCTGCGGCATCCAGTGGTTGGCGCAACCATCCAGATACTTCTGCCAGGCCCAGTCGTACTTGAAGGGTACGAGCTGGTTGAGGTCGGCGCGGCAGTTGATCATGCGTTTTTCGTCAACGGCTACGCGCGCGGCGGTGCCTTCCAGCTCGGCCAGGCCTTCGGCGATGTCGAGTTGGTCGAGCGAGGCTTTGGCGCGGGCTACGGCGTCGCTGTCGTCAGCGGCTACGGCGCGGGCTTCAACGGCGGCAGCACCGCCCACCTGGTCGAGTTTGTCGATGCTCATGTCTGCCAGTTGGGCAGCGGCTTTGTTGGCTACTACGGCGTCGGCGCCGTCTTCCTTGTCAAATTCATCCCAGCTCAGCATGGCTTGGCTCCTGCTTGCGGGCCGGTGGAATAACCGACCTGTGTGGATATACAGTCTTTATTGTGTTCCGTTGCGTACAACGCGCAAGGGCAAAACGGGTACCGCTGGTCGGGGCGGCTCTAGTGACTGGCCGTTGCCCCGAGACCCACGCTGGTAAGGGCGGGGGTTGGTAATTAGTGGGAGAGCTTTTGCCTTCTCCCTAACCCTCTCCCGCAAGCGGGCGAGGGGACTGACCGTGTGTTGCTTTGGAACTGTGCTTCGGCTTTTGCTCGACGTTCGAGCGCGTAGCTGAGCGAGTGAGCGCTAGGCGCCTGGTGGGTTGGAACCCCTGAGCATACGACTGTATGTGATGGGGGCCGACCTACCAGGCAACAACGCGCGCGCCGCTCAGATCCGCGCGCTTACTGACAAGCCTCACAATCCGGTTCGTCGATGGCACAGGCTTTTGGCACTGGTGCTGGGCCTGCGCTCATTTCCACTTCCGGGGCCTTGGCCGGTGCTGCGCTCAGGCCATCGTTGCCACCACTGGACACGGCATTCAGCTTGCCGGTGTTGATGGTGGACTTCTCGGTGCTGGTCGCGGCCAGTGCACGGAGGTAGTAGGTGGTTTTCAGGCCACGGTACCAAGCCATGCGGTAGGTCACGTCGAGCTTCTTGCCCGATGCGCCGGCGATGTAGAGGTTCAGCGACTGCGCCTGGTCGATCCACTTCTGGCGACGGCTGGCGGCATCGACGATCCACTTGGTGTCGACTTCGAACGCGGTGGCGTACAGGTCTTTGAGTTCCTGCGGGATGCGCTCGATCTGCTGTACCGAACCGTCGTAGTACTTGAGGTCGTTGATCATCACCGAGTCCCACAGACCGCGGGCTTTGAGGTCGCGAACCAGGTACGGGTTGATCACGGTGAATTCGCCCGAGAGGTTCGATTTCACATAGAGGTTCTGGTAGGTCGGTTCGATCGACTGCGATACGCCGGTGATGTTGGCGATGGTGGCGGTCGGTGCGATGGCCATGATGTTCGAGTTACGGATGCCTTTCTGTACACGGGCACGTACCGGGGCCCAGTCCAGGGACTCGGTCAGGTCGACGTCGATGTACTTCTGGCCACGCTGCTCGATCAGGATCTGCTGAGAATCGAGCGGCAGAATGCCCTTGCTCCACAGCGAGCCTTCGAAGGTGGAGTAGGCGCCGCGCTCGTCGGCCAGGTCACAGGAGGCCTGGATGGCGTAGTAGCTGACCGCTTCCATCGACTTGTCGGCAAATTCCACGGCGGCGTCGGAGCCGTACGGGATGTGCTGCAGGTACAGCGCGTCCTGGAAGCCCATGATGCCGAGGCCGACCGGGCGGTGCTTGAAGTTGGAGTTCTTCGCCTGCGGCACGCTGTAGTAGTTGATGTCGATAACGTTATCGAGCATGCGCACGGCGACCTTGATGGTCTTTTCCAGCTTGGCGGTGTCCAGCTTGCCGTCGACGATGTGGTTCGGCAGGTTCACGGAACCCAGGTTGCACACGGCGATTTCGTCGGCGTTGGTGTTCAGGGTGATCTCGGTGCACAGGTTCGAGCTGTGTACCACGCCCACGTGCTGCTGCGGGCTGCGCAGGTTGCATGGGTCTTTGAAGGTCAGCCATGGGTGGCCGGTTTCGAACAGCATCGAGAGCATCTTGCGCCACAGGTCTTTGGCCTGGATGGTCTTGAACAGCTTGATCTTGCCGCCGTACTGGGTCAGGGCTTCGTAGTACTCGTAGCGCTCTTCGAAGGCCTTGCCGGTCAGGTCGTGCAGGTCTGGCACTTCGGACGGGCTGAACAGGGTCCACTGGCCATCGTCGAACACGCGCTTCATAAACAGGTCTGGAATCCAGTTGGCGGTGTTCATGTCGTGGGTGCGGCGACGGTCGTCACCGGTGTTCTTACGCAGCTCGATGAACTCTTCGATGTCCATGTGCCAGGTTTCCAGGTAGGCGCAGACTGCGCCCTTGCGCTTGCCGCCCTGGTTAACTGCTACTGCGGTGTCGTTGACCACTTTGAGGAACGGCACAACGCCTTGCGACTTGCCGTTGGTGCCCTTGATGTAGGCGCCCAGAGCACGTACTGGGGTCCAGTCGTTACCCAGACCGCCAGCAAACTTGGACAGCATGGCGTTGTCGTGGATGGCGTTGTAGATGCCCGACAGGTCATCCGGCACGGTGGTCAGGTAGCATGACGACAGCTGCGGACGCAGGGTGCCGGCGTTGAACAGGGTCGGCGTCGAGGCCATGTAGTCGAAGGACGACAACAGGTTGTAGAACTCGATGGCGCGGTCTTCTTTCTGCTTCTCTTCAATCGCCAGGCCCATGGCCACGCGCATGAAGAACACTTGCGGCAGTTCGAAGCGGGTGCCGTCCTTGTGGATGAAGTAACGGTCGTAGAGGGTCTGCAGGCCCAGGTAGGTGAACTGCTGATCGCGCTCGTGGTTGATCGCTTTGCCGAGTTTTTCCAGGTCAAAGCTGGCCAGCACCGGGTTGAGCAATTCGTACTCGATACCCTTGGCGATGTAGGCCGGCAGGGCCTTGGCGTACAGCTCGCTCATTTCGTGGTGGGTGGCGCTGGTGGCGACACCGAGGAAGCCCAGGCCTTCGGCGCGGATGTTGTCCATCAGCAGGCGCGCGGTGACGTAGCTGTAGTTCGGCTCGCGCTCGACCAGGGTGCGCGCGGTCATCACCAGGGCGGTGCTGACGTCGCTTTGCGCTACGCCGTCGTAGAGGTTCTTCAGGGTTTCTTTCTGGATCAGCTCGGCGTCGACTTCGGCCAGGCCTTCGCAGGCTTCGGTGACGATGGTGTTGAGGCGGCCCATGTCCAGCGGCGCCACTGTGCCGTCGGCGTGGGTCACGCGCAGGCTCGGGTGCGGCTCGGCGACGTCGCTGCCGCTGGCGTTCTTGCGCTTGGTGGCCTGGGATTCGCGGTAGATCACGTAGTCGCGGGCGACTTTCTGCTCGCCGGCGCGCATCAGGGCCAGTTCGACCTGGTCCTGGATTTCCTCGATGTGGATGGTGCCGCCGGACGGCATACGGCGCTTGAAGGTGGCGCTGACCTGCTCGGTCAGACGCGCGACGGTTTCATGGATACGCGACGAAGCGGCTGCGGTGCCGCCTTCTACTGCGAGAAACGCCTTGGTGATGGCGACGGTGATCTTGTCATCGGTGTAGGGCACGACGGTGCCGTTACGCTTGATCACACGCAACTGGCCAGGCGCGGTGGCGCTCAGGTCCTGGCTGGCATCGGTGGCCTGTGGCGCTTGGGCCTGCGGGTTCTCGCGGGAGGTGTCGGTATGCATGTAGGCGTGTCTCCGTGATCTTTAATTTGTCGGGTCGGCGCTTTCCGGTGGATCTACTGCCGTTTCAACAACACCTGCACGCAGCCAGAGGCTGGGAGCAGGGGACTTGCAAACTGGCTGGAAGGGTCTGAGAGAAAGCGCCTCCCTGGCTTTATGTTCGTGTCGGCCATGCCCGGCACTACTAGATGTAGTGGTCGGAGCGCAAAGGCCGTCTGCCGTTATCCTGATTCTGGCAGGCGAGTCGCGCTGCCGGAACTATGACCGCTGCGCGTGTGCAGTGGCCGCTATCGAGGTTGATTCGTGCACCGATCCGGGTTGGGCTATAGACCGTTCATGGGCAATTGTGCTTGTGCCGTTTTTGTGGTCAAAACCCAACATGTAGGTGTTTGGTGCTATTGAGATACAAGATAGTGCGGTGTCTGGGGGATGGCAAGTCCTCTGCCCTGTGGATAAACCTGTGGGTTAACTTGGGGTAACTTACGCAAACCCGCGTGTTTGCTGGGGTGGCTGGTTTTGTACCGTTCGTCGTTGTTTCGGTTTTTTTTCATGATCATGGTCAAGATTTCGAATCCGCCACAGAAACACAACATGTAGTTTTTTTTCTGGCATTTTGGCCTGCTCTGTGCAGAGGCAGAAACGCTGCGGCGTTTTTCACTGGCGTGCAGCCGACCTGCGCGGTGGCGTTCGGCATTGCTACAATCGGCGTCTTTTCCGCCGTCGTTGATCTGTCCCCCGGAGGCCGCCGTGCAGCAGCAAGACACCTGGCACATCCTGATCGTCGAAGACGACCGGCGTCTGGCCGAACTGACCCGTGACTACCTGCAGGGTAATGGCCTGACGGTGAGCATCGAGGGCGACGGCGCGTTGGCGGCCGCGCGCATTCTCAAAGAGCAGCCGGATCTGGTGATTCTCGACCTGATGCTGCCGGGCGAGGACGGCCTGTCGATCTGCCGCAAGGTGCGCGACCAGTACGACGGGCCGATCCTGATGCTCACCGCGCGCACCGACGACATGGACCAGGTGCTCGGCCTGGAAATGGGCGCCGACGACTACGTGTGCAAACCGGTGCGCCCGCGCCTGCTGCTGGCGCGGATCCGCGCGCTGCTGCGGCGCCGCGAAGGCGTCGCGGCGCCTGCCGGCGAAGGGGCGCGGCGCCTGGAGTTCGGTCCGCTGGTGATCGACAGCGCGATGCGCGAGGCCTGGCTGGGCGAGCAGGGCATCGAGCTGACCAGCGCCGAGTTCGACTTGCTCTGGCTGCTGATGGCCAACGCCGGGCGGATTCTCTCCCGTGAGGAGATCTTCAATGCCCTGCGCGGCATCGAGTACGACGGCCAGGATAGATCCATCGACGTGCGCATCTCGCGGATCCGGCCGAAGATCGGCGACGATCCGATGCATCCGCGACTGATCAAGACCGTGCGCAGCAAGGGCTATCTGTTCGTCGCCGAGGCTGCCGAAGCGCTGCTATGAATTCGATCTTTCTGCGTATCTATGCCGGCATGCTGGCGGTGCTGGTGCTGGTGGCGCTGCTCGGCGTCGGCACCCTGCACCTGGTCAACGAGGTGCGCTCGGAGCAATACCGCGAGCGCCTGGCGCGCGGCACCTTCCGCCTGATGGCCGACAACCTGGCGCCGATGAACGAGCTCGAGCGGCGTCGCTCGGTGGTGCTGTGGTCGCGCCTGCTGGGCATCCCCTTGACCCTGCAGCCGCTGGCCGAGGCCGAGCTCGACAGCGGCGCGCGCAACCGCCTCAAGCGTGGCCAGGTGCTGGTGCGGCAAACCGGCCCGCATGCGGCGACCATCTATAGCCAGGTCAATCAACAGCAGCAGCTGCTGCTGACCGGCGAGGTGCAGCAGATCAGCGAGCAATTGGCGCGGGCGACGGTTTTCCTGCTGCTCGACGAGCTGATCCGCTTTCCGGCGGCCGAGCAGCCAAAGCGCCTGGCCGAACTCAAGGAGGCCAAGCAGTTCGGCTTCGACCTGCGCCTGGTCCGCCTCGAGCAGGCGGCCCTGGATGACGACCAGCGCCGGCGGGTGGACGAGGGCGACACGGTAATGGCGCTGGGCAAGGGCGGTGACAGCATTCATGTGTTCTCCGGCGTGGTCGGTACGGACTGGGTGCTGGAGATCGGCCCGCTGTATCAGATGAATCCCTACCCGCCGCAGTTGCTGGTGTTGATCGGGGTGCTGGGCCTGAGCCTGATCGGCTTGACCGTCTATCTGTTGGTGCGGCCCCTGGAGCAGCGCCTGGGCGACCTGGAGGGCGCCGCTACGCGGATCGCCGGTGGCAACCTGGATGCGCGGGTGCCGAGCCGTGGCACGGATTCGGTGGGGCGGCTGGCGGCGGCGTTCAATGCCATGGCCGAGCACCTGCAGCGCTCGCTGAGCATCCAGCGCGAGCTGGTGCGGGCGGTGTCCCATGAGCTGCGCACACCGGTGGCACGCCTGCGCTTCGGCCTGGAGATGATCGGCGATGCCGAGAGCGAAACGGCGCGGCGCAAGTACATGGACGGCATGGACAGCGACATCCAGGACCTCGACAAGCTGGTCGACGAGATGCTGACCTACGCGCGTCTGGAGCAGGGCGCGCCGGCGCTGAACTTCCAGCAGGTCGACCTGGGCAAGCTGATCGACCAGGTGATCGACGAGCTGGCGCCGCTGCGCGCGGGCATCCGGGTCGAACTCGGTCCGGCCCTGCCGGCCCTGGATGGTAGCGGTGCGTTGGTCGAAGCGGAACTGCGCTACCTGCACCGCGCCTTGCAGAACCTGGTGAGCAACGCCATGCGCCATGCCGAATCGCGGGTGCGGGTGAGTTACCAGATCGGCCAGCAGCGTTGCCGCGTGGACATCGAGGACGACGGCCCCGGGGTGCCGGAAGACGCCTGGGAGCGCATCTTTCAGCCCTTCCTGCGCCTGGACGACAGCCGCACCCGCGCCTCCGGCGGGCATGGCCTGGGCCTGTCGATCGTGCGCCGGATCATCTACTGGCACGGCGGCCGCGCGCAGATCAGCCGCAGCGAACGCCTCGGCGGCGCACAGTTCAGCCTGGTCTGGCCGCGCAAGCAGGAGTGAACGGCGGCGTACCGGCCAGCGCTATCGCGGACGAGTCCGCTCCCACACGGTTGAGCGGTGTACCTGTGGGAGCGGACTTGTCCGCGAAGCTGTTCCGGTATCACTGGTGCTCACGCTCCGCGTGGTAACGATCAACGACGGAGCGAGGGAATCGCCAGATCCGGGGCAGTCCACGATCTGTAGGGTGTCACTCGCCGCAGGCAGTGCACCATTGGTTCACCGGCGCGACATAAAAGCTGGCGGGCTGTCGCTTCGCTCCGAGCGGACGGCGCCCCGGCCGCCCTACGGTCGCCCGACAATCGTGAGCAATCCGCAACCTGTAGGGTGTCACTCGCCGCGGCAGTGCACCATTGGTTCACCGGCGCGGCACAAAAGCTGGCGGGCTGTCGCTGCGCTCCGAACGGATCGCCGCCCGGACCGCCCTACCCGCAGGCAGTGCACCATTGGTTCACCGGCGCGGCACAAAATCTGGCGGGCTGTCGCTTCGCTCCGAGGCCGCCCTACCTCCGAACGGAACGCCGCCCGGCCCGCTCCTACGGGCGCATGGCGCGCCAGGGCGTCAGTCACCGCGCACCTCGATGCGCCGGCCGCGGGCATGTTCGGCCTTGGGCAGTTCGATGCGCAGCACGCCGTTGCGGTAGCTGGCCGAGGTCTTGTCGGCAAGCACCGGCAGGGGCAGCGGGATGCTGCGATGGAAGCTGCCGAAGGCGCACTGGCGCACGCGATACTGGCCGCTGCTGGATTCCTGCTCGTAGCGTTTCTCGCCGCGCACGATCAGCACGTCGTTGCGTACTTCTATATCCAGGTCCTGCTTGTCCAGGCCGGGGACTTCCAGGCGCACGACGAACTTGTCGCTGTCCTCGAACACATCGCCGGCCAGCAGGGCCCAGTTCGCCGAGGGGAAGTCGGTGTGAGCCGCTGACGCCGCCGGGGCCTCGGCCGCTACCTCGCTCGAGGTCTTGTTCCTGGTCGATGGGGTGAAGCGGGTCAGGGCGCCGCTGGTGCGTTCGCGCAAGCTCCGCCAGCCCTCGCCGAGCGAGTGCCAGGTTTCCTCCAGGCCGTGTTTCAGATCGGTAAGCTTTTCCATCGGTTGACCTCCAGAGTGCGGGCGGCCGGGCCAGGCTTGGGCCCGGCCGCTGAGGCAGTTCAGGCGACATTTACCTCGATCTTGCGCGGTTGCGCGTGGGCCTGCTTGGGAATACGCAGGTTGAGCACACCATCGCGCAGCTGGGCGTCGATCCGCGAGGTATCCAGTTCCGAGCTCAGGCTGAAGGCGCGGCGATAACGCGACAGGCGCACCTCGGCATACACCGGTTCCATGTTTTCCGGGGTGTCGGGGGCTATCTCGCCTTCGATCAGCAGGGTGTCGTTTTCGACCCGCAACTCGAGCTTGTCCTTGGGCACGCCCGGCATGTCGGCGACCAACAGAATGCCGTCCTTGTTCTCGAACACATCGACCCGCGGCAACAGCGTCTGCTGCTCTTCCGCGGATTCGCCGCGGCGGACTACTCGTTTCTCGGTCATCGCAGTTTCCTCCTTAGCGAAATGTCATTGGATAGTGATGCGCTTGGGTTGGGCCGACTCTTTACGCGCCACCTTGATGTGCAGCACGCCATTGCGGTAGTGCGCCTCGACCTTGTCCGGGTCGGCATCCTTGGACAGGTTCACGGTGCGCTTGAAGCGCCCGGTGAAACGCTCGCTGGCATAGACCGACAGGGTGCCGTTGTCTTGCGGCTCGGCGCTGGCACGCTCGCCGCTGATCGACAGCAGGCCGTGATCGATCTGAATATCCAGTTTGGCCGGGTCGAGCCCCGGGGCGAAGGCGTAGACCTCGATCGTCCCACGGGTGCTGCCGACGTTGATGCTCGGGAAGGCACCGCTGGCAAGCGCGCGAATGCTGCCCGGTCGTCCCGGATTGGCAAACTCTTGCTGCAACTCCTGCTGCAGCCGTTCGAACTCGGCGAGCAGGCCGCCCGGGAAGTTAAGCAGGGATTCGTACATCGCAAACCTCCTGTGGTGAGTGACCAGAGACGTGTTTGCGGGGCTCGAGGCCGAGGCTTCAGGCCCCGTCGAGAAAAATATGTTGGCGGCTGGAAGCGGCTTCAAGGGATGTTTTAAGAACATTATCGAATGATTTATCGGCGCAGTTTCTCGGCTGCGGGCATAAGTGCGGCTAGGATGGTGCGGGCGGCGATCCGTCGGGCCACGTAGGATTGAGCGCAGCGATACCCATCGGGCGGTTTATGCCTGTACCCGTTGGCAGGGCGACTATCGCCGATGGGTTACGGCGCGTTTATTCTGCTGGCAGCAGGTAAATTTGCGGGCGCCTAACCCATCCTACGGTCTGCTGCAGGAGGCCTGCTGTTCCGTAGCCCGAATAAGCGCCAGCGCAATCCGGGGAGCGGTCGCATGGCCGCTACCGCCGCCCCGGATTGCATCCGGGCTACTGTTTGGCGTTACTCGCTAGAACGGTGCGGGGCAGTCGAAGCGCAGGCGTTCGCCGCTTTGCGGGTGGCTCAGGGCGAGCATGCAGGCGTGCAGGCACAGGCGCGGGTAGGCGGCCAGGGCTTGGGGCGGGGCGTAGAGGGCGTCGCCGAGCAGCGGGTGGCCGATCGATAGCATGTGCACGCGCAGCTGGTGCGAGCGGCCGGTGATCGGGGTCAGTTCGACCCGGCAGTAGTCGCCGCAGCGTTCGAGCACGCGCCAGTGGGTCAGGGCGTGTTTGCCGACTTCATGGTCGACCACATGCCGCGGTTTGGTCGGCGGGTCGTAGCGCAGCGGCAGATCGATGCTGCCGCTGTCCTGCTCGGGCTGGCCCCAGCACAGGGCGATGTAGGCTTTCTCGGTCTCGCGGTCGTGGAACTGGCGCGACAGTTCGCGGTGGCTGTCGACGTCGCGCGCCAGGACGATGATGCCTGAGGTTTCCCAGTCCAGGCGGTGGACGATGCGCGCTTCCGGGAAGCCGTTGTCCTGCAGGCGGGTGACCAGGCAATCCTTGTTGTCCTCGGCGCGTCCGGGCACCGAGAGCAGCAGGGTGGGCTTGTTGATCACCAGCAGGGCGGCGTCCTGGTGGAGAATTTCGATTTGGCTGAGCGGCATGGGGAACTGGCTGGCTGGAGGTGTTGGGGCCTTTGTGGGAGCGGACTTGTACGCGAAGCCTTTGTCGTTGCTGGCTAAAAGCTTCGCGGACAAGTCCGCTCCCACAGGTTCTGTGTATGGCTGAAATAAAATGGCGGCCCTTGAGGCCGCCATCCAGTCGGGTTTCGCCTGCGGATACGGATTAACGATCCGGCAGGGTGATGTTGAGTTCCAGGATCGAGCAGCTGCCCTGGCTTTCCAGGGCGACTTGCACCTGGTCCGAATCGATATTGACGTACTTGCGAATCACCTCGACCAGCTCTTGCTGCAGGGCCGGCAGGTAGTCCGGCTGGCTGCGCTGGCCGCGCTCGTGGGCGACGATGATCTGCAGACGCTCTTTCGCAATGGACGCAGTAGGTTCCTTTTTGCGTTCACGAAAGAAGTCAAAAATATTCATTAGCGAGCTCCAAACAAGCGTTGCATGAGTCCTTTCTTCTGCACATCGAGAAAGCGATGGGCAACTTCCTTGCCGAGCAGGCGGTCGACGGCATCGCTGTAGGCCTGGCCGGCGTCGCTTTGGTCGTCGAGGATGACCGGTACGCCCTGGTTGGAGGCTTTGAGTACCGCTTGTGATTCCGGGATCACGCCGAGCAGGCGGATGGCGAGGATTTCCTCGACGTCTTCCACACCGAGCATTTCGCCGCGGGTTACCCGCTCGGGGTTGTAGCGGGTCAGCAGCAGGTGTTCCTTGATCGGCTCTTCGCCTTTCACCGCGCGACGCGATTTGCTCGCCAACAGGCCGAGCATGCGGTCGGAGTCGCGCACCGAGGAAACCTCGGGGTTGGTCACGACAATCGCTTCGTCGGCGAAGTACATCGCCAGGTGCGCGCCTTTCTCGATACCGGCCGGCGAGTCGCAGACCACGTATTCAAAATCTTTGCGCAATTCCTCGATGACTTTTTCCACGCCTTCTTCGGTCAACGCGTCTTTGTCGCGGGTCTGGCTGGCGGCCAGCACGTAGAGATTTTCCAGGCGCTTGTCCTTGATCAGTGCCTGTTTCAGCGTGGCTTCGCCGTTGACCACGTTGACGAAGTCGTACACCACGCGGCGTTCGCAGCCCATGATCAGGTCGAGGTTGCGCAAGCCGACGTCGAAGTCGACGATGACAGTTTTGTGCCCGCGCAGGGCGAGGCCGGTACCGATGGCGGCGCTGGTGGTGGTTTTACCTACGCCACCCTTGCCGGAAGTGACTACGAGGATCTTGGCCAAGGTGATTCACCCCAAAATGTGAAGTAAAGACGGGAACCCGAGAGCCATAGACGGCTTCCAGATGCCTTTTTATGTCCCTGAAAATTGGCGGCAGTATCCGTTAAAGACGGGTGATGTTCAACACGTCACCCGACAAGCTGACCTGTACCGCCTCGCCCCATAACGGGTCGCGGCGCAGGTCTTCGGCAACCTTGTAGTGGCCGGCGATGGACAGCAATTCCGCGCCCATTTGCTGGCAGAAAATGCGTGCCTTGGTGTTGCCCTGGATGCCGGCCAGGGCGCGACCGCGCATGGGGGCGTAAACATGGATGTTGCCATCGGCGAGAAGTTCCGCACCGGAGCTGACCGGTGCCAGGACGATCAGGTCGCCGCCCTGGGCATAGACCTGCTGGCCGCCGCGTACCGGGCTGGTGATGATCTTGCTCGGCCTGACCTCGGGTTCTGCGGGCTTTTCCGGTTTTTTCGGCGTGGCGCTACCGCCGGTCGGATCGAGCGCACGCTCGCGCGCGCCGGAGGGTGGCAGCACCGGCAAATCCAGGGCAGCGGCGGCGGCGATGTCGTCTTCACGGTTGGCGCGCACCGCCAGGGTGCGCAGGCCATGGTTGCGGCATACGGCCATCAGCGCGGCCAGGTCGAGGTTGCCTTCGCCTTCCGGCAGCTTGTCCAGGGCCAATACCAGCGGGGTATTGCTGAAGAAGTTCGGCGCCTGGGCGACTTTCGCCGCCAGTTGCTGGTCGAGGCGCTCGAGGTCGTTGTGCGCCAGTTCCATCACGGTGATGGCCAGCATGCTGCCCTTGAGCTGGAATACGGGGTCTTGCTCGAGTAGATCGGCTTGGCTCATGGTCTGCCTGATACGCCTTGTCGGTCGTGACGAAAGTAGCCCGGACTTATAGCGATAACCCCGCTGGGCTGCAAGCCGGGTGTGACTTCTGCCAAAACGCCGGTGCTAGAATGCCGGGCTTTATGCCTTGCTCGGGATCATTGATGGATCGTCCAGTCTTTCGTGCCTATTTCCTGCATCCGCGCTTCTGGCCTCTGTGGCTGGGACTTGGCCTGCTGTGGCTGGTCGCGCTTCTGCCTTATTCGCTGCTGATGTGGCTGGGGCGCCGGCTTGGCAGCTTGATGTATCACCTGGCGCGATCGCGCCGGCAGATCGCCGCGCGCAACCTGGAGCTGTGTTTCCCCGAACTGTCGGCCGCTGAGCGCGGTGCCTTGTTGCGGGAGAACTTCGCCTCGACCGGCATGACCTTTTTCGAGATGGCGATCAGCTGGTGGTGGCCGGCGGCGCGGCTGGCCAGGCTGGGGCAGGTCGAGGGGCTCGAGCATATTCGCGCGGCCGAGGCCGAAGGGCAGGGCGTGCTGCTGATGGCCCTACATTTCACCACCCTGGAGATGGGCGGCGGGCTGCTGGGTATGCGTCAGGACATGTACGGCATGTACCGCGAGCACAAGAATCCCTTGTTCGACTTCATCCAGCGCCGTGGCCGCGAGCAGCGTCTGCAGGGCGTGATCGAGCGCGACGATGTGCGCGGCATGCTCAAGTTGCTGCGCGCCGGCAAGGTGATCTGGTACGCGCCGGATCAGGACTATGGCGCCCAGCGCAGTATTTTCGTGCCGCTGTTCGGCGTGCCGGCAGCGACGGTGACGGCGACCAGCAAGTTCGCCCGCCTGGGTCGGGCGCGGGTGATCCCCTTCACCCAGACGCGGCTGGCCGACGGCTCCGGCTATAAAGTGGTGGTGCACCCGCCGCTGGCCGATTTCCCCGGGGAGAGCGAGGAGGCCGACTGTTTGCGGATCAATCAGTGGATCGAAGCGGCGATTCGCCAGCAGCCCGAGCAATACCTGTGGGCCCACCGACGCTTCAAGACGCGCCCGGCCGGTGAGGAAAAGATGTACAAGAAGCGCCACGGCTAGGGTCTGCGGTATTGGCGCGGCGCGAGGTGCGCTCGATAGCGATCAAGTATTGTTGCTCCCGTAGGAGGATCCGCCCCCTCTTCGACGCCGCTCTGTCGCGCAGCAAACTGGGTGCTCAAGGATCAAGACCGTAGGATGGGTTAGGCGCCCGCAAATTGACCTGCTGCCAGCAGAACAAGCGCGCCGTAACCCATCATCGATATTCGCCCTGCCAGCGGGTACAGGCATAAACCGCCCGATGGGTATCGCTGCGCTCAACGCCATCCTACAGTTACGGGCTCCTACGAAGCGCCCACAAGCCGACAGACCCGACAGCCTTCGAGGCTGCAAGTTAAGGATTCGGAACCTTCTATGACGTCAAACACTCCCTCCAGCGAGCCGGTCACCGGTCTGATTCTTTCCGGTGGCGGCGCGCGGGCGGCTTATCAGGTCGGGGTGCTGGCGGCGATTGCCGATTTGCTGCCGGATGCCGCGCAGAATCCCTTTCCGGTGATCGTCGGCACCTCGGCCGGGGCCATCAATGCGGTCGGCCTGGCGTGCGGGGCCTTGCATTTTGGCGAGGCGGTGCGCCGCCTGACCAGCGTCTGGCAGGGCTTTCATACCCATCAGGTGTATCGCAGCGACTGGGCGGGGGTGTTGCGCCAGGCCAGTCGCTTTATTGGCCACAGCCTGCTGGGCCTGGGCGGGGAAGTGCCGGTGGCGCTGCTCGACAGTGCGCCGCTGCGCGAGTTGCTCGAGCGCGAGCTGGATTTTTCCGGGATCTCCGCTGCGGTGCGCCAGCGCCAGCTGCGGGCGGTGGCGGTGACGGCGTTCGGCTACGAATCCGGGCATGCGGTGACCTTCTATCAGGGACGCGCCACCATCGATCCCTGGATGCGCCATCGCCGGGTCGGGGCGCCGACTCGCTTGTCCGTCGACCATCTGCTGGCCAGTTCTTCGATTCCGCTGCTGTTCCCGCCGGTGAAGATCAATCGCGAGTATTTCGGCGACGGCGCCATGCGCCAGTCCGCGCCCATCAGCCCGGCACTGCACCTGGGCGCGACCCGGGTGCTGGTGGTCGGCGTCAGTGACAACCCGCAGGACGAGCCGGACGGCGCAGTCACCACCGCGGTGCAGGCGGTCAAACCGCCGAGCCTGGCACAAATCGGTGGGCATCTGCTCAACAGCACCTTTATTGACAGCCTGGAAGGCGATATCGAACTGCTTGAGCGGCTCAACCTGATGAGCAAGTTGATCCCGCCGGAGCAGCGTCCGCGTGGCCTGGGGCTCAACCCGGTGGAGGTGTTGGTGATTTCGCCGAGCCAGCCGCTGGACAAGATTGCCGCCCGCCATCGTCACGAGCTGTCGGCGGTGCTGCGCCTGTTCCTGCGTGGGCCGGGGGCGACCAAGGCCAGCGGCGCGGGGGTGCTCAGCTATCTGTTGTTCGAGGCCGGCTATTGCAACGAGCTGATCGAGCTGGGCTATCAGGACGCGATGGCGCAGAAAGCCGCCTTGAGCGAGTTCCTCGACCTGGCCCGTCCGCCGGTGGTGCAGGGGCAGTCGATCACGGCGTAGGGTGCGCGGGGCCGCCTGGGCCGTGCGCACGGTGCACCCTGCTCGCGTTGGCCGCGAAACCTGCTGGTCAGCTTGTGGATAATTTCCGCGCACCGTGCCCGAATGTGCCGATCAGCGTTTAAACTGCGCCTTCCCGACGCTTTCTGTCGCATTTGCGAAAGCGGCGGTTTTCCTCGGGTTGGCGCTATAAGAAGTTGTCGCATGGCGGCAATGCCCGCCCCGAATCAATCCCTACAATCCTTCCCATCGCCTGCCAACCAATGCAGGTGTTACTCGTCAGGAGAGTTCCGATGTCCGTTCAGCACGACCCGGTGCAACGCGCCGATTTCGACCAAGTGATGGTTCCCAACTATGCTCCGGCCGGCTTTATTCCGGTGCGCGGTGCGGGCTCCCGAGTCTGGGATCAAAGTGGTCGCGAGCTGATCGACTTCACCGGAGGCATCGCCGTGAACGCCCTGGGTCATTGCCATCCGGCCCTGGTCGCCGCCTTGACCGAGCAGGCCAACACGCTGTGGCACATTTCCAACGTGTTCACCAACGAGCCGGCCCTGCGCCTGGCGCACAAGTTGATCGACGCCACCTTCGCCGAGCGGGCGTTCTTCTGCAACTCCGGCGGCGAAGCCAACGAGGCTGCCTTCAAGCTGGCCCGGCGGGTGGCCTTCGACCGGTTCGGCGAAGACAAGTACGAAATAATCGCGGCGACCAACAGCTTCCACGGCCGCACCCTGTTTACCGTCAACGTTGGCGGTCAACCCAAGTATTCCGATGGCTTCGGGCCGAAGATCCAGGGCATCAGCCATGTGCCGTACAACGATATCGAGGCGCTGCGCGCCGCGGTTTCTGCCAAGACCTGCGCCGTGGTGCTGGAGCCGATCCAGGGTGAGGGTGGCGTCCTGCCGGCCGACCTGGCCTATCTGCAGGCGGCCCGCGAGCTGTGCGACCAGCACGACGCGCTGCTGATCTTCGACGAAGTGCAGACCGGCATGGGCCGCAGCGGTTCGCTGTTCGCCTACCAGCATTACGGGGTGATTCCGGACATCCTCTCCAGCGCCAAGAGCCTGGGCGGTGGTTTCCCGATCGGCGCCATGCTCACCACCGAAGCGCTGGCCAAGCACCTGGTGGTCGGCACCCATGGCACCACCTACGGCGGCAACCCGCTGGCCTGTGCGGTGGCCGAGGCGGTGATCGATGTGGTCAATACTCCGGCAGTGCTCGATGGCGTGAAAGCCAAGCGGCAGCGCTTCAAGACCACCCTGGAGCAGTTCGGCGAGCAGTACGGCGTGTTCAGCCAGGTGCGCGGCCTCGGTCTGCTGATCGGTGCGGTGCTCAGCGATGCCTGGAAAGGCAAGGCCAAGGCGATTCTCGATGCCGCCGCGGCGCAAGGCGTGATGGTGCTGCAAGCCGGCCCTGATGTGGTGCGTTTCGCCCCGAGCCTGGTGGTGGAAGATGCCGATATCGATGAGGGCCTGGCGCGTTTCGAACGTGCGCTGGTCCAGCTGACGCAAGCCTGAGCCGACAGTCCGGCGGCGAGCCGCTTGCGCTCGCCACGGACTGCGTTTGCTCGGTGTATGGACAGGCCGAGCTACCTCCAGGGATGACTCTCTCCATGTGTGCTGTGGCCTTCGGGTTGCGGTTTTTCCAGGCGGTTCGCGCTGAGCGGTCTGGAGCTTTTCTTGAAAAGGAGTGACACCATGCTGGTGATGCGCCCCGCGCAAATGGCTGACCTGAGTGAAGTGCAGCGTCTCGCCGCGGACAGCCCGGTTGGTGTGACTTCGCTGCCGGACGATGCCGGTCGCCTGCGCGACAAGATCGCGGCTTCGGATGCCTCGCTGGCCGCCGAGGTGAGCTTCAATGGTGAGGAAAGCTACTTCTTCGTCCTCGAAGACAGCGACAGCGGGCGCCTGCTCGGTTGCTCCGGGATTGTCGCTTCGGCCGGCTATTCCGAGCCGTTCTACAGCTTTCGCAACGAAACCTTCGTGCACAACTCGCGTGAGTTGAAGATCCACAACAAGATCCACGTGCTCTCGCTGTGCCACGACCTGACCGGTAACAGCCTGCTGACCAGTTTCTACGTCGAGCGGCCGTTGGTGGGCAGTGTCTGGTCCGAGCTGAACTCGCGCGCGCGTTTGTTGTTCGTCGCCAACCACCCGGAGCGCTTCGCCGATGCCGTGGTGGTGGAGATCGTCGGCCACAGCGACGAGCACGGCGATTCGCCGTTCTGGGATGCCGTGGGGCGCAATTTCTTCGACATGAACTACGCCGATGCCGAGCGTCTGTGCGGGCTGAAGAGCCGGACCTTTCTGGCCGAGCTGATGCCGCATTACCCGATCTATGTGCCGCTGCTGCCGGATGCGGCGCAGGAAGCCATGGGCCAGGTGCACCCGCGGGCCCAGGTGACCTTCGACATCCTGATGCGCGAGGGCTTCGAGACCGATCATTACATCGACATTTTCGACGGCGGGCCGACCCTGCATGCGCGCACCTCGGGGATTCGCTCGATCGCCCAGAGCCGTGTGGTGCCGGTCAGGATCGGCGAGCCGATCAAGGGTGGGCGTCCGTATATGGTGAGCAATGGCCTGCTGCAGGATTTCCGCGCGATTGTCGCGGACCTGGATTGGGTGCCAGGCAAGCCGGTCACCCTCAGTCTTGAAGCTGCCGAAGCACTCGGCGTCGGCGAGGGCGCCAGCGTGCGTCTGGTTGCGGTTTAAGGAGTTAGCGCATGATCGTTCGTCCCGTTCGCACCGCCGATCTTCCGGCATTGATTGCTCTGGCGCGCACTACCGGCGCCGGCCTGACCACCCTGCCGGCCAACGAGGAGCGCCTGGCGCACCGCGTCGGCTGGGCGGAGAAGACCTTCACCGGCGAAGCCGAGCGCGCCGATGCCGATTACCTGTTCGTGCTGGAAGACGACGCCGGCGAGGTGGTGGGGATCTCCGCGGTGGCCGGTGCGGTCGGTCTGCGTGAGCCCTGGTACAACTATCGCCTGGGCCTGACCGTCAGCGCCTCGCAGGAGCTGAATATCCATCGGCAGATCCCCACCCTGTTTCTGGCCAACGACCTGACCGGCAACTCCGAGCTGTGTTCGCTGTTTCTGCGCAGCGATCACCGCACGGGGCTCAATGGCCGGCTGCTGTCCAAGGCGCGCCTGCTGTTTATCGCCGAGTTCCGCGAGTTGTTCGGCGACAAGGTGATCGCCGAGATGCGCGGCATGTCCGACGAGCAGGGACGCTCGCCGTTCTGGGAGAGCCTGGGCCGGCACTTCTTCAAGATGGAGTTCAGCCAGGCGGACTACCTGACCGGGGTCGGCAACAAGGCCTTCATCGCCGAGTTGATGCCCAAGTTCCCGCTGTATACCTGCTTCCTCTCCATCGAGGCGCGCAGCATCATCGGCCGCGTCCACCCGGATACCGAGCCGGCGCTGGCCATGCTCAAGGGCGAAGGCTTCAGTTATCAGGGCTATGTCGACATCTTCGACGCCGGCCCGGCCATCGAGGCGGAAACCGCGAAGATTCGTGCCGTGCGTGACAGCCAGACGCTGGTGCTGGCCATAGGTACGCCGGGCGATGACGCCACTACCTACCTGATTCACAACCGCAAGCGCGAAGACTGCCGGATCACCGTCGGCGCCGCACGCCTGGCCGCCGGCACCCTGGTGGTCGATCCGTTGACCGCCAAGCGCCTGCAGTTGTCGGTCGGCGATCAGGTAAGAGCGGTGCCTCTGTCGGCCCCCCGTGGCTGAATACTCCGAGTCGCCTGGAGACGATCCGGGCCGTTCGATCGAATAACCCGCCCGGCGCAAGGCCGGGTGATGAAATTGCTGGGAGTGATAAAACAATATGAGCACTCATTACATCGCCGGTAGCTGGCAGCCTGGTCAGGGCGAAGCCCTGGAGTCGTTGAATCCGGTCAGTCAGGCCGTGGTCTGGCGTGGCCAGGCGGCCTCCGCCGCCCAGGTCGAGGCCGCTGTGGCGGCCGCCCGCGCTGCATTCCCGGGCTGGGCCTCGTGTTCCCTAGACGGGCGCATCGCCGTGCTGGAGCGTTTCGCCGTGGCCCTCAAGGCGCATGCCGACGAGCTGGCCCGGGCGATTGGCGAGGAAACCGGCAAGCCGCTGTGGGAGTCGGCCACCGAGGTGACCAGCATGGTCAACAAGGTCGCCATCTCGGTGCAGAGCTACCGCGAGCGGACCGGTGAGAAGAGTGCGCCGCTGGCCGATGCCACTGCCGTGCTGCGGCACAAGCCGCATGGCGTGGTGGCGGTGTTCGGCCCCTACAACTTCCCCGGCCACCTGCCCAACGGCCACATAGTGCCGGCGCTGCTGGCCGGTAACTGTGTGCTGTTCAAGCCCAGCGAGCTGACGCCGAAAGTCGCCGAGCTGACGCTCAAGTGCTGGATCGAAGCCGGTCTGCCGGCTGGGGTGCTCAACCTGCTGCAGGGCGCTCAGGACACCGGTGTGGCCCTGGCCGCCAATCCCGGTATCGACGGGCTGTTCTTCACCGGCTCGAGTCGTACCGGCAACCTGCTGCACAGCCAGTTCGCCGGTCGCCCGGAGAAGATCCTCGCCCTGGAAATGGGCGGCAACAACCCGCTGATCGTCGATCAGCTCGCTGATGTCGAGGCGGCTGTCTATACCATCATCCAGTCGGCCTTCATTTCTGCCGGCCAGCGCTGCACCTGCGCGCGGCGTCTGCTGGTGCCGCAGGGCGAGTGGGGCGATGCCTTGCTGGCGCGCCTGGTCAACGTGGCGGCGAGCATCAAGGTCGGTGCTTTCGACGAGACTCCCGCGCCCTTCATGGGTTCGGTGATTTCCCTGGCGGCGGCCGAGCACCTGCTGCAGGCCCAGCAACAACTGCTCGACCAGGGCGCCACGGCGTTGCTGGCGATGACCCAGGCGCAGCCCGGCGCGGCCTTGCTCACTCCCGGCATCATCGATGTCAGCGCGGTGGCCGAGCGGCAGGACGAAGAGTTCTTCGGCCCGCTGCTGCAGGTCATCCGCTATGCCGATTTCGAGAGCGCGATCGCCGAGGCCAACAACACCCGGTTCGGTCTGGCCGCCGGTTTGCTGTCGGATTCCGCGGCGCGCTACCAGCAGTTCTGGCTGCACAGCCGCGCCGGCATCGTCAACTGGAACAAGCAACTCACCGGCGCCGCCAGTACGGCCCCGTTCGGTGGCGTCGGCGCTTCCGGCAACCATCGCGCCAGCGCTTACTACGCGGCGGACTACTGTGCCTATCCGGTGGCGTCGCTGGAAAGTGAACGCCTGAGCCTGCCCGCCACCCTGACCCCGGGAGTAAGCCTGTAATGTCCGGCTATGAGATGCCCGCTTTTGAGATGAATTTCGACGGCCTGGTCGGCCCGACCCACAACTACGGTGGCTTGTCCTACGGCAACGTCGCTTCGCAGAGCAACAGCCAGGCCGACTCCAGCCCGAAACAAGCCGCCAAGCAGGGCCTGGCGAAGATGAAGGCGCTGATGGAGATGGGCTTCAAACAGGGCGTTCTGGCCCCGCAGGAACGCCCGGATGTCGCGGTGTTGCGCCGCCTCGGTTTCACCGGCAGCGATGCCCGGGTGATCGAGCGGGCGGCGAAGGAGGCCATGCCGCTGCTGGTCGCCAGCTGCTCGGCCTCGAGCATGTGGACGGCCAACGCCTGCACCGTCAGCCCCAGCGCCGATACGGCTGACGGCCGGGTGCACTTCACCGCCGCCAACCTCAATTGCAAGTTCCACCGCTCAATCGAGCACCCGACTACCAGTCGCGTGCTCGGCGCCATGTTCGCCAATGAGCAGCGCTTCGCTCACCACGCCGCCTTGCCGGCGGTGGCGCAGTTCGGCGACGAGGGTGCGGCCAACCACACGCGTTTCTGTAAGGGTTTTGGCGATGCCGGAGTGGAGTTCTTCGTGTTCGGCCGCAGCGCCTTCGACGGCCGTTTCCCGGCGCCGCAACGCTACCCGGCGCGGCAGACCCTGGAAGCCTCGCAGGCCGTGGTGCGCCTGCATGGGCTGAGCGAGGCCGGGGTGGTCTATGCTCAACAGAATCCGGCGGTGATCGATCAGGGCGTATTCCACAACGATGTGATCGCGGTGGGTAGTGGCGAAGTGTTGTTCTATCACCAGGACGCCTTCCTCGATACCGACAAGGTGCTGGCCGAGCTGGCGGACAAGCTCGCTCGTCGTGGCGGCACGCTGCAGGCGGTGTGCGTGCCGCGCGCTGCGGTCACGGTGGAGGACGCGGTGAAGTCCTACCTGTTCAACAGCCAGTTGTTGTCGCGCGCCGCTGGCGGCATGTTGCTGATCGTGCCGGAAGAGTGCCGCAACAACGGCAATGTGTGGAATTACCTGCAGCAGCTCACCAGCGGCAGCGGGCCGATTCGCGAGGTCAGGGTGTTCGATCTCAAGCAAAGCATGCAGAACGGTGGCGGCCCGGCCTGCCTGCGTCTGCGCGTGGCGCTCAAGGAGAACGAGCTGGCGGCGGTGAATCCGGGAGTGATCATGACTCCGCAGCTGTATGACACGCTCAACGTCTGGGTCGACAAGCACTACCGCGATCGCCTCAACGAGCGCGAATTGGCCGACCCGCAATTGCTGATCGAATGCCGCACGGCATTGGATGAATTGACTCAGATCCTTAAACTGGGCGCGGTTTATCCGTTTCAATTGACCTGAGCGGCATGCTTCACGTAAAAGCCTGTTGCCTCGAATTTGCCGTCTACAGCCTAAAATTTGGAGCTTTTCACCTATGTCCGATGTCCTGCAACTGATCCTCGAAGATGAAGATGGCACCCAGCTGGAAACGACCTGCACCCGCTTTGCGGTGATGTGGCAGGGCAAGGAAGTCTGGTTCCAACAGGTGGGTAATGGTCAGTTGATGATCGGCGTGGACGTGGCCGAGGGTGACAGCGAGTACGCCAATCTGCTGCTGCGTCCGTTGGCCACCAACCTGGTCAGCCTGGAGCTGGAGATGGAAGCGGCCGAGCCTGGCGACGACGAGCATGTGCACGGCCCCGACTGTAATCACGATTGAGGTAACTCCTATGCTTGCCCTCGGTAAACTGCTTGAACTGACCCTGGCCGGCCACGAACCGGCAGCGAAGATCCAGCTGACGCCCGAGGGCGCGCGCATGCGCTGGCTGGCCGAAGGTGCGCTGGAAGTGACCCCACCGGTGGCCAGTGACAACGGCCTGGACCTGCTGCTCTCGGCCGGCATCCACGGCAATGAAACCGCTCCCATCGAATTGCTCGACCGCCTGCTGCACGGCATTGCCCGCGGCGAGCTGAAGCCGCGCGCGCGGCTCCTGTTCCTGTTCGGCAATCCGCCGGCGATCCGCCGGGGCGAGCGCTATATCGAGCAGGACATCAACCGCCTGTTCAACGGCCAGCACGAGCAACATGCCGGGGTCGAGGCCATGCGCGCCTGTGAGCTCGAGCACCTGGCCGCGACTTTCTTCAGCAAGCCCGAGCGCACGCGTCTGCACTACGACCTGCATACCGCGATCCGTGCCTCGCAAATCGAACAGTTCGCCCTCTATCCCTGGCAGGAGGGACGGCCGCGCAGCCTGCGCGAGCTGGCCCGGCTGAATGCCGCGGGGATCGAGGCGGTGCTGCTGCACAACAAGAGCTCGATCACCTTCAGCGCCTATACCTACACGCAGCTGGGGGCGGAATCATTCACCCTGGAACTGGGCAAGGCGCGGGCCTTCGGCCAGAACCAGCAGGTCAATCTGGATCGACTCGAGCAGCGCCTGCAGGAGATCATCGAAGGCAACGAGCCAGAACCGCAAGAGCAGGACGCCGAACTGGACGGGTTGCAGATGTTCGCCGTGGCGCGGGAAATCATCAAGCACAGCGACACCTTCAAGCTGCACCTGCCGGCGGATATCGAAAACTTCAGCAAGCTGCCGGTCGGCTACCTGCTGGCCGAGGATCTGGCCGGCACCCGCTGGGTCGTGGAAGAGCCGGATGCGCGGATCATCTTTCCCAATCCAAGGGTGAAAAACGGCCTGCGCGCCGCCATCCTCATCGTCCCCGCCGCAGACGTGCAACTGGCCTAAGCGGTTGAAATCAATGGTGGCAAACAGGCTGTTGAGCTGGGCGACCTCGGCCATGGAGTTGCGCAGGCTGTAGACATCCAGGCGGCGAAGCTCGCCGCGCTGGTCCTCGCGCAACGGCTGGTTGTGGTGGTGCAGCCAGTGGATCAAGCGTGATACATCGGTGTTGCGCCACATCCAGCTGGGGAAGCGGGTAAAGGCGCTTTCGGTCCAGGCCGAGGCGTCGCGCCGGCAGGCTCAGGGACCATTGCGCGGCGACGAACGCACGCCGTTCGTGCCGGGTGCACGGTAATCGTCTGCCGGTTAAGGGGAACTCACGGCGGCCCGCAGCTGTCGGACCGACTGAATTGTGCTGGTCCCGCGGGGGCGGCGACTCCAGGGCTCTGACCTCTGTAAGGGGGCCACTGTCGATCTGGGGTGACGTCTGCTCGAAAACGGTGTTTGGCGACACCTGGCTTCTCCCGGGGCTTTTCTTTATTGTGGCGGCCCGCCAAAAAGCTCGAGTATTCAATATGTTGGAAAATAGCCTAAGTCAGTTGGAACAGCTGGTCAGCGATCTTGTGCAGGCAAACAAGGCGTTGCAGAGCGCAAACGCACAAATGAGCAGCGAACTGGCGCAGCTCAAGGATGAAAACGAGACCCTGCAGTTGAGCGCGATCGAGCAGGAAGAGCTGCACAACGCCACCACCACGCGCATCCAGGCCCTGGTCGAACTGGCCACCGGCAACAGCACTGTCAAGGCGAGCCCGGCTATCGTATGAGTGGTGACGGCACAGCGATCAAGGTCATTTCAGTCCTGGGTAACGACTACAGCATCAAGGTGCCTGTCGGCAAAGAAGCGGATCTGAGCGCGTCTGTGCTGCTGCTCAAGCGCCTGCTGGCGGAGACCAAGGCCCAATCGTCGACCCTGATCGGCGAGCGCCTGCTGGTGCTCACGGCGTTGAAGCTGTGTGCCCAGCAGGTCGAGCTGGAACAGCGCCATCAGCAGGACATCGAGCGTATCGAGGGTGCGGTCAGCGCCAGAGTCGCCGATATCGCCGGTTTGATCCGCCAGGCGTAAGCCGGTGCGAGTCGGCCGGGGCTAATGCGGGTTTGCTGCTGCCCGCGAAGTACCTGGCGGCGCGCTGCGGCCTGCTAGCGGGTCATCGGCAAGGCCGCACCCATCAATGCAAAAAGCCCGCCGCAGCAGCGGTTGAAGCCTTTGCCGCTGCGTTCCAGCCAGGGGCGGATGCGCTGGGCGGCGCGGGCCAGCAGGTATTCGACGAAGCCCTCGACCAGGGCAAAGGTCAGCGCCATCACGGCGAATTGCAGCCAGAGGCTGCGCTGCGGGTCGAGGAACTGCGGCAGGAAGGCGCCGAAAAACAGGATCACCTTGGGGTTGGACAGGGCCGAGAGCAGGCCCTGGCGGAATAATGCCGGGCCGGGTTTTGCGGCGCCCGGGACGACTGTCGCCAAGTGCAGCGCCGGGGCTCGCCAGAGCTGGATGCCGAGCCAGATCAGGTAGGCGCCACCGAGCCATTTGAGCAGGATCAGGGCGTCGGCAGAGGCCTTCAGCAGGGCGCCGATGCCGAACATCGACAGGGCCATCAGTACGGCAAAACCGCAGACGCCACCCGCTATCGTCCACTGCGTGCGGCGATGTCCGTAAAGCGCGCCGTGGGTCAGGGCCAGCAGGCCGTTGGGGCCGGGCGTCAGTGCCAGGCCGATGACGGCGATCAGGTAGAGCAGCCAGGTGTGCAGGGCCATGCTTGGGTATCCGTCGCAGGTGGTTGTGGCGTGTGAGCATTGGCAGAACCAGGCGACCATCATTTCCCCGCAGGGCGTGCCGGTCAAGCCGACTCTGCGGCTGGCTGCGTGCCGCGCCGGGATTACCGCCTGCGGGTAGGCCGTCTACATTTATTCGGGGCCGCTGGCCGCTGCTTGGCGCCACTCTTGTTATCCGAATTGTTATCCGACAGGCCACCAGTCAAGCGCTTGTTTGAGGTGCGGGCGAAACTGTTTTGGCTGTGGCACACTCTGCGGCTTGGAATGGGGTGTGCTAGCCCCGCCGGCTCCCAGATTGCATACCGATGGCCGCCCGCCAGCGGCTGCCTGGATAATTGGCCGCCCCGTGCGGCGAGAGAACGAGAGGATTGACCGTGCACAAAGCCGTGATCAGTGGTACCGGCCTGTATACCCCAGCCAACAGTATTTCCAACGACGAGCTGGTGGAATCCTTCAATGCTTATGTGCAGCAGTTCAATGCCGCCAACGCCGCGGCTATCGGCCGTGGCGAGGTCGAGGCGCTGACCGAGTCGAGCAGCGCCTTTATCGAGCGGGCGTCGGGGATCAAGAGCCGCTTTGTGATCGACAAGGACGGCATCCTCGATCCGCAGCGCATGGTGCCGCGCATCCCCGAGCGTTCCAACGAGCAGTGGGGCATCCTCTGCGAGATGGCCGTCGCCGCCGCCCAGGAAGCGCTGGCCCGAGCGGGCAAGACCGCAGCGGATATCGACGGGGTGATAGTCGCCTGCTCGAATCTGCAGCGCGCCTACCCGGCAGTGGCCATCGAAGTGCAGGCGGCACTGGGTATCCAGGGCTTCGGCTACGACATGAACGTGGCCTGTTCCTCGGCCACCTTCGGCCTGCAGGCCGCGACCAACGCCGTACAGCTCGGCCAGGCGCGGGCCATCCTGATGGTCAACCCGGAAATCTGTACCGGCCACCTGAACTTCCGCGACCGCGACAGCCACTTCATCTTCGGCGATGCCTGCACCGCGGTGATCGTCGAGCGCGCCGACCTGGCGACTTCCGTGCAGCAGTTCGACATCGTCAGCAGCAAGCTGATCACCCAGTTCAGCAACAACATCCGCAACAACCTCGGCTTCCTCAACCGCGCGGAGCAAGAGGGCGAAAAGGGCATGGCTGCGGCGGACAAGCTGTTCGTCCAGGAAGGCCGCAAGGTGTTCAAGGAAGTCTGCCCGATGGTCGCCGAGCTGATTGCCGCGCACCTGGCCGAGAACCAACTGAATGTCGGCGACGTCAAGCGCTTCTGGCTGCACCAGGCCAACCTCAACATGAACCTGCTGATCGCGCGCAAGCTGCTCGGCCGCGATGCCGAGCCGGGCGAGGCGCCGGTGATCCTCGACAGCTACGCCAACACCAGCTCAGCCGGTTCGGTGATCGCCCTGCACAAGCACCAGGACGACCTGCCGAGCGGTGCGCTGGGCGTGCTCAGCTCCTTCGGCGCCGGCTACTCGATCGGCAGCGTGATTCTGCGTAAGCGTTGATGGACTACCCGTCCGATCGCGCGCTGCTCGCCCGCCTGCTGGCCGGCGAGGAGAAGGCCTTCCGCGAACTGGTCGCCACCTATCAGGGGGCGATGCGCGCGGTGGCCTTCGCCATCGTCGGCAGCCGTAATGCCGACGAAGTGGTGCAGGACGCCTGGCTGGCGGTGGTGCGCAATCTGCAAGGGTTCCAGGGCCGTTCCAGCCTCAAGACCTGGTTGCTGAGCATCACCGCCAACACCGCCAAGACCCGCCTCAAGCACAACCGCCGCGAGGTGTTGCTGGACGACCTGCCCGGGCCGCACGGCAGCATCGGCGACGAGCGCTTTGCCGAGGATGGGCACTGGCTGCTGGCGCCCCACGCCTGGCATCAGGACAGCCCGGAAGCCCTGCTGACCGAAGCCGAGTTGCGCGAGTGCCTGGAGAAAACCCTGGGCAGCCTGTCCGAGTTGCAAGGCAGCGTGCTGCAGTTGCGTGAACGCGAGGGCCTGGAGTTGGACGAGATCTGTAATCTTTTGCAGGTCTCGCTCTCCAATGTCCGGGTGTTGTTGCACCGGGCGCGGCTGAAGGTGTTCGCCACCCTGGAGCATTTCGAGGAGACCGGGCAATGCTGAGTTGTAAGGAGCTGGTGGCACATTCCAGTGACTTGTTGGATGGCCAGTTGAGCTTGCGCCAGCGCTTGGCCGTGCGCGCCCACCTGGCCATGTGTTTCCGTTGTCGGCGTTTCATCAAGCAGATGCGCCTGAGCCAGGCCGTGCTGCGCCAACTGCCGCAGGCGCCGATTGCCGAACTCGATGCCCTGGCTGTCAAGTTGGCCGAGTTGCGGCGCCTGCTGCGCTGAGAGAGTCTCCTGGGTGCCCGCTGCCGTTTCTTTCGGCAGTCACCCAGCCCAGACGACGCTTGCGCCTATGCTTAACTAGCCAGTCACTATCCAGGTGCGGGAGGATGGGATGCCATCGATCACTAGCCACGATGCCTGGTTCGCCGGTCTCAAGGCGCTCAGTCATGACGACTTTCCCAAGCGTTGCCGCAACTGCGGCCGGGTCTTCGCCAGCGAGGGGGATTATTTCCAGCAGACCCAGGCGATCCGCCCCGATATCACCGGTCTGAAGGCGGTCGTCGACGAAGAAGGGCCGCTGGTCGAGGTCTTTCGCAACTGCGTGTGCGGCTCCACCCTGTTGGTCAACTGCATGTCGCGGCGCGACGATTCCGCGGCCGGGCACCGCCGGCGGCAGTTGTTTGACCAACTGCTTGGCGACCTGGTGCAGCACGGCGTCGATCGCGCTCAGGCGCGGATCGAATTGCTGCGGGTGGTGGCCGGCGAGCGCAGCGACGTGTTGGAAGCCTGGTACGGCCAGATCGCCGTGCGGGGCGCCAAGCCCGAGGACTGAGAGGGTGTGAAACCACTCTCGCGCTACTGCGGCCGCCTCCTAGGCGCCGGCCCATTACCTCGAGCAATCCGCGCTCCGGGTGTTACTCGCTGCAGGCAGTGCACCATGGATATTCGATGCGACATAAAAGCTGGCGGGCTGTCGCTGCGCTCCGAGGCCGCCCTACCTCCGAACGGAACGCCGCCCGGATCGCCCTAGGTTCTGCCTTGAACGAGCCACCTGCTACAAGCGTAATGCGGTGTGCTTTGCGCCAGAGCGGTGGTGTTCTCCGGCTCGATTTCGCGGCTAAAGCCCCTCCCACAAAAGCAGCCTGCACCCAGCGACGCGCTCTCGATACTCAGGGTGCTCATCATTGCTTATAGATATTCGAAGTAAAAAGTTCCGCTGTCATCAAAATTTTACATATCAGAAACCGCACTGACATAACCCGTCGCCAAGATTCCCTGCAGCACGAACGAGCGCGATCGCTCGGGTGTTTTCAACACTCAAAGTCTATTAGAGGAATCTTCGATGATCCGTAAGCACAGCTTCCGTGGAGCAATGGCCGGTTTCGCTGCCAGCGCTTTGGCACTGGCCGTTTCCGCCCAGGCTTTCGCTGGCACCGTCACCACCGACGGCGCCGATATCGTGGTCAAGACCAAGGGTGGCCTGGAAGTGGCTACCACCGACAAGGAGTTCAGCTTCAAGCTCGGTGGCCGTCTGCAAGTAGATGCTGACAGTTTCGATGGTTTTTACACTAAGAATGGTAACCGTGCCGATGAGTCCTATCTGCGTCGTGCGCGCCTTGAACTCTCCGGTGTGGCATACACCGACTGGAGTTATACCTTTGCCCGTAACTTTGCTGACACTGGCACGAAAGACAACTGGGATGAAGCGTCCATTTCTTATAATGGCTGGAAGCCTGTTCAAATTTCGGTCGGTCGCATAAATCCAACTTTCGGTTTGGAAGAAGCCGTCAGCTCCAAGTGGATCACCACCATCGAACGTTCGGCCATTTACGACCTCGCGTCCTGGGCCAACAGCCATAAAGATGGCGAGGGTATCCGCCTGCGCGCCACCTTGGGCGACATGTTCCACGGGGAAGTCGGTGGCTATCGCCAGGACGGCAACCAGGACGTAGATGGCCAGAACAACACCACTTTCGTAGCGCGCGGTGTATTTGCTCCGATCATCCAGAAAAACCAGGTGCTGCACTTCGGCCTGAACTACGCGACCCGTGAAGTCGAAGAAGGTTTCGATGAGTCGATCAAGTCGAAGTTGTCGGTGCGCGGTACCTCCGAAGATAAAGTCAACGGTAATCAGGGCACCTTTGGTGGCGCTAAGCTGGATGGCACCGATCAGGTATGGGGCGCGGAGGCCGCCTATATGATCGGGCCGTTCTCCATCCAGGGTGAGTACCTGGCTCGCACCGCCGACGGCGATGCAGTGGCCAATGGCAACGACAACGATCTGGAAGCCAGCGGCTACAACGTGCAGGTTGCCTACACCCTGACCGGCGAGTCGCGCAGCTACAAAATCGACGGCGGCAAGTTCGACAAGATCAAGCCGGAGAACAAGCAGATCGGTGCCTGGGAAGTCTTCTACCGCTACGACGACATCACGGTCGACGAGACTGCGGTTGCGCCTTCCAACGCCGGTGTGCTCGGCCTGACTGCCGATACCGCCGAAGCCAGCGCCCAGACCCACACTGTCGGTGTGAACTGGTACGCCAACGAAGCCGTGAAAGTTTCCGTCAACTACCTGAACACCAGCGTTGACGACATCGTGAATGCCAATGGCGACGATGATGGCGATGCCATCAGCCTGCGCGCCCAGTACGTGTTCTAAGTAAGCGCTCCACGCGTAAACACTGCTCCCTTCAAGCCCCGCCTCGTGCGGGGCTTTTTTTCGTCAGGACAACAGGCCAGACTGCGGCCATGCCTATATCGACCCTGTCTGCGTTGAACGAGTTGGATGCCTCGAGCTGGGATGCCTTGCGCATCGATCAGCAGCCTTTTCTGTGCCACGCCTTTCTCTCGGCGCTGGAGGACAGCGCCAGCGTGGGCGGCCGCAGCGGCTGGCAAGCGGCGCATCGCGTGCTGCAGGACGGCCAGGGGCGGGTGTTGGCGGCCATGCCGGCCTATATCAAAAGCCATTCCTATGGCGAGTACGTATTCGACCACGGCTGGGCCGATGCCTGTCACCGTGCGGGTATCGACTATTACCCCAAGCTGCTTGGCGCCATTCCCTTCTCGCCGGTGAGCGGGCCGCGTGTGCTCGGCGATCCGCTGGCCGCCGGGCAATTGCTCGATGAGCTGAGCGCCAGCCTGTCCGAGCAGGGCTTGTCGAGCCTGCATATCAACTTCACCAGCCCGGCCGATGATGCGCTGCTGCAGGGGCGTGATGGCTGGCTGCAGCGCCTCGGCTGCCAATATCACTGGCACAACCGCGGCTACCGGGATTTCCAGGATTTTCTCGATGTCCTCAGTTCGCGCAAGCGCAAGCAGATGCGCAAGGAGCGCGAGCAGGTGGCGGGGCAGGGCATCGAGTTCGACTGGCGTGAGGGGCATCAGCTCAGCGAGGCCGAGTGGGATTTCGTCTACCTGTGCTACGCCAATACCTACCACATACGCGGCCAGTCGCCGTATCTGAGCCGGACCTTCTTCAGCCTGCTGGCCGAACGCATGCCGCAGATGATTCGTGTGGTGTTAGCCCGCCAGGCCGGCCGGCCGGTGGCCATGGCATTCAGTCTGACCGGTGGCGATAGTCTGTATGGCCGCTATTGGGGTTGTCTGGCGGAGTTCGATCGCCTGCACTTCGAAACTTGTTTCTACCAGGGCATGGACTATGCGATTGCCCAGGGGCTGCAGCGATTCGATGCCGGCGCCCAGGGCGAGCACAAGCTGATTCGCGGCTTCGAGCCGGTGCTCACCCACTCCTGGCACTACCTCTGCCATCCGGGCCTGCGCGCGGCGGTGGCAGATTTTCTCCAGGACGAGCGTCAGGGTGTGCAGGGCTACGCCGAGGACGCGCGCGGTTTGTTGCCGTATCGGCAGGGGCTCTGGCCCGCGCGTTCAGGGCCGGGCGGCTGAGCCCGCAAGCCTCGATTGTCGGCCGTTCCGGCACTCTTGCGCCTGACACCGGTCCATTAAGGTGAGGGGCGGCTTTAACCGCCTGGCCCGAGTTCGGGCAACCACTCACTAGTAATGGAGTTCAAACATGCGTATTTCACGTATTTCATTTCTGCTACCCGCATTTTTCGCACTGGCGTTGATGGGGTGCGACGACGAGCCGGCCAAGCCCAGCACGCCGCCGACGCCACCACCGATGGATCAGCAAGCTCCCGTGCCGGCGGAGCCCATGCCAAGTGAGCCTATGCCCGCAGAACCCGTACCAGCAGAGCCTGCCGAGGATGACTACCAGCAGTAAACTGTGAGGTGTGTGCATGGCCGCTTCCCAGCTTGAGGTGGGGAGCCAGTGCCACAGGCTGCAAGGCAGGGCCGCCCTACGATCTGGAGCAATCTGCGATCTGTAGGGTGTCACTCGCCGCCAGCTTTATGCCGCGCCGCTGAATCATGGTGCACTGCCTGCGGCGAGTGACACCGGATCGCCAAAAACGCCGGCTGCGGCGTTGCGCTACGTGAAAAACAGAGTCATTTAGCTCACTAAATTTCCCCCGCTTTTCACCCAGCGCGCCTTGCCGCGAAGGCCTGGGGACGGCCTCGCTACGGCGCTCGATTTTTTCACACCCTCTGAGGCTCTGCGCGTACGGTCATGCGGTGGCAGTTGGCAAAAGGCTGGGCGGCATTTGCCGCCCTTGGGTTACAGGCGCTTGGCTTCGAGAATCAGCACCGGCTCGCGCGGTACGTTCTGGTGGCCGCCACGATTGCTGGTCGGTACCTGGGCGATCTTGTCGACCACATCCATGCCGCGCAGGACCTTGCCAAATACCGCGTAACCGAAGTCGCGCGAGCCGTGGTCGAGGAAGGCGTTGTCCTTGTGGTTGATGAAGAACTGGCTGGTGGCCGAGTCGCGCACCTGGGTCCGCGCCATGGCCAGGGTGCCGCGCACATTGTGCAGGCCGTTGTCGGCTTCGTTCTTGATTGGGGCTTGCGGCTGTTTCTGCTGCATGTCGGCGTCGAAGCCGCCGCCTTGCACCATGAACCCCGGGATCACCCGGTGAAACTGGGTGCCGGCGTAGTAACCGCTGTCTACGTAGGCGAGGAAGTTTTCCGCGCTGACCGGGGCTTTTTGCGCATCCAGCTCGATTTCGATTTCGCCGAGGCTGGTGGTCAGTAGCACTTTCGGGTTCTCCGCAGCCAGCAGGCTGCTGGCAAACAGTAGGGAGCAGGCGGCGAGGGCGAGTGTCTTCAGCATGCTTGTTGATCCTTGTTGAGGGGAGTGGGGGCAGTGGGGGCAGTCTGTTCGACTTCTTCGAGGAAGGCCAGCAGGCTGCGGTTGAAGCGTTGCGGTTGATCCAGTGGTGTGGCGTGACGCGAATCTTCGATCACCAGCAGGCGCGCATTGGGCATTTCCTTGACGTAGGCCTCTTTCTGCGCAATTGGGGTGTAGTCGTGGTCGGCGCTGATCACCAGGGTAGGACAGGTGATGCGTACCAGGCGTTCGCGTACACCCCAGCCGATGATGGCGTCGAGGCTGGCCAGGTAGGCGCGCTTGTCGTTCTGTGGCCAGCGCTCTTCGATCTTGCGCCGCAGCTCGGCTTGTTCGGGCTTGGGGAACAGCAGCCGGCCCAGGCCCTTGGCGATGGTTTCCAGGCTGAACAGGCGCGACAGGCTCCAGCGTTTGGCGATCTCCAGGTACTCGCGCGGGCTTTTCGCCTTCACTTCGGGGCCGCTGTTGACGATGCACAGGCTCTTTAGCAGTTCGGGATGGTCGACGCCCAACTGAAAACCGATCATGCCGCCCATGGAGATGCCAACCAGGTGCACCCTGCCAAGCCCCAGGTGTTCGATCAATGCGCGCAGATCTTCGGCAAAACCGGCGATGCTGTAGCGTTCGCGCGGCTTGTCCGAGCGGCCGTGACCGCGTATGTCGATGGCGATCAGCCGGTAGTGCGCAGCCAGTTCGGGGATCTGATATTCCCAGTCGCGGGTGCTTGAACCCAGGCCGTGCACCAGCAGCACCGGCGCGCCCTTGCCGTACTCCTCGTAGTGCAACTGGCAACCCTCGTTATCGTAGTAGGGCATGAATGACTCCTGTCAGCTGGTTGGTTGGGGGGCGGCGAAGGGCGCATCGAGCGGTGCCGCGTCGAAGCTCCTGATCAGGTCAACGAGAATCTGGCTGGCCGGCCCCAGGGCTTTGTCCTTGTGGCTGTAGAGGGTAAAGCGTGGATGGTTGCTGCCGCCCTGTTCCAGCGCCAGGGGTTTGAGGGTGCCTTCGCTGATCTCTCGCTCGATCAGGTGGCGCGGCAGCCAGGCGAAGCCGAGCCCGCTGCTGACGAAGTTGGCAGCGGTCGACAGGCTGCTGACCGTCCAGCGTTGTTCGGCACCCAACCAGCCGACGTCGCGCGGTTTGCTGCGCCCCGAGTCGCGTATGACCACCTGCAACTGGTTCTGCAAATCCTCGAAGGTCAGCTTGCGTTGCATCTTGTGCAGCTGATGGTTGGGGTGGGCAACCGCCAGGAATTCCACTTCGCAGAGTTCATGGCCCAGATAGCCGACCATGGACAGGCTGCTGATGGCCAGATCGGCGGTGCCTTCCAGCAGTACTTCCTCGACGCCCGACAGCACTTCCTCGCGCAGGCGCACGCGGCAACCACGACTCTGCGGGATAAAGGCGGTCAGTGCCCTGATCAGCCGTGCGGTTGGGTAGGCGGCGTCGACCACCAGGCGTACCTCGGCTTCCCAGCCCTGATCCATGTTGTAGGCCAGGTCTTCCAGCTGGCTGGCCTGCTTGACCAGTTGCCGCGAGCGGCGCAGCAGCACGTCGCCGGCCTCGGTGAGCACGGCTTTGCGCCCGTCGATGCGCAGCAACGGCACGCCGAGCTGTTCCTGCATCCGCGCAATGGTGTAGCTGACCGAGGATTGCGAGCGGTGCAGCACCTCGGCGGCCTGGGCAAAGCCACCCTGATCGACGACGGCCTGCAGGGTACGCCACTGATCGAGGGTCACGCGGGGCGCTTTCATTATCCTCTCCTGTTTATTACGAAACTGAGAGCTTGTGAAAAACTCTCGCCGACTGCAACCGCCTCTGCGAACGCCTGGAGACGGTCTCGCTACGGCGCTCGATATTTTCCCAGCCTCTGAGGCGAACTCGCTCTAAACTGGCAGTCCCTTGTTGGAGACTGCCGCATGAAAAAATTTTGCTGTGCCCTGATCGCCTGGTTGCCACTGGCTGTTTTCGCTTATCCGATCGAGGTGGAAAAACAGTTCAACGGTGCCGAAGTGTCGGTCACCACCCAGGAAATCGATCACAACATGGGCGCCGTGCTGCTCTACAACTACGGTGAGACCGAGGCCGAGTGCAGCGGGGTGTTCCGCAATGGCCCCGAGGCGCCGCGTACCCGCAAAGTAGTGTTGGCGCCGGGGCAGAGCAGCAACCTGACGATAAAATTCGCCCGCAGCATCATCAAACTGCGCGTGCAGTTGACCTGTAGCCTGAGAGGCTGAGAAAAAATCGCTTGCCCGACGGCCTTCGATATTTTCCCGGCCTCAGAAATAACCACCGCCGTCATGAACATTAGCGATCCTAGTGCGAGGCGTTGCATAAATCAATTTATTCGATAGATAGAAGCGGTTATTTGCGCTTTTTAATCGATTGTAGTGTCTCTATTCTGTGCCCATCGACGTTAACCAACCCCTCTCGATGGAGCAACAACATGTCCAAAGTTCTGGTAATCGAAAGCAGCGCCCGCCAACAAGGCTCGGTTTCTCGTCAGCTCACCGAGCAATTCATCGCCCAGTGGCAAGCGGCTCACCCTGCCGATCAAATCCAGATTCGCGACCTGGCGGTCGAACAAGTACCGCACCTGGACGCCAACCTGCTGGGCGGCTGGATGACCCCGGCCGATCAGCAGAGCGTCGCGGAGCAAAGCGCCTTGGCCCTGTCCAACACACTCACCGATGAAGTGCTGGCTGCCGATGTGCTGGTGCTGGCCGCGCCCATGTACAACTTCGCCATTCCCAGCACCCTGAAAGCCTGGCTGGACCATGTGCTGCGTGCCGGCGTCACCTTCAAGTACACCGAAACCGGCCCGCAGGGCCTGCTCACGGGCAAGCGTGCCTTCGTTCTGACCGCCCGTGGCGGTATCTACGCCGGTGGCAGTATGGATCATCAGGAACCCTACCTACGTCAGGCGCTGGCCTTTATCGGCATTCACGAGGTCAGCTTCATTCATGCCGAAGGCCTCAATCTGGGCGGCGAGTTCATGGAGAAAGGTCTGGCCGAAGCCAAGGCGCAGTTGGCGCAAGTGGCCTAAAGTTCAAGTAACAGGCAACTCCCTTGGCGTCCCTTTGCTCCTGGGGCGCATGTACCCGGTCGATCGCTTTGGCGATTGGCCGGGTTTTTTTGTGCGGGTTGTGCGGCGATTGTTCGACACCTCGCGGCAGGCTAAGGTCGCCGGCTTGCTGTTCGGTAACGCCTCCCGCTTACCCACCAGCGCCAGCCAGTGGTGGGTCTTGGCCGGGCTCGGTATGGTGGCGTCCGGGTTTGCTCTTTACTGCTGGAACAAGGGCGCGAGCCTGGTCGATGGCGGCACCCTGATGGTGATGAATAATGCCCTGGTGCCGGCGGATCTGTTGGTCAATCTGTTGCTGTGCAACTGCGATGCCGATCTGTGGCGGCTGGGCCTGGGTGGGACGGTGATTGCGAGTTCCCTGCTGTTGACCCAGGTCGGCAGCCGGCAACTACTGGTGGCGAAGGAGAGGCGATGAAGTTGTCCGGGCGTGGCGTGTCGCTATCGATTGGCGCCTCGATGCTGTTTGCCCTGATTCCCGGCTATGTGCAGCAACTGGCGCCGCTGGATGGTGTGCAGGTGTTCGCCCAGCGGGTGCTCTGGTCGATTCCGGCGGTGTTGCTGCTGGTCGCCGTGGCCCGGCAATGGACGGTGTTGGCGGTGGCCATCGGCCGTCTACGGCATGAGCCGTTATTGCTGGCGGCCTTGCCGCTCTCGGCCGCATTGATTGGCGTGCAGTGGGCCTTGTTCGTCTGGGCACCGCTGGCCGGGCGCATGCTGGATGTGTCGCTGGGTTATTTTCTGCTACCCCTGGCGATGGTGCTGGCCGGGCGGGTGTTCTACGGCGAGCGCCTGCGCCCGTTGCAGCAGTTGGCGGTGTTCTGTGCCTTGCTCGGCGTGCTGCATGAACTGTGGCGCCTGCAGGCATTTTCCTGGATCACCCTGGTCACCACGCTGGGTTATCCCCCGTATTTCATGTTGCGCCGTTGGATGCGCCTGGATGCCCTGTCCGGGTTTATCCTGGAAATGCTGGTGCTGGCGCCCTTGGCGGTCTGGCTGATCGTTGCCTGGGGGCCGGTGGCGGTGTTCACCCAGGCACCGCAGCTGTGGTGGCTGCTGCCGGGGCTGGGCTTGCTCGGCGCCCTGGCGTTCGCGGCGATGATGGCGTCCAGCCGGTTGTTGCCGCTGGGGCTGTTTGGCATCCTCAGTTATGTCGAGCCGGTGCTGCTGTTTCTGGTGGCGCTGTTGTTTCTTGGCGAAAGCTTCAATGCCCAGCAGTGGCTGACCTATTTGCCGATCTGGCTGGCGGTGCTGCTGGTCGGCTGGGACAGTGCACGGCTGCTGATCAAGCAGCGGCGCATCTGACAGGAGGTGACATGCAGATCAATGCTGACCTGAGCGAGCGGGTTGTGCTCGATACCCACACTATCGACTGGCAGGCCTCACCGTTGCCTGGCGTCGAACGGCGTCCGCTGGAGCGTTTTGCCGCGGAAAGCGGACGCGCTACCTCGATCGTGCGTTATGCGCCGGGGTCGCAGTTCCGTAGCCATCGGCATCCGGGAGGCGAGGAAATCCTGGTGCTCGACGGGGTCTTTGTCGATGAACACGGCGCCTATCCTGCCGGCTACTGGCTGAAGAATCCGCCGGGCAGCAGCCATACACCGTCCAGTCCTGGCGGGTGTCTGTTGTTCGTCAAGCTGTGCTACCAGGAGCCGCAGGATCAGCACGCGCTGCGCATCGATACGCACAAGGCGCAATGGCGGCCAGGCCTGGTGCCGGGGCTGAGGGTATTGCCACTGGATAGTTTCGCCACGGTGCACACGGCATTGGTGCGCTGGGCGCCAGGCACCGAGTTCAGTGCCCACCGGCATCTTGGCAGGGAAGAAATCCTGGTGCTGGAGGGGGTGTTTCAGGATGAGTATGGCGATTATCCCGCCGGTACCTGGCTGCGCAACCCGCACGGTTCAACACATACACCGTTTTCCCGTGAGGGTTGCCTGATTTATGTAAAGGTCGGCCATCTGCACGATGCGGGTGTGGCCGATCAGTCCAGCACGTTTCTCAGCACTTCGTAGACGATGCCGGTAGCAATCGCCACCAGTATCACGTCGGTGCCGGCCTGCTTCCATTCGTAGCCGTCATAGTGCGGCAGTTGGCTGGTCACCCGGCCGTCGAAGTTTTTGGCGATGCCCGGTGGCAGTGGTTTGCCGCGGGCCAGATTCTTGGCGATACCGGGTGGCAATGCGCTAACCGGGCCGATCAGTTTACGGTTGTCACCCAGTACGATGCGTACGCGGCCGATATCGATGCTGGGGCCACTGAGGTGGACACCGACGTCGCCGTCATGGCCAGCGCCCGGTTTGCCATGGTTATCGGTTTTCGGCGCGGCGAAGGCGCTCTGCGTGGCCAGGGCGATGGCCAGGCCGCTACAGATCAGCAGGGTGCGAGACGGGTTGGGCATGCAATTCTCCTGGGCCTTGAGGCGGTTGTGCTGCCTGAATTGAGCGCGTTCATGGCAGTTTGTTCAAGTACCGAGGTGCCTGCTCTGTGCGGGTCTGCACAAAGAAATTCGGCCGCAGCGCGGGAAACCGTTACGCTATGCAGCTGATTTCCGTTTTTCGTCGAGGTTACCTCCGTGTTTTCCCAATTCGCCCTGCATGAAAGTCTGCTGTAAGCCGTGGCTGCGCTGAACTTTACCGAGCCCACCCCAGTGCAGCTGGCGGCTATTCCGCTGGCGCTGCAAGGGCAGGATTTGCGGGTCACGGCACAAACTGGCAGCGGCAAGACGGCAGCCTTTGTCCTGCCGATGCTCAATCGCCTGCTGGGTGATGGTGCTTCCTCGCCGCG
>JAUYKV010000065.1 GCA_030699825.1 Pseudomonas sp. | reverse complement strand
GGAATGATGTTCTCGGCCGCCGCATGCATGATGTGCGAACCCACTGGCGTTGAGCCGGTGAACGCGATCTTGGCGATGCGCTTGCTGGTGGCCAGGGCCTCACCGGCTTCGCGACCGAAGCCCTGGACCACGTTGAGCACGCCCGGCGGCAGCAGGTCGCCGATCAGCTCCATGAGCACGGTGATCGACAGCGGGGTCTGCTCGGCCGGCTTGAGCACGATGCAGTTGCCGGCGGCCAGGGCCGGAGCGAGTTTCCAGGCGGCCATCAGCCGCGGGATGTTCCACGGGATGATCGGCCCGACCACGCCCAGCGGCTCGTGGAAGTGATAGGCGGCGGTGTTCTCGTCGATCTCGGCGGCACTGCCTTCCTGGGCGCGGATGCAACCGGCGTAATAACGGAAGTGGTCGGCGGCCAGGGGCACGTCGGCATTCAGGGTTTCGCGCACGGCCTTGCCGTTGTCCCAGGTTTCGGCCACGGCCAGCACTTCAAGGCTGGCTTCGATGCGGTCGGCGATTTTCAGCAGTACCAGCGAACGGTTCTGCACCGAGGTCTTGCCCCAGGCATCGGCGGCGGCATGGGCGGCATCCAGGGCGAGCTCGACATCTTCGGCACTGGAACGGGGGAATTCACCGATCACCGAGGCATCGACCGGGCTGGTGTTGGTGAAATACTGGCCGTTGACCGGCGCCACGAATTCGCCACCGATAAAGTTACCGTAGCGCGGTTTGAGGTTGATAACAGCGCCTGGCGTGCCGGGTTTAGCGTAAATCATGATAATGACCTCTCTTCTCTTGTCGGAGCCTGCCCCCGGGAACGTGGAACAGGTCATGGTTCGATATTAGGAAGCTGCCGGCTCGACCGGTATGCGCCCATGGCACACAACCTCTCGTCATTTGGTAGTAGATGCGCAGGTTGTCTATGTCGGGCATTGGCCCGCCCGGCTGGTGTTGCCATTGGACAACTCAGCCTAGCTGTTTCTGCGTTACAGCGCACACGGCGAGGTATCGCGATGCGCCGAATCGAGTAGTGCCTGAACCGCCCTTCTACGTTTTGCCGGGCAAGAGCGGCGATTTTTTTGCACCAGTAGAAAACTCGCCATGCATATTGTCCTTCACTCTAGAGGGCAGTCCGGACATGGCACCGGCAAGACAAAACCGTTCAACCTACAGGCGATCGCGCGCCAGCTCTTGATCAAAATCAACGACCGAGCAATTTACTCTAACTATTTAGCGCGCACAGCAGATCCGCTACCAACTGCCCGGGTAGTTCATTCCAAAGTCTTATTAATATTCGCCCGCGTGTCTGTAGCCTCGAGTTGCAACACCGCAAAACAGTGAACCCCCTAAAACAGGAGATAGACCATGCAGTGGATAGATCCGGACTTTTGTGACCTGCGTTTGGGCTTCGAAGTCACCGCGTACGTTTACGTGCGCTAAGCCGTTAACCCGGCGGAGCGCCCGATAGGGCGCCCCGTCGCCGCAGTCGCGAGGCAGGCCATGACAACCGTTCCGATAGACCCGGCAGATTGTTTCGAAATCCGCCCGCCCTTCATGTTCCGCTGGGAGGAGTCGCAACAAGCCCATGTTCTTCTTTATCCGGAAGGCATCGTCAAACTTAATAAAACCGGCGGCGACATTCTCAATTGCTGCGACGGCCACACCAATGTAGCCGAGTTGATCGAGAAACTTGGCGCGCTGTATGAAGTAGCCGACGCGAATGTAATCAGCAATGGCGTCCTGCGTTTCCTGGAGGTGTCCCGTGGCAAAGGCTGGATCCGAATTAAGACTTGATGGCAATGGCAACCCGGTCTGGTTGCTGCTGGAATTAACCTACCAGTGCCCGTTGCAGTGCGTGTTCTGCAGCAACCCGCGCAATTTTGCCGACTACCGCCGCAACGAGCTGAGCACGGCCGAATGGATCGACGTGATGCGCCAGGCTCGCGAGCTCGGCGCCATGCAGATCGGTTTTTCCGGCGGCGAGCCGACCTTGCGCAAGGATCTGGAAACCTTGGTGGCCGAGGCCGATCGCCTGGGCTACTACACCAACCTGATCACCTCCGGCATCGGTCTCACCGAGGCCCGCCTGCGCGCACTCAAGGACGCCGGCCTGCGACATATCCAACTCGGCTTCCAGTCCACCGACCGCGCCACGGCACAACAACTGGCCGGCGTCGATTGCCTGGAGCGCAAGCTCGGCATGGCCCGCGCCATCAAGGCCCAGGGTTTCCCGATGGTGCTCAACGTGCCCATCACCCGGCAGAACATCGCGCAGGTTCCGCAGATCATCGAGTTCGCCGCCGAGCTCGGGGTGGACTACATCGAGCTGGCCAACGTGCAGTACTACAACTGGGCGCTGCTCAATCGCGAGCAATTGATGCCGACCCGCGAAGAACTGCTGCTCGCCGAGGCCCAGGTGCAAGAAGCCCGCGAGCGCCTGGGCGAACGCCTGACCATCTTCTTCGTCATCCCCGACTATTACGAAGGCCGGCCCAAGGCCTGCATGAACGGCTGGGGCGCCATCCACCTGACCATCGCGCCCAACGGCAACGTGCTGCCTTGCTCCCAGGCCAGCAGCTTCAAGGATCTGGAGTTCCCCAACGTGCGCCAGCAGCGCCTGGGTGAAATCTGGCACGATTCGCCGGTATTCAACCTGTACCGCGGCGATGCCTGGATGCCGGAACCTTGCCGCAGCTGCGATGAAAAGGAAAAAGACTTCGGCGGCTGCCGCTGCCAGGCGCTGTTGCTCACCGGCTCCGGCGACAACACCGACCCGGCGTGCAGCAAGTCACCCCATCACCACCTGATCCAACAGGCGGTGGCACTGGCGCAGCAGCCGCCGGTGCCGACGGGCACGCTTATCCCACGCCACGCCAGCCAGGGGGTGAACATTGAAACTACCCCATGACTCCTTTGCCGGCACCGTCAGCGCCGGCCTCGCGCTGACCCTGGGCTGCTACCTGTTGCTCCAATTCTGGCTGGTATAGGAGCTGCCCATGGCCGTCATCGATGTATTGGCCCGCTACGCCCACCTGCTGTTCGCCCTGGTCTGGGTCGGCCACAACTATGCCAACTTCATCCAGAACCCCAGGTTCGTGCCGTTGCAGAACGGCATCGACACCAGCACCTTGAACCGCGACCTGGAACAGCGGATGAAGCGCGAGCACGGCATCTTCCGCTACGCCTCACTGGTGGTCTGGATCTCCGGCATGCTGATGCTCTGGCAGCGCGGCTGGCTGGAAGACGCCCTGCTGCTGCAAGGCCCGCTGGCGGTGATCGGTCTCGGTGCCTGGATCGGCACCCTGATGCTGCTCAATCTGTGGCTGGTGCTCTGGCCACACCAGAAGAAGCTGCTGGGTTTCGTTCCGGCCAGCCTGGAGGAGCGGGTGCGCTGCTCGCGGATCACCTTCCTCTCCTCGCGCAGCAACACCATCCTGTCGATGCCCTTGCTGTTTCTGATGGCGGCTGGTGGTCATGGCCTGCACCTGTTTTCCTGAAGACGTGCCGGCGCCCCGTAGCGGCGAGCACTACAACTTCGCCGCCGGGCCGGCGATGCTGCCGCCGACGGTGCTCGCGCAGATCCAGGACGAGCTGCCGGACTGGCGCGGCAGCGGTCAGTCGATGCTGGAGCTGCCGTTCACCGGCGCGCCGTTCAAAAACCTGATGCGCGAGGCCGTGCAGGACTTGCGCGATCTGCTGGCGATCCCGTCGAACTACCGCGTGCTGTTCATGCATGGCGGCGCGACCTGCCAGTTCGGCCTGCTGCCCCTGAACCTGCTGGCGCCCGGCCAGTCGGCCGATTACCTGGACAGCGGCTACTGGGCGACCAAGGCAATTGCCGAGGCCCGCCGCCATGCGCCGCTGAACATCATCGCCAGCGGAGCCAACGACGGCTTCCGCGCGATTGCGCCACCTGAACAATGGCGCCTGGACCCGCGGGCCGGCTACTGCCACGTCACCAGCAACGAGACCGCCAACGGCCTGCAGCTGCAGCACTTTCCCGAACTGTCGGTACCACTGGTGGCGGACATGAGTTCGGATTTTCTCACCCGCCCGCTGCCGCTCGAACGCTTCGGCCTGATCTACGCCAGCGCACAAAAGAACCTCGGCATCGCCGGGCTGTGCCTGCTGATCGTGCGCGACGACCTGCTCAAGGCGCCGCGCCCCGGGCTGCCTTCGCCGTTCAGCTACGCCCTGCAGGCCGAGCAACAGAGTCGCCTGTGCACCCCGCCGACCTTCGCCCTCTATGTTGCCGCCTTGATGCTGCGCTGGATCGCCCGACAGGGCGGGCTCGAGGTCATGGCCAGCGCCAGCCGCGGCAAGAGCCAACGGCTCTATCAGTACATCGACGCCAGCGATTTTTACCACTGCCGCCAGCAACCCGCAGATCGCTCCGCCATCAACGTTTGTTTCCACCTGCGCGACGCGCGTCTGCTGCCGGACTTTCTCAAAGAGGCCGCAGCGACCGGCCTGCTCAATCTGCAGGGCCATTGCGCAGTCGGTGGCGTGCGCGTCAGCCTGTATAACGCCATGCCGCTGGCCGGGGTCGAACGACTGCTGGCCTTTATGCACGGCTTCGAACGCCGCCATGGCTGATCGCGCCCAGCGCATCGGTCATCGGCTGGCGCTGCAACTGGCTTGCATCAGCGCCCGCTGGCTGACGACACCCGCCGTCGATCACCCTGTCGAGGTGATGGGCCTGCGTTTCGCCACAGCGCTGGGCATCGCCGCCGGTTTCGACCGCTTTGGCCACCTCGCTCGACGTGCCGGCGCACTGGGCTTGGGCTTCAACGAAATCGGCAGCTTCGATCTGGCCGCAACAGCCCAGCTGTCGGCGCAGGCGCTCAGGCCCGGGACGGCGCGCCTGGGAATCAACCTGAGTCTGACTCCGGACATTAGCCTCGGCGCACTGCGTACCGGTCTGGCCCGCGCCTGGCCGCTGGCCGACTACCTGACCCTGAACCTGATCGGCCCGGGCAGCGCGGCGTTGCTCGACGCCGGGCAGCGGCCACGGCTGCGCCAGCTGCTGGCCACGGTACGCAGCGAGCAACAGCGCCTGGATCGGCCCGAGCGCCGCGTGCCGCTGGTGGTCAAATTGCGCAGCCTGCCCGGCCAGGTGCCCCTGGAGTTGGCCGAACTGTTGCTCGAATTGGGCTACGACGGCCTGCTCGCCGCCCACGATCCCGGCCCACCAGCGACCCGCCAGCGTTATCGCGCCTGGCAGGACGCTACTCAGCAGGAACAGGCCTGCGCGCAGATCGAACAATTGCGCCGCGTGTGCGGTCGGCAGATCGCCCTGCTATCGGTCGGCGGCATCCAGAGCGCCGCACACCTCCAGGCCCGCCTCGCCGCCGGCGCCGAACTGGTGCAGGTGCACAGCGTCCTGCTGCATGGCTGGCCCTGGAATGCGCAGCGCTTGCTGGCCAGCTGAACGCTCGTAGTCCCTATGCACGCAGCGCAATCCGCGGCCGCCATTGACCGCGCGAGGAACAGCCGTCGGATTTCATCCGGGTTGCAAAAACTGGGAAGGGATCGCGAATAAACGCGATCTCGTAGCCCGAATAAGCGCCAGCGCAATCCGGGAACAACCTGCGCATGCACCACCGCTCCCGGATTGCGCCGAAGGCTTATTCGGGCTACGGACTAATAGCTGCGCCTGGATGAAATCCGTAACGCGGAGCGTTAAGAGCATTGGAACAATCATCGAAGACTCACCGAACGGCAGAAAGCACAAGGCCGGCTAAAGAGCCGGCCTTGTGCCTCTTTTTTACCTCAGGGGTAACCGATCAGCGCTTGGCGACCAGGTCCTTCGGCAGCTTGAAGGTCCAGAGCATGCCGCCCTGGTTGAAGTTCTTCACCCGCTTGGCCACTTCGCCGCCCCACAGCGGTACCGCACCGCCCCAACCGGAAAGCACGGAGACATACTGCTCGCCGTCCATTTCCCAGGTAACTGGCGAGCCGAGTACGCCGGAACCGGTCTGGAATTCCCAGACCTGCTCGCCGGTCTTGGCGTTGAAGGCCTTGAGGAAGCCCTCAGGCGTGCCGGTGAACACCAGGTTGCCCTTGGTGGTCATCACCCCGCCCCACAGTGGCGCGAAGTTCTTCTGCCGCCAGACTTCCTTGCCGGTCTTCGGGTCGATGGCGCGCAGTACGCCGATGTAGTCCTCGTTCAACGGACGGATGGTGAAACCGGCACCGAGGTAGGCGGCGCCCTTCTTGTAGGCGATCTCCTCGTTCCAGATGTCCATGCCCCATTCGTTGGACGGTACATAGAACAGACCGGTGTCCTGGCTATAGGCCATCGGCATCCAGTTCTTCGCGCCGAGGAAGGCTGGCGCGGAGAACACCGAACTGCCCTTGGTCTCGCCACCCGGCGCGCCCGGACGGTTGGTCTCGTCGTAGATCGGCCGGCCGTTCTTGTCCAGGCCCTTGGCCCAGGTGATCTTGTCGACGAAGGGGAAGCCACGGATGAACTTGCCGTTGGTCCGATCAAGCACGTAGAAGAAGCCGTTACGGTCGGCGGTAGCCGCGGCCTGGATGGTCTTGCCGCCTTCCTGATAGTTGAACGAGACCAGTTCGTTGACGCCGTCAAAGTCCCAACCGTCGTGCGGGGTGGTCTGGAAGTGCCACTTGATGGTGCCGTCGTCCGGGTTCAGGGCCAGACGCGAGGACGAGTAGAGGTTGTCGCCGGGACGCAGGTGCGAGTTCCACGGCGCCGGGTTGCCGGTGCCGAACAGCAGCAGGTTGGTTTCCGGGTCGTAGTAGCCGCCCAGCCAAGGCGCCGCGCCGCCGGTCTTCCACAGGTCGCCCGGCCAGGTCTTGCCGGCTTCGCCGCCGGAGATGCCGTTCTCGACCTTCTTGCCGTCCTTGTAGACGTAGCCCATGTGGCCTTCCACGGTTGGGCGGGTCCACAGCAGTTCGCCATTTTTCGGGTCATAGGCCTCGATCTTGCCCACTACGCCGAACTCGCCACCGGAGACCCCGGTGATCAGCTTGCCGTTGACCACCAGCGGCGCCGCGGTGATCGAGTAACCGGCCTTGTGGTCGGCGACGCTCTTGCGCCACACCACTTTGCCGGTGTCCTTGTTCAAGGCCACCAGTTTGGCGTCCAGGGTGCCGAAGATCACCAGGTCGCCGTACAGCGCTACACCACGGTTGATCACGTCGCAGCACGGACGGATGTCATCCGGCAGGCGCGCATCGTATTGCCAGAGTTCCTTGCCAGTGCGCGCATCCACGGCGAAAACCCGCGAGTAGGAGGCGGTGACGTACATCACGCCGTCCTTGATCATCGGCTGGGCTTGCTGGCCGCGCTGTTTTTCACCGCCGAAGGACATCGCCCAGACCGGGCGCAGATCCTTGATGTTCTCGGTATTGAGAATATCCAGAGTGCTGTAACGCTGACCTTGCAGGCCCATGCCGTTGGTGACGATCTCGTTAGTGGTGTTCACATCGTTGAGAATTTCCTTATCGGTGACAGCCAGCGCCGACGCGGCGGGGAAGAACATGGCTGCACACAGTGCACTAAGCACGAACGGCTTGCGTAGACCGGAGTGTTTCATTGCGGTTACCTCTGCGGGTTGATTGTTATCCCCGGGAAATTTTCCCGGTCTGCAGCAATTCTTGGCTGCATGGCGCAATGCAACAATTGAACGCAGTACCGATTTAACTACTCCCTTGGTAGCAATACTCGCCCGCCGGACCGGCGCCCATGGCCGCTTTAGCCGTGCAGTTGTTGCGCGACAATCGCGACTAAAGCCTCTCTGGCAACCTCGCCTACCCCACTTAAGTGCCGCCCTGCCCACCTGAAAAGAGCATACCCAGCACGCCCCGCAGCGTTTAAAAAGTGATACCCCGCGCCAAGGAGAAAGTCCCCATGGGCCGTGTCATCGTATTCTGTTGCCTGCTGCTCAACTGCCTGGGCAACAGCCTGCTGGCCGAACCGATCAAAATCGGTCTCAGCTACCCACGCACCGGCAATTACAAGGCCGAAGGCCTGGAGCTGCATCGCGGCGCCTTGATGGCGGTCGAGGCCATCAACGGCAATGGCGGCCTGCTCGGGCGCCCGGTGCAACTACTGACCCGCAACAGTGCCTCGCGCGCGCAGAAGGCCCGGAACAATGTCGAGCGTTTCGCCCGCCAGGGCGCGCAGATGGTCTTCGGTGGCGCCACCAGCGAAGAGGCGATCGCCGCCGGCATGCGCGCCCGGGAACTCGGCCTGCTGTACTTCGCCACGCTCAGCTATGCCAACGAGGTGACCGGCCGCGAGGGCCATCGCTACCTGTTTCGCGAGTCCAGTAGCGCCTTGATGAGTGCCCGCGTGCTCGGCGAATACCTCGGCTGGCACATGCCGCGCCAGCGCTACCATTACATCGTCGTCGACGACACTTGGGGCCGCAGCATCGAAAGCGAGCTGCGCGCCACCACCGGCAGCCAGGATCGCGCCCGCCACGGCCGTAGCGCCCTGCCCTCGTCTACCGCGATGCGCCAGCATTATCTGGACGCCTTGAACAAGGCTGCCGCCAGCGATGCCGATATCCTGGTGCTGGCGCTGCTTGGCGAAGACCTGCTGCGCAGCATGCGCCTGGCACACAACCTGGGGCTGCACACGCGCATGCAGATCATCGTGCCGCACCTGAGCAAGAGCATCGTGCAGCAGGCCGGCCCCAAGGTCATGCAAGGCGTGATCGGCACCGAGTCCTGGACCTGGCAAGTCCCCTCCCAGGAAAACAGCCCGACCGGCCAAGCCTTCGTCGACGACTATATTCGCCAGCACCGGGAATATCCCGACAGCGCCGCCGCCTCGGCCTACGCCATCGTCCAGCAATGGGCCGATGCCGTGCGCCGCAGCGCCAGCCTGGATAGCGAAAAGCTGATCAGCGCTCTCGAAAACCACAGCTACAGCCTGCTCAAAGGCCCCCAGCAATGGCGCGCCTTCGATCACCAGAATATGCAGAGCATCTATGCGGTCAGGGTCAAAACCCGCAGCCAGATCATGCAGGACCCGCTCAAACAGGATTACTTCGAGATCATCCACCGGATGTCCGGCGAGGCCGCCGCACCGAGCCACGATGAATGGCAGCAAGAACGCGGAGAACAACTGACCCTGCAATAGCCCGGCAGTGCCACACGATCAGGCAGCGAGAGCGGCCAATGGCAATATCCTGGGAGCGAACGGCTACAGGAGGCGGGATGATCCTGTAGCCCAGATAAGCCTTGGCGCAATCCGGGAAAACGCAGCACCGTGCAGCGCAGCGACAGCCCGCCAGCGTTGTGCCGCGCCGATTATCCAATGGTGCACTGCCTGCGGCGAGTGACACGGATTGCTCGAGGGTTTGGTCCGAGCGTAGGGCACCTGGAGGCGGCTGCAGTAGGCGAGCGCTCAGCGGTTGTGAAAATATCGAGCGCCGTAGCGAGAGCGTCTCAGACGGCGCCGCGGCTGCGGCGCGTCAGGCGTCAGGCGTCAGGGCGCGAGCTTGACCTCACTGATCTGGATCAGTGGCTGGCTGTCGGTGAAGTTGGACAGATCACCCATGATCCGCTCGGCGTGCGGGGCAAAACTTTCCTGGAAACTCTCGACGCTGTCGAAATACAGATGGCCCATGGCGACGAAGGGCGCCTGGCTGCCCGGGTCGGCACTGGCCAGGCCCTGATCCACGGCGATGCCCTTGCAGGCATCGCCCAGGCACTTGCGCACGATGTCCATGTGCTGGTTGCAGTAGTAGTGGAGGTCGAAATGCACGCTGGGATTATTGGGGTAGAGCACGCTGACTTTGATCATTGGGCTTTTCTCACTGGTTAGGGTTCGCCGATTCTTGTTCGCGGCTGGGCCGCTCAATACTTTACAACGCCGCCTCGAACTCATTGCCATTGTTATCCCGTAGCCACAACTCGGTTAGCCCCTCGCCCTGCCCCTCCAGACTGCGGGTCGGGCTCTCCCTGACGGAGGGGAACAGCTCGAGCGTGGCCAGGACCTTGCCATTGCCGTCACGCACCTCGGCCTGATTGAGGCAGAACTCGGGAATGCCGCCGACCAGGCCATTGTCCATCGGGTGGGCAATCTGCAGACGCAGACGATTGGAGTCTGCCAGCACGAAACGCTTACCGAATACCTGGCCGAGGCGCTCTTCCCAACCGGTTTCGGCGCGCACCACACTCGGTGCGCTACAGCCACCGCCGGCGGCGGCGATATAACTGGAACCGACATGCCAGACCCCACCCCAGGTCAATACCGCCGCGCAGATCCGCGTGGCCTGTTCGATGCGCAGGCGTATGGCCAGGTGTGGCAGCACTGGGGCGCCTAACCCGGGCTCGTGATCGAGGCCGCTTTCAACGCCCTCGCTTTTATCAAGAGGGCCAACGCAGGCAGTTTCTCAACGGTCTGTTAGCCGCTATTCGACCTCCTGATACAACCCCGGCAGTTCGTAGCGCAGACCATAGCGGTTATAGAGTTGCTTGATATCACCGGCAAGTATCAGCTCTTCGAGCTTTTCCTCCAGGGCGTAGGCCAGCTGCCGGTTGCTTTCGTGTACCGCCATGCCAATGTCCCAGACCTGCCTGCCCATGTCTGGATAGGCGTTCTCGGCCAAGGCCAGATTGCTGTCTGCGGCCTGCTTCACCTGCCAGTCGATCTCGCCGCGCATGGCCATCACCGCATCGACCTCGCCCTTCTTCATCCCGGCAAAGGCAGCCTGGGGAGTGCTGAAGTGATGGGTCTTGCCGCTGAGCATGCCGTCGAACACCGAGGACAGATAAAAGGACGGCACGCTATCGACCTCGACGCCAATCGGGTGCTGCTGGAATACCGCCACACTGGGCACGGCCTCGAGCCGGCGCAGATCGTAGGCGACCTGCCAGCGCTCGCGCTGGTAGGGGCCGAACATCACCACCAGCTCGTTGACCAGTTCGCCGAACTCGTTGCTCATCTGGGAAAACTCGCGATCGTAAGGCACGCGCAGCATCACGTCGGCCAGCACATCCGGACGCAGATAATGGCCACGCCAGATGTAATCGCGCAGGTCGTCGTCGAGCTTCTCGCCGGCCGATGCCCAGATCAGTTCCAGCTTGAGGCCCAGGCCACTGGCCAGAGCCCGGGCCACCTCGTAGTCGACCCCGCGTGGCTGACCATCCTGCTGAAAGCTGTAAGGCGGGAAATTCTCATAAAGAGCGACCTTGAGCACACCCGACTCGATGATCGAGTCGTAGCTGCGCACCGGCGCCTGAGCCTGGGCCGGCGCAGCCAGCAGAGCCAAGGTACTCAGCAACGCACTCAGCAGCAGGACCCTCAGGCGCATGGCCGTCATTCCTCGATCGCCACGCTCTCCAGGTAGCTGCGTATGGCCCACAGCGCTTCCTGGCTGAGGTAATCGGCCATCTTCGGCATGTACACCCGACCGTCGCGCACCGCGCCGTTGATCACCCGCTCCTTGTACCACTCATCGCCCAGGGCGCCGACTTCGAGCAAGCGCAGGTCCGGAGCGATGCCGCCCGACTTGGCTTCCAGGCCGTGGCAGGCCGCGCAGTTCTGGTTGTAGGCCGATGAACCGATTTCGATCGCCTTGGGGTTGTCGCGGTAGGGGTTTTCTTCCAGCCACTCTTCGCCCAGCGGTTCCAATCCTTCGGTCTTGACGCCTTGCGGCGTTACATCGCCATGCGCCCAGAGAGTGGCCGAGAAAGCCAAGAGCAGCAGGGCGGCAGCGGTTTTTTGTTGTAATTTCATGATCGAGACCTCTTCGAATACACGCAGCACAGACTTTATGGAGCTTGGTTGTAGCCATCTTAGAAACACCTCGGCATGCATCGAATGCTGCTTTGGTGGCTCGCACCTAGTCCCTTGGTAGTAGAGCTTGTTGCGGCCGATAGGCAAGGCTTTCGCAGCAAGGCTGCTGGTATCGACGGCTAACTGGCGGCAACAGCTGGGCTTCATCGCTGCGTCTTGCAACACGTAACCGAGCCATGGCCATTGCTGTTTGCGGGAATCGGTCATCGAGCGCAGGTACCGGCCAGTTGCTTCAGCCAAAGAACGGTGCGAGAACACCTTCGGCTGACCCCACTGTCAGCCGGTAAAGAGCCAACGCCTGGGAGTGGCGAACCTGAACACTGAAGCAGAATATTTGAGCGCTGGCTTACTTGACCACGAAGTAACCGAGCATGCCCTTGCCTTCCAGGCCCTTGGCGTAGAAGCGGTACTTGCCGGGTTTGATCGGCACGAAGAAGATCTCTGCCTCGCCGGCATCCTCGAACTCGAGTTCGGTGAGGGTGATGGCCTTGATCTCGACGCCACCGGCCTCGACCTTGCGCAGGAAGATCGTGGTGGTGAATTCCGGCGCCTGGAACGCGTACTCCTTCTGCCCGCTAGCGATGATCTTCAACTGATAGGCCTTGCCGGTTTCCAGCTGGTATTCCTTCTGCGACATGCTGTAGTCGCTCTCTGCGCTGCCCAGACGCAAGTCCGGCAATGCGGTGCCACGGATGGTCAGGTCGCCGGCGGCCTGCAGGTTGTCGAAGCCGATCAGGCTGCCAACCAGTATCAGGGGAAGAAACAGCGCTTTGAGAGCACGCATGGATATCACCGTTTGTTGTTATGGGTTGATGGCCCCATGCTAAAACCCCTTGCCCTGCGCCAGCTTACTACCTTGGTACGGCGCGCCTGGTACTTTGTACATATTCCCTCGTCCGCCCACTGTTCCTATGCTGACGGCACCTACACAGGAGTTGCCATGCGCCAGATCAGTCGTCACCTCTTGCTCTGTGTCGCCGTCACCCTCGGTTATGCGGCCATGAGCCAGGCCAACAGCCCGCCAGCCGAGCTGCAGGTGCGCATCGCCTACCTGGCCTACGTCCCGGACACCGGGCCGCTGCTGTCCAATGTGATTGGCGAACCCGAGGACGCCGGCCGGCGCGGCGCCGAGCTGGCGATCGCCGACAGCAACAGCACCGGGCGCTTTCTCAAGCACGCCTACAGCCTCGAGGTCGCCGAGCATGACGACAGCGAGAGTCTGCTCGCTGCCGCCACCGCGCTACATGGCCAGGGCGTGCGCCTGTTCGTGGTCAACGCCCCCGCGGCGACCCTGCGCCAGCTCAGCCAAGCGCTCGACCACAGCCTACTGATCAATGCCGGCAGCGCCGACGACCACCTGCGCCAGAGCGAATGCCTGGCCAACGTGCTGCACACCCTGCCGAGTCGGGCAATGCTTGCCGATGCCCTGGCGCAGTTCCTGACAGTGCGCAAATGGCAACGCTGGCTGCTGATCACCGGGCCGACCGAGGACGATCAGGCCTATGCCGCGGCCCTGCGCCGGGCGGCCAAGCGCTTCGGCCACCAGATAGTCGCGGAGAAGGCCTGGAGCTTCGACAACGACCAGCGCCGCAGCGCCCAGGCCGAGATGCCGCTGTTCACCCAGACCAAGGAATACGACGTGGTGCTGGTGGCCGACGAGCGCGGCGACTTCGGCGAATACCTGCCCTACCAGACCTGGTCCCCGCGCCCGGTGGCCGGCACCCAGGGCCTGACCCCGACCGGCTGGCACAAGACCGTGGAAACCTACGGCGCCGCGCAGTTGCAGAAGCGTTTCGAGGCCCATGCCCAGCGCTGGATGAACGACCGCGACTACGCCGCCTGGATCGCCGTGCGCAGCATCGCCAGCGCGGTGAGCAAACTGCGCCAGAGCGACGCCGCAGCGATCCGCACCCTGGCCCTCAGCGACCAGCTGCCGCTGGACGGCTTCAAGGGCCGCAAGCTGAGTTTCCGCAGCTGGAACGGCCAACTGCGCCAACCGATCCCTCTGGTGCATCCCCGCGCCCTGGTCAGCAACTCGCCGCAGGAAGGCTTTCTCCATCCCAGCAGCGAACTGGACAGCCTTGGCTACGACGCACCGGAAGTCAGCTGCACGCTAGCCGTTTCATTGTGAATTCTGAACAATAAGAGGAATAATCCCATGCGTATCGCCTTGCTCGCCGCGAGCATCAGCCTGGCCCTGGCCAGCACTTCGAGCCTCGCCGCCACTGCCTATGTGTCCAACGAGAAAGACGACAGCGTCAGCGTGATCGACCTCAAGACCATGGAGGTCACGGCCACCCTGGACGTCGGTCAGCGCCCGCGCGGCCTGCTGCTGTCCAGCGACAACAAGCTGCTGTACATCTGCGCCAGCGACTCGGACCGGGTCCAGGTGATGGACCTGGCCACGCGCAAGATCATCAAGGAACTGCCCTCCGGCGCCGACCCCGAGCAGTTCGCCCTGCACCGCAACGACCGCTGGCTGTATATCTCCAACGAAGACGATGCGCTGGTCACTGTGGTCGACAGCCAGAGCGATGAAGTGCTGGCGCAGATCGATGTCGGCGTCGAACCCGAAGGCATGGCGGTCAGCCCGGACGGCAAGTGGGCGGTCAACACCAGCGAAACCACCAACATGCTGCACTGGATCGACACCAGCACCCAGCAATTGGTCGATAACACCCTGGTCGATCAGCGTCCACGCTTCGTCGAGTTCGATGGCGACGGCAAGCGCCTGTGGGCCTCGGCCGAGATCGGCGGCACGGTCAGCGTGATCGACGTCGCCAGCCGGCAGATCGAGAAGGTGCTGACCTTTCAGATCAAGGGCGTGCACCCGGACAAGGTGCAGCCGGTCGGGGTCAAGCTCAGCGCCGACGGCAAGCTGGCCTTCGTCGCCCTCGGCCCGGCCAACCATGTGGCGGTGGTCGACGCCAAGACCTATGAAGTACTCGATTACCTGCTGGTCGGCCGGCGCGTCTGGCACCTGGCCTTCACCCCGGACCAGAAGCAACTGCTGACCACCAACGGCGTCAGCAGTGACGTTTCAGTAATCGACGTCGAGTCGCTCAAGGTAACCAAGTCGATCAAGGTCGGCCGTTATCCCTGGGGCGTGGTCATCACCCCGTGAATGCTCTCGAGGTCAGCGCCGTCGGTTTTGCCTATGGTGCGCGCCAAGCCTTGCAAGGCGTCGGTTTCAGCGTCGCGCCCGGCAGCTTCGCCGCGCTGCTGGGGCCGAACGGTGCTGGCAAGTCGACCCTGATCGCCCTGCTCACCCGTCTCTACGACCTGCAGCAGGGCGATATCCAGGTGATGGGTTGCAGCCTGCGCCGGCAGCCGCGCCAGGCATTGCGTCAGCTCGGTGTGGTGTTCCAGCAGAGCACCCTGGATCTGGACTTGAGCGTCGAGCAGAACCTGCGCTACCACGCCGCCCTGCACGGCATGGCCAAGCCGCTGGCCAGCGCCCGGATCGACGAGGAACTGGCGCGCCAACAGCTCGGCGAACGGCGTCATGAAAAGGTTCGCGACCTCAACGGCGGCCACCGCCGCCGCGTGGAAATCGCCCGCGCCCTGCTGCACAAACCGCGCCTGCTGCTGCTCGACGAGGCCAGTGTCGGCCTCGACCCGGCCAGCCGCCTGGCGCTTAACCAGCATGTGCGCCAGCTCTGCCGCGACCATGGCCTGGCGGTGCTCTGGACCACCCACCTGCTCGATGAAGTGCAGGCTAGCGACGAGCTGCTGATCCTCAACCGTGGTCGCCTGGTGGCCCAGGGCCTGGCCAGCCAGATCGGCGCCGACGATGCCAGCCTGGCCGCCACCTTCGCTCGCCTGACCACTGACGAGGCACGCGTATGAACGCTGCATGGTTGCAGCCGCTGCCACCTGACTGGTTACTTCCCGCAGGAGCGGCCGGGCGGAGTTCCGCTTCAGCCGCGAAATCTCCGCGCCACCACAAAAGCATCGCGGCCAAGGCCGCTCCCACAGGTTTAGCGGCGACCCGGCGACTCGTGGGAGGGGCCTTGGCCGCGATGCTCTGCGCTTGGCGCACCCGTCTCCTGGAGACCCGTCCATGAACGCCTATTGGTACTGCCTGCAGGGCATCGTGCAACGCGAATGGCTGCGCTTCGTGCTGCAGCGCTCGCGCTTCTTCAGCGCCCTGGTGCGCCCGCTGCTGTGGCTGCTGGTGTTCGCCGCCGGTTTTCGCGCGGCGCTGGGCATCGCCATCATTGCGCCCTACGACACCTACATCACCTACGAGACCTACATAGTCCCGGGGCTGGCCTGCATGATCCTGCTGTTCAACGGCATGCAGGGCTCGCTGTCGATGGTCTACGACCGCGAGATGGGCAGCATGCGCGTGCTGCTGACCAGCCCGCTGCCGCGCGCCTTCCTGCTCGCCAGCAAACTGCTGGCGATCGCCCTGATCTCGCTGCTGCAGGTCTATGCCTTCCTCGCCATCGCCTGGCTGTATGGCGTGCAGCCGCCGATCTGGGGCCTGCTCGCCGCCCTGCCCGCGCTGCTGCTGGTGGCGCTGCTGCTCAGCGCCCTGGGCCTGCTGCTGTCCAACGGCATCCGCCAGCTGGAGAACTTCGCCGGAGTGATGAATTTCGTGATCTTCCCGCTGTTCTTCCTCTCCTCGGCGCTCTACCCGCTGTGGAAAATGCGCGAAGCCAGCGAGTGGCTGTACTGGCTCTGCGCGCTCAACCCCTTCACCCATGCGGTGGAACTGGTGCGCTTCGCCCTTTACCAGCGCCTGAGCCTCAGCGCCCTGCTGATCTGCCTGGGCCTGACCACGCTGTTCGCCGTGCTCGCCGTAGTCACCTTCAACCCGCAACACGCCACCCTGCGCCGGGCCAACTAAGCCCTTTCACGGCTAAAGCCGCTGCCTGATCCCCGCAGGAGCGGCCGGTCAGCGTTCCGCTTCAGCCGCGAACTCTCCGCACCACCACAAAAGCTTCGCGGTCAAGACCGCTCCCACAGGTAACGGTGACCCCGTGGGAGGGGCCTTGGCCGCGATGCTCTTTGCCGATCGCTGCCACGTCGAGGAATCGAACCATCCGCGTACCGCTCCGCGTCAGCCGTTCGCGGCTGAGCGCCGCCCGGCCAATCCACTCAAGCAATCTGGACGAACACCGCCAACCACCGCCTGCGCCTCGATAAAACCGCCATTTGCTATCATCCTTCTACTACTTTGGTACTGCTTTTGCTCTCCAATGTAGAATTTCCAAAGCAGGGGTATTGCCCTGTAATACGCACACAAAAAGAACCGAGACTTAAGGCGATGAAGCACGGCCTAGCCCTATCAACGGGTCTTCCACTGATCGCAGACCTGCTGCTGGCGACTCCGGCCCGGGCAGAGACTGCGCTGTTCTCCGTGGAGGGCTATCGCTTCAGCCATTATCGCAGCCCCACACCGACACACACCGAGCACGCCCGCACCCTCGGTTACCACAATCTCTACTGGTACCGCGACGGCATCGACAGCGGGCAGCAGGCTGGCCTGCCGTTGGCCCGCGCCCAACCGCTCGTCCTGCCATGACCGCTCAAGCATTTCCCTACGGCTACAGCCACACCATAATCAAAACAATGAGGTGAAAGGCCATGTACAAGATTCTGATTGCCGACGACCATCCGCTGTTTCGCGAAGCCATCCACAACGTCATCAGTGACGGCTTCCCCGGCAGCGAAATCATGGAAACCGCCGACCTCGACAGCGCTCTGGCAATGACCCTGGAAAACGACGACCTCGACCTGATCCTGCTCGACCTGAATATGCCCGGCATGCACGGATTGAACGGTTTGATCAACCTGCGCAACGAAGCACCGACCATCCCGGTGGTGATCGTCTCCGCCGAGCAGGACAAACAGATCGTCCTCCAGGCCATTACCTACGGCGCCGTGGGCTTCATCACCAAGTCCTCGCCGCGCGCGCAGATGACCGATGCCATCCAGCAGATCCTCAACGGCAACGTCTACCTGCCGCCGGACATCATCCGCTCGCAAAAGACCAGCTCCCACCGCAGCCACTCGGATCACCACGGTTTCCCTCAGGAACTGCTGCAAGCCCTGACCCGCAAGCAACTGTTGGTGCTGGAGCGCATGACCAAAGGCGAATCGAACAAACAGATCGCCTACAGCCTGGACATCGCCGAAACCACGGTCAAAGCCCACGTCTCCGCCATCCTGCGCAAGCTCAACGTACATAACCGCGTGCAGGCCATCCTGTCGGCGGGCGATATCGATTTCGCCGCCTATTTGCGCCGCTGAACCCAGGCATAAGCAAGCCCCGTAGGGCCCGTAGGATGGGTTAGGCGCATGGAAGTTGACCTGTTGCCAACAGAATAACCGCGCCGTAACCCATCGGCGATTTAAACCATGACATCCTGGTACCGGCATAAATCGCGCGATGGGTATCGCTGCGCTCAACGCCATCCTACGATCGAATTGCACCAGCATGTGCAACCGTAGGATGGGGTTAGGCGCCCGAGAATTGACCTGCTGCCAGCAGCACAACCGCGCCGTAACCCATCATGGATATCAGCCACAACAACCGGGGGCAGGCATAAATCGCAGCCGCACAACGCAAACGTCAACCCGCTCCGCGCTCCAGCAAATGACTCATCGCCGTCTTCAGCTTCATCGGCCGTACCGGTTTGTGCATCAGGGTGTGGCCGAGTTCGCGCATCTGTTGTTTGAGTTCGTTGCTGTAGTTGGCGGTGATCATCAGCGCCGGCAGCGGCGTGCTGCGCCTGGAGTTGATCAGGGCCACGGCGTCGACGCCGTTATGGCCGTCGTCGAGGTGGTAGTCGGCGATCAGCAGGTCGGCGTCGGCGTGGTAGTTGTCGACCTGGCGCGCCAGGTCTTCCTCCGACAACGCGGTGACCACCTGGCAGCCCCAGGCTTCCAGCAGCGTGCGCATGCCGGCGCAGATCGCCGCATCGTTATCCAGCACCCAGATGCGTGAGCCGCTGAGGCGTTCGAGCAGCAGATCGGTCGCCTCATGCACCACTCGGGCCCTGGGCGCGCGAGTGGTCAGGGGGACTTCGATGGCGAACATCGAACCCTTGCCCAATTGCGAGGACACCCGGATGCGATGGCCAAGCATGCGCGCAATCTTGTCGACGATGGCCAGACCCAGACCGAGGCCGCGATCCTGCTTGCGGTGGGTGATGTCGCCGCGCTTGAACTCCTGGAAAATCTCGCCGAGCTTGTCCTCGGCGATGCCGATGCCAGTGTCCCAGACTTCGATCGACAGGCTCTGCCGGTGCCTGCGGCAGCCGAGCAGGATGCGCCCGCTGCTGGTATAGCGAATGGCGTTGCTCAGCAGGTTGCGCAGAATCCGCGCGAGCAACTGGATGTCGCTGCGCACCAGCGCCGAGCTGGCCACGAAGTCCAGGCGCAGGCCTTCGCTGCCGGCGATCTGGTGGTATTCGGCGGCGAGGTTCTCCAGCAGTTCGCTGACGGCGAAGGGGGCGATATCCGGCTTGATCACCCCGGCATCCAGCTTGGAGATGTCCACCAGGGTGCCGAGCAGGCTTTCCACGTCCTCCAGCGAGTTGCTGACGTTACGCACCAGGGGCACGCTATCGGCCAGTTCGCGTTTCTCCAGCAGCGCGCTGGTGAACAGGCGCGCGGCGTTCAAGGGTTGCAACAGGTCGTGGCTGACCGCGGCAAGGAATTTGGTCTTCGACAGGTTGGCCTGTTCGGCCTCGCTCTTGGCTTCGCGCAGGCGCGCCTCCATCTGCGTGCGCTCGTCGATTTCACAGCGTAGCTGGGCGTTGAGGTCGGTGAGTTCGGCGGTGCGTTCGCGCACCCGCTGCTCCAGGTGCTGGTAGGCCTGATGCAAGGCCTCGGCGGTGCGCCGGCGCTCGGTGATATCGCGGATCAGCACGAAGATGCCGACCACCTCGCCGCTGGCCTGACGATTGGGCACGTAGGAGCGCAGCATGTAGCGTTCCTGGCCGTTGCGGTTGGTTTCCGCCACCTCGAAAGTCACGCTCTCGCCGGACAGCGCCCGCTCGATATAGGGCTCCAGGCGCCGGCAGTGCTCCTCGCTGTGCACTTCGCGCAGGCTCTGGCCGAGCATGGCGCCACGCGGCCAGCAGTACCATTCCTCGTAGACCTTGTTGGTGAAGTCGTAGACCAGGTCGGCATTCAGGTAGGCGATCAGCGCCGGGACGTGGTCGGTGATCAGGCGGATCCAGCGCTCGCTTTCGCTGAGCGCTTCGGCATGCCGGTAACGCTCGGTGATGTCGGTAAAGGTGTTGACGAAGCCGCCGGTGGGCAGTGGATGGGTGCGCACTTCGAGCATGCGGCCGTCGAACAGGCGCAACTCCAGCTCCTCGATGGGCTTGCCGTTGGCATCGCGACTGTCGGGGGTCAGCAGCTGCAGCTCACTGTCGGCCATCACCTCGGCGAAGGGCCGGTGGGCGTTGATCGGGGCCAGACCGCAGAGGTCGAGAAAACGGTGGTTCCACAGTTCCAGCTGGCCCTCAGCATTGACCATGGCCATGCCTTGCGACAGGTTGTCGACGGCGCGCTGCAACAGGCGCGACTTCTGCGCCAGGGCCTGTTCGCGGCGCAGGGTCTCGTTGAGCTTGACCTCGGTGATGTCGGTGTAGAGGATCACCAGGCCGCCCTCGCGGGTCGGCCGTTCGCTGACCTGCACCCAACGCCCGTCGCGCAGGCGATAGAGCATGTGCTCGTCGCGGTTGCCGCGCTGTTCCTCGACCACCAGACCGGTGCTCTTGCTCAGGCGCTTGATTTCCGAGAGCCGGGTGCCGGCGCCGATACGCGCACGGCTATGCGCCCAGAACGACTTGAAGCGACTGTTGAACAGGACGATGCGCTGCTCGCTGTCGAACAGCACGAAACCATCGGAGATGCTCTCGATAGCATCGATCAGGTGCTGGTGCGCGGTTTCCGCGCGCAAACGCGCATCGCTGAGCAACTGATTGCTGGACTTCAGCTCGGCCATCGCCTGGTTCAGCGCATCGGTGCGCTCGCGCACCTGTTCGGCGAGCACCACCGAGTGCTGGAAAGCCGCATAGGCATCGTCGCCGCGCGAATGGACCGACTCGACCCGCTCGATCAGCGCGGTATTGATGCGTTTGAGCTTGTGGTTATCCTTTTCCAGCGCCGCACAGCGGGCTTGCAGCTCGGCGACATCAGCCTCGGCCGGGACGGCCGATGGCGACTCCGGTGAAGGTCTGGTTGATGTGCATACCATTGAACTGTTCCCCGTAGGTATTGAACCCTATGACTTGCTGGCTGCGCAGGAAAGCCGAGACCGGCTCGACACCACCGTCGTCCTCGATTTCCAGGCGGCGTAGAAAACAATCGCAGCCAATGGTCAGCAGCAGCGGACCGAGGCGCTCGTGCAGGCCCTCGAACAGGCTTTCCAGATTGGGCAATAGTGGCCCGGGGCGCATGGCGGTCAGGACGATGCCGTTCTCCACCGCACAATAGAAACTCAGGCTAAAGTCTTCATTGACCCGCTGGATCGAGCGCACGTAGTACTGATCGCTGATGCGTACGGCCAAGGGATTGGCGGCGAACACCCGATGATCCAGGTCCTCCAGCGCTACGCCGATCAACTCGGCGTATTCCTGCGCGGCCGGCGCCGCGTTCAGCTCATACACGCGGCGGCTGGCGCTGTCGGCCCGGGTGACCACCAACTTCTCGGCGCAGGGTTCGATGTGGTGGGTGCTGAACACCTCGAAATCCAGCCAGGTATTGAACAGCACCACCACCGCCGCGCCGGTGTGGAACTGGCCGCCATAGTAGACGTGGGTATGGGTCAGGTGGTTGTCGTCGCCGGCCGAACCGCCGAAATGCGGGATGCTGCCGAACGCCGCGCTGAGTGCGCCGAGCACCACCTCCTCGCGGCTGGACAAGCCATCGAGCAGGGTCAGGGCGAAGCTGTGGCCCTTGATCGAGGCCAGCTCGTTGTTGCGGCAATCCTTGGCCAGACGTTCGACCAGCTGCTGGGCGTCGATCAGGCTGAAACGCTCCATTTCGTCGATCAGGGCGCTGGCGATCGAGAAGCTGCGGTGATCGAAGCCCACCGCACTGACGCAGCCACGGCCATAGCCATGCGGGGTGATCTCGCCAGCGCTGGTGCAGCCGACCATGTCGATGCCGCCGAAGTATTGATCCAGCGCCTCGCCGAGGTTTTCCAGGTCGTATTCCGCTGAACAGAAGAACAGCACGAAACCCAGGTGCGGATGAATCAGTTGCCGCGCCAGCTCCTGCGCCACCAGCTCCACATCCGTGGCGCTCGAGGTCGCGGTGACGACGCCTTCAGTCCGTTCCTGCTGCATAGCCTGCCCCAATAGAAAACCCACCTGTCATGGGATGATTCTACGAAGGTCCGCGCAGGCTACCCATCCAACTTGAGTCGTGTCGGCTTACTCCCTAAGTAGCGGTCTATACCGGCGTACGGCGGCGAGCGATACAGGGGAAGCTGTTCGGAAGACAGGCCATCGCGGGCATGGATCATGCCGCACGTTCGCGGCTTTCGCAGGAGCCCCCTATCGTCCAGACGCCGCGCTGTCGCGTAGCAAACTGGAGGCAATCGCGTCTGCCGGCTGTGGGCACTTGAGGGAGGGGCCGGGCGGCGCTCCGCTTTAGCCGCGAAGCTGCGCTGTGCAAGCGTTCGCGGCTAAAGCCCCTCCCACAAAGAACGTAATCAGCCATAAATCAATGACATACAGGTTATTTGATAAGAGCGCCTAGGCCATACCTGCGAACAAATATTCCATAAGGAGAAGAGCGGCGTTCTAGATGCAACGCCTGAGAATGATCGGCAGCGCCAGAAACAGGCTGGTCACGATCAGCAGGATCAGCAACAGGTCCAGGTCGTAGGGCATACCCGCCTCCATAGAAAAACCGGACAGGCTTGCCCTGTCCGGTTTTGTTTACGGCACGCTTTACCAGTTCAGTACGGCACCGACGGCGAAGGTGTCGGTATCTTCGGCCAGGCCACTGCCCGTCGCCGCATCGATCTCGTACTGGTTGTATTCGGCGACCAGCTTGAGGTTGTCGTTGATGGTACGGAAGTAGGCGACGCCACGGGTCTCGTAGTCAGCCGCAGTTCCCAGACCGTTGCCGTCATCCTCGGTTTTGCCATAGGACAGCGCCACGCGGTTCTTGCCGAAGGTGTAGGAACCCTGCAGCAAGTAGCCGTCGCTGTCGATTTCACGCAGGGTCGGCTCACCAGCGTTGTTGGTAAAGAAGGGGTTCATGCCTTCGGCCTGGAAGCCCGAAGCGGTCATGGAAACGCCGCCCATCTTGGCCTGCACGCCATAGCCGACGCCCTGTGAAGTCACGGTATCGACGCTGTTATCGGTGCTCTCCGAGGACTGGTAGGCACCGTTAAGCCAGGAATAGATGGTCGCGCCGCCAAGGTCGAACTCGTAGCTGACTTCCGACTCGAAGCGCGGCTGATCCTGATAGGACTTGCCGGCGCCATCGTCACTGGTATCCACCGGATCCATGATGCCAACGGCAAGATTCAAACCTTTGGCCAGACCGTTGTTGCGATAGGTGATCTGCGCAGTCGGGAACGGGTACGGGTAGCCGGTGCCGATATTGCCGAACGATACGCCGCCGCCATCAACCAGACCCAGGGTATCGCTGACGTTGCCGTAGCCAGCCAGCATCTCGTCGCGGAAGATGTTCGAACGCGAGAACAGACCGAAGTCTTTACCTACCAGCACTTCGCCCCACTCAGGGCTGGTAACGGTGCCGTAAAACTGGCGTACGTCGATGGCAGTGGCGGTGCCGTTGGTTTCGCTGTCGTTGATGGTGACCCAAAACGAGGAGCGCGCGCCTACTTTCAGGTCACCGTACTGCTTGCCGAAGTTGAAGCCGATCCAGTTGGGCAGGAAGCCCATTTTCACCCGCGACTGACGGCGGTCGTTCAGATCGCCTTCGCGATCCACATCGCTGCTGACGTAGAAGGCGTTGATATAGCCATCGGTGGAGAACGTGGTGTCGTCCTGGTCATACAGGACGATTTCCGCGGCCGCTTGCTGGGCTGTTGCCAGGGCGACAGCGGCAGTCAGAGCCAGAGGCAGGAATCGGGTGTTGGCGATCTTCTTGTTGTTCATAACGCTCTCCGCTTGAGGGGACGACCATCGGTCTGTCGGTTCGGAGGCGATTATCGAAAAGCATGGCGCCCGGACATACGCTGCTATGGCGCTGTTTGCTTGCTGCTTTGGCCGGTCTCGGCGACGCACGCAATAAGGCGTAATACCTGGCCAGCCTACGGAGCAAGCCGAAGGTCGTAGATATTTATTCCGAGACGCATGCGGGCCTGCCGCCCGAGCGATGGGCTACTTGATGCGGGAGAGAAGAAGCAGGAAGCAGTAGTGCTGTGGGTCAGCTTGGCGTTGACCAGCCCGATGCCGGTTTGGCGGCACTGGCCAGTACCCGCCAACCACCACGGGCCTGGCTCAGTTGCCGATACGCAGCCAGCAATTGTGGCCGCTGCAGCGCAGTCAGGGCCTGTAATACCGCCCTTTCGTGCTGCACGGGTAAACCGGCCAGGTGCGCTTGCCAGTGCTGCTCGGCAAGCTCCTGCGGGCTACTGGTCTGGGCCAGCGCCTGCCGGCGTAGCTCGGCGGCCATGAGTGCCAGCGCCTGCTCATCGAGTGCCGCCAGGCGCTCGCCCTGGAGCTGGAGAAAGGCTTCGATATGGCCGAGGATTTGCTCTGCCGACGCATGCGGCGACTGCACGGCAAATAGAATGCCGCGATGCGCCTGCACCTGGCGGAACCCGCAAAACACCGCATAGCCCAGTTGCAGTTCGCTGCGCAGACGCTGGAAAAAAGCGCTCTGACAGGACTGCGCCAGCAGGCGCCACGCCGCCTCGGTGGCTGCATCCGTGGCCGGCAACGGGCAGAACAGCAGCAACGCCGAGTCGCTGCAGTCGATGGCAGCATCCTGCCAGTAACGCCCGGCGGGGCCCATTGGCGGAGCCTCGGGCGCATGCAGCGCCGCGACCGAACTGAACAGGCGCTCGACTTCGGCTTGCCCGGCTGGCGCCATGCCCACACCCAGCCCCTCGAACCGCGCCTGCCGGTAACACTCATGCAGGCGTTGCGGGTTCAGCGTGGCGCACTCACCCCCGGGCGGCGCGAACAACTCGGGCAAGCGCCTGAGCAGCTGGCGAAACGGCATCTCCGCTCGCGCCTGAAGGGCAATCTGTCGGGCCTCGCGCGGCCCTTGCTGCCAGGCACTCGGCGCGGGGCAAAGCAGCGTTGCCAGCACCACCGGCAATACCGCCGGCAACAGGTCGCCGGCACCTTGCAGGGACACTTGCCAGCCATCATCCCGGACGGCCAACTGCACGGCGACCCCAACTTCCGCGGCATCGGCTTCAATGCTACGCAACGCCACCGTCAACAGCCCCTGCAACTCGGCAGCGTCGACCCGCTCGGCCAGCCAGCAGCGCCAATAGAGCGTGGCTTGCCCGCAACCGCCCTCGGTGACGGGAGCGGGCAGCCAGCGCAGCCGGGCCGCGATGCCAAGGGCAGCAACTGTGGCGGCTACTGGGGCGAGAAACGGATTGGCCGGCGGCAATTGCCACACCCAAGTGCAAGGTGCCGGGTTAACCGGCGGCTCAACTTGCATGTGCAAGGTAAAGCCAGGCGCCGGCCAACTGGGCATTGGCCGGGCGCTGCCGAACAGCATGAGCAGACGTTGGGCGTCCTGCATCTGTTCCAGCAGCCCCGCCAGCGCGGCCTGCCCTGCCCCGCTCAAGCCAGTGCTCGGGTTCCAGCCAGCCGCCAGACAATCCTGCCAATGACGGGCCAGGGCCAGGGCCGGCAAGCTGTTCAGGCGACACCCCTGGATCGCCCAATAGCGTTCGTACAAAGCCTGGGACTGACCGGCAGCAGCAAAGAAGCCCAGCCAGTCAAGCACGGCGGCCACAACCGCGGCATGAGTGGCAACCGCTTCGTCGACGCCCGCAACGCTCAACAGCAACATGGCCTGGTCGGCATGGCGATACACCGGCCGAACCGCTATCCCGTGGCCCAGACCCGCCTCGCGCAAGCCGGCGAGCAAACCGCCCGGCGCCTCGGAGCGCAGCCAGGTCTGCAGAAAATCCAGGGCCTCGTCCAGACCAGGCGCGGCCCACTCGAGGGCGAAGCCCACCTGCAGCGATGCAGCACCGCCAGGCAGGGTCATGCGTAACCGCTGCACGCTCAGCGGTAATAACGGCGCCGGGGGCGACTGCCGCTGCCGGCCCCGTCCCGGCAACGCTGCACCCTGACGTCGGACCCGCTTATCCAACTCATCGATTGTCTGTGGAGCAACCACCATCAGCGACAGTTGTCCGGCCTGGTAGAAACGCTGGTGAAACGCCTGCAGCGCCTGCTGGAACGCGGCCTGTTCGACGGCCAGGGTGTCACGGTTGCCGGCCTGGAAAGCTGCGAAGCGGTGCCCAGCCGGCAACGCCTGACCCAGCGCCACCGACACCAGGGTGTCGGGATCCTGGCCGCGGGCGAGGAACTCGGCATGCACCACCTCGCGCTCGCGCAATTGCGCCGCCTCATCCAGCAGCGGATGGACCAGCATATCGAGCAAGCGAGCCAGGGCCTCGTCGAGCCGATCCGCCGGCACTTCACAGAAATAATCGGTGTGCAGCGCCTGGGTCGAAGCATTGACCTGCCCGCCGCAGGCCTGCACGAAGGCCATCAGACTCTGCTCGACGGCATAACCGCTGCTGCCGAGAAACAGCAGATGCTCGAGAAAATGCGCCAGGCCGGGGTAATCATCTGGCTCATCATGGCTGCCGGCCGCGACCCGCACACTGATCGCCGCCTTGGCCGTACCCGGCAGACTGAGCAAGGCCACCTGCAGCCCGTTGGCCAACTGCCGACACTCCGGCTGGGCAACCTTGACGGGTAGAACGTTGCAGACGGCAGGCATAACGAGACTCGGCTCTGGCAGATTTCGGCACTTCAGCATCGAACACTACGTAATGGAGGAGCAATAGTGCTTTGGAAGTAGCCACAATCGCACAAAGTCCAAGCGAATGACCTGGCGAATTCGGCAGTTGAGCAAATCGAAGCAACCGGCAAGAGCGACACGATTAATGGCGTTGTCTATTCCATCTCATGGACGTCTTTGCTCTGCGCAATCATGAACTCACGAAAAGATTGCGCAATATTCTGTCGAAGCTCGTCGTCATCCCAAGGCTTTGTGAGGAACTTGTAGATCGCGCCCTGATTGATCGCGTCGGTTACTGATTTCAGGTCGGTATAACCGGAGAGCACTATGCGGATTGTGTCTGGATAGAGATCCTTGACCCGGCTGAGGAACTCGGTACCACTCATCTCAGGCATACGCTGGTCGGAGAGAATGACTTGTACATCATGTTTGGCCAGTAATTCGAAGGCATCCCGGGCGCAAGTAGCCATGAGGATTTGATAACCGTCACGGCGCAACACGCGCGCCAAAGCACGGAGAATATTTTCCTCGTCGTCAAGCAACAGCAATGTTTGCACCTGCTCACCCTGGGCAAGGCTTACTGCTGAACCCGCCTCGTGCACCCTCAAGCGATCACGCAGGAAGCCCGCAATCTCGGCATAGGGCATCGGCTTGGCGAAGTAGTAACCCTGAAATTCGTCGCAGCGGCATTTCTTCAGGAAAGCGAGCTGTGGTTCGGTTTCCACCCCCTCTGCGACCACCTTGAGCCCCAGGTGATGTGCCATGGATATAATGCCCTGGGTAATAGCTGCATCGTGGCGATCGCTGATAATGTCTTTCACGAAGGAGCGATCAATCTTGACCTTATCGATCGGCAAGCGCTTGAGATAGTTGAGGCTTGAAAAACCCGTGCCGAAATCGTCGATAGCGATGCGCACGCCCAGCTGCTTGAGCCGGTGCAGGGTCTCAATGGCGCGTTCTGCATTGTTAAACAACACCGTTTCGGTGATCTCCAGCTCCAGAAGTTCAGCGCTAAGCGAGTGTTTCTGCAGCACCGCTTGCACACTGTCGACAAAATTGTTGCGCTGAAAATGCACCGGAGAAATGTTCACGGCAACAGAGGGTCCACTCAAGCCTTGCTCGCTGAGTTGGCGAATCTGTCGACAGGCCGTGTCGAGCACCCACTCGCTCAGGGGAATGATCTGCCCAGTGTCTTCGGCGAGCGCGATGAAGATATCCGGTGGGATGAAGCCCCGGTCAGGATGCTTCCAGCGCAGCAGGGCCTCGAACCCGACGACCCGCCCGCTACGGCCATCGATCTGCGGCTGAAAGTAGAGTTCGAAAGCCTGACTCTCGATAGCTTTCTGCAGCTCGTTACGCAACGTGACACGCTCACCCACTCGCTGTTTGAGGTCGTTGGTGTACCACTGATAGTTGTTGCGGCCCTCCTGTTTGGCCTTGAACATGGCCAGGTCGGCCTGCTGAATCAGCTGCAGCGGCTGCTCAAGTCCACCATCGCTCAGGGTGATGCCGATACTTGCCGTAATATGCAGATCGATACCCTCCACTCGATAAGGACGGGCGATGCTGGTGATCAGACGCTCGGCGATCTGCAGCACGTCCTCCTCGCGCGCCAAATCTGGCAGCAGCACAATGAACTCATCGCCGCCCATGCGCGCCACGGTATCGCCTGGACGCACTTGGGCGGACATGCGTTGCGCCACTTCGACCAGCACCTGGTCGCCTAGATGATGACCGATCGAATCGTTGATCGGTTTGAAGCCATCCAGGTCGATGAACATCACCGCCAGGCTACGCTGATAACGCTGGGAAATTTTACAGCCCTGGCGCAAGCGATCCTCGAGCAGACTGCGGTTAGGCAGGCCGGTCAGCAGATCATGACAGGCATTGAAACTGAGCTCGGCCTGGTAGCGTTTTTCCTCGCTGATGTCGTTCTGTACACCGACGAAATGGGTGAGCTCGCCGCGCTCATCGAGAACCGGCGAGATGTACAAATCGTTCCAGAATGCTGTGCCGTCCTTGCGGTAGTTGCGCAACGCCACATGCGCATCATCTTGCCGGAGCAGGTTATTGCGAATGACCTCGAGCGCGGCCTGGTCGTGCTCGCCCGCCTGCAGGAAGCGGCAGTTGCGGCCCAAGACTTCGTCTGCGGAGTAACCGGTGATGCGCTCGAACGCCGGGTTGACGTAGATGATCGGCTGATCGTGCGCGCGCGCATCTACAATCACCACACCGTTGTAGCTTGACTCCAGGCTACGCTGGAGCACGCGCAATTGCTTTTCAGACTCCTTGCGTTCGCGGATATCGCGCAGCGACAGCAGGCGCACCTGACGCCCCTCCCAATCGGTCTCGGCCAGATGGATCTCCACAGCGACCTCGTCGCCGGCCGGGGTCGGCAGATTCCATTCGAAGAGCTCTTCGCTGATATCGGGCAACTCGAAGCGCTGCTGCAGCAACTGCTGCTGGGACGCACCAAACAGCTCCTCTGCAGCCGGGTTGGCGTAGCAGACGACGCCGGTGTTATCGACAACCAGCACGGCATCGCGGGTATCGTTCAACAGTTTACGGAAGCTGTGTTCGCGCCGCTGCGCCTGCAGGCGAGCCTTCTGCTTTTCCGTGACATCGATACCGACCACCAAAAAACCTGGCTGGTTATCAAAGGTGAAATCATGCGCCAGCACTTCGGCATGGACCTCGTGCCCGTCCTTGTGCAGGTATGTCCAGATGCCAGCATTCAGCTCGCTGATGTCCGCAGCCCGTAGCGTCGAATCGAAATACTCAAGGAATCGCTCCTGCTCCTGCGCACTGCGAATTCCCAGGATGCTCATGGCCAGGAGCTCGCTCTGGGTATAGCCAAAGAAACGGGTGGCGGCATGATTGACCGCCAGAAATCCCAGGGTAGCCTTGCTGAATACCCAAATCGGTTCTGGATTCGCCTCAAACAGCATGCGATAGCGTGCTTCGCTGTCAGCTAGCCGCACCGTGGCCTGACTGCGGTCGATCGCGTAACGAATGCTGCGCGCCAGCTGATGGCTGTCGAATTGCCCCTTGACCAGATAATCGGCCGCCCCCAATTCGATTGCACTGGCATCCAGCTGGTTATCGCCCTGCCCGGTGAGCAGGATGATCGGCTTACGCACCCCCGCCTGCAGGGCGTGCCTGATCAGTTCCAGCCCCGATTCGGCGCCCAGCCGATAATCCACCAGGTAGAGATCGTGCGCTTGGCTCAGGACAGAGTGCAGGGCCTGTTGATAATCGCTGCACCAATCCAGCACAAAGGCTTGCGCCATTCCCTGACTCAGCAAGTCTTGGGTGATGAGGAAGTCATCCTCGTCATCGTCGATCAATAGCAAGCGCAATGGTTGCTCAAGCACACTCATACGCAGTTCCTGTCCACTGGCAGCTTGACGATTCCCAGCCAGTAGCGGCTGAGCACTTTGACTACCTTGAGTAAGCCACTGAAGCTTACGGGCTTGGTGATGAAAGAGCTTCCTCCGGCCTGGTAGCTGTGCACGATATCTTCCTCGGCTGAAGAGGTGGTCAGAATGACCACTGGAATGGCGCGTAGCTGCTTGTCGGCCTTGATCTCAATCAGTGCTTCACGGCCGTCCTTCAACGGCATATTGAGATCAAGCAGAATCAGCCCCGGCAAGGGATGCTGCTTGTCGTCGGTATAGGGCGGACGACGCTTGAGGTAGTCCATCAGCTCCTCGCCGTTGTGCACGAAATGTAACGGATTGGCAACCTGACACTCCTTGAAGGCCTCACTGGTAAGCAGGCAGTCATCGGGATCATCATCGGCAATGAGGATGTGCACGGGATATATATCGGTCATGCATAACCCTTATCGGACGTGGGAAAGGTAATACGAAAAATGCTGCCCTTTCCCGGGGAGCTGGTTGCGCTGATATGTGCGCCATGGCGTTCGACAATCTTCTTCACTACTGCGAGGCCGATACCGGTGCCGGCATAAGCCTGGCGGCTGTGCAGACGCTGAAAGGGGTTGAAGATACGGTCAAGATACTTCTCATCGAAGCCGATGCCGTTGTCTGCCACGCAAAGGTTCCAGGTAGCGACATCCTCATGCTCAGTATAAATACGAATAACAGGCTTGATACCAGGTGCCTGAAATTTTACGGCGTTACTTATAAGGTTTTGCAGAACCTGGCGTAGCTGAGTCGCGTCGCCCATTATTGTCGGCAACTGCGCGTAATCGACTTGCGCCTGGGTGCGTTCCAATGTGCTCTCCATGTCCTCCAGCACCTCGCTCAGAACCTCCGCAAGTTGCACCCGCCGGAACGGTTGGCCGCGGCTGTTGACCCGCGAGTAGTCGAGCAGATCGATGATCAACGCCTGCATGCGCGCCGCCGCAGAGGTCATGCGTTGCAGGTAATCACGGCCCGACTCATCCAGAGCCGCCGAGCGCGTCGCCAGGCGTTCGGCAAAGGCCTGAATCTTGCGCAGCGGTTCCTGCAGGTCATGGGAGGCGACAAAGGCGAACTCTTGCAATTCGCGGTTGCTGCGCTCGAGTTCGAGCAGGGTGGCTTGTAACTCCTGTTCGGTGCGCCGACGTTCCGTGATATCCCGGGCGACGCAATAAATCACCTGATCCTCGCCAAAGGCGGCACTCAGCTCCAGCCAGCGCTGCTGACTGGTGGCATCCAATACGCGGATTGCAAGATCCTGGATCAGCTCGCCGCGCTGCAATTGCCGGATCGCCACCTCTACCTTGGCCTGATCATCGGGATCAATTAGCTCGAGGTAGGAATAGCCGATCAGCACCGAGGCGGGGTAACGCAACACCTCGGCGAAGGCCGGGTTGACCTGGATGAAGTGTCCCTGCAAATCAACCATGCAGAACATTTCCAGGGACAGCTTGAAAAACTGCTGACGCTCGCGCAGCGCCTGGCCGGCACGGCGCTCTGCACTGACATCCTTGGCAATACCGAACACCCCAATGATCCGCTGGTCAACTACTATCGGCAGGGTGGTCACGTCCAGTGTCAACTGGTTGTTCTGCCTGTCGCGGGCACGCAGCTCATAACGCTGCGGCTGACCCGCACAAACTGCAGCAAAATGCTCTTCGACGCGTGGCAACTCCTCGCGGGCTACCACATCGACGAAACTCTGGCCAAGCAACTCGGCCTCACTGAAGCCTGTCAGTTGTACGCCCGCTGCATTCATACTTTGAAACCGACCGCACAGATCGAAGGAGAACACCGGGTCAGGATTGAAGGTGAACAGTGAGCGAAAACGCTGCTCGCTTTCTTGCAAACGCAGCCGGTCGTGCTCGCGCTCGATAGCGATGGCAGCCAGCTGCGCAGCGCTGGCGAGCAGCTGGAGGTGTTCATCGTTCGGTGCATGGGCCTGACGCTGGTACATATCCAAGACACCCAACACGGCCCCCTGGTGGGAATGCAGCGGCAAGGAACAACAGGCACGCAGGCCATGTTCCAGGGCGAGGCTGCGGTAATCCTTCCAGAGCGGATTCAGCTGGATGTCCTCAACCACCACCAGTTGCTGGAGAAACGCCGCCGTGCCACTGGAACCCGCCTGGGGACCGATCGGCATGCCGTGGATGGCCTGGCTGTAGGCCTTGGGCAAGCTTGGCGCCGCACCTGTGAGCAGGTGCTGACCCGTAGCGTCAGTGAGCAGTACCGAGCACAAAGCCTTGGGCTCCTGCGTTTCTACCATCAGGCAAATGGCAGTGAGAATCTCGCTCAAGCGGCGATCGGTGGAGATCATGCTGAGAATCTCGTGCTGTTCCTCGGCGAACGCCTCGTTTTGCACCAGCGGGCTGATATCGTGCGCCACCGCGAACAGTGTCTGCTCCTCTTCCGACCAGTCGGCAGACCAGAGAATATGAACGGTTCGACCATTACGGTGGCGGTAGCGGTTGCGGAAAGTGCGGGTCGTTCGCCTGGCCATGACTGCGGCCACCGCCTCCTGAGTGCGCTGGCGATCGTCTGCCAGCACGAAATCGATGAAGGGGCGGCCGATCAGCTCCTCGGGTTTGTAGCCGAGCACGGCTTCGCAGGACGGACTGAGTTCACTGAAGCGCCCTTGCGCGTCGATCGAGCAGAGCACGTCGAGGGAGAACTGCATGATGCGTTGATTCAAGGCCTGCATGCGCAGCTGGCGCTGCAGGCTTTCTTCCAGCTGGCCGTTGGCAGCCGCCAAGTGCCTGGACCGCTCGATGGCCAACCGGGCCAGGCACTGGCTGACCATCAGGAAAAAACTCAAGGTGAGGCCGAACAGCATGGCCAGCGCAGGTAGATAGGCCGCCGTATAACGCGCCTGGGGATTGCCGATATAGGAAACCAGGCGCCAGGCCATGTCATGGTGCAAGGTAACTTGCCGCTCGCCAATGGGGATAGCTGCGCTGCCCGACTCGTGACCGGTCGAGTCGTAGATCAGGCTATCGCCCTGGTACACACGTATGGAGAAACCGTACAACTCGCGCCCCAGCAACTGATCCAACGCCTCCTGGATATTTTCGCTTGCAACCAACAGCCAGCGCTCATGACCTGGTAGTTGTAGTGGCAGCGCAATCAGTGCGTGGTTTCCCTGGCCCGCAGCGTAGCGGCGGACACTGCTTATATGCGGCAGGTTGTCTATCTGCACATGCTTCAACCATGTTGCTTGACCTGGGTCGCGGAGAAATTGCTTGAGCCAGTCATCCTGCCCCAGAGCCCGGGGCTCGAGCCAGTACGGCTGTAAGTCGCTGTTGAGTACCGCCACGGCGCCGAGCTGCGGGAAGTCGCGCAGATAGCTGCGGGCCTCCTGCTGCCACAAGGCCGGGGACGGCAGACGGCCCACTGCTTGCCAGCGCTCAGCCATGCGCTGCATGAGTTCGAGGCGCTGCTCCAAGTGGGATGTGGTGGCCCCTTCCATCTTGGTCAGCAGCAGCTCGCTTTCGCGGTTGATCGATTCAATGCCCTGTTGGCTAAGTACATACCAGCCCATACACGTCAGCAGCGTAGCAATACCGCCGGCTGCCAGTGTCTGGCCGTCCAGCAAGCCCTTACGTTCTCGAGGCAGTAAGCCGAGCAGGATCACAGCCATACCCAAGAGCACGCAAAACAGATTGGCAATATGGGTCGCCGAGAACTTGAAGCCAAGGGGACGGACCTCAAGCGTTGGCCAGGCAATGCCCAGCAGGCCAACCGTCCCCAGCAGCATGACTGCCACGCCGATCACCTGAGCGCAACGCCTGGCCTTGCGCGGGCCAATACTCAACAGGAGCGCAACGAGTAGCAAGAGCACGGTCAGCGCCAGAGCACTGCGTGCGCGCAAGAAGCCGCTGACCCAGGAGACGCCAACGTCTGCACCACCGGCCAGGTAGTTATGCGACAGGGTATAGAGCGCGAAGCAGAACAGCAGCATGGCGGCCATGCCCAATACTCTGAACGCCTGCCTGGCCGCAGCGAGCAAGGCCAGCCCCAAGAGCAACGCGAGCAGGGCACCGTCGGGCAGCAGCACCAGCGTATGAGCGCTCGGCTGCTCGATGCGCCAATAGCTCATCAAACTGAGAGCGCCCATAGCCAGCAAAGCAAAGCTGAGGACGTGCAGATATGCCTGGAAGACCAAATAGCGAGTCTTCATCAGTACTCCTCAACATCCTGTGGACCGAGCAGGCGCAACACCTCCTCAATGGTGGTCAGACCGCGATGGATCTTCTCCCGGGCGTCATCGAACAGCGTGGTCATGCCCTGCTCGCGGGCGATGGCCTGCAACTGGGTTGCGCTGGCGCCCTGGGAGATGGCGTCACGCAGTTTGTTACTCATGGTCAGCACCTCGTGGATACCTACCCGGCCCTTGTAGCCCTGATTGCAATGCTCGCAGCCACGTCCCTGGAAAAACTGCAGGTTCGGCTCGAGCAGGCACGCCGCCAGGCTTCTCAGCACCTCCCTGGAAGGTGTCACAGGGACGCGGCAGTGGTTGCAAATGCGCCGTACCAGGCGCTGGGCGATGATCGCCTCGAGCGCCGAGGCCAGCACATAGGGTTTGAGTTCTAGATCGAAGAGACGGGCGATGGTCGCCGCCGCCGAGTTGGTGTGCAGAGTGGAGAACACCAGATGGCCGGTGAGTGCGGCGTGGAAGGCCACATCGGCGGTTTCCTGATCGCGGATCTCGCCGAGCAGGATGACATCGGGGTCCTGGCGCAGGATCGCGCGCAGGATGCTGGCGAAGCTCAGGCCGATTCGTTCGCGCACCGGCACCTGGCCGGCCAGGTCGACATGGAACTCCACCGGATCTTCGATGGTGACGTAGTTCTTCTCCGGCGACGCCTCGTGCTGCAACAGGGCGAACAGGGTGGTGGTCTTGCCGCTGCCGGTCGGCCCGGTGGCGAGGATGATGCCCTGCGGCTTGCTCACCACGTGCAGCAGGCGCTTGAGGTTGTGTGCCGAGAGGCCGAGGTCTTCCAGCGATTGCGCCGCGGACTGGCGCTCCAGCACGCGCATGACAATTTTTTCGCCGTTGATGGTCGGCAGCGTAGAGATGCGCAGGTCGACGATGCGCATCGGCGTCTTCACCGTGATCCGGCCGTCCTGCGGACGCCGCCGTTCGGTGATGTCCAGCTCGGCCATCACCTTGATCCGCGACACCAGCGACATCAACAGAGTGTTGGGAATCTGGATCTTGTCCTGCAGCACGCCGTCGATGCGGTAGCGCACCACCACCTGCTTGGTTCGCGGATGAATATGGATGTCGCTGGCACCCAGGCGCAACGCCTCGAGGATGATTGCATTGACCAGGCGAATCGCCGGCGGATCCTCCGAGCTGCCCAGCAACTGCTCGAGGCTTTCGGTGTTGACGTCGTCGTCGAGGACGATCTCGATGCCTTCGTAGGGGTCGCTGTTGCCGACCACGGTTGTCAGGTCTTCGAGCTGATTGCCGGGTTCGCCGAATATCTCCCGGTGTTTGTTTTGCAGCTGCTCGAGCTCACACAGCAAGGGGTGGATGCTGTAGCCGGTCATGAAGCCGAGCTCTTCGATCAGCCCCATGTCCATCGGGTCGGCCATCGCCAGGCGCAGGCGCTTGTCGGTCACCCGCAGCGGCAACACCAGCTGCCGCGTGCAGACCGCTTGCGGCACCAGGGCCAGCAACGGCAGATCGACCTGGAACTCGCGCAGGTCAACCTCTTCGAACATCAGGTCATTGCGCATCAGTTGGTAAATCTTGTCACTATCGATCCAGTCGTGCTGCATCAGCTGGCGCATCACCGGGGTCTTGTGGGTCTGCATCTCCTTGTGCAGCAGCTGGATCTGCTGGGCGTTGAGCAAGCCTTTCTTGTGCAGCATGATGGCCAGCTGGCTGCGGTTGGTAACGCCGAGCTTGGCCAGGGTCGCCAGGTCGCGGTTCTGCTGGTGGTTCTCCTGCTCGAGGGCGCGATTGCGCTGCATCAGTGCATATTGTTCCAGGGCCAGGGCAATAGTCAGACGCAGATCATCATCGTTCCATGGCTTGAGGATGAAGCGGTAGACCGCGCCGCCCTTGACCGACCCCATAACGGCATCGGTGCTGGCATGCCCGGTGAGCATGATGCGAATGGTCTCCGGCCAGCGCTCGCGTACCTGAGCGAGCAGCTCACTGCCATTCATCTGCGGCATCATGAAGTCGCTGATGATCAGATGAATTGGCTGTCCACCCAGAATTTTCAGCGCTTCAATACCGTTACGGGCGAAGTGCAGCTCATAGTTTTCGCGCTGAAACACCCGGCGCAGTGCGGCGAGAATGCCCGGCTCGTCATCCACCAGGAGCAGACGATAGGGCGCGCTAGGCGCTGCTTCTATCTCCTCGGCATCCGGCCCCTCTCCGACAAACAGCGATGCATAACGTTTGGCCACGAAAATTCCTTAACGGCAGAGAAAGCGCAGGGTCACTCGAGTGCCCGTACCGAGGCGGCTGTGCACCAGGATCTCGCCCTGGTGAGCGGTCATTATGTCGCGTGCCACGCTCAAGCCAAGACCGCTTCCCGAGCCGACCGGGCGGGTGGTGAAAAACGGATCGAAGACCCGTGACAACTCTTCTGCGGGGATGCCGCAGCCGTTATCCTCGATGATCACTTCCAGCACCCTGTCTTGGCCTGGACGGCTGGTAATACGTATGGTGCCCGGCCCGCCGAGGGCCTTCACCGCATTGTCCAACACGTTGTAGAAGAGCTGCGAGATCTTCGCCGGATAGCCAGCCAGGTGCGGCATCTCGGACAGTTTCAGCTCGATATGCAGCGCCTGGCTGCTCTCGGCCTGCAGCAGGTGACAGGTGGTGCCAATCAGGGCATTCAAGTCACAGGGCACGAAGTCTGCCTGATCGATGTTGGAGAAGGTCTTCAGGTCGGTGACGATGGCCGCAATGCGCTGGGTGCCACTGAGCGATTCGCCCAGCAGATCCTTGAAATCCTTCAGCAGCAGGGCACAGACGGGGTCAGCGGGCAGTTTTGCGCTCAGCTCATCGAGATAGTCGTCGGCTACCCGCAAATTGCTGGCAATGAAGCCTATCGGGTTGTTGATCTCATGGGCGACCCCGGCGGCGAGCTGGCCGATCGAGCGCAGACGGGCTGTTTCGTAAAGCTGCTGCTGAGCTTGCTCGATGACTTGGACCTGTTCGTCGACCCGTGTCTGCAACTGCGCGGAAAGCTCTCGGTAGCGCGCCTCGGAGGCCTGCAGCGCGGCATGCTGGCGTTGTAGCTCGGCAAAGCTGGCCTCGGTGGTGTCGTGGTGCAGATTGGCGGCCAAGCGATACTTGCCGACATAAAACAGCACGAACTCCAAGACTCGAGCCGCAGCCTGCTGCAACTGCGGCTGTTGCGGGCAATGCAGCCAGGCCAGGGTTTCCAGGTTGAATTCGACCGGTTCGGCATCGTCGCGATAATGCTCGTGCAGGCTCAGCGGCTGAGCGACCAGGGCTTGCAGCAGCTGCAACAGGCGTTGCTGGCGCTCGATCGGGAGCAGATCGATCAACCGCGGGTCATCCTCGAAGCCCAGCATCAGCTGCCCTCCTCTGCCATGCTCAGCTGGCGAACGAAGGTCGCCGCGTCTATGCCTTCGCCAGCGGCCAGCTGGTATTCCCGGTTGAGCGCCGGGTAAAGCCGCTCGAGCAACAGGCGAAAGCTTTCCACCACCCCCTGACCACTGATCGCCGAGGCCATGCACAACGGCGCCCAGGGCGTGTCCCGCCAGCGCGCCTGCAGCCCGTCCTCGTCAACCGCACCGGGCACGTCACGCTTGTTGAACTGCACCACCAGCGGCAGTTGCTCGATATCCATGCCGAGCTTCTGCAGGTTGTCGGCGAGGTTGTCGAAGGCATTGGCATTGTTGTCCTGTTGCGCCGCCTGCGAATCGGCGACGAAGATCACCCCGTCGGCGCGCGACAACACCGCCTTGCGCGTGCTGTCGTGCTGTACCTGACCCGGCACGGTGTAGAGTTTCAGGCGCAGATCCAGGCCATTCTCGCTGCGCAGGCCGATCGGCAGCACATCGAAGAACAGCGTGCGGTCGTCGCGGGTCTCGAGCACCATCAGCTCGCCCTTGCGCTGCGGGCGCAGCAGCGTGTGCAACTGCATCAGGTTGGTGGTCTTGCCGCTCAGGGCCGGCCCGTAATAGACCACCTTGAGCGTGAGCTTGCGTTCGTGCGCGAGATAATCAGCCATGGTCGGTACACTCGTCGAGCTCGATCAGGACCGCACCATCGGTATCGCGCTCGACCCGAGTGATGCCTGGGTATTCGGCTTCCAGACGGATCAGTTCGTCCTGCTGCCGCTCCAGAGCCGTCTGCTGCTGACGTACCCGGGAGAGCAGACGATGATTCTCCTGTCGCAATAAATACAGATCGACGCACGCACACACAGCAGTCTCGATCTCGTAATCTTCCCAGGGCTTCGAGAGAAAGCGGTAGATTTCCGCACGGTTGATAGCCTGCAGCATCGATTGCCGATCACCGTGGCCACTGAGCACCATGCGCAAGGCATACGGCTGACGCTGCTTGGCAAACTGCAGGAAAGTAATGCCATCTAAATTCGGCATTTTATAGTCGGAGATGATCACTGCATATTCATGCTCAGTGAGTGCCTCCAATGCAGCCTGAGCATCGCTGAAGACGTGTAGCTCCCAGCGATGCGGGTGTAGCACCCGCTTCAGTGCACTAAGGACATGCGGCTCATCATCCACTAACAGAATTTTGATCACTCTGAGCTCCCTCTTGAGCAGCGGCCTGGTTCTCGGGCTTACGCACGAATAACGTGTAACGCCCGCCCTCAGACGCCTCGAACGCCATAAGCTTGGTGATTAACGCCGAGGTCAGTGACTTGCCCTCGTTCAGTAGCAACATGCCGTTCTCTGCATGAAGATTGCGCGCCAAGACCATACCGGGCTCCAGGCGTCGGGTATCCAGCGCAAGGATGCTGACGTCGGCCAGGACCAAATCCGGAGTCAGGCTGGTGCAAAGCTCGATGAAGCGACTGCAGAGTTCAGGGTCGTAGAGCCGGCCGGTGTATTTCTTTATCAGCAGCAGCGCCTCGTCGCGGCTCAGCTTGCGGTCGAGGATCATGCCGCACTGCAATTCGATGAAGTCCACGGAAAGCTTGAGCAGGCGCGCCCCCAGGGGAATGGCTTCGCCCGCCAAACGATCGGGGAAGCCATTGCCGTCCCAACGTTCCTGGTGATGTCGGATCAGTCGACCCGCATCCTGAACCGGCTCCAGAGTCATCAACAGGCTTTCACCGAGCGCCGGATATTGGCGGTAGCGCGCTCGACCTGCTTTGTATAGCAGGTCGGACGGCTGACCGAGCAGCTCATCATCCCAAGCCAACTTGCCGATGTTGTACAGCGCAGCGGCCATGGCCAAGTCGTTACTGGTAGGGTCGTCCAGCTGATAGCACTCAGCATAAGCCTTGACCAAAGCGATCACTTTCGTATTGGTCTGGCGCTCTTTAGTCAGCCGCTGATTAACCAGATTGGCAAACACCTCGGTCGCGGTGACATAACTGCGCCGCAGCTCGACATAGGCAAGGTCGAGCATGTCTGCGGTCTGCTCAAGCTCGGCAGTGCGGTCGTGTACACGCTGTTCAAGGGTCGCATTCAGCTCTTGCAGGCGTTCGTTTTGCTCGCGGGCCAAGCGCTCCAGGCGCAAACGCTCACGCTCGGAGTGCTGCAAGGCCAAAGCCTGGCGAATTATCGAGCGCAGCTCCTGGTCATCCCACGGCTTGCCGATATAACGATAAATCTGCCCTTGGTTAATCGCCTTCACGGTGGTGGAGATGTCGGCATATCCGGTAAGCAGGATGCGCAAGCATTCCGGCCAACGCTGTTGTACGTGGGCCAGCAAGGTGGCGCCGTCCATCCCGGGCATGCGTGCGTCGGAAATCACCAGGTCGATCGGTTGCTGGTCCAGCAGCGCAAGCGCCGCCTCACCGCCACTGGCGGTGAGCAATCGGTAGGGCTCGCTACGCAGGACCCTGCGCAGGCTGTTGAGAATGTTCTCCTCATCGTCGACCAGAAGCAGAGTAGCGACGACTTCAGATTCCCCCTCACTCATATCGCCTGACCCTCCGCGTGATCCAGTGCACGCGGTTGATGCACCGGTAGCCAGACGCGGAAGCGCGACCCCTTGCCCACCTCGCTGTGAACCTCTATACGCCCGTGATGCTTCTGCACGATGCTGTAGGAAAGAGCCAGGCCAAGCCCGGTTCCCTTGCCGATCGGTTTGGTTGTGAAGAAAGGCTCAAAAATGCGATTGAGCAGCTTCGACTCGATGCCTTTACCCGTGTCCTCGACCTCGATCCAGACCCAGTCGCCGGCGCATGCAGTGCGCAGGGTGATGCGGCCAAATTGCTCGATGGCGTGCGCAGCATTGACTAGCAGGTTCATCACTACCTGATTGATCTGCGAGGAAATGCAATCCACCTCGGGCAGCTCGCCATATTCCTTGACCACTTCGGCCTTGTACTTCAACTCGTTGTTGACCACGTTGAGGGTGCTGTCCAGGCCGCGGTGCAGATCGGCCAGACGAAATGTCTCCTCCTCGATATGAGAGAAGTCCTTGAGCGCGCTGATGATCTGTTTGACCCGGTCGATGCCATCCCCCGACTCGCTGATCAGCGCTTCCACATCACCTCGAATGTAGTCGTATTCAAGGCTGCGTTTGAGTTGACGCACGTCATCAAGGCTCGTAACAGCGTCTACCGCATCGATGATTTTCAGTAGGTCATGCACATAACCGTCAAGGGTCTTGAGGTTGGAGAACACATAACCGATGGGATTATTGATCTCGTGAGCGACACCCGCCGCCAATTGACCTATTGCCGCCATTTTCTCCGATTGCAGCAGCTGACTATTGGCGGCTTCCAATTTGCGAAGTAACTGATCCTGCTCAACCTGCTTGCTACCCAAGGCATTCAGAGCCAGTTCCAGCTGCTCGCTGGACTGCGCCAGAGTACTGGTTTCATACATCACCAACCCGTAGTGAATACTGCCATCGGGGGTCTCGAAGGGAAAAAACAAGGTGCTCTGCAGCGCCAGGCGCCCATGTTCGGCGGTTGACACAGGCAATTGCACAAGCGCCGGCATTTCCAGCCAGTGATTGTAGACATGCGTGGACTTGTCACGCGCCAGTTCGACCATCCGTTCGAAGTGCGAGGTATCCGCCTCCGGGAAGACGTCCACAAAAAGCCGCCCCTTGGCTTGCTCAAGGTTCTTGTCACAACGTTGGGCGACGAAAGCATTCCAATGCTGAATACGCGTATTCGCATCGAGCACGATGACGCCCAGGCCGATCCTTTCGACCAAGGCACTGAGCAGGTCATTCGGGTAGCTATCCATTTCGCGCTCCTGATGCGGGAACTAGTGAGCATTGCATTGGCCGATATTTCCGCGGGAGCGCGAGCCAGACGACATAATGACGCCATTATTATGACTTCATTAGCAATAAGCCACCAACTACTTTTGCCCGACTCCCGCAGAGATAAACTACACCGCCCTGCCGCTGGCAAGCGACAAACCCGGCAGTAATGTGCGAATTCCACGGCCATCCGGCCACTAATTAGCGCCCTGTAGCCGGCGTAATCGTCGACCACCAGATGCCCGAGCCAGTGATGCTTTGCTCAAGCCAGCTGAATGATTTGGTAATGGCAAGGGGGTTGTCGGCCGGCCAAAACCAATTCGCGGACAAGTCCACTCCCACAAGAGCACCACATCCCCCTGTAGGAGCGGCCTTGGCCGCGAATCGCCGGCCGGGGCAGTAATTAATTCATTGAAACCGGGTCATGCGTGCAAGTTGTAGGAAATATTCATGCGACCAGATGTCCAGCTGTGTGGGCGTCTTGATGAAACGGGCGACATCTTGCCTGGCAGAGTTGACGTCAAGCGCGTCGATACGCGCCTCGAGCATCGCCTGGAATGCTTCAGTAGTCAGTGGCGCCTCGGACAGATCTCCACTTTGCCGGGCGCGCTCGGCAAAATGCGCCAGATTCAACGAGCAGCCCTGCCGGACGTACCATTCGAAATCGAACCAGTCGCGCCCCTTGACCCGGCTTTTCCATTGCCGGAACAGCAACGCATGCATCTTGCCGGCGAAGAGATCCGGCAAAGCAAAACATTTAACGAAAAACGAATACGGCTGGAGCAGCAGCTTTTCCTCGGTGGCGAAACCCAACGGAGGATCGGTATCCACCTCGAATTTGATCTTGATAAGCCTCTGCCCGGCGATGCGCAGGTCATACACGCTGGCGGTTTTTTTCAGAAAGGCCGAGGCGATGTCCGAAGCGGCAACCTTCTGCTTCGCGGCAATCTCCACCTCGAAACCAAAGGCAGCAAACTCATCCCGCATCGCCTTGAAGTAAGGCTCCAGGGAAAAGTTGGCGTCCGACTGCAACAGAGAAAAATCCAGATCTTCCGAGAAGCGCGGCAAACCATGGAAAATACGCAAACAGGTACCGCCGTAAAACGCGGCCTTATCGAAGAAGCCGCCGCGATACAGCCCGGCCAGGGCGACCTCCTGCATCACCTCCCGCAACGCATGGGTGCGCGCTTCGTTACTGTCCTGAGGGTAGCGCTGCAACATCTGCTCGATCACGTTCACTGCAGACTCTCCAACACCTTGCACAAGGCCTCAAGCTGTCGGGTCTTGTGACCGGCCGCCAGGCATTGGCGGACTGGCTCCGGGTTCATCTCGGCCAAGGCATCGAGATCAATTCGCAAATCGTCCTCCAGAAAGATGCGCATGGCACCGGCCGTGCCTGCATCGAGGTTGCGCGTGAACAGTATCTTGTCGCACAGCGCCTTTTCCGGGCTGGCGATCAGAAAGCAGCTGCCATCCGGGTTACCCTCCATCATCACGCCGATGCCATACAACGCTGCGAAGGTATGGGTATAGGAAAACGTGCCCAGAGGCGTGCTGTATTGCCGAGCGCGGCGTGGGGTAACCGAGCTGACTTCGTAAACCCCCTCGGGAATCAAGCCATGCCAGGACAAGGCGAAATCCAGAGAAACATACGACGGGCCGTAAAGCAGATTGGCCACCAAGGGGAGCGAGACGGGTGTGGAGCGATGCTCGATACCCAGTACATACAGGCCCTTCTTGATTTGAACGAGATCGCCGGCCGCCAATAGACGGGCGATCTTGTCGTTGGGACGCCTGTACTCCCCCAATAGTGAAAGCAGTACCCCATGATTGAAGGGAATACTGCCGAAGGCGCGAAGCTGTTTGATCAAGCGCATAGCCTGTTTTTACATGGAAAATCGAATATTAGTCGATTTCCCATGTAAAAAAATATGAAAAGGCAAGATAGAGTCCCCCACAAGGAACCAAGCGCCCGCCCGCGACGGACCTACATCATTCGCGGCTAAAGCCCCTCCCACAAAAAGGCCCATCTCAAGGAGCGCGTCATAAGCAATAGAATCAATGACATACGGGTTGTTTGATAAGAGATCCCCCGTCGTCAAGACGCCGCGCTGTCGCGCAACAAACTGGGGGGGGTTAACGTGTCTGTCGGCTTGTGGATACCTGTGGGAGGGGCTTTAGCCGCGAGAATGTGCCAGTCCAGTCGCGGCTAAAGCCCCTCCCACAAAGAGCCTCCTGAATCAATGACATCCGGGTTGCTTGATAAGAGGATCCAGAGGGAATCAGGAGCTCAGCATCGGGGCTTTGTCAGCCCTTTTGAATGTGTACTTTATGGCGCGGTTACGATTTGGAAAATCAGCGCTCAAGTACACCCTGCAGCTCTTGATAGAGGGGGAATACCGAATCCAGACTCATCAGCGAAGCCTGATATATCAGGGCAGAAGCAATGATCATTCGGTCAGCAGGATCACGATGGTGCTCAGGTAGCATGGCTGCTTGAAGTGCTACAGCTCTATCGATCGGAAGCACTTCAATATCGGGTTGCAGAGCGGCGCAAACTCAATCGGCCACAGGCATATTCAGCACCACCCACTGGCGTTTAACCAGTTGCCCCAGTTCCCAACAGGAAATAGCACGGATGGCAACCCTGTCTGCGGTTTCAATCAGCTCAACCAATCGCTGCGGTAAAGCAAGATTGCCCTTTGCCGTGTTCTGCCAGCGAATCCAAATATGGGTGTCCAGCAAGAGCATGTCAGGCAGAATCCCAATCTGCATCAGGACTTGCCGGGGTCACCAGATCGTCACGCAACTCAGCACTCCCTGCGAGCTCGGACGCCGGTGAGCGTCGTCGAGGAGCCACCGGAGAACTGGCCTCGGACACCGGTAGTACGATCACCTCATAGGACAGATCACCTGCAAGCGAAGCTGGCAGATCAATCACCAATTGGCGATTAACCGGCTTGGCAATAATTCTCAGTGCTTCCATAAATCACCTCGCTGACATCTGCGCCTGAGTATTGCATACGACTCCGGGAAAAGGGTGGCGAACAAGAATTGACCATCCGCCCGACACTTCCCCCCCACGAGAGCACCAATCCCCTGTAGGAGGGGCCTTGGCCGCGAATCGTCGGCCGGTCAAAATCCATTCGCGGACAAGTCCCCTCCCACAACAGAACCAAGCGCCCGCCCCCCACGAGAGCACCACATCCCCCTGTAGGAGGGGCCTTGGCCGCGATGGCGGACAACGTCCGCCCGCAAAAACCCAAAGCATCACCCGGTGCAGCCCTGCTACAAAAACACCACCAAAAAACCGCTGCCTAAGGCTCTATCCGCCGTTGCAGGTGGATCCAGTCGACGATCTCGCCTTCCGGCGCATAGCCACTCACGGTTTCGCGCAGCAGTTGGCGCACGCGGTCGTAGTCGTCGCGTTCAACCGCATTGAGCAGATCAGCCAAAACCTTCTTGAAGACTTCCCAGGACAGGCATTCTTCGTTGGCGCGCATGATCATCGGGTGATCGGTCGGGCTGACGTTATCGCCGATCAACAACTCCTCATACAGCTTCTCGCCAGGGCGCAAGCCGGTGAACTCGATGGCGATGTCGCCGTGCGGGTTCTTCTCCGAACGCACGCTGAGGCCGCTGAGGTGGATCATCTTCTCCGCCAACTCGACGATCTTCACCGGCTGGCCCATGTCCAGCACGAACACATCGCCGCCCTGCCCCATGGCACCGGCCTGGATGACTAACTGCGCGGCCTCGGGGATGGTCATGAAGTAGCGGGTGATATTCGGGTGGGTCACCGTCACCGGGCCGCCCCGGCGAATCTGGTCGTGAAAACGTGGAATCACCGAGCCCGAAGAGCCCAGCACATTGCCGAAACGCACCATGGTGAAACGGGTCTTGTTGACCCGATGCACGCCATCATCGCTTCTGAACAGCACCGGCGCGGATTCCGTACTCAAGGCCTGCAAGACCATCTCGGCCAGGCGCTTGGTGCTGCCCATCACATTGGTCGGGCGCACCGCTTTATCGGTGGAAATCAGCACGAAGTGCTCGACCCCGGCCTTGATCGCCGCCTGCGCGGTTAGGGTCGAGCCCAGCACATTGTTCAGCACGCCCTCGGCGATATTGTGCTCAACCATCGGCACATGCTTGTACGCCGCGGCGTGATACACGGTATTCACCGTCCAGGTACGCATCACATCGAACAAACGCCCGGCATTGCGAATCGAGCCCAGGATCGGCACCAGGCGCACCGGCAACGACTCACGACGAATGCGCTGCTCCAGCTCACAGTGAATGCTGTACAGATTGAACTCGCTGTGCTCGAACAACAGCAAGGTGGTCGGCCCGGTGGTTACGATCTGCCGGCACAACTCCGAGCCGATAGAACCACCCGCCCCCGTCACCATCACCACCTGGCCACGGATGCACCGCTCGAACAACGCCTGCTGCGGCGGCACCGCATCGCGCCCGAGCAGGTCGGCGATGTCCACTTCCTGCACATCGTCGACCTTGACCCGACCGCTGGCCAGATCCATGAATCCGGGGACGCTGCGCACATGCAACGGATACTGCTCGAGCAGGCCCAAAATCTCGCGACGGCGAGCCCGGCTGGCTGAAGGAATCGCCAGCAGAATCTCGTCGGCGCCGGTTTCATCGATCAACTGTTGAATATGCTTGGAGGTATAGACCCGCAGACCCGCGATCACCCGATTAGCGATATTGGCATCATCATCGATAAACGCCACCGGCCGCATGCCCCGCCCCAAGCGCAACGCAGCGATCAACTGATTGCCGGCCGCGCCAGCGCCATAGATCGCCACCTTGGGCAAGCCGGCATCACGTCCCTTGAGCCGGCCAGGATGATCCGACGAGTACCAATCGCCCATAAAATACTGACGCATGACCAGGCGCAGCCCGCCAATCATCACCAGGCTCAGCCACCAGTAATTGAACACCATAGAACGCGGAATAGGCTTGGGGGCACCCTGATGCCAGTACACCGCCAAGGCCAGCAGCAATGCCGACAGGGTGACCGCTTTGCCGATGGCAAGCAGCGCATCGTTACCAAAATAACGCATCACCGCCCGGTACATACCGAAGCGAACGAACATGGGGATAGCGATCAGCGGTGCCACGACAAACAGCCAGGCATGCCCGGCAAACGGCTCGATGCTTTTCATGTCCCCCAGGCGCACGACAAAAGCCAGCCACAGCGCCGCCCAGACCAGCAGCACATCCATACCGACCTGAATCAGTCGCTTTTGGCGTCGTGGCAACTGGACCAAACGGCTACGCAACTTTTCGGCAAGTCTTAACACAACAACACCTCAATCCTGAGAACTTGAAAACCAGCGGAGTAAGCCCCGCCGGGTAAAAACCTGACTATTGATGGAAAAACCAACAGCAAATGCACGCCACCTACAGAAACAAAGCACACCGCCAAACCCTGTAGGAGGCACGCCCTGTCGCGCAGCAAACGGGGGTGGATCTAACCTGTCTGTCGGCTTGTGGGCACCTGCGGGAGCGGCCGGGCGGCGTTTCGTTTCAGCCGCGAATTCTTCGCGTCATAGCACAGCTTCGCGGCTAAAGCCCCTCCCACAGGTCTTTGTGCAGATTAAATTTCTATTTATAAAACAACGAGTTATTTCTTTTTTGATAAGAGATCCCCCGTCGTCCAGACGCCGCGCTGTCGCGCAGCAAACTGGAGGGGGTTAACGTGTCTGTCGGCTTGTGGATACCTGTGGGAGGGGCTTTAGCCGCGAGAATGTGCCAGTCCAGTCGCGGCTAAAGCCCCTCCCACAAAGAGCCTCCTGAATCAATGACATACAGGTTGTTTGATGAGAGGCGCGCCCCCGGCTGGGTGAAACACCGAGTGCCACACAAAAACATTTCTCAGCCGAGCAGAGCACACCCAGTGCTGCTCAAATTTCGCAGTTTTACCAATCGCTGGGGTGCTCTGCTCGTTGATGCATAACCCTGAGAATTTGAATCTCTTCATTTACAAGGCGGTAAGGCACGAGAAAGGGATAACGTGTGATCACCACTTCCCGCACATCAGGTTTGAGTGAGGGGCGGCCCATTCCGGGAAATGCTTCCAAGAACTCTAGCTGCTCTAGGATCTGCACAATGATCGCACTTGCGCGCCCCTCTCCAACGAGAGACGCGTAGTAATCGAAGATTGCGTCTAGATCACTGTCGGCTGGATCAGTTATTAGGATTTTCGGCACGACTCATCCACTTAGCCTTGACGGTTGCCAGATCCGTAAGCTTTCCTGCGTCGGCAGCTTCGATACCAACCTCAAGCGCCTGCAAGTGCCACGATTCAGACTCGAGATAACGAGCCATGGCGCGCCTCACGTGGTACAGACGATCCCGATCGGTGGCCTCAGCCAGCTTGTCCAGCTGGGAAACAAGCTCCTCATCAAGTCGAAACGACAGAACAGGCGATGCCATTATTACGACCTCCGCATACGTTGTAAACTTTGTTTACCTCGAAAAACAGCATACGTGATATTGCACATAGCACAATAAAAAATAGCGCTTTTTGATCGGTTGCGCGGCAAACCTCGCCCTTCAGGGCGGGACGGTCCGCCACTGCGGAGGATAGCGCGGACGGCGTAACCGTCCTCGCTTTTGCCTTCAGGGTGGAGTCTGTTGCTGCTCAATATATTGGCGGATGACTTCAAGAGGTGCTCCGCCACACCCTGTAGGAGGGGCCTTGGCCGCGAACCGTCGGTCTGGCCCAAACCCATTCGCGGACAAAGTCCCCTCCTACAACAAAACCAAGCGCCCGGCCACTCCCACAAGAACACCGCAGCCCCCTGTAGGAGGGCCGGGCGGCGCTCCGCTTTCGCCGCGAGAATGTGCCAGTCCAGTCGCGGCTAAAGCCCCTCCCACAAAAAGGCCCCTGAATCAATGACATATAGATTTTTTGATAAGAGAGGCTCTGATACACGCATTTCCATGTTGTTTCGATATACAAGCGGATACTCTGCTTCTGCCGACATCCATGTTTTGCTCAAGCCAACTGAATGATCTGGTTGAGCAGCGCCAATACTTCGGCGAAGCGAACATCCGAAATCCGTTTCATCGGGTGCAGGGTGCCGCCGCGCAGGCGCCAATCAAAGGATTTTGGCTGATGGCAGAGCACATAGGTGGTTTGCCCGGCCTTGCGCCCACTGGCCACCCCCACGGTAATGGCAAAAGGGTTGTCGGCGTTGTAGCTGGCCGCGGTCATCGGCAAACCGATAACCAGCGAGGTACGTTTATTGAAGGCCTTTGGCGACAGCACCAGGAAGGGATGCAGGTCGCGCATTTCCTGCCCACGCTGCGGATTGCAGTCGAGCCAGATAACGTCCTGGCGATCCGGTGTCCAGGAGGCGGGGCGTTTCACCACCGCTCGGCACCCAAGGCTTCGTCGCTCGGCATGGCTTCGCCGCCGTGACGTTCCGGGTCGAAGCGAGCCAGCCGCTGTTCCAGGGTCAAGGGTTCGTCGTGCAGGGGCGTGATGATCACCCGTTCGCCCTCCACCGTGATGCGCACGCGCTGGTCGGCGTGCAGATGCGCGGCACGGGCCACGGCCGCAGGCAGGCGGACCCCCAGGTTGTTACCCCAATGTTTGATGTCGAGGACGGCTTCGGTCATGGCTGCCTCCAAACGCTCGTTTATACAAAGTTTAGACATTGTAGCCCTGCCGGCAAGAGCAAAGAAAGGATACGCAGCAGCAGCCCCCCATCCCCCTGTAGATCCTATACAAAAGCGCTTAATGCCTCTGTCGCGTACTGCCCGGCCGGATGGTCATGGAACAGGCAGCCTGTCCGTCTCGAATGAGCGCGGGTGATCGGATGCAACTAAGGGTATTCCTGGCGGGCGTGTAGGACACTCACGACCTCAATGTGATCCGTCACCCGGTAGACCACCAAGTACTTCGGGTGCACGACAATCTCCCGAGTGCCGGACAACCGGCCGAACCGGTACAGATAAGGGTGCTGGGAAAGAGCCTACGTAGCGGCATCAATGGCTTGGTACAGGTCATTGACCGCAAGAGGATTACGCTCGCCGATGTAGTCCAGAATGGTCCAGAGTGCGGCCCGAGCTTCCGGCCGCCACTCAACCAGCATCGCATTTCTTCCGCTTCGACTCGATGAGGGCGCGCATCTCGGCCATCACCTGATCGTGCGGGATATTAGGGCGTGGATCGTCGAGCGAGGCTTGCACCTTGGCGCGGAACCAGCGGTCATAGCTGGCCGCTTGCTCTTCGGTCTCGAACTCGGAAACGATGGGGGAAAGCGGGACGCTCATGGCGGGCCTCCGATATAGATGTTGGTCAGCTTAACCCTTCCTGATGGTAGCGGCGATGCGTCTGGTGGGCTACGCAGCGCGCCACGTAGTGGTGCCTGATCGCTTAGTGCTTGGCGCCGCCTACCCTACGGAAAAACAATGCGCGCCGGCAGTTTGCTCACCAGCCCAGGATGGGTGTTGTGTACATACGCGTTGATTGCATTATAGGTATCAAAAAATTGCCTGGTCGCGACTTTGGCAAGCTGGAGTGCATCGGCCATATCGGCGGGATTGACCATGTATTCATGTACCAGGGCATTACGCACTTGGCGTGCTGACAGCCAATCCTCAACGCTGGCAATTACACCTAATTTCTCGGCTTTATTCAGGTTTTCAAGCTGACTGGCAGGTCGCTCGGACAAGGTCTCCAACCAGACGGGAATAAGCTTGCCGGCGATATTATCCTGCAATCTGGCGTAACGCGAAACAAATGCCTCCAGTATGACGGCCTCATCCGGGCTGGTGTCCAACCCTTTAACCCAGTCGATATCAACTTGTCGCTGGCTGAACAACTGCTGCCAACTGTAAAGCAGGTGAGTCGCCTCCTTGTGAGTAATCTCAAACAAAGACAACAAGCGCAAAGCGGTGGATTCAGCCTGCTCACTCATAAGCGTATCGCCGAGTCTAAAATGTGAAGATGGAATGGCGTAACCATGGTCCCAGAATCCTTAACCACGATATCAAACTTCTGTTCACCCAGTGCCATTTGCAACTTGGCATTGAGGCGTATGATTTTTCGTACTTTATCGGTAACGAGGTGATCAGCCACAATCAACAAGTCAATATCCCCGCCGCGCGCCTGGTCATTTGTGCGAGAACCAAACAAATGCACCGACACCTCTTCATCAAATACTTCGATAGCAAGTTCTTTGATAGTAGATTGCTGGGTTTTGGACAGACGCATAATATGAACCCACTCGAAAGCCTGATCTGATTATGGCTGCCGCACATACTGCATGCAACTTGCGCAGGCTGTTTTTCGCCACCAAGGGGACCATAGAGAAAACGGACAAAATCGTACGCTAAGCGTGCGGACTGCCAGGTTGAGGCCATAGAGGTTGCTGGCGAAGCGACAGAAAATGCCGGTATCGGCCCTATCCTGACGTTGCGCAGGGTGCCGGCCTGACGCCTAGTTAGGGTTTACTTCAACTAGGCGTGTTCTTATTGCGCATGCGGCCGGGCGGTCAAATCAACTCCCAACGCCCGCATCACTACCAGCATGGTTTTCAGTGTAGGGTTCCCGCGTTCGCTGAACGACTTGTAAAGTTGCTCTCTGGCCAGCCCCGTTTCCTTGGCCAGCTCTGTCATCCCCTTGGCGCGGGCAACCACTCCCATAGCCTTAGGGAAGGTCTGAAGTAGTCCCGTTTTCCGAGCTGATTTTCTCAATGATTTGAAAAAACAGCGTCTCAATCGAAAATCAGGTCATTTTTCACCTTCAAATGCAGGGTTTCGCCCTTGTGAGGCGCTTCGCAGCGTCATGACCATGTGCCGGAAACACACGCCCGCAAAACACTCACGACCTACTCTCCTTGCAATACCGTCCCAGGTGCGCACACCAACCCGTCACCCACCACAACCTGATACCCCGCGCTACACCCTGCCTGCAACCAAGCCCGCGCGCCAATCTTCACGCCACCAGCCAACTGAACACCGACCCCAAGATGGGCAAAATCACCAAGGCTGGCATCGTGATCGACTGTCGCATGAGCATTGACGATAGTTGCCTCACCAATCACCGCATCGACGCCCACCATCGCCAGCGCCATCATCGCCGTACCCGCCCCTATAACAGCGGAAGGACTCACGCAGGCCCGGGGGATACACACCGTTACCAGAGGCCGCCCTACCCGGCCCTGCGGCTGGCTCCGCAATCAAAAGCCTCGCGCCAAGGTCACGGAACGCCGCCCGGACCTTCCTGTGTCGCAATGACTCATCAGGCTGCGTGATGGTACAGCCGCTTGACTACGGGCTGTTCGCGCTGCTCGGCCTGCCACAGTTCATAGCTCGCCTGCATGGCCAGCCAGTGGCGGGCCTGGCCGATACCGGCACGCTCCAGACGCACAGCCAGATCGGGCGTGATCGAGGCGCGACCGTTGAGCACCTTGGACAGTTGCACACGGGAATAACCCAAGGCCGCAGCGAAGTCGGTGATGGTGATGTCCAGCTCGGGGAGCACGTCCTCGCGCAGGATTTGCGCAGGGTGCGGGGGGTTGTGCATACGCATGGGCAAGTCCTCTAGTGGTAGTCCTGATAATCAACCAACTCGGCATCCTCACCGATGAAGCGGAAGGTCAATCGCCAGTTGCCGGAAACGCGCACCGACCAATGTCCAGCCAGCTCGCCTTTCAGAGCATGCAGTCGCCAGCCGGGCAGGTCCATATCGGTGGCCTGGGTCGCGTCATTCAGGGCGAACAGTTGGCGAGACAGGCGTTTGCCGTGGTCGGCCTGGATGCCCTTGGTCTTGCCAGTCGTGAAAAAGGCCTCAAGACCCTTGTGTTTGAATGACTTGATCATTGGGCAATTGTAAACAGTATGTTTACAGCCTTTCAAGGCCTTCTTTGTAAACAACCTGTTTACAGCCTGTGGATGGCGCTTTCATCCACCATAAGATCGTGATGGTGGATAGGTGAAGCCTCATCCACCCTGCGAGCCCCGTAGGGTCAGTAGATGTCCTTGGGCAGCAGGGTGAACGGCGGCTTGATCAGGTTCTTGATGTCCAGCCACAGCGACAAGCTGTTGATGTAGGCCAGGTTCCACACCCCAGCGCCTCGTAGGAGCAGCTTCAGCTGCGAAAGCGGACAACGTCCGCCCACAATCAAAACACCACCCCCGAGTTCAAGCCCGACACCACCACCGGCCACAGAACCTAACCAGCAACCACCCCATCAGCCTGCAATACCGTCCCGTCGCCCACCACAACCTGTTACCCCGCGCTACACCCCGTCTGCAACCAGGCCCAGGGGCCAATCTTCATGCCACCGGCCAACTGAACACCCACCCCAAGATGGGCAAAATCGCCGCCCTGGCTAGTATCCAGCCAGCACTCCTTAATTATTTCGATCTATCCCCTGACTTCTCATAAAAAACTTGCCCAGCCCTGGCAATATGCTCTTTCAAATCGACTGACTGCACATCGTTAAAAATTGAAATATCAAACAAATAGGGTGTATTCAGCTCATCAAGGTCCGACTTGATCGCAGACAACATTGGATCAGTCAGATTGTCGCCCATCAAGGTCAAGTCGATATCAGAACCGACGCGATAATTGCCCTTGGCCCGAGAGCCATAGATGACTACTTTTTCAACCGTAGGGTACCTATTGAAAACCGATTGAATACGCTCAATTGCATCTCGAGCCAGCCCAAACTTCATAAAAGGCTCTTCATTTTTGCGTAAAACTGACTGAAGGATAAACTATAAGCCCCCACCACCTTTTGAAATTCCTGTTCCAGAATACTTTCCTGATAGGTGTGTACCGTTCTATTGCGACTTTCGAGCATATCCATCCACACTTGCCCGTCATCAATCAAACCGATACTGAACGCCATCTTGGTTGCACTGCGTGAGCCGGTTATATTCTGGTGACCTTCGTACTCCAAAAAATCCTTCATCACCTTCCACGCCAGCTCATGAGTAAACTCAAATCGCTGAATAATACCTTCCTTAATAATGGCTTCAGCATTGCCGCCATAGCGCTTAACCCCATCCCGGAGCTGGAAAAATGCCTTTTCAAAATTGGCAAACCGCTGCTTCCAACGAATATCCGGCTCCATTGATACCACCTGCCTTTTACAAAGTTAAACACGCTGATTTTGTCCAGCTTTAGACGAGCCTAACTGTAAAAGATCGTCCAGGCACCCACAACAGCCACAAACACCACGACTCCCTGTAGGAGGGGCCTTGGCCGCGAAGGCGGACAACGTCCGCCCAAAATCAAAACATCACACCAAGCCCGGCCCACCCACAACAGCCACAAACATCACAACTCCCTGTAGGAGGGGCCTTGGCCGCGATGGCGGACGCAGTCCGCCCAAAAATCAAAACACCACCCCCGAGTTCAAGCCCGACACCACCACCGGCCACACAACCTAACCAGCAACCACCCCATCAGCCCGCAATACCGTCCCAGGCGCACACACCACCCCATCGCCCACCACAACCCGGTAACCCGCGCTACACCCTGCCTGCAACCAAGCCCGAGCGCCAATCTTCACGCCACCCGCCAACTGAACACCGACCCCAAGATGGGCAAAATCACCAAGGCTGGCATCGTGATCGACCGTCGCATTGGCATTGACGATAGCGCCCTTGCCAATCACCGCAGCGACACCCACCATCGCCAGCGCCATGATCGCCGTGCCCGCACCAATGGTGGCGGCAGGACTCACGCAGGCGCGGGGATGCAGCGTGCCTGACTTCAGCCGGCAGCTCCCTGGTTACCCGATCAGCCTAATGCTCTGAGCACTGCCTGAGGCTCTTTGGCAACGACGTGCAGTAACGCCAGCGCCGGACCATGAGGAGTTCGATCACCTCTTTCCCAATGCCTTAGAGTCGAAACACTGATACAAAACTTAGAGGCAAATTCCATCTGTGTTAACCCCAGGTTTCGGCGAATGCCTGCAACATCCACTTCTGCAGGGCGGTGTGTTTTGGCTGCGACCTTCTCACCTTTATTAAGGTCAATGGCTTCTTGCAGCCCTTGGGCGATACTTTCATATCCACTAGCCATGATCATCATTCTCCAATGCTGCACTAACAAGGATGCTGACTAATTTAGAAAGCGCATTCCGATCTGACTTTGATAGATTGGCTCGCTCATTTTTTCCAAACATGGTCAGCAAGTACAAAGGGATACGTTCATCGTGGTAGTAGTAAATCACACGAACACCACCACTTTTGCCTTTGTTACCTCTGCTCCAACGTAGTTTACGAATACCACCAGTACCTTCCATCAAGTCACCAGACTTTGGATGCTCAGCCAGGTAATCAACAACAGCCTTACGTTCAGATTCACTAAACAAATAATCTGCACGTCGAATGTACTCTGGTAGTTCAGTAATCGTTATCAACATAGCCGGAACTATAATCCAATGGATCACCCATGACAATGAAGCAGTGAAAAGCTAACAAACACAGGCGCCTACGGAGCCAAGATCACCACACCATGCAGGAGCCGCTTCAAGCTGTGATAGCGGCCCCTTCCACCAACAATCCCCACAATCCCCTGTAGGAGGGGCCTTGGCCGCGATGGCGGACGCAGTCCGCCCAAAATCAAAACATCACCGAGATGAAGCCCAACACCACCACCGGCCCACACAACCTAAACAGCAACCACCCCATCTGCCCGCAATACCGTCCCAGGCGCACACACCACCCCGTCGCCCACCACAACCCGATACCCCGCGCTACACCCCGCCTGCAACCAGGCCCGGGCACCAACTTTCACGCCACCCGCTAACTGGACACCGACGCCAAGATGGGCAAAATCACCAAGACTGGCATCGTGATCGACTGTGGCATTGGCATTGACGATAGCCGCCTCGCCAACCCTCGCATCGACGCCCACCATCGCCAGCGCCATGATCGCCGTACCCGCACCAATGCTGGCAGCAGCACTCACGCAGGCCCGGGGATGCACCACCGTCACCAGGGGCAGCCCGGCGGCACGAATAGCCTCGACCCACTGTTCGCGCACGGCATTATTGCCAACCGCAGCAATAGCACCCGCCACCTGGATCTCCAGCGCCGCCAAGCCTGCCACATCGGCCACAACCGGCCAGCCAAAGGTTTCGCGCAACTCAGGATAACGGTCATCGGCAAAAGCGATTCGTTGCCATTCGCCACTGAGCAGCGCCGCTTCTGCAACCGCCTTGCCGTGCCCGCCAGCCCCGATGATGACTAACGTCCGCTCGCTCATGCCCGCTGCTCCAACTCACCGGCATGGTATTTCACCGCCAGGCCCAGCAAAGGCACATAAGCAATCAGCAGCCCAAGCAAGCCGTCTATGCCGCCCAAACCAACCCAAAGCGCGATGGGCAACAACCACAGGATATTGATGCCCCCTACAATCAGAGTCACCGGCAAATGCCGACCGAACCGGCGCGAAGCGTACTGATAGGCATGGCTGCGATGAGCCTCATACACCTTATCGCCGCGCAACAGACGGCGTAGCAAGGTGAAGGTCGCATCGACGATAAACACCCCGAGCAGGATCAGCCAACTCCACAGCAACTGCGGCGCCACCCAGGCCGCCTGCAGAGACAACACGCCCAGGGTTATCCCGAGAAAGCCGCTGCCCGCATCGCCCATAAAGATCCGTGCAGGCGGAAAATTCCAGAACAGAAAGCCCGCTACCGCAGCCGCCAGCAGCATTGGCATAACCCAAACCGTAGGTTGGGCTGAACCCGTGAAGCCCAACAGCGCATACAGCAAGGCACCACCCAGGCACACGCAAATGGCCTCGACACTGGCGATACCGTCGATGCCGTCCATAAAGTTGTAGAGGTTGAGCAGCCACACCAGATACAGCGCCGCCAGCGCATGGCCAAACCAGCCCAGATCAACGGTGAAGCCAAACATAACCACCGGCGGCAAACCACCGAGCAAGAACAATGCCCAGATAGCCGCGGCAAAATGCCCGAGCAAGCGCCAGCGTGCGGCGATATGCCCGTGATCGTCGAGAAAGCCCAGCACGGCAATACCCGCCCCTGCGCCCAACAATGCCCAGGCCAAAGGCCAAGCGACCAAACCCATGCTGGCCATCAACGGCAAGGCCAGCAAAAAGCTCACGACAATCGCCACCCCACCACCGCGTGGCGTTGGCACCGAATGCGAACTGCGCGCGTTGGGAATATCCATCAGGCTGCGGGTCAGGGCGTAACGACGCAAGGCGCCGGTCATGAAAAGCGAAACGCCGACCACCGCCGGCAATAACCACCAGATACTCATTTGGTTTGCTGTTCCAGAAAATGCTTGGCCGTCTTGTGCAGCGCCTCATCGACGCTGACCGGCGGTGTCCAGTTGAGTAATTCACGTGTCTTGCTGATATCGACCTGCAGCGAGCCGCACAGTCGCTGGGACAGAGCCTGCTTACCCAGCATCGCCGCCCCCGTTTCCAGCAACCAACTCGGCACCGGCAACAAGCGCGCCGGCTTGCCCAAGGCAGTGCCCATCCTGCGCAACAACTCGGTAGTCGAAAGATCCTCGCCGTCGCTGACCAGAAAGGTCTGGTTGGCGGCGGCGGGATGATCGATGCAGGTCACGATCAGATCGACCAGATTATCCAGGCCGACCAGGCTGCGCCGGTTGTGGATAGCCCCAAATGGCAAAGGCACACCCTTATGCAGCCAGCTCATCATGCTGAGGACGTTGGCTTTCACCCCCGGGCCATACACCAACACCGGACGGATAATCACCACCTCCATCCCGGTTTCGACTGCAAGTGCACGCAGCCCCTGCTCGGCTTCCATCTTGGAAATGCCGTACGGGTCTGCTGGCGCAGGCTGAGCATCGGCGAGGTAAGGCGCACCTACAGGCGTGCCCTCCCCATTGACCTTGATCGAGCTGATAAAGATAAAGCGGCGTACACCTGCTGCCGCAGCCTGCCGGGCGAGGTTCAAAGTACCCTCGACATTGACCTTGCGGAACTCGGTAAGTGGGTCAGATGACGTATCGTTCATGACATGAACGCGGGCTGCGCAGTGAACAACTATTTCCTGTCCATTAAGCAGCGCCCCCCAGTTCAAAGAACGAGCAAAGTCATCGATCACCTGCACGCTCGCTCGTGTATCGACCCCAGCAGCGTGCTTGCGCAGTACTGCCGTAACCTGGTGTTCAGCCTCTAACAGCTCATTAAGCAGGCAGCGCCCAACAAAGCCGCTCGCGCCAGTCAATACAATACGCACCGTCAAGCGCTCCTTGCCGAAGCCATTACGTCGATGGCCATGTCTTTCATGATATTGACCCGCGAAAAATTCTCGACGAAGTCGGCACGTGCCACGGTACGAAATTGCAGTTTTTCAAAAGAATGGACCGCTTCTTCGACGCAACAGGGAGAAAACGTCATCGCATTACTAATATTAGTGTTCACGAATTCCGAGGCATAACCAGCCACCCCGGCCCATATCGGCTTACCCAGTGCGGCATACTCGAACAGCTTAGAAGGCAGAACCTTTCTGAATGCGTCGTGGTCGTTAAGGTGAAGGAATAGCACATCGGCTGCTTTATATTCTGCGATCAAGGCGTTTCGGTTGACCGGCGCTAACAGGTCTACGTTGCTGCAACCGACCGCTGCCAGAGCGTCGGCTAATTGCTTACGCCTGCCACCATCACCAATCAAGCGAAAACGCAGACGCCCTTCGAAACGCTTAGCCAAGGTAGGAATAATCGCATGCAGCCCCTGCCCCTCACCCATATTGCCGGCGTAAACCACATCAAGCACACCTTGGCCAGACTCGACGTCAGCCCCGGGTTGCGCTTGAATAAACTCATCATCAATACCATTGGTAAAAAGTGAGAACTGCTGCTTGGGATAACGGCTTTTGAAATAGGGAAGAAACCCAGCCGAAACCAGGTTTACCTTATCAGCACGACGGATAGTCCAGGATTCCAGCAAGGAGAATACCGGCTTCAAGAACAACGTCACCTTCCTGGGCAACACATCCTTGATCGTATCCACAAAAATATCGCGGATATCCAAGTAAAGAGGCGCACGCAACCGGCTTGCCGCAAACGCACCCAGCGCGGCGGTCATTAGGCGCGAAGAAGTGGCATAGACGAGATCGTATTGCTTACCCTTAACCAGCTTTAACACGCCCCGCGCATAGGAGAGGAAGGCCTTAGACTGATCGATCATGCCACTCTGGTGAGCAGGCAAGGCAACACGGTGAACGGTAAGCCGCGGATGAACCTCATACTCAGGCGCATCGTTAGTAAAGGAGCTATAGCGGTTAGGTAGGGTGGTAATAAGCTCTATCTGTGCATCTGCAGGTAACTGCTCAAGCAACGCTTTAACCAGGGCGCTCGTACGAAAAGAGCCCGCCGAAAGATCCGGATGATAATAAAAACTCAGAATCAAAAGCTTCAAACAGAACCACTCCAACTAATATGCGTCATCAATTTGCCTGAGGAACACTCGGCAACGATGCATTGACTAGGAATCGTCGAACCGAACGCAGGATGCCAGCTTGATGGCTGAAGCGTTACCGAGGAAGCGCCCTCGATAACCACGCGAATCTGCTGCCCCTCACCCAGCACAGCAACCAGCGTCTCGCCACTCCACGCAAAAATCACGTCAGGATGCACGTGCAACCTGGCCACAGCATTGCCATAAGCCCCTGTGATCTCATCAATGACCTGACAGCCTTTAGCGCTGAAAAGCCACTCTCGCCGATGCAGGTTCTTACCCTTAAGGCGGCGATACCCCGTGTGGTAGGCGCGAACACGAATCTGCTCAGCATCCGCAGCCAAGGCTTCCAGTACCGGAAAGGCTCGCCTTGCGACACGAAAGCCTGCCCACACCTCCGAGGAGTTCTCCCCCGCCACTTCAACCGTATTATGCGCAGCGGTACTGCGTTGACGATGACGCTCCGCATCTTCCCCGTATCGGGATGTGCCCGAATTGACGAAAATCCGTTGCCCGAAAAGGCTTAGCTCAAAGCTGAGCGTATCGGCATGAGCATGCCCTGGCTGATAGTCGGGGCCAACTTTCGCCAGGTCTAACAAGGCTTTGTGGCCGTCCCCTAGATTGATCGCGGCATAACCGCTTTGCGCGTGGTGGGTAACGACAAAAGCCGCTGCCGGGCTATTCTCGGCGACGGGCAAGCAGCCGCTTAATCTGGAGGCATAAGCCTCCAAGTCGGACAGAACAGGCGCAATGCCGAAGGCGGCATCATTGAAGAATGAAATCCCGCCATCCGGGTGCTGCATACCGCGCAGCCAGCGCAATCCGCGCGTAACCACTGCGCGCCACTCGGGCAGACGCGCCTTTAGCTCAGGCAAATCGACCCGCTCAGCCAGATTCACCAGGTCACACATATCCCACAGCAACGTAGCGTGGTACATGGGCGATAGCTCGAAATGCGCGCCATCCTCGAGGAACTGTTCCTTAACCTCCCGATCGAGAATCTGGAGCCCCTTTGCCAGCCATCGTTCGGCATCTGGCCCGGCCAGATAACTGCCACCAAATACCAGTGCCTTGCCATTGGCAAACAGATGGTTACCCAGGATGTGATATTCAATCTGCTTGGTAAGCGCCTGCATTTGCGTAGCCAGGCTTGCGAGCCAATGCGGCTCCAAAGCCTCTTGGCGAGCAAACCACTTGACCAGATTTACGATCCGCAGCGAAAGCGGATAAGGTTCCCAGCCATTGCCGGAGGGTGGCGGATTAGCCTCTATCCATCGGTTCACCAGAGCGCAAGCCAGAGCATTCTGCTCATCGATCCCGACGGCATTCAGATCGTCCAGATAATGCAGGTTATACAGCCACAGCTTGCTGTACTGCGCGGCATTCCAACCCGAATCGTCGATACGCCCCTTCGCTCCAAGAAACGAAAACTCGAGGCCATCAGAGGTAGATAGCTGAATAAACCCAGGCGATGCCCATCTCATCGATGAACGCAGGGCCACTTCCTTCACAGGCTCGACCCGCAATGAACGAGCCCGATAATACAGCCGGTAGATAACCTGCTCCGCAGTCAAATACCTCAGCGTACTAGCTAGACGACCGATGCGTTTAAGGCCCATGCCCCAGTCAATCCTTTTGGCTGCGTAGCAAACCGGCCACTTCAATCGAAACCCTGGCCACTTCGAAAATCTCTTCCACGGGAATAGGGTTGTCGCCTCCCGACTGGATAGCCTGCAGAAAACGCTTGCAGCATTCCTGCTGACCTTTGTCTTGCCGCCACAGGTTCATTCGCTTGAAGCCCGGCCAGCCAAAAGCCTTGAGCTTGCGGAAGTTATCCAACTGCAATACACGTCCGGCCGCAAACACCTCGACCCGCTCTTTGGGGAAGCTCGCCGCACCATTGGCCAAATAGTGGATGGTGCCGAAGGAGCCATCGGCAAAACCAAGCGTGATCGCGGCTTTGTCTTCCGTGATCGCAACCCCAGGATAATCGCCCATACGGCGACATTGCACGGAAACGATTTCGCTACCGGCCAGGAAGCGCATCAAGTCGATGTAATGGCAGGCTTCACCGATGATGCGCCCACCACCGACCTGATTATCCTGCGTCCAATGGTCGGCCGGTATGGCTCCGGCATTCATCGTCATCATAAAGGTCTTCGGCTCTTTGACAGTCGCCAGCAACGCTTTCATCTTCTGTACTTGAGGCGCAAATCGACGGTTGAAGCCGACCATCAACCGAGCGGGCTTACCGCTGCCCTGGGCTAACGCATAGGCGGACTCGACGCTTGCCAATTCTTCTTGCGTGATGGCCAGGGGTTTCTCAACAAAGACATGCTTGCCGGACGCTAACGCAGCCTGAACAAAACGAGTATGGGTATTGTGCTGAGTGACGATAACGACAGTGTTGACCTCAGGATTATCCAACATCCCCTGGGTATCAGTAGTCGCATGAGCAAACCCGGCTTTCTCACCGTGAATCACCCCATTGATTCCACCCGAGGTAGCGATGGTATGGAACTGCGCACCCGCGGCCTTGAATGCTGGAATCAGAACCCGTGAGGCATAATTACCTGCGCCGATAAACCCGATAATTGGTCGTTCGGAGGCAAAGGCGCCACTAGTCGTTAACGGCACAGTCCGCTGATAGCGAGTGCTTGCCTCGCTGCTGTACTGCAACAAAATACCCAAGGCTGACTTGTCCGTAGTCAACAAGTCGTAGGCATTGGCGGCATCTTCAAAAGCAAAGCGGTGGCTGATCAGCGGTTTAACGTCCAAGCTACCGCCGGCCATCATATCCAGCACTGCCTCAAAATTGCGCTGTTCGGTCCAACGCACAAAGCCATAAGGGTAGTCAAGCCCCTGTTGCTCATAGACAGGGTCATAACGACCGGGTCCGTAAGAACATGAAACCTGGAACGTCAGTTCTTTCTCGTAGAAGTCGGCACGATTCAGCTCTAGCCCCGTAACGCCTACCAGAACGATGCGCCCGCGCTTGCGGCTCATCCGCGCAGCTTGGATCACAGGATCGCTGGCCTTGGTCGAAGCTGTGATGATGACCCCATCCACGCCATGGCCACGACTGAAAGCCATGCCCGCGGCGACCGGATCTTCTCCGTTCCCCGGGTTGCAGGTTTGCGCGCCGAACTGGCGAGCCAATTCCAGCTTGGATTCATCGAAATCGATGGCTAGCACACGGCAGCCCTGGGCACGCAAAAGCTGGACAGTCAGCAACCCGATCAGGCCTACCCCGGTAACGACAAAAGCCTCACCCAAGGTAGGTTCCGCTAAACGAATGCCCTGCAAACCGATACTGGCCACCACGACGAAGGCCGCTTCCTCATCCGTCACTGAGGCCGGTACCTTGGCACAGAGATTCTTGGGTACACGCACCACATCGGCATGGGCGCCATTGGACACAACGCGATCACCAACCTTGAAGGCTTCGGCACCCGTTCCAACTTCGGCAACCACACCCACATTGCAGTAACCCAAAGGCAGCGGTTGCGACAGCTTGGACTGCACCGCATCGATGGTCGTCAGTAACCCATCGGTCTGGACTTTCTCCAGCACCATTTTGACCTTCTCGGGCTGCTGGCGTGCTTTCTCCAGATATGAAGCACGGCCAAAATCGACCAGCATCCGTTCGGTACCGGCGGATACCAGCGTCACCGCGCTGGAGATAACCAGCGCATTCCGTGTTACCAAGGGGGCGGGAGCGCCTTTTAATAGCGTCTCGCCTTTAGCTAAATCCTGGAGAATTTGTTTCATATATATCCTGTATCTGCATGAGTCACAAAGCGCTGAATTTACTTAGCCAATTAGTTAAAAGTATTAAGCGTTTTCTTCTCTGCTATTGATGGATAATTGATCAGCACGGCTTTATAGACCCCTTTGAATACAAAGAGGCTACCTGCTGCGGCACCTATTACTTTGTGCTCGTGGATAACTTTCTTGATATCATCGAGCGACCCAGCGCCACCTAAGACGGTTAGCGGAATATCGATGGCATCACGCACAAGACGGATAAGCTTCTCATCATAACCCGTCATTTTGCCATCATTGTCAATCGAGTTAATAACAATCTCACCAGCGCCCAAGTGTTCGGCCTGCTTAGCCAAGGCGAGCAGATCGCCTTTTACTTTCTTGCTGCCATTGAACAGATAGGCTTCATAATTACCGAATAGTGTCTTACGCACATCAAAAACAACGACCACACTCTGCCGACCAATGGCAGCAGCTATATGGGAGATCAACTCAGGGGTCTCAATTGCAGCGGAACTGAGAGCAACCTTTTCAACGCCAAGGTTACTGATACGAACAGCTTGCTCAACCGTTTTAATCCCGCCGCCGTAGCAAAATGGCATTCGACACTCGGTGGCCAGATTCTGGATCATTTTATAATCTGGCTCGCGTTTATCTCGCGATGCGTCAATATCCAGAACAATCAGTTCATCGACTAATTTTTCATTGAAAATTTTTACTGCATTAATCGGGTCACCTACATACTTTGGATTTTTGAAATTAACTGTCTTGACCAGCCCTTTATCCCTGACCAACAAACATGGAATTATTCTAGAACGTAGCATAACTATAAATTCGCAAAGTTTTTTAAAAGATTAACACCGTTAAGCAGACTTTTTTCAGGATGAAACTGAAACCCATATATATTGTCACGATGCACAGCACAAGAGAACTCACCTGCATACTCGGAAACCGCTAAAATATCGTCATCATTTGCACAGGCGAAATAATATGAATGCAGGAAATAGAAACCTTGCTCATAATCAATACCGGCAAAAATCTCCGAATCTTTCTTAGAAGATACTTGATTCCACCCCATGTGCGGAGTTGTCGGTTTGTGCGCTAATTTCGCCGCATCAATTTTCTTTACAACGCCTTTAATCCAATTAAGACCGGGTTTAATACCCTCCTCACTGCTGGTGGCCATAATTTGCATGCCAACACAGACCCCAAGCACTGGGGTTTTATGCTCAATAACCAACTCATCCAAAACCGAGTGCATCCCTGAATTTTCTAGCATCTGCATCGCATAATCAAAAGCACCGACACCGGGCAAGATTATTTTAGAGGCTTGGCGCAAGTCATCCGGCGTCTTAGCAATTATAAAAGGCACATTCAACTGCTTATATATATTGGCAAAGGCACTGATATTGCCAAGGCCATAATCAATAATCGCAATCAACGTTTACCACCCTTTTCTAACCCAAACATGCGCATGACTTTGGCACCAACCTCGTAAATGCTTTGCTGGTTTTTATAATCACGGTAGGTTTTATTGGGCGCGTCCATATAGCCTTGCAACTCGGCAACAGGTATATCAAGCTTGGTGGCAATATACTCAAACTCGTGAGCAATCTGCTCCTCGTCATAAGCAGGCGTTTTCAGCCTCTCCAAAGCTTCGTCTCTAGTCATTTGCCCAGTCAGTATTAAACTAGAGTATTGCACCTTACGAGTATCGTAACCGAACTTCTTCGGCAGCCAATAACTTTCATAGAATTTGGTAAAGCGAGATTCGAAATGCTTTTGCGCATAACGCTGGTAGCCAAAATTATCCACAAGAAACTGGGTAGCCTGCTCTTTCTGATAAGACATAAAATCGAGCGGCCGGATAAGCTTAATACCCTTGAGATAAGGAAGAACAATCTTGTGCCATAAGATATTAGTGACCGGATAATTCTTTAATGGTCTCGTACCAAATTTCTTATGTATATCCCGCAACTGACGCGCATCAGACTGATAATACATCCACTCCAATGGATTTCGCACACATTCAGTTGAATAATTGCCACCGGTAAGGATGTAGTCAACCTTATGCTTTTCAGCAAACTTATACATAGTAGCAAAGAAGGCATGATCCTGCGGACTATCTATATGAGAGACCCCAGACTTGAAAAAAGCCAACTGCAAGTCCTTCATCTCTTCCCAATCGATAACCTCGGTATATAAATCGAGACCTAGTTTATCTACAATCTTCTCGATGTTATTGACCGCTATTTGTGAGTTCCACCCTGCATCGACATGAAACACCAACGGCCGCAGGCCAAGCTTCTCTTTTGCCAAATACGTCAGGTACGAACTATCAATGCCGCCACTCATACCAATAATGCAGTCGAAATCCTTACCTTTACCTGAGTCTTTTATCCTTTGAGCTATTTGCTGGACATCCTCCCAACCTTTTTCATCAGGATGCCACTTCGGCTTAATATCAGTAAAAAATATATTGCAATGATCACAAACCCCTGAAGAATCAAAAACAATATTTGAATCTGTTGTATCCATTACACAATTATTACAAACCACTATTTCATTATTCATGTTTACTACCTATACTTAATAACCTTAGCGGGATTACCAGCTGCAATGGCGTTACTTGGAATATCTTTAGTCACTATTGAGCCTGCCGCAATTACAGCGCCATCGCCAATATTAACGCCTGCGGTTATGACACAATTGGCAGCAATCCATACATCTTTTCCTATAGCAATCGGCTTATGAACATTTCCTGATACAGGAATCTCAAGACCTGCTGCTGTTATCTCATGATTTGTAGATAATATTTGGCTCCGGTAACCCACAAGGGTCCGGTCCCCAATGCTTACCCCGCCTGACGTTGTAATTAACACATCCTTCGATAGGTCAACATGATCACCTATGATCAAATTTCTTCCTGGTGTAATCCAAACACCAGGATAAATATCAACTCGACTACCTACCTTTGCTCCGCAAAGCTTTAGGAAAGCGGCTTTAAAATTACAAAATAGCCTATACCTTGGAAGCATGAAAACAATAGACATCACTGTTTCATAAGTAACCACCAAAAATTCTTTTAACTTACTTCGAAAAAGTAAGTACATAACCAAGCTCCTGATCAATTCTTTCTTCTATAGATGGATAACTTGTTAATTCGTCACACCCAAAATCGACAATGCTATCTCTATAGACTTGATCACTGTGTAACAACGATATTTTTTCAAGGATATCTTGAGGACTATCTCTATCAACATATACTGCCGCTTCTTTACATATTGCCTTGGCCCAAAATTCGTCCGCGACAACCAACGGAACCTTGTAAGTCCAAGACTCAATTATATTATTACTAAAACTTTCAAGCTTACTTAGCAACAACACCATATCTACACTGTTATACACACTAGCCAAATCTGCTTTTCTTACAGGTGCGACAATTTTCACACAGTCAGCTATATTGAATTTTTTCAACTGCGCAACAAACTCATAGCCAACGGAACAATTTGCCTCCCCTGCAGTTAATATCACATTAAGGTTAATATTCCGTTCGCGCGCCAGTCTCAACAGATAGGGTATTATTAGTATTCCTTTATTCCTTTGCCAACCACACAATAATAGTAAATTTATTGCACCAGACTTTCTTAACCGGAAGAATTCCGCACCACCATCGCCCTCAACATGCTTAACGATTGACGGCTTTATATAGGAAGCGTACCTCACGCCATATAAGCACTGCGCACGGGCCAGCAACTCAGGGTTTTCAAATATAACTGCACTAGAATTTTTCAATCCAAGAACCCTATACTTGTCAATGAAAGCCTTTATAAACCGTCGAAACGGGGCCTCACCTTTCCAAAAATCAACCTCAGGGAAAAACAGGTTTGAATCGGCAGCACCAGTCACCTGAGGAACATCTGCAAATAAAAAGAAACTATAACCAAAATATGTATAGATTACATTTGCGTTTATTTTCCTCAAATTAAACAGCGAAAACCATAACTCGTAGAGACCACAAAAAATAGGGTTGTTAGGGAAAACATAATAATCCCAACTACCCACGCGCTGTAAATATTTATGCGCTTCACTATCTTTAGCTACAAAAAAAACCAAATCCGCTCTCTTATAAAATCCCACACCATACAAAAAGTTTAGCGCAACATTTTGTCCTCCACCTTTTTTAAGCTTTGAGAAATTTATGATTATTCTTTTCATCGTTCAGTTACACCCAGCTTTTCTTTAATCTCAGTGGCCACCAACGCGTGTGCGGTAACAATTTCAGAGAAGACCTCATTTAAACGTTTTTCTTCAAGACTTCTGTTACCCCACAGACAGTCCAGCTTCTCTATAGCCTCACTGATATCCGGATTGTTCATGTAGTAAATTGAGTCTTTGGCGCCCACCATTTCAGAAATAATACCTTCAACTCTTCTGTCTGTACTCGACCCTAGACATAAAAAGGGCGTACCAACCCCAACAGCACCTATCATAGAATGTATTCTTTCTGCTATAAGAAATGAACCTTTAGCTATTATAGCTTTTAATAACTTTGCAGAAATATCATCATGTAATAAGTGTACATTATTTGGCTTATCGATTAACTTTATAACTTCAGCAGCAACGTAAGTATCATCTAACGCCTGACCAGGGCCTAAAGCATGCGGCAAAAACAAAACATTTACATCATATTTACTTAGCATATGAGATACTAGCTTCGCGTAAAACTTCCGATGCGCGTATAGCCTTTGTCCAGGGGACGCTTCGTTAGCGAAGCAAAATCTCGATATCGGACCAGTTTCGCAGGTTGTACAAAGAATCACAGGCTTTTCAAAAAGACTTAACAGCCCTTTCGACTGTAGATAGTTATCTACATCCGATGAACTAGCAGGTTTCATCCCAAAAGCCGGATCCGGCCTTACCGTTGACTTAACTGATGGAAAATTCTCATCAACAACTTTTTTTGAAGCGTTAGTCCTGCAGAAAAAAAACTTTGCTTCTCTAAGGACCCGGTATTGCTCAGATACAATATGTTTGCTCTTGAACTTTAATGGGAACTCGATTCCAAAAATGCCTAATGGCAACGGAATTATTCTATTTATCTCCTCTATTACGTGACAAACTCGCTCATCCATCGCTCCGTCGTGGCCGGCTATAATATAGTCAAGCTTTAGTAAGTTCTCCAACCCACTATATTTTGAATCTAGCTCGGCATTAACCTTGATTTTTTTTAAATCAAATACAGTCTTTAATAAAGTATTATCTTTAAACTTAACCCAGCCAGGATAAATCAAATGTAAGCCATTCCTAATTAACGACTGGGTAGAATCTCTAATTTTTTCACTCGTTATACCAAAACCAAACTCGCGATTGAGCCAAGGTGAAATAAACCATTTCACCGGATACACATGAATGCCGTTCACGAATCGATATTGCTCAACCTCATCGAACAGATGGATCTCATAGTTACCGTCTGGAAATATTACATCTCCAATACCTCTCACAATTGCTTCTTCACCTTTGTTCTCCAGCGGCACAAGCTCTGGAACTAGAAAATGATAGATCTTATTCATTACATATCCTGAGGGTAACGTTTCAATAGTTTTGAAATAAACTTATACAGACCAAGTATTTCTAGAAAATAAAAAATCTTATGAGTGGCTAGTACCTTGAGTTCAAATAGTATCGAGCCTTCAAATTTTTTATTTACTTCATTAAAATCAGGTACAGCCTCATTAAAAAGCTGCGCCAACTTATTACGTGCTCCTTGACGATATTTTTTGGTAGATATATTACCTATTTGAGAGGCTATAATTTCATTTTCACCAATGTTCTCAAAGTAAATTTGTTTATCAGCGAACATACCATTGATCACATCAGTTGCCATTAATGATCGAGCGACAAATATAGACCAACCTTGACCAGATTTCAGATATTTTTCAATCCAGGCATCGCCAAATGAGATGTCTGCCAGTTCACCTGTGGCGTCTATACAATATCGGCATCGCTTATGCTTTATGAAGCCTGTAGCTCTAGCGTAATCAGGATAATTTAGTTCTTTGACCTTCTCTCCTGATTGAATATACATTCTCCCTGGCTGCCCACCGCCTCTATAAGTGAAATTTTCAACTTTTTCAGGCCTGAAACCCGCACGCTCTATTATCTTATCCGTCTCTCTAAAATCCCTAAAGCCACCACAAAAATTACCGATTGTAAATATAATCTTATTTGCCCAACCTAACTGTTGCTCTTTTAGCAATTCCAACCCAGCTATCTGGCATGGTGTACCAACAAATGCCAATTGGCCATCGAAATCTTCTACAACCGTGCGTATATCTAAGGATGGTACGGGACAGTATTTAGAACCTTGAGCTTCTAATAATCCTTCTAAATTTGTAGCTATAAATGTTTTTGTACGGGGGCCAATTTTTTTATCACCAGGTATGATTTTAGTAACAATCACACCATCTACAATTTTTTTATCAAGTAAGTAATAGGCGATAGCTGTCATTAAACCACCGGAGCTAGCCTTTTCCATCACTCGGTCTGAATTAGCGAACCCCACGCCAAGTTGTCTATACAATCCAAGCTCATAAGAACTATATGTATCAATGCCGAACTTTTTGCTACTGAGCTTATGTATATCGTATCCCTTACCAGGACAGATATTCATCACATCAACTTCATCTATCGCTGTAAGCTTTTTCACCACAGGTTCTAACAAACCCTTTTTTTTATTTTCGCGCAGGGTTATAAGCTCAGGTTTATATGCAGCACAAGCACCGCAAGAAATACATAAATCTGATTTTATTACCCCTGATATTGTTGTTATATCTTTCAAGCCTCTCCCCTCACTAATGCGACACTGATTTAAGCGATCTTGCCGCCGCCCCATATATTAATATAACCAGCATAATAACCAACAAAATTGATAGAAGTCTGACATAGGAAAAATTCTGATACCACACGCCTCTAGGTGCATTCATTCCAATAACCAAGAACGCAGATACATAAAAGATTTGAAACCTAGATTTTATATAACAACGATTTAAAATCATTGCCATTCCAAACGTGATGACAAAAGGAACACAAAATGCACCTACCATGCCAAAATTCCAATAAGCTTCGACTAATTCATAAATTCCTCCTTGTTGCATTAGCAACCCATTTATTTCCATGTCCCACGCCCTATCTGGTGGTCGTTGTAAGCCTAGGAAAGCCGGAGGTAGTATCAAAAGGTACTCTAGATATGATTTACCGAATAGAAACTCTTCACCTAGAAGATATATTTTAGAATATACAGCGTAGAAGCCGCCTAGCATCTGATTTCCGGTTGATAGGGAAAGCGTTGGAATACCACCTCTGTCTTTAAGAAATACTGAAGACTCCAGAAAAATATTTAATGACTCAATTAAATTTCCATTATTTCTCCAAACACTGATAAACGATGTTATGTAGAACATTGATATGGCAAGTACCGCAAGCCTTATTATCGGAAGTCTATCAACGGTTAAATTCACTCGTGACATATAATAGAAGAAAATAAGCAGGCCAGTCTGCATCAGAAAGTCAGCCCGATTCCCTGATAGTATTGCTAATATAAATGGTCCCAGCACTATGATTAATGTTAATACTGTAAACCTTGAACCCATTGACATTAGAAGAAATAGAAGCAAAACAAAATACAATATCAACTGATTAAATATACCAAACTGTACGCCAATTGAATTTCTATCAAATCCGTATGCCTTATCTGCTGATACAAACCCACCCTCTCGGTAAATATATAAGGCAACTGCAAAATATGCTATGACGAACGAAAGTAATATAATACCTTTGTAATTTACAAGGTTGATTTTAAGATCAACGATGTTCTCATTATTGCCTGAAAACAGACGTCCGACACTCCAGCCCAAATGAATACCTATCAATGCAAACATAGAGGCAGAAACAAGGGTCGCAGTAGCACTATGCGTTTGGTATTCCATACCGAAAGGCGCGATATACAACTCCCCTGCATACGACCACGCTATTGTCGTGCCTATCGCGAGGATGCTTACCAAGGAGTACCTGAAGGAGAACAACAAGTTCTTAGCATTAAGATTTGCATATAGCGCATGTGCAATTAGAAACACAAGCGAAACGGCATAACAGTATCCGCGCTGTTTGTCCTCCGCCCAGATCATCCATGCTATCGCAGTTAAGAATGCGAATAAATTGAACACAATAGCTTTTCTAGCATCGTCTTTTGTTTGCCTAGAAAGCACTAACATATGTGGTTTAGTCATACTTTTGTTTTTTCCCGTACATGAAAAGATATGCAGAGAAAATCATGAAGCAAAATAATACATAGCCGATCAATCGAGCAGACAAAACGCCAAGCGTCCCCATATTTAAGAGGGTATATGCACCGACTAAAAACACAGAGAGGAATATCATATTTATCTTAAACAAAAGCCATACTTTATTATGTGCCAATAGAGACTGCTCTATTGGGGACTTAAACGCCACTACACCTCCCGTCACAAAGGTAATTATCAGTATTAAACCTTTTTCATAAAGCACCTCGCCGTACAACGTACTTATCAGAGGCGTTGCAAAGACCAAAAGGCCAACTGCTGCAACTATAGCAACTGCATACGCTTTGATGATGTTAACCAAACTAGAACTACCTTCCCTAGATAAATACGGTAGCAAGACAGTAGCCGCAACATTCGGCAAGAATAGTATTAAGCTATACCATTGATTAGCTATATGAAACAAAGCAAGTTCATTCAATCCACCATCAGTCTTGCTAAGAAATAATATGCATAGCCAATTTGTTAAGCCTTGGCTTAGACCTGTTAAAAAATGCGGGATGCTAAATGAAGCCATTATGCTCCACTGATTCATAAACAGACGACTTTTTACCGACTTTGATAGTCCATTAAGATATGGCAATACAGGCACCAAGGTTACAGCAAAGAATATAAACTGCGAGAGCAATATAGCAATAGCAATTCCTTTTACCTCCCACATCGTACCAAACAGTATAATAAGTAAAGTCGACATAATCCCATTGACAGCATTATGCTTTGACACTATACGAAATTTCTCATACCCTGATAATATTCCAACATTACAAGCAGACAGCGCCATAAATAATATTGAAGGGGCACTAATCTTTAGATATAGCTCAAACTCCGGCCTTGAGTATAAGTGCAACGCTATATACTCAGAAAAACTGTATATGAACAAAGATAAGACAAGACCAAATAACGAGCTAATTATAAAGGTAGTTGCTATGATATTTATAATTATTGAGTCATTGACACCTCTATTCTCAGAGACAAATTTACTCGCTACAGGAGTTATACCAAAGGTGGCAAAAGCACCGAACATATATATATTTGCTAAAATTAGTGCGTATCCGCCTAGTACTTCTCCACCCAGATACCGGGCGACGTATATGCCACCCAATAGACCCGCTCCCCGTTGGACAATAGCACCTAACACACTCAATATAATATTTCGTTGCAGCGCCATTTAAACACCAAGTACTAGGAAACAGAATTAAAATCGCAGCAAGACTGGCTGTAATCGTACCATCCTCTACATAGCTTATTTCTTCAGGAAATTTATTTTAGCCAAATCCCTCTACTATCAACTATTCTAATAGAAGCCCCCCTCATTAGAGAAGCACACTTAAACTCACGATGATCCACAAGCAATACATGTATATTAGCCTCCTTAATAGCAATATCTAATGTAACTAAAGAGTTTGATATCATATGTTTCGGCAATTCTAAAATATTCGGCTCAACTAATAACACCGCGCCTTCGTGCATACTTACAATGTCTTCAGCGATGCGTAAGGATGGGCTTTCACGCAGGTCATCGATATCTGGCTTAAACGTCAAACCATAGCAGGCGATAATTATCTCATTTACTGTTTTGCTTGGGTTTTCTTGTAGAAAATCGGCAATAGCGCACTTTACTTTCTGAATTATCCATTTTGGTTTGCTATCGTTTACTATGCGCGCCGTTCGAATTAGCCGCGCTTGTTCGGGGGTTTTACTTACGATAAACCAAGGATCCACAGCGATACAGTGCCCGCCAACGCCAGGCCCGGGCTGCAATATATTGACGCGTGGGTGCCGGTTAGCCAGACGAATCAACTCCCAAACATTTATATCCAGCTTGTCGCAAATGATCGATAACTCATTGGCAAAGGCAATATTCACATCGCGGAAACTGTTCTCCGTCAGCTTGCACATTTCTGCCGTGCGTGCGTTGGTAATAACGCATTCACCTTCCACGAAGGTTTTGTAGAGCTTTACCGCCGCCTCGGAGCATTTGACTGTCATGCCGCCAATCACGCGGTCGTTCTGTACCAGTTCGCGTAGTACGTGGCCAGGAAGGACCCGCTCCGGACAGTGAGCAACGCGAATGTCGGAATCTTCACCGTGGGTCTGCGGGAAGCTCAGGTCGGGGCGTGCCTCAGCCAGCCAGGCGGCCATCTGCTCTGTAGCCCCCACCGGAGAGGTAGATTCAAGGATGACCAGATCGCCTTTCTTCAGAACTGGCGCAATAGCCTTACTCGCTGACTCGATATAGGAGAGATCCGGTTCGTGATCGCCCTTGAACGGGGTCGGCACTGCAATCAGAAACGCATCTGCCGGTTCCGCCTTGGTTGTCGCACGCAAATAACCTTCGGTAACGGCAGCATGCACCACCATATCCAGATCTGGTTCGACAATATGGATTTCGCCGCGATTGATGGTATCCACCGCCCGCTGATTGACATCGACGCCAATCACTTTCTTCTTGCGGGATGCAAATACTGCCGCAGTAGGCAAACCGATATAACCCAGGCCAACAACGGAGATAGTTTCAAATGGCATGCTTCTTCCTATGATCTGATAGTGGGTAATGAACTTCGGCCTTACCCAGCCCACTCTTTAATAAAGCAGAGTATTTAATAACCTAATTCTTACGAATATTTACCAACGTCTCAATGATGCGTGCGCAGGCCTTGCCATCACCATAAGGATTATGGGCAAAGCTCATGCGTTGGTAAGCGTGAGCATCCGTTAACAAGCTATGTATATTGCTGCTGATTGCGTCTACTTCGGTGCCTACCAGTTTGACGGTACCTGCTTCGACTGCTTCCGGCCGCTCGGTGGTGTCACGCATGACCAACACGGGCTTACCGAGAGACGGTGCCTCTTCCTGAATGCCGCCGGAATCGGTAAGGATCAGATAGGCCCGATTCATCAGGTAGACAAAGGGCAGGTAGTCAAGCGGCTCGATCAGGTGGATGTTGTCGACACCTGCCAGCAGCCGATTAACCGGCTCGCGCACATTGGGATTTAGGTGCACTGGGTAGACGATTTCTACATCAGGAAAGGCTTTGGCCGTATCAACCAAGGCTTGGCAGATGCGCTCGAAACCATCGCCAAAGCTCTCACGACGATGGCCAGTCACAAGGATTATTCGCTTGTCGTCTGGCAAGAAGGCAAACTGATCTTTGAATTGACGCTGCAGGTTTTCGGTCGTGTCCAGCTTTGCCACTACCTCCAGTAAGGCGTCGATCACCGTATTACCGGTAACGTGAATGGCAGCCGAATTTACGCCTTCATTCAACAAGTTCTGGCGAGAGGTATTCGTAGGGGCAAAATGTAGAGCAGCCAAAGCCCCGGTCAGTTTGCGGTTAGCCTCCTCCGGCCAAGGGGAATAGAGATTACCCGTACGCAGCCCTGCTTCAACGTGAGCAACCGGGATCTGGTGGTAATAGGCCGCTAATGTCGTGGCGAAGGTCGTAGCCGTATCACCATGGACCAAGACGATATCCGGCCGAAACTCACTGAAAACCGCCTTCATCCCTTGCAGGATGGCAGTAGTTACATCGGTGAGATCTTGCCCCGGCTTCATGATGTTCAGGTCATAGTCGGGCTTCAGCCCGAACAGGTCGAGCACCTGGTCGAGCATCTGCCTGTGCTGACCGGTAACGCACACCTGAGCGTCGAAGCGCTCATCGGCGGCAAGCGCCAGAACGAGCGGAGCCATCTTGATGGCTTCGGGGCGCGTGCCAAACACGCAAAGGGTTTTCAAAGACATTTAATTACCAATACAGCCAAGTTTGATCGGGACGTTTAGGGAACTCTGGGGATCTGAAGCATCACCCCGAGGGAGTCTCCTGCAACGGTGGATTTATCGAGCGCCTTAAAGGGCTTGTGGCATTTCCTGATCCGTGTAGGCCGCCCAAGCATCAGAGCGAATGGCGCAGGCAGTCCACTCAAAATAAAAAGCATCACGCCGGGCAGCCGCGGGTGCAGCACATGCCTGTATGCGGCTTGATCTCAGACACGCTACCGCCCCAGGATTTACCGTTGGTTTCCTGAGAACGTCAAAATCATCAAATTTTACTGGCACAGCCAGGGTGTTGCCTTCACCTCGGCCCATGCCGAGGGGTGTTCAGTTCTTGACGATGCTCACCAGCGGCAGGCTGATTTGTTGCTGGTGGTTGGGCATGTTGAGCAGCAGTATCACGCGCTGCTCGCCGTCCATGGCGACGAAGATGGCGTTCAGCTCGGCAAAGCCGCCTGCGGTAATGCGCACGCTATCCCCTGACTCGAGGGCCGGCTTCACGGCTGTTGGGGTACGTTGTTGCAGGTGTGCGATCAGGCTGTTGTCGAGTTGTAGCGGGCCTTGAAATTTCAGCAGGCTGTCGGCCTGCTTGAGTGATGCGGTCAATTGTTCTGTTGGATTGCAGTCGTAGCTGGGTGGTCAAAAACATCTCACCGCGCTGGCGCGCCTTAAATAAAGGCTCTGTACCCGTTATGTGTTGATGCAATACGTAGGGTGGGCCGGGCGGCGTTCCGCTTCATCCGCGAAAATCTTCGAAACACTGACATTGTTTCGCGGCTAAAGCCCCTCCCACAAGGTTGCGATCTGGCTCAACGGTTAACGGGTACATAGTCTAAATAAAGGTGTTACGCCTGTTGCGTATAGAACGGCACGCCTACGCGCGCGATGTGTTCGAGTAGCGAGGTGTTGTCGATCTGGTGCTTTAGCGAAATATCTACCATCCAGGGCAGTAACAGTTCGTCAATCTGGTTCTCGATAGCCAGCAACTGCGAGAGGGTGAGCTTTTCACCTTCGATGACCAGATCGATATCTGAGCCAGGTCGATAGCTGCCCTTGGCACGAGAACCGTAGAGCTGTACTTGCTGGATCTGCGGCCAGCCCTTGAACACGCCCCTTAGCGCTTCGACCGCATGCGCCGGCAGACCAAAGCAGAGCTGCTCAGTCATGCCTGATCAACCAGATCTTGCATGTGTTTTTGAAGCTGCTGAAACAGGTCGTGGTACTGCGCCACGATCTTGCCGGCGATCTCGTTGGCAACAGATTCGTTGTACGTGTGCGCTGTCTGGTTGCGGCTTTTGATCATTTCCATCCACCCTTCGCCATCGGCAATCAGCCCTTGCTTGAATGCCGTGCGAATAGCGTCGCGGGAACCGGTGATGGCTGGGTTTCCCTGGTAGAGGAAGTAGTCCTTCATGAGGTTCCAGGCCAGTTCAAAAACAAACTCAAACGCATGAATCAGCCCCTGTTTTTCCAGCTCGCTGAGTGGTCGTGATTGAGCCAACTCCACCGCTCGCGTTAATTGAGCGAGTGCCCGCGTGTAATTGAACAGGCCCTGCTGCCAGCGGATATCTTGATCAGTCATGGCGATGGACGTCTCTATTCAAGCTAAAAAATGGGCTTGCGCTCAGCATCATCATAAAAGGCACGACCCTACGGCGATTGTCGGACATGGTATGTACAAATCGAACATCGCGGCGTGGCAGCCCGACCGCGGATGGAACCATGCGTTTGCCAGCCCCTGCGATGTGCTGGGTTACGCGGCGGGGTTAACCGCGCTGTCAACATATCGCGTACCAGTCGCCGCTAACCCAACCTACTAAGCTGCGGCGTCAACCCATCGTCTGCCTCGTGCCGCTAACCCAGCCAAGTTCCAGCAGTGGAGAACAGTGTGTGCCCCGAGGCGATGGGTATCGCTGCGCTCAAGTCTACGCGGCCCGCCACATCCTACGAAAGCGGCTAGCAGCAAGCCTGCATCAGACACGCTACCGCCCCAGGATTTACCGTTGGTTTCCTGAGAACGTCATTGCTCGGATTGTGCTGGCCTTGCCAGGGTGCTGCCTTGACCTCGGCACGGGCCGAGGGGTGTTCAGTTCTTGACGATGCTGACCAGCGGCAGGCTGATTTGTTGCTGGTGGTTGGGCATGTTGAGCAGCAGGATCACCCGTTGCTCGCCGTCTATGGTCACGAAGCTGGCGTCCAACCCGGCGAAACCGCCTTCGGTGATGCGTACCTACCCCCCTGCTTCTAGGGCCGGTTAGCGGGTGCGATTGTCCGTTGTTGCAGGCGCTCGATCAAGCTGTCATCGAGTCGCAGGGGCGCCCAGTTGGCATCAGTGGCCAGCGGGTTAAACAGATAATCGGGCGAACGGCAATTCGGCGATGGTTTGCCAACGGTTGCTTAACAAGCAAAAGCATCGTGCCGGGGCGGCCCTCCAAGGGCTGCCAGCGATCACCTGTAGTGTCGCGTCAAGCCTGAAATGCCGGATCACTATGGGTCGGGCCGCGCAGGGGCGCCAAGCTCAGGCTGATCAGGCACCGTTAGCGTGGCGCGCCGCGTAACCCACCTGACAATAATATTGTGTTGCGCCAGTAGTGGGTTACGGCGCAGCGGATCTTGCGGGGTCGTCGCGATCGGCAACATGCGCCTAACCCGTTTTAACTGCAGGTTGATTGGTGGCGCGCCTGTGACTCGCCACCAGACTAAAATCACAAATTATTGCTGCCGTGCATCAATGGTACTTCGCCGCAAATACGATGACCTGATCCAAGGTCGCTAACAACTGCGCCGCCAGGTCAAACGCCTTATTCAACAACGACGCCTGAATCTCCGGATCATTTGGATAGTCATGTGCAAACTGATTGCGCATCTCACGCAACTTAAGCCACTGCTCAACCGAATTTAATGCACCTATTTTTTCCAGTCTGTTCAGCTTATCAATAAAGGTGGTTAATTCACCCTCTTCATGTGTTAGCTCAATCACAGCCGGTAATAACTTGGCGCCCATAGCATCCTGCAACTTGGAAAACCGAACAACGAACTGATCGAACACCGCTAACTCTATATCGGTCAGTTGCTGTAACGCCTTGGCAGTAAGGGGTTTTTTTTTCGCCAGCTGTACCATTGCCCAGCGCAAACGCTCCGCATGCGTTTGACACACACCTACGATGCCATCAAATATTGCTTTATTCATTTGAGCCTTATTCATTTGAGTTTGCCTCTCACAGCAGCACTCCGGTTTCTTTCGCCACCTGATAAATCGGCAAATTTATTCCCTGCTTGCGGTTAATCACCAGATCGATTTTTTGCTCGCCTAGCTGACGGTGCAATTCCACCAGTGCATTCAGCTTTGCCTCGACAATATCGTCTGCCCGCTGAATTTCAGGCTCAATATAAAGGTCGATATCCCCGCCACGGGCATTATCGTCAACTCTTGAACCAAATAAACGCACCTCCGAGGCCGCGCCGAAGTGCTTCAATAGCGTCTGTTTGATGATCGCCCGTTGTGGTTCAGTAAGTCGCATCGGTGCACACGTCCAGATAAACAGTGGTGAGAGTATAGCGGGGGCGCCCTGCAGGGCTAAGGGTATTCCTCGCGGGCGTGCAGGACACTCACGACCTCAATGTGATCTGTCACCCGGTAGACCACCAGGTAACTCGGATGCACGACAATCTCTCGAGTGCCGGGTAACCGACCGAACCGATTGATCGTTCCCACGTCGAGGTGTCGAACCGTCCGCGCTGGCATGCAGCCAGAGACGCTCCGCGTTTCGGTACGGCGGACGCAGAGCGTCCCACGCGGGGGTTACCACGCAGAGCGTGGGAACCATCGAATGTAGGAGCTGCTTTAGCTGCGATAGCGGACAACGTCCGCTCAACAAGCAAAAACATCTGCAGGGGTCGGTCCTCCAAGAGCAGGTGCGATCCCTTGTAGTGTCGCGTCAACCCTGAATGCCGGATCACTGTGGGGCTGGCCGCGCAGGTTAGCGGCGCCAAGCTCAGAGTGATCAGGCACCGCTATCGTGGCGCGCCGCGTAACCCACCAGACAATAATCCTGCGTTGCGCCGATGGTGGGTTACGGCGCAACGGATCTTGCGGGGGCATCGCGATCGGCAACATGCGCCTAACGCCACCCTACGAAGAGCCGTTTTAACTGCAGGTTGATCGGTGGCACGGCGATAGCGGACAAGGTCCGCTCCACAAGCAAAACCATCACACCAAGCCCGCCCCGCCCACAAAAGCAATCAGCAGTACTTAGCCAATTCCCTGACCCGGTAATGCCTGAACCTTGGCCAGCAACCAATCTGCAGCCTGGATCAGCTCGTTCAGCAGTCGATCATCAACTTCCAGATGGCCTTCATATTCTGCAAGGTTTCTCTGCTGGTGGCACTTGGCCAAAATTCGCCAAATTTCCGGTTTTGCCTCAAGCGTGTGAGGCAGGCATTGGAACACCAGATAACGATTGTCGCAGCGATAGCCATGATGGCGCAGAGCGGCCAAAGCCAATGCGTGCGAGGCGTTGTAGGCCAGGTCGAAACGACTGTCCGGAGCAAGCGTCAGATTCTTTGCATCCTGCAGGCGGACCACGGCCGACCGGAGCAAACCGGAAAACTCGCTGGCACTTGGGGCTTCCAGTTTTAGGCTGCCGGTCTTTTGCAGGTTATGCAGGTTTGCCAAGGTCATGTTCGCTGCCAATCAAAAAGATTTTTGGCTGTTCAAGCAGCCGCAAGGCAAAGGTGTTGCCAGACTCCAGACGGTGACGCCACTCGGCAACGGTATAGAGACTGGGATTGATCGGGCGCCCCAGCTGCGCTTCCGCGTCCGTCAACAGTGCAAACAGGTCTGCATAACCAAGCGTGTCAGTGATTAGCAGAAGATCCACATCACTGCTCGCATGCTCCTGCCCCTTGGCAATCGAACCATAAATTAGCGCGACCTTGAGCTGGTCTGCAACTGGCAACAAGGCGTGCCGCACCACGTCGGCCAAGCCGAATGTCTTGCGGATCAAGGCGCTCAACTCTGCAAAAACCGGAGACTGGATGTTCGCCCGGTAGTGCTTTTGGTTGCCAACAGCAGAAACAGTCAGCAAGTCAGCCGCACTCATACGCTTGAGTTCGCGCTGCACCGGCGCGCTGCCTGCACCAATCAAGCGGATCAATTGGTTGGTGTAGAAGCTGCGCTCTGGATTGCCAAAACAGATAGCCAGCAGTCTCTGCTGCACAGTAGAGAAGAGGACATCGGCGATTGAGGTTGTTTTCATACTCATAATAGGTATTAACGTACTCTCTACAAGTATGATCGACAAGTCCACCACATAATCAAAAGCATCGCGCCGGGGCACGGAACGCCGCCCGGACCTTCCTACAAAAGTGGGCGATCAGGGCGCGGCTGCAAGGCGCCATAATTTGCTCGGGACACAGGCCCAAAACTCATACCCAGTTTTCAAGACGTAGCCCCGGCACGCGTTGGAATTCTTTCAGGTTGTTGGTGACCAATATCAAGCCTTCTGCGCGTGCATGGCCGGCGATCATCATGTCGTAGGGGCCGATCGGCGTACCGGCCTTGGCCAGTTCGGCCCTGATCTGACCAAAATGTACGGCGGCTTTGTCATCGAAGTGAGCCACTTCCATGCGGGCCACCATACCTTCGATCACCAGCAGGTTTTTCTCTGGCTGGGCGGATTTTTCCGCACCAAAAATCAGCTCGCCCAGGGTGACGGTAGAGATGCACATCTGGCCGTCATGCTGCCTGAACAAATCGCGAACCTGCGGCGGTCGGTTTTTGATTGTGTAAATGACCGTGTTGGTATCGAGCATGTATTTGAGCACGCTCAGAAACCTTCACGTGCCTGCTCTTCAGGCTGCTCGCGGTCGGCCATGAAGTCCGCCGCCACATCCAGACCGTCGAACCAGCTATCCCAGGATTCGCCCGCTGGGGCGATGATCCGGGTATTGCCAACTGCAATGACATCGACCTTTTTCACGGATGCCGGCAGTTCGACAGCCTTGGGCAGGCGAACTGCCTGGGTTTTGTTGGTTTTGAACACGGTGGTTTGTACGCTGCTCATCAGGATGGCTCTCGATTCGATTGGATATACCGAGTGTATATCCAATCTTGGTGACGGTCGATTCAGCTGATTGGGCAGCTCACGCAAGATGCTGGGCCTGGCCTTCATCCCCGAGCGCGTCGTTGAACGCGTTCATGCAGTGTCGCGAAATAACTGGCATCGACCGGTGCTGCTGGAGGCCGTCGCCTCCAGCAGCAGACCGCGCAAATGGCGGACAAGGTCCGCTCAACACGCAAAAGCATCGCGCCGGGCCTCGCCTCGAAACTGGGGGCTGCGTCGCGCCTGTGGTGGGTTACGGCGCAGCGGATCTTGCGGGGTCGTCGCGATCGGCAACAGGCGCCTAACGCCACCCTACGAAGAGCCGTTTTAATTGCAGGTTGATCGGTGGTGCGACGGTAGGAGGGCTGCGCCCGCGGCCGAAAATGTTCCCGACATTTTGCCTACCCTGCCCGCCTTCTCCATCGAGAATTACTATTCCGTCTCACGCAGACAACTCTATGCTGCAGACTCATGCCCCAATCCAGAGACATCATTCTCATAGAGGTCTGCTACCGGGAAGCACAGATCGTAATCGTTCCATTGCAGGTCGCCATCTTGAATAGAGAATTGTTTGAAGTTGCACAATTCCAGGTACTTCTGAATGTGCGGATTGAGGCTGCTTTTAAGAAATCGCTCGAAATCAACTGTTACGGTAGCGCCATCAGTGAATGAGAGACTGATTTTGTAACCGCCTGCATATTCTGCTTGGGTGACGAATGAATAGTGGTTCTTTCGCTATGGTCATTTTTTGCTCATAGCTCTATTGACTCATGCAATACGGCATCACGAATATATTTGTTCAGCTCATGCTCTGGAATGAGGTCGACTTTCCGACCTAGCAGGGCCTCCAGTGATTGTGCAAGTTTAATTCGCTGCTTGAATAAATCGTACCCTTCAGGGAATTCAACCAGGAAATCTACATCACTGTCTTCGGTGTCTTCACCGCGCGCAACAGATCCAAACACCCGCACATGGCTGGCACCATATTGATGAGCCAGGGCGTTAATCGCATCTCTTTGTGCATTCAATGTCTGTAATAACATGTGTATGCCACCTGGTTGAGCTGCACGCGCTTCAAAGTACATATTAATCCTTTATATGTTCTCTTATTAGCCGCAGCGTTTGCCCTTCTTCTTTACCCATGGCTAGTCATATCGACCCGTTTCCAAACCGTCTAAAAATGATTCGCCATCAATAGTGTTTCCAGCCTCGATGTCCACTTTGGCCCCGGTGGCCCCTGCCTGCAAGAGTCGAAGCTTGAGCGCCTCGATGCCGGCTTTCAGAGTCATCCTCTACACCTGCCAAGGGTTGATGACGGTCACGCCGGCCGCCTCGAAGGGGCCGGTATCTCGGCTGGCTACGGTAAATCCATTCGCGGCCGCGATGGCTGCAATATATCCATCTGGCGTCGGGAAGCCCCGACCGCCGGCTTTACCCGTGACGGCCAACTCGGCATAGTGGCGCGCGGCATTGGTATCGAACGGCAACACGCGATCCCCGAATAGCGCCAGGAAGCCATCCAGCGCGCCGCCCAGACGATTCTTGCGCTTGCCCAGCGGCAGCGCCTTAATGCCAAACAGCAACTCGGCCAGCGTCACGCTGGACAGATACAGGGTTTCAGCCACCTGATTGTTCAGCCAGGCCCGCACGGCCGGGTGCGGCTCGGGCTTCATCGCCTCGGAAACGACGTTGGTATCCAAGACGATCATTCAAACCTCATCGGCTCGGCTGGCATTTTGTCGCGCACCTGTTCAAAAACCGCGAAATCCTCGTTGGTCAGCCCGATCTTGCGCCCCAGCGCCGCCAGGGCGTCGCCCATGCGGACGCGCTGCTCCGGCTTCACGGCGTGTTCCAGGATGTCGCGGATTTCTGCCTCGGCGCTACGGCCGTGCTGTGCGGCTCGCACGCGCAAGGCACGGTGCACCTCATCAGGCACGTTGCGGACGGTAATAGACGGCATAGTTTCAAAACCTCTATCTTGTTTGATATGCTTGCACTTTAGCAAAGTGCAAGCACTGGCGCAATGCAGACGGTGGCGCGGCGATGGTGGGTTACGGCGCAGCGGATCTTGCGGGTTCATCGCGATCGGCAACATGCGCCTAACCCGTTTTAACTGCAGGTTGATCTGTGGCGCGGCGGTAGGAAGGTCGCGTCTGATTGTAGTGGTCAACAAGCAAAAACATCGCACCGGGGCACGGAACGCCGCCCGGACCCTCCTGCAAGGGCGGGTGCGGCACGCGCCTGTGGAGGTTTGCTCTCAGACACGCTACCGCCCCAGGATTTACCGTTGGTTTCCTGAGAACGTCATTGCTCGGATTGTGCTGGCATTGCCAGGGTGTTGCCTTGACCTCGGCACGGGCCGAGGGGTGTTCAGTTCTTGACGATGCTGACCAGCGGCAGGCTGATCCGTTGCTGGCGGTTGAGCATGTTGAGCAGCAGGATCACCCGCTGTTCGCCGTCCATGGCGACAAAGATGGCGTTCAGTTCGGCAAAGCCGCCTTCGGTAATGCGCACTCTATCGCCTGTTTGGAGGGCCGGTATGACGGGTGCGGTTGTCCGCTGTTGCAGGCGTTCGATCAAGCCGTCGTCGAGTTGCAGCGGCACGCCGCCGAAACCCACAATGCGAATGACCCCGCGAGTCGAGCGCAGCGGCGCCCAGTTGGCATCGGCGGCCAGCTGAATGAACAAATAGCCGGGGAACAACGATTCGGCGATGATTTGCCGACGGCCACGCACTATCCGCTCACAGCTGTGCTGCGGCCGATAACAGGTGTAGCCCTGGCGCAGCAGGTTTTGTTCTGCGCGCTCATCCTGACGGGACTTGCAGTGCACCAGGTACCAGGCCGGGGCCGTATCTGTGATGCAATGGGTCGTTGCGGTGCTTACATTCATATGGATAACGAGCAAATCGGTGCAGCATCTGCAGACCGACAGTTCACTCCTGTTTGCAGCTGGCCTGAATGGGCCGGTAACTGGGTTCGTTTCAGCCTAGCCAGCCGTTGGGCTGGGTAGGAAGGATTTTTGGCGGTTGAGGCCACGTGTATCGGTGTTGCCAGGTGCCGGTTAGGCGGCAGTCTGTGGGTGTTCATTCTGTCCATAGGAGCGGTCGGGCGGCGTTGCGTTTCAGCCACAAATGCTTCGCGGCTAAAGCCGCTCCTACAGTAGTTAGTCATCGTTGGTGCTGCTGGGGATTAATAGCTCCAGGTTACGTTGGGCCTGCTGGTAGAGCGCCTTGAGGCGTTCGCCGAGTTCGTGTTTGGCGCCGGTTTCGCCATGGACGATACGCACTTGGCTGGGCCAGTCGCGCATGCGTGTGACGAAGCCCAGCAGGCCTTTCTGATCCGCATGGGCCGAGTAGCCGCCTATGGTATTGATTTTGGCGCCAATTTTGTAGCGTTCTGCGTCCAAATCGACGTAACCACCGCGCTCACCATACCTCTGGATCGCTCGACCGGGTGTGCCTTGCGCCTGGTAACCGATGAAGAGTACGTCATGCCGAGGGTCGTGGAGCATGGCTTTCAGGTAATTGACAATTCGACCGCTGCTGCACATTCCGTTCCCGGCGATGACGATGGCCGGACGAGCGGTTGTGGTCAGGTGGCGCACCATGGCCAGATGGGCCTGGTGGCTGTCGACGGTTAGCAGTTGCTCGAAGCCCAGCGGATTGCGGCCTTGTTTGACCCGCTGCAGGGCCTCGTTGTCCCAGAAGGGTTTCAGCTCGCGGTAGACCCGGGTGAAGCGGCTGGCCAGGGGGGAGTCGAGGATGATGGGGAGGGTCGGCCAGTCGATTTCGACTTTGCTGTCGTCACCAGCCTTGCCCCTCACCCCAGCCCTCTCCCCGGAGGGGAGAGGGAGCCTAAAAGCAGCGTTCACTTCTGGATTCCTGCTGACGTTTTCTACTGAGCGCGAGACATCGAGTTTTTTGCTGTGGATGATGTCTTCCAGCTCGTAGAGCAGTTCCTGGGTGCGGCCGATGCTGAAGGCCGGGATCAGCACGGTGCCGTTGTTGGCCAGGGCTTGTTCGATGACGCTTTCCAGGCGCTTGCGGCGGGTGCGGCGGTCTTCGTGCAGGCGGTCGCCGTAGGTGCTCTCGATTACCAGGATGTCGGCGCGATACGGTGGCTTGGGGGCTGGCAGCAGGGGCGCATGCGGCGCGCCGAGGTCACCGGAGAAGACGATGCGTTTCTTCTCGCCGGTCTCTGGGTAATGCAGGTCGATCTCGACATAGGCCGAACCGAGGATATGCCCGGCGCGCTGCAGGCGGATGCGGCAGATCAGGCGTGCGGTGTCCTGCAGGGTGAACCAGGTTTTGTAAGGCAAGGCGATGATGCGCTGCTCAATCAGCTTGATGTAGCGCTCGACCTGCTTCTGGTCGCGACTGAAGCCGAGCTTGAAGGCGTCTTCAAGGACGATGGGCAGCAGTTTTGCCGAAGGCTCGC
>JAUYKV010000055.1 GCA_030699825.1 Pseudomonas sp. | reverse complement strand
GCGCCCAGACCATCGAGGCTGAGGCTGGCAATGCCGTCCGGGGCGCTGATCGAGAAGTCGCCGGTGACGGTGGTGGACTCCTTGACCAGGTCGGAGCCGTCCGGCAAATCATCCTCATCGACCACGGCATCGCCTCCCTCCCCGGCCGGGGTGAGGCCGGTGATGGTCACGCCATCGTCGGCGCCCTGGATGGTAATGGTCAGGGTCGCGGTGTCGAGATCGCCGTCCGCATCCCGCATGGTATAGGTGAACGTTTCGGTCAGGGTCTCGCCTTGGCTCAGGTCCTGCACCGCGGGGTTGCTGTTGTCCAGCAAGAAGCTATAGGTACCGTTGCCGGTGTCGGTGAAGGTGCCGAAACTGGCCGCGGTGCTGCTCCAGGACACGAAGCTGTTCGGCGCATCCGCGCCCGGCTGACCGTTGGCATGCAGGTCGTTGTCGAGCACGCTACCGGTGATCGGCGCTACGCTGTCTTCGACGATGCTGTTGCTGTCGTCGACGGCATTGGGCACATCGTCGATTATCTCAATGATGATGCTGGTCGGCACCGAGCTGGCTGTGCCGTCGGAGACACTGAGGCTGAAGGTATCGGTTTCGATCCCGGGGCCGTCGGTAGTCGGACTCGTCAGTTCGTAGCTGTAACTGACCACACCGGTCGCGCTGTTGTAAGCGGTGATGGTCAGGGTGCCACTGGTACCAGCGAAGACACTGCCGGCCAGATTGGCAATGGTCACGGTTACACCGTTGATAGTCAGGCTCTGCAGGTCGCCCAGGCCGTCAGCGTCGCTCAGGGTGAAGGTGCCAGTGGCGAATTTGCCATTTCCGGCCGCATTCGACCCCGCCGCCAAGGCGGACTCAGACACCGCCTGACGTTCGCCCAACATGATTTGAGGAGCACTCGGCGCTATATCCGCATCCGCCGCCTCGATATCCGGATCGGGAAACTCCGGAACGAAGCCCAAGCCCTCGGTCGGGAAACCAATGACCGGGTCGAGCGCTCCGGCGGTTTCATCCAGCAACACGAAAGAATGGCCACCGCCAGCATTGCCAGCGGCACCGGCACCGGCACCGGGCCCCGCGGCCGGGGCCTCCAGGCTAGCAGTAGGGTCTTCACCGGCTTCGATGGCGGCCTGCAACCGCTCGACCTCGGCAAGATCCTGGTCGCTGGGTGCGCTGTCCGTGCCTTGGGCCGCTGCAGCCGAACCGTCGCCGCGAGCGCCTGCCAGCAGTTGCGTGTCTAGCATCAGGTTGCTGTCACGCCCGAGGGTCAGCTCGCCACCTCCGGCCAAGGTGATGGCTATCGCACCACCCGCCCCGGTAACCAACTGTTCCCCGGCGAAAACCCGGTCACCTTCGACAAGGGGCCGACGGGTTCCATCGCCAGCCACCGCAAAAACCTCGCCGACAACCTGACTGACGATACCGATCAAAGTAGCCATGATTCCTTCCTCACTGCAGCTGCCGACCAGCATCGACAGGCCTGAAAAGAGTCAAGACGCCTTGGCGACTATGGGGCGTTGTTCAAGAGGCGACTGCGTGAAATGAACTGGCAGGAGCATTCAAAAAATCATTTACGACAAAAAAATGTCGCGTATCCCACCGCAATGCGACGCCTAATAGAAACATCCCCGCCCTACGCGTTGTAAGTCGTGCTTGACCACCCATTCCTTTCGCCATGCAACGGACTGTTAACCAATGAATACATGGCTCATGCAAGAAACAATGTGCTGCTTTTTCCTGACTGCATAAGATTTTTTCTTCATAAACCTTGTGACAAATTTTTCTTAGCATCTGCAGAAAGATGTTCTTAGCTCTACTGTTACAAGAGTGGAACAGTTTTACCCGGGCTTTGGCCAAAATTTTGGCGGCAGGAACAAAACACTGATCAAGGAGATTCATCACATGCGCGCTTTAAATCCGCTATGGAGCAGTATGTTGCTGGCCCTGGCCTGCACTCAGACTCAAGCAATGACCCTCTCGGAAGCGATTCAAAGCACCCTGGACAACCACCCGGAAATCCATGCAGGGATCAATAGCCGTCTTTCGTCGGACGAAGAAGTGAAGATGGCCAAGGCAGGCTACCTGCCGACAGTCGACCTGCTGGTCGGTTACGGCCGGGAACATACCGACAGCCCAAGCACCCGGGCACTGGGCGATCACAACACCGAAACACTCAATGCTCGCAATGCCGAACTGCGCCTGCGGCAGATGCTGTTCGATGGCTTCAACACGCCCAATGAAGTCGCACGAACCGAAGCGGTAGTGAACTCGCGGGCCTACCGGGTGCTTGGCACGACAGAGAGCCTGGCGTTGCGCACCGTCGAGGTTTATCTGGATATCCTCAAGCGCCGTGAACTGGTCGATCTGGCCAAGAACAATCTGCTTGCCCACCAACGCATCACCGATCAAATCGATCTGCGCAGTCGCCAAGGCGTCGGCAGCACTGCCGATTTCGACCAATCCAACGCGCGCCTGTCCCTGGCGGAAAACAACCTCTACACCGAGCAGGTCAATCTGGCGGATGCCGAAGCAAACTTCATCAGCATGACCGGGCTCATGCCGGACGAACTGGTAGCCCCGGTCTCGGTTCGCAGCGCCTTGCCAGCAGACTTGAACGCTGCCCGGCAGGCGGTTATGCAAAACAACCCCTTCCTGAAATCGGCGCAAGCCGACGTGCAGGCCGCCGAGAAGCAGTATGAGGTTGCCAAATCACCGTTCTACCCACGCTTCGATGTCGAGTTGGCGACCAACGCCAACGACAATATCCAGGGCGATGAAGGCCACTACAACAGCTGGCGTGCCGCCGTGGTGATGAACTACAACCTGTTCAACGGCATGCGCGACAAAGCGCGTCTGCAATCTTCCGCCCACCAGATCAACGAATCGATGGACATTCGTAACAACGCACTGCGCGTGCTCAACGAAAATCTTGCGTTGGCCTGGAACGCCATGGACAACGCCCGCCTGCAAACACCGAAGGCGCGCGACTATGCCGACTACACCACACGGGTTCGCGAGGCTTATCAGCAGCAATTCAGCCTTAGCCAGCGCACCCTGCTCGACCTGCTCGACAGCGAAAACGAACTCTTTACCGCCAATCGCCGCTACACCGAAGTGCGCTACACCGAAGAGTTCGCCATGTACCGCGTGCTGGCAGCCATGGGTGATCTACTGCGCCAGCAGCAGGTGATTGTCCCGGCCGAGGCTGTAGCCCTTTCCGAAGTAAAGAGCGAGGCGCGCCTACCGGAAATCAAGTAGTACCGCTCAAGGAGCAGTCACCGTGACGACAATGGAAAGGGCTGGCCCCACCAGCAGCGATCCTCGCTTGAGCCACGACGATCCATTGCTGGACGGTTTGCTGATCCTCTGCAAGCTCCACGGCTGTACCGTCAGCCGTGGCAGCCTGAGCGCCGGCTTACCGATGCCCGAACAACGCCTGAGCGCCAACCTGTTGCCCCGAGCAGCCGCGCGGGCAGGCTTGCAAGGTCGCTTGCTGCGCCGCGAACTGGCGGCCATTTCCGCTCTCAACCTGCCGGTACTGCTATTGCTCAAGAACGGGCGCAGCGCAGTCCTGCGCAAGTGGCTGGATAGCGATCAGGCGCTGATTCTGCCGTGCGAAGCAGACGGTGGTGAGCAGCGCGTCACGCGCGAACAACTGGCCGAGGGCTACAGTGGGCAGGCATTCTTCGCCCGGCCACGACATGAGCTGGAAGACGCCCACACGCCACTGCTGCCACGCATCGATGCCTGGTTCCGCGATACGCTCAAGCTGTCCCGCTGGCTGTATACCGATGCCATGCTGGCCAGCCTGCTGGTCAACGTGCTGGGCCTGATGGTGCCGCTGTTCGTCATGCAGACCTACGACCGCGTGGTGCCCAACCAAGCCACCTCAACCCTCTGGGTGCTGGCCATCGGCCTGTTCATCGGCACCTCGTTCGAACTGCTGCTGCGGGTGCTGCGCGCCAATCTGCTGGACAGCGCCGGCAAGAAGACCGACGTGGTGCTCTCGGCCACCCTGTTCGAACGCATCACAGGTATGGCCATGAAGGCGCGTCCGACCACGGTCGGCGGCTTCGCGCAGAACATCCACGACTTCCAGGGCCTGCGCGAATTCCTTACCGCGGTTACCCTGACCAGCCTGATCGACCTGCCCTTCGCCTTGCTGATGATCGTGGTGATCGGCCTGCTCGGCGGCTCGCTGATCGCCATTCCGCTGCTGGCCTTTCCGCTCACCGCGATCTTCGCCCTGATCATTCAGGGCCGCCTGCGCGACACGGTACAACGCAGTCTGGCACTGGGCGCGGAGCGCCAGGCACTGCTGATCGAAACCCTCGGTGGCCTGGAAACCCTCAAGGCCTGCGGCGCAGAAAGCGAACGCCAACACCAGTGGGAAACCACCCATGGCGCCCTGACCCGGCTGGATACCCACGCCCGCTTCCTCTCCTCCCTGGCCACCAACGGCACCCTGTTTCTCCAGCAGTGCGCCGGCATGGCCATCATCATCGCCGGGGTCTACGCGATTATCGCTGGCGACATGAGCGTCGGCGCGCTGATCGCCTGCTACATGCTCAATAGCCGGGTGCTGGCCCCGCTCGGCCAGGTTGCCGGGCTGATCACCCGCTACCAGCAGGCGCGCCTGACCATGAAAAGTACCGACGCCCTGATGGGATTGCCGCAGGAACGCCAGACCAAGCAGCGGCCGCTGGAACGCACGCTGTTCAAAGGCACCCTCGATGTGCGTCAGGTCAACTTCAGCTACCCCGGCCAGAGCAATCCGGCACTGGCCAAGGTCAGCCTGCACCTGAACGCTGGCGAGCGGGTCGGGATCATCGGCCGCAGCGGCTCGGGCAAGAGCACCCTGGCGCGCCTGCTGATGGGTTTCTACAGCCCGGACGAAGGACAAATCCTGCTCGACGGCCTGGACCTGCGCCAGCTCGACGTGGCCGACCTGCGCCACCAGATCGGCTACGTTGCGCACGACCTGCCGTTATTGGCTGGCAGCCTGCGCGACAACCTGACCCTCGGCGCACGCTATGTCAGCGACGCGCGCATGCTCGAAGTGGCCGAGATGACCGGTGTCAGTGAACTGGCTCGGCAACATCCGCAAGGCTTCGATCGCCCGGTAGGCGAGCGTGGCCAGCAACTCTCTGGCGGCCAGCGCCAAGCCGTGCTGCTGGCCCGCGCGCTGCTGCTCGATCCACAAATCCTGCTGTTCGACGAGCCGACCAGCGCGATGGACAATACCAGCGAGGAAATCCTGCGCAGCCGCCTGCACGCCTGGGCCCAGGGTAAAACCCTGCTGCTGATCACCCACCGCAGCTCGATGCTCAGCCTGGTCGATCGCCTGGTGGTGCTGGACAACGGCCATATCGTCGCCGATGGCCCGAAAGAGGTGGTGATCGAAGCCTTGCGCAAGGGCCGCGTCGGCCCGACAGCGGAATAGGAAGGCACTTATGCAAGCGCATCGAGCCATCTTCGCCTACATCGCCAGCCTGGGCAGACGCAAGCAGGACACCGAGTTCATGCCGGAAGTCGAGGGGGCGATTCTCGAGGATTCGCCCTGGATGTCGCGAATCACCATCTGGGTGGTCTGTGCCTGCCTGATCGCCGCCGTGCTCTGGGCCCATTTTGCCGTGCTCGAAGAAGTCACCACTGGTGAGGGCAAGGCGATCCCCTCGAGCAAAATCCAGGTCATCCAGAACCTCGAGGGTGGCATCGTCAGTGAAATATTCGTGCGCGAAGGCCAATTGGTGAGCAAGGACGATGTGCTGCTGCGGCTCGACGACACCCGTTTTCTCTCGAACAAGGGCGAGACCGAAGCAGACCGCCTGGCGCTGATCGCCCGTATCGAACGCCTGACCGCCGAAGCCGAAGGCCGCCCCATCGCCATGCCCGAAGAAATCACCCGCACGGCAGCACAACTGGCCGAAGACGAACTGGCCCTCTACCGCTCGCGGCAACAACGCCTGCACAGCGAACAACGCACGCTTGGCGAACAGCTGCTGCAGAAAACCCAGGAACTCGCGGAATTTCGCTCCAAGGCTCAACAATACAGTTCCAGCCTGGGCCTGATTCAGCAAGAGCTGAACATGTCGCAACCGCTGGTAGCCGCCGGGGCAATTTCCCAGGTGGAAATACTCCGCCTGCGTCGCAGCGCGGTCGAAGTGCGCGGTTCACTGAATGCCACGACCCTGGCTATCCCCAGGGCGGAAGCGGCGGTCAACGAGATCAAGAGCAAGATCGAGGAATCCGAGCTGGGCTTTCGCTCCGAGGCCTTCAAGGAGCTCAATGATGCCCGCACCGAACTGAAGAAAATCACCGCCACCAGTTCGGCGATTCAGGACAGGGTCAGCCGCACCACCGTGGTGTCTCCGGTCAACGGCATCATCAAACAGCTGAAGATCAACACTATCGGCGGCGTTGTCCAGCCGGGCAGCGACATGCTGGAAATCGTGCCGCTGGAAGACAACCTGCTGATAGAGGCCAAGGTGCGCCCTCAGGATGTGGCCTTTCTCCATCCCGGACAGAAGGCCATGATCAAGTTCAGCGCCTACGACTACACCATCTATGGCGGACTCAGGGCCAATCTGGAACTGATCAGCGCCGACACCATCAGCGACGAGGAAGGCAACAGCTTCTACCTGATCCAGTTGCGTACCGATAAAAGCCACCTGGGCAGCGATGAACATCCCCTGCTGATCATCCCCGGCATGATCGCCACCGTAGACATCATCACCGGTGAGAAAAGCGTGCTGGATTACCTGCTCAAACCCGTACTCAAAGCCCGCGCCGAAGCGCTGCGCGAACGCTAGAAGTGGCTAATGGAGAGCCGCAAGCAGCGCCGGCTACAGGAGCGTGCAACTCCGTAGCCTGGATAAGCGCAGCGCAATCCGGGTGGCGTAATCCCGGATTGCGCCAAGGCTTATCCGGGCTACACGGCTGTAGGAGACAACTTGCCGTGGTCCGGCGTCCGGCGATATTCACCGATCGCCAGTTGTAGCCCGAATGCAGTCCGGGAAAATCCTGCGCCTACAAAGCCGCTCCCGGATTGCCTCCGGCTACAGGAGCGTGCAATCCCGTAGCCTGGATAAGCGCAGCGCAATCCGGGTGGTCTGTTAACGTCACTCCACTGGCTAAGACCGAGACTGTGCCCCAGCGCCGTGATTGCGCTGGTAGGTCTGCTCGCCCATGGCGGCGATCTGCCCGTCGATCAGGGCTTCGAAGGGACGCAGCAGCGCATCGAAACGCTGCGGTGCTTCGAGAATATCCAGGGCGCAGACAATCGCCTCGATAGTCGACAAAGCCCCCGGCATCGGCGCCTTGCGCAGCCGATAGCGCGATTGCAGGCCGGGCGCCAGCGTGACCCGAGGCAAGGCCGCCAGCATCGGGTTGCAGTGCAAGAGTTTGCGCGCCTTGCGCCAGGTGCCGTCGGGCACCACCAGCAGCAACGGTTGCTCGCCGACCTGCTCGGCAAACTGCGCCAGCGGCTGCGCGCCCTCCCCCGGAAACAACAGGCAAGCCTGATAACCCGGCTGCGCCAGCAACTCGGGCAAATTCTCGAACACCTCACCCACCCGCAGTTCGGCGTTGCACAAACCCAAAGCGGCCAAGCGCGCGGTATTCAGCGCATGCTTGACCTCGCTGGGGTGCTGCAGGATCAACAACCGGGTACGGCTATGCAGTTGCGGGATAAGGGCGCACAGACAGTACTCGAGCGGGCGGCTACAGCGTGGGCATTGGGGGCGTGACATTGGTCTCTCCTGATGCCGCGCAGTTTGCCACAAGGCTGAACATGGCTTTAACCAACGGCAGCCTTTGCCTGTGACGCAATCAGCTGTACCGTAGCGATATCTACCAATTATGTAGTATCAGCGATGAAGAAATGGCTCACCCTGATTCTCGGCCTGCCCACCGCCAATGCCACCGCGCGCATGCGTGCCTGGCGCGCTTTGAAAGCCAGCGGCGCCGCCGTGCTGCGCGACGGCGTCTACTTGCTGCCGGATAATCCGCCCTGCCGCCAGGCCATGGTCGCCATCGAACGTGACATTCTCGCGGTCAACGGCACCGCCTACCTGCTGCCGATCGACGACCCCGAAGGCGAGCGCTTTATCCCGTTGTTCCTGCGCAGCGCCGATTACGCCAAGCTGCTGGGCGAAGTCGACGCCTGCTATGCCGGGTTGAGTTCGGAGAATGCGCTGGCGTGCAGCAAGCAAATGCGCAAACTGCGCAAAGCCTTCGCCCAACTCGCGAGCATCGACTTCTTCCCCGGCTCGGCCAAACAGCAACTCGACGACGCTCTGCAAACCTTGGAAAGCGCCGCCAGCCGCGCCCTGTGCGCCGACGAGCCGAGCAATCAGGATCAGCCCATCGAACTACTGGACCGCCGTGACTACCGCGGCCGACTCTGGGCCACGCGCCGCCGGCCCTGGGTCGACCGCCTCGCCAGCGCCTGGCTGATCCGCCGCTTTATCGACCCCGACGCGCGTTTCGTCTGGTTGCGCTCGCCCGAAGAGTGCCCCGCCGAAGCCCTGGGTTTCGACTATGACGGCGCGACCTTCAGCCATGTCGGCCAGCGCGTGACCTGCGAAACCCTGATCGCCAGCTTCGCTCTCGGCGAACCCGGCCTGCAGCGCGTCGCCGCCCTGGTGCATTACCTGGATATCGGCGGCGCGCAGCCAGCGGAAGCCGCCGGCGTCGAGCGGGTGCTGACCGGGCTGCGCGAAACCCTAAGCGATGACGACCAATTGCTTACTGCCGCCAGCAGCCTGTTCGATGGTTTGCTGGCCGCCTTGGTAAAGGAACAAACCAGCGATGAATGAGCGCATAGCACCTGCCGAACACGGCGTCGAACCCGTTAGCCTGCTGCAGGCCTTCTGGTTCTGGCTCAAGCTCGGGCTAATCAGTTTCGGCGGCCCGGCCGGGCAGATTTCCATCATGCATCAGGAGCTGGTGGAGCGCCATCGCTGGATCTCCGAGCGGCGTTTCCTGCATGCGTTGAACTACTGCATGTTGTTGCCCGGCCCGGAGGCGCAGCAGTTGGCCACCTACATCGGCTGGCTGATGCACCGCACCTGGGGCGGGGTGATCGCCGGCGGGCTGTTCGTGTTGCCGTCGCTGTTTATCCTGATCGCCCTGTCGTGGCTGTATATCGCCTTCGGCGACGTGCCGCTGGTGGCCGGAATCTTCTACGGGATCAAGCCGGCGGTGACTGCCATCGTGCTGCAGGCGGCCTATCGCATCGGCTCGCGGGCGCTGAAAAACAATTGGCTGTGGGCCATCGCCGCCGCCTCCTTTGTCGCCATTTTCGCCCTCAATGTGCCCTTCCCGCTGATCGTGCTCGGCGCGGCGCTGCTCGGTTATATCGGCGGGCGCCTGCTGCCGGAGCAATTCAGTGTCGGCGGCGGCCATGCGGCCAGCGACAAGTCCTTCGGCCCGGCGCTGATCGACGACGACACCCCGCCCCCCACCCATGCGCGTTTTAGCGCCCTGCACCTGGCGAAAATCGCCGCCATCGGCGCCACGCTCTGGCTATTGCCGATGGGCCTGTTGCTCTGGCTGTACGGCTGGGACGGCACTCTGACGCAGATGGCCTGGTTCTTCACCAAAGCCGCACTGCTGACCTTCGGCGGCGCCTATGCGGTACTGCCCTATGTCTACCAGGGCGCCATCGACCATTACGGTTGGCTGACCCCGGCGCAGATGATCGACGGTCTGGCCCTGGGTGAAACCACGCCGGGACCGCTGATCATGGTGGTGGCCTTCGTCGCCTTCGTCGGCGCCTATGTGCAACAGGTGTTCGGCCCCGAGCAGGTATTTCTCGCCGGCGCCGTGGCGGCCACCCTGGTCACCTGGTTCACCTTCCTGCCATCGTTTCTGTTCATTCTCGCCGGCGGGCCACTGGTGGAGTCGACCCACGGCGAGTTGAAATTCACCGCGCCGCTGACCGGCATCACCGCCGCGGTGGTCGGGGTGATCCTCAACCTGGCGCTGTTCTTCGGCTACCACGTGCTTTGGCCACAAGGTTTTAGCGGCAGCTTCGACTGGCCCTCGGCATTGATCGCCCTGGCCGCGGCCGTGGCGCTGTTGAAGTTCAAACGCGGGGTGATCGAGACGATCGGGGCCTGCGCGGCGGTGGGCTTATTGGTGCATCTGGGGCTGAACTGAATGGGAGTCGCGCGATGAACCGAATATCCATAAGCGAACTGGCGCAATGGCAAGCGGCAGGCCAGATGTTCAGTCTGATCGATGTGCGCCTGGCCGACGCGGCGCAGATCCCAGGAGCGCAGTGGCGCGACCCTGACGCACTATTCACCTGGAAAGACGAAATCCCCAGGGACAGGCCGGCGATTGTCTATTGCGCCCACGGCCACGAGATCAGCCAGGGCTGCGTCGCAACTCTGACCGCCATGGGCCTGGATGCACGCTACCTGATCGATGGTTTTGCCGGTTGGCGCACGGCCGACCAGGCTATCGAGAGCCTGGATGGCTAGTTTGCTCTGCGCGCTGTCGGCGGGGTGGAATTGAAACTAGCGACGCGGACGCTGGCGCGGCGCCTTCGGGGCGCGCGGGTCGTCATGGCGTACGGGAATGGGTTGCAGCTGCGGCCGGTCGAGCAGGCCAAGGGCAACCAACATGTCCTCTAATACGTTATGCAACTTGGCGAACATGGGAATTCCTCCTGCCAAGGGCTTCGACAAGGTGCCCGATGCACCCTCTGTCAGCGTAGATTAACCGCGGCAAAAATGCCGGGACATGGCCCAGATCAAGCAGCGTCGAGACGAACGGTTATTCATCCGCGACTATCTGGCTGTTGAAAACAGCCGGCGAAACGGCCTCAAAGTGCTCATCTACAACAGTAAAGTCCGCCTTTTCGGCCATTTTTGCCTTGTCTCGCCTGCCTCGCCTACGTTTTCAACGGTCTGCCAATAAGCTTATCGGCAGCGCCAACCACGGCTGCAATCCAGCCACGCCGTGCCCCTCATAACTTATAGATGCGCCCGCCGCCCCAAAGATTCAAGGGCGCCGACACACCTTGCCATCTATTCACCGCCCCGCCAGCTGCTCACTGCCAGACTGGCGCAAGCTCGGCTGGGCCAGCTTTACTCCACCTGTTCGGCCTTACGCCGATAGGGGAACACGTCGATCACCCTGCCGGCGCGGATCGTATCCTGCAGGCTTTTCCAGTAATCGGCGTCGTACAGCTCGCCGTGCAGTTGGCTGAACAGGCGACGTTGCTTGATATCGGCAAACAGAAAAGGCGGGAACTCCTCGGGGAACACGTCCATCGGCGCCACGGAATACCAGGGTTCGGAGGCCATCTCATCTTCCGGGTAACGCGGCGGCGGGATATGCCGGAAATTGACCTCGGTAAGGAAGCAGATTTCGTCGTAATCGTAGAACACCACCCGACCGTGACGGGTGACGCCGAAGTTCTTCAGCAGCATGTCGCCGGGGAAGATATTGGCGGCAGCCAACTGCTTGATCGCCAGGCCGTAATCGTCGAGCGCTTCGCGTACCTGGGCTTCGCTGGCATGTTCGACATACAGGTTCAGCGGCGTCATGCGCCGCTCGGTCCAGCAGTGGCGTATCAACACGCTGTCGCCCTCCACCACCACGGTCGACGGCGCCACCTCCAGCAGTTCGGCCAGGCATTGCGGTTCGAACTTGCTGAGCGGGAAGCGAAAATCGGCGAATTCCTGGGTATCGGCCATCCTGCCGACCCGGTCGACATTCTTAACCAGGCGGTATTTTTCGATCACAGTGGCGCGACTGACGTTCTTCGACGGTGCGAAACGATCCTTGATGATCTTGAATACGGTGTTGAAGCCGGTCAGGGTAAACACGCTCATGACCATGCCGCGCACCCCGGGCGCCATGACGAACTTGTCGTCGGTGCTGGCCAGGTGATTGATCAGCGCGCGGTAGAATTCCGACTTGCCCTGCTTGTAGAAGCCGATCGAGGTGTACAGTTCGGCGACATGCTTGCCCGGCAGGATGCGCCGGAGAAAGCCGACGAACTCCGCCGGGTAGCCGACCCGCACCATGAAATAGGAACGGGTGAAGGAGAAGATGATCGACACCTCAGCCTCATCGGTGATCAGCGTGTCGATCTGGATACCCTGCCCCTCGCGGTGCAACAGCGGAATCACCAGCGGCCATTGCTCGTCGCGGGTGTTGATCCGCCCGACCAGATAAGCGCCCTTGTTGCGATACAGCCGCGAGGAGAACAGCTCGATGCTCAGCTGCGGGTCCTTGCACACCCAGTCCGGCAGGTTCTCGCGCATCTGCTTGAGCAGGCGCGCCAGATCACGCTCGACGTTTTCGTAAGCCACTTCGAAGCGGTAATCCTCGAAGATCTGCCGCAGCGCCTGCTCGATATTGCCCTCGGGGCGATAAACCCGGGTCAGCGGCAGCGGGGCATTGGCGCGTAGCGCCGGGCGGGTGGTGTGAATGAACATGCAGCCATCATTGATCTGATCATGACTGAACAGCCCGCAGAAGATCGAGTTGAACCAGGTTTCCGCCAGCTCGTCATCGCAACGCACGTCGATCAAGGTGATGTAGGCCGACTTGACCAGCGGCCACTGCATCACATCCAGCAGCACCTCGGGCGGATAGGCCTTATGCAGGCGCTGACTGACTGCGCTGACGAACTCTTCATAGAGGGCGATGCGGGCGGCCGCGGCGCGCTGGATTTCCTGCCACTGCGCCTGTTCGAAGCGCACGCGGCCCCCGTTGGTGATCTGACGGAACTGCTCACGATAATCGTCGAAACCGTCGAGAATCAGCGTGGCGATAGCGCTGGCGGGCCATTGCTGCGGCATGGGCAAACCCCTGGTGACAAATGAAGCGACTGTACGGACTGCCGAGCTTAGCCAGTGGTGACACCGAGGAAAAGCCGGCAAAGGTCGCAAACAGCGAAACATTGGTGGCAGATAGGCTTTAAAAGCCACTTTCGCATTGCCTTGCCCAGCGTGCCCGGCAACACTGCTCGCCCGTGAACCGATCTGGAGTTCGTCGTGCGCCCCGCCGACCTGCTGCGTCTGCTGTTACTCGCCTCCATCTGGGGCGCGAGCTTTTTGTTCATGCGCATCATCGCACCGGTGCTGGGCAGCATGCCGACCGCGTTTTTCCGCGCCAGCCTGGGCGCCCTGGGCCTGCTCGCGATCCTGCTGATCATGCGCGTGCCCTGGGACTTTCGCGGCAAACTCAAGCGCTGCCTGGCGCTCGGCGTACTCAGCGCCGGCCTGCCATCGGCCATGTACAGCCTGGCGGCGCTGGTGTTACCTGCCGGCTACTCGGCTATCTTCAACGCCACCACGCCGATGATGGGCGTCCTCATCGGCATGCTGTTCTTCGCCGAGGCGCTGACGCCAAGCAAGGCCGCGGGGGTGGCGCTCGGCCTGTTCGGCGTTGCCGTCCTGACCCGCACCGGCCCGGTAGCCTTCGACCAGGAGTTGCTGCTCGGCGCCGCCGCCTGCCTGATCGCCACCACCTGCTACGGTTTTGCCGGCTTTCTCACCCGGCGCTGGATTGGCCAACAGGGCGGCCTGGACAACCGCCTCACCGCGTTCAGCAGCCTCTGCGGTGCCAGCCTGTTCCTCCTGCCCCTGTTCGCCGGCAGCCTGATCGTGCAACCGCCGGCGAGCTGGGCCGGCCTCGAGGTGTGGCTGTCCCTGGCCGGCCTGGGGCTTATCTGCACGGCCTTCGCCTACGTGCTGTACTTTCGCCTGCTGACCGACATCGGCCCGATCAAGGCCTCGACCACCACCTTTCTGATCCCGCCGTTCGGCGTGTTGTGGGGCGCCCTGCTCCTCGACGAACCGCTGTCCTGGGCTTACCTGTATGGCGGTGTCTTGATCGCCATAGCCCTGTGGCTGGTGGTACGACCTGACGCGCCTGTAAAAGCGCCCGACGCTGCAATCCAGGCACCCGCCAGGCTCGACCGTCGCCCATAGAGGGGGAGTGCCGCGCGCCTTGCCACCCTCTCTCTGTTACCGAGAGGGCCGCAGCCCCCTTATCAACAGGCCTGGCGCCCTCAGCGTGCGAGAAACCCTGCCAGCGCATCCGCCGCAGCCTGCATATGCTGTTCGTGACTGAAGCCCGAGCGTTTGAGTGGTTTGAGGTCGTGATCACCACTCGCCAGCCAGTGCAGGGTTATCGCCTTGGACAATTGATATCCGGCCACCGTCTGCCGGTCGCCCAGGGCGTCGCGTTCGCCCTGGACGATCAGGGTCGGCGTGCGCAGTTCGGCCAGGTGCGCGACGCGGGGCTTGTCCGCCTTGCCAACGGCATGGAACGGATAGCCCAGGCAAACCAGCGCATCGGCGCCCAGCTCGTCGGCGAGCAAGCTGGCCATGCGCCCGCCCATCGACTTGCCGCCGATGGCCAGCGGCCCTGCGACTTGTTGGCGCACCCGGGCATACACCCCGCGCCACTTTTCCAGCAGGTTGGCCTGGGGATTGGGCGGGCGTTTTTTGCCATCCAGGCGGCGTGCGGCCATGTAGTCGAACTCGAAGCGCACTACCGCAACCCCGCGTGCCGCTAGCAGTTGCGCCATCTGCGTCATGAATTCGCTGTCCATTGGCGCACCGGCGCCGTGGGCCAGTATCAGGGTGGCTTGCGTCGTCGCGCCTGGCCGATTCCACAGCCACTCGCCTTGCCCCGTCGGCGGCGCGCATTGACCCGAGTCAATACCGGCACTTTGCCCTTTGCTCATGCTTGCCTCGCTTTAGAAGTTCTTCGGCCTGCGTCACCGCTCACGCTCGCACGAGGTCGACTGTTTTTGAATGATCTGCCCATAACCGTGGATGGAAACCCAGACATGAACACTACAATCAGTTCCGCCTACAACTACAAGGTGGTGCGTCAGTTCGCCATCATGACGGTGGTGTGGGGCATAGTCGGGATGGCGGTCGGCGTACTGATCGCCTCACAACTCGCCTGGCCCGCGCTCAACTTCGACCTGCCCTGGACCAGCTTCGGGCGCCTGCGCCCCTTGCACACCAACGCGGTGATCTTCGCCTTCGGCGGTTGTGCGCTGTTTGCCACCAGCTACTACGCGGTGCAACGCACCTCCCAGGCTACCCTGTTCGCGCCCAAGCTGGCGGCCTTCACCTTCTGGGGTTGGCAAGCGGTGATCGTGCTGGCGGCCATCAGCCTGCCGCTTGGCTACACCAGTTCCAAGGAATACGCGGAACTGGAATGGCCGATCGACATCCTGATCACGGTGGTCTGGGTCAGCTACGCCATCGTGTTCTTCGGCACGATCATGAAGCGCAAGGTCAGCCACATCTATGTGGGCAACTGGTTCTTCGGCGGTTTCATCCTCACCGTGGCCATCCTCCATCTGGTCAACAACATGGCCATTCCGGTGACCTTTACCAAGTCCTACTCGGCCTATGCCGGGGCGACCGACGCGATGATCCAATGGTGGTACGGGCACAACGCGGTGGGCTTTTTCCTGACCGCCGGCTTCCTCGGCATGATGTATTACTTCGTGCCCAAGCAGGCCCAGCGTCCGGTGTATTCCTATCGCCTGTCGATCGTGCACTTCTGGGCGCTGATTGCCGTGTACATCTGGGCCGGCCCGCACCACCTGCACTACACCGCGCTGCCGGACTGGGCCCAGAGCCTGGGCATGGTGATGTCGCTGATTCTGCTGGCGCCGAGCTGGGGCGGCATGATCAACGGCATGATGACCCTGTCGGGCGCCTGGCATAAGCTGCGCACCGACCCGATCCTGCGCTTTTTGGTGGTGTCCCTGGCCTTCTACGGCATGTCCACCTTCGAAGGCCCGATGATGGCGATCAAGACCGTCAACGCGCTGTCGCACTACACCGACTGGACCATCGGTCACGTCCATGCCGGCGCCCTCGGCTGGGTGGCCATGGTCTCGATCGGTTCGCTCTATCACCTGATCCCCAGGGTCTTCGGTCGCGCCGAGATGCACAGCATCGGCCTGATCAACGTGCACTTCTGGCTCGCCACCATCGGCACCGTGCTCTATATCGCCTCGATGTGGGTCAACGGCATCGCCCAGGGCCTGATGTGGCGTGCAGTCAACGAAGACGGCACCCTCACCTACTCCTTCGTCGAAGCGCTGGAAGCCAGCCACCCGGGCTTTGTGGTGCGCCTGATCGGCGGCGCGATCTTCTTCGTCGGCATGCTGGTGATGGCCTGGAACGTCTGGCAGACCGTGCGTCATACCAAGGCCGCCGAGCTGGAAGCCGCCGCCCTGTATTCGGTTGAAGGAGCCCACTGATGAGACACGAAATACTCGAGAAGAATATCGGCCTGATGGCCCTGCTGATGGTGCTCGCCGTCAGCGTCGGCGGCCTGACCCAGATCGTCCCGCTGTTTTTCCAGGACGTCACCAACGAGCCGGTGGCCGGCCTCAAGCCGTACACCGCGTTGCAACTGGAAGGCCGCGACATCTACATCCGCGAAGGCTGCGTCGGCTGCCATTCGCAGATGATCCGCCCGTTCCGTGCCGAAACCGAGCGTTATGGCCACTACTCGGTCGCCGGTGAAAGCGTCTACGACCACCCGTTCCTCTGGGGCTCCAAGCGCACCGGCCCGGACCTGGCCCGGGTCGGCGGCCGCTACTCGGACGAGTGGCACCGCGCCCACCTGTACAACCCGCGCAACGTGGTGCCGGAATCGAAGATGCCGTCCTACCCGTGGCTGGTGGACAACACCCTGGATGGCGAAGACACCGCGGCCAAGTTCAAGGCGCTGCGCACGCTTGGCGTGCCTTACAGCGACGAGGACATCGCCGGCGCCGCCGAGGCGGTAAAGGGCAAAAGCGAGATGGATGCCATGGTCGCCTACCTGCAAGTGCTCGGCACTGCCGTCAAGAACAAGAGGTAGGCCATGTCATTCGCAACCATTGATATCGGCACCCTGCGCGGTATAGGTACGGCACTGGTCCTGCTGTCCTTCGTCTGCGTGACGCTCTGGGCTTACAGCAGCAAGCGTCGCGCCGCGTTCGACGAGGCCGCGCTGCTGCCTTTTGCCGATGAATCCACGTCTGCTGCATCGAGGAGCAACACCCCATGAGTACCTTCTGGAGCTGGTATGTAACCCTGCTGACCGTTGGCACCCTGCTCGCCCTGTTCTGGCTGATTTTCGCGACCCGCAAGAGCGAGACGCACAAGAGCGAGACCGAGCAGACCATGGGTCACTCCTTCGATGGCATCGAGGAATATGACAACCCGCTGCCCAAGTGGTGGTTCATGTTGTTCCTCGCCACGCTGGTCTTTGCCGTCGGCTACCTGGTGCTCTACCCCGGCCTGGGTAACTGGAAAGGTGTGCTGCCGGGCTACGAAGATGGCTGGACCCAGGTTGCCCAATGGCAGCGCGAAGTGGACCAGGCCGATGAGCTGTACGGACCGATCTTCGCCAAATATGCCGCCATGCCCCTGGAAGAAGTGGCTAAAGACGAGGGTGCGCTGAAAATGGGTGGCCGCATGTTCGCCACCTACTGCTCGGTCTGCCATGGCTCCGACGCCAAGGGCTCGGCGGGCTTCCCTAACCTGGCCGACAGCCACTGGCGCTGGGGCGGCGAGTCTGCTGCGATCAAGACCAGCATCCTCAATGGCCGCATCGGCATGATGCCGGCGTGGGGCCAGGCGATCGGCGAGGACGGCGTGCAACAGGTGGCGGCTTACGTGCGCCATGACCTGGCCGGCCTGCCACTGCCGGCCGACAAGTCCTTCGACCTGCAGCAGGGTGCGCAGCTATTCGCCAGCAACTGCCAGGCCTGCCACGGTGCGCAAGGCACAGGCATGGCCATGCTCGGCGCGCCCGACCTGACCCAGTCCGCCGGCTGGATCTACGGCAGCAGCCTGGTGCAGTTGCAGCAGACCATCCGCCACGGCCGCAACGGCCAGATGCCGGCCCAGGAGCAGTACCTGGGTAACGACAAGGTGCACCTGCTGGCCGCCTATGTGCTGAGCCTGAGCCAGGCGCAATAGCGGGTCGAATAAGCCAGCCGGAATTGGCGACTGCAAGCGGTCGCCAGTCCCGCACCGAATCCGTTAGCCGCCAACCCGCGGGCGGTGCGACGCAAGGTCGCACCGCTCACCTAAGCATTTTGGCATTCCTTGATTTGAGTTAAGATTGCCCGCGACCGCAAGCCATCCAGCACACCGGTGAATCATCTCTACACTGTTTTTAGTTGCCGACAAGGCGCCCAAGGGCCCTGGCGCAAGCCATGCCGGACATCCCTGGAAGCACAGTTCCATGGGGCTGCGTCACGGTAACGGCTAGTCGTCATACCCCTGTTTGCCGCCGATTTTTGCCCCCTAAAAAATCCATTAACCGTGGAACCCAGCATGAGCACAGCAATCAGTCAGACTGCTTATAACTACAAGGTGGTTCGCCAATTCGCCGTAATGACGGTGATTTGGGGGGTCATTGGCATGCTTCTAGGTGTGTTCATTGCCGCACAACTGGTGTGGCCGGAACTCAACCTGGGACTGGAATGGACGAGCTTCGGCCGTCTGCGCCCCTTGCACACCAATGCGGTGATCTTCGCCTTCGGCGGATGCGCCCTGATGGCCACGTCATTCTATGTGGTGCAACGCACCAGTCAGGCTCGTCTGATCTCCGACGGCCTGGCCGCTTTCGTCTTCTGGGGCTGGCAGGCCGTGATCGTGCTGGCCGTCATCACCCTGCCGCTGGGTTACACCAGCACCAAGGAGTACGCCGAGCTGGAATGGCCGATCGATGTGCTGATCACCATTGTCTGGGTCGCGTACGCGGTGGTGTTCTTCGGTACCGTGGTCAAGCGCAAGACCAAGCACATCTATGTCGGCAACTGGTTCTACGGCGCCTTCATCCTGGTCACCGCGATGCTGCACATCGTCAACAGCGCCGCCATGCCGGTGAGCTTGTTCAAGTCGTACTCGATGTACTCCGGCGCAACCGACGCGATGATCCAGTGGTGGTACGGCCACAACGCCGTGGGCTTCTTCCTGACCACCGGCTTTTTGGGGATGATGTACTACTTCGTACCCAAGCAGGCCGAGCGGCCTATCTACTCCTATCGCCTGTCGATCGTGCACTTCTGGGCGCTGATTACTCTGTACATCTGGGCCGGCCCGCATCACCTGCACTACACCGCGCTGCCGGATTGGGCGCAATCGCTGGGCATGGCAATGTCGCTGATTCTGCTGGCGCCGAGCTGGGGCGGCATGATCAACGGCATGATGAGCCTGTCGGGCGCCTGGCATAAGCTGCGCACCGATCCGATCCTGCGCTTTCTGGTGGTGTCCCTGGCCTTCTACGGCATGTCCACCTTCGAAGGTCCGATGATGGCGATCAAGACCGTCAACGCCTTGTCGCATTACACCGACTGGACCATCGGCCACGTACACGCCGGCGCCCTCGGCTGGGTAGCGATGATCTCCATCGGCTCGCTCTATCACCTGATCCCGAAAGTCTACGGCCGCGAGCAGATGCACAGCATCGCACTGATCAATGTGCACTTCTGGCTGGCCACTATCGGCACCGTGCTCTATATCGCTTCGATGTGGGTCAACGGCATCACCCAGGGCCTGATGTGGCGCGCGGTCAACGAAGACGGCACCCTCACCTACTCCTTCGTCGAAGCGCTGGAAGCCAGCCATCCTGGTTTCGTGGTGCGCATGATCGGCGGCATGTTCTTCGTCACCGGCATGCTGTTGATGGCCTACAACACCTACCGCACCGTGCGCGCCGCCAAACCGGCTGAATACGATACGGCTGCGCAGATTCCCGCCGCCCACATCACAGCAGGGAGCGCTCACTGATGAAACACGAAATCATCGAGAAAAATATCGGCTTGATGGCGCTGCTGATGGTGCTCGCCGTCAGCGTCGGCGGTCTGACCCAGATCGTCCCGCTGTTTTTCCAGGACGTCACCAATGAGCCGGTGGAGGGTCTCAAACCCTACACCGCGCTGCAACTGGAAGGCCGCGACGTGTACATCAAGAATGGCTGCGTCGGCTGCCACTCGCAGATGATCCGCCCGTTCCGCGCCGAAACCGAGCGCTATGGCCACTACTCGGTCGCTGGCGAAAGCGTCTACGACCACCCGTTCCTCTGGGGTTCCAAGCGTACCGGCCCGGACCTGGCCCGGGTCGGCGGCCGCTACTCGGACGAGTGGCAGCGTGCGCACCTGTACAACCCGCGCAACGTGGTGCCCGAGTCGAAAATGCCGGCTTACCCCTGGCTGGTCGAGCACAAGCTCGACGGCAAGGACACCGCGAAGAAACTTGAAGTTATGCGCGGCTTTGGCATTCCGTACACCGATGAAGATATCGCCGGGGCCAAAGACGCAGTGAAGGGCAAGACCGAAATGGACGCGCTGGTCGCGTACCTGCAGGTTCTCGGCACCTCAATCAAGAACAAACGGTAACGCACTATGCCTTCCTTTCTCACGGACGTCGGGACCATTCGCGGTATAGGCACGGCCGTGGTATTCATCGCCTTTATCAGCGTCGTGCTCTGGGCCTATAGCAGCAAGCGTAAATCGAACTTCGACGAGGCCGCCAACCTGCCCTTCGCCGACGATCCAAAACCCAGTGAGCGTGACGAGAAATCTTCCAGGAGCAATAACCAATGACCACGTTCTGGAGTTGGTACGTAACAATCCTCTCCCTAGGCACAATCTTCGCGTTGACCTGGCTGATCTTCGGCACGCGCAAGGGCCAACGTCAGGATGCCACCGAAGAGACCGTCGGCCACAGCTTCGACGGCATCGAGGAATACGACAATCCACTGCCCAAGTGGTGGTTCATGCTGTTCCTCGCCACCATCGTCTTCGCCTTGGGTTACCTGGTGCTCTATCCGGGCCTGGGCAACTTCAAAGGCCTGCTGCCGGGCTACGAGTACCTCGACAACAAGGCCCAGACACCATTCGCCACCGATATTCAAGTCAGTGACGGCGTGCGCAACGCAGGCTGGACCGGTGTGCATCAGTGGGAAAAGGAAATGGCCAAGGCCGACGCCCAGTACGGGCCGATCTTCGCCAAATATGCCGCCATGCCAATCGAACAGGTTGCCCAGGACGAGCAAGCCCTGAAGATGGGTGGTCGCCTATTCGCCTCCAACTGTTCGGTGTGCCATGGCTCCGACGCCAAGGGAGCCTACGGCTTCCCCAACCTCACCGACAACGACTGGCTGTACGGCGGCGAAGCGCAAACCATCAAGACCACCATCATGGGCGGTCGCCAGGGCATGATGCCCGCGCAACTGGCTGCACTTGGCGAAGCAGGCATCCGCAATGTCGCCGGTTACGTGCGCAGCCTGTCGGGCCTGAAAACCCCGGAAGGTATCGAGGTAGACGTTGCCGCAGGTCAAGACATCTTCGCCGCCAGTTGTGCAGTCTGTCATGGTGCTGACGCCAAGGGCCAACAGGCCATGGGCGCGCCGAACCTGACCGACCGAATCTGGCTCTATGGCTCCAGCTTCGCTCAGGTTCAGCAAACCCTGCGCTATGGCCGCAGCGGCAAGATGCCCGCCCAGGAAGACTTCCTCGGCAACGACAAGGTGCATCTGCTGGCGGCCTACGTGTACAGCCTGTCGCAACAACCCGTGGAGAAGTGATTCTCCACCTGACGGCGCGCGACCCAAGGTCGC
>JAUYKV010000052.1 GCA_030699825.1 Pseudomonas sp. | reverse complement strand
TCGCCGACTCGGTCGGCAACTTGTCGCCGCGCTTGATCACACCGTCGCGAATTCGCTGGGACAACTCGGTCACCAGTTCCTGGGCCAGGCTGCGGTGCTTTCTGCGTACGCGCGGTGGGCTGTTCTGAGTGTCCATATCGGAGGGCTTTCTCGGCTGACGGCTAGGCTGCCATCATATCCCAGCAGTTGTACGATGACACCCCCGGTCACGCATAGGCCGTGTGCGGCAACGACAGCACGCGCTTTCAAGACAGCTACTGATCAAGGCGGCCCCCAATGACAGCGACTCTCCTCAGCCTCGACGACGGCATCACCTGCCTGAGCCTGGCACCCGAACTGGGCGGCAGCATCGTCAACTGGTCGGTCACGGCCACAGGCCAGGCGCTGCTGCGGCCCAGCGATCAGCAGGCCCTCGACGCCGCCACACCGCGGCGGCTGGCCTGCTATCCGTTGGTGCCCTGGTCCAATCGCATCGCCGGCGGCGGCTTTGCCGGCCCCGATGGCTGGTTCGATCTGGCCGCCAACAGCCCCAGCGACCCTTTGCCGATCCACGGCAGCGCGTGGCAACAGCCCTGGCAGGTGAGCGCACAGAGCGCGACGGAAATCGTCCTGCAACTGGACAGCCAACTGCCCTTTGCCTATCGCGCGATGCAGCGCTTTCGCCTGCACGGCGGGCGGCTCGACATCGAGCTGCAGGTCACCCATCTGGACGAACGCGCCGCCTGGCATGGTCTGGGCTGGCACCCCTATTTTCCGCGCACCCCGCACACCCACCTGCGCGCCGTGGCAAAACAGGTCTGGCTGTGCGACCGCAATCGCCTGTCCACGGAGCTAGCTGTGCTGCCGGCGGCCTGGAACTTCGAGCAGTCCCGCCACTTACCCACGCAGCAGGTGGATAACGCCTTTAGCGGCTGGAGCGGTGAATGCCAGATCACTCAGGAAGATGCCGGTTACCAACTCGACTGTTGCAGCGATAGCCCGTATTACTTGCTCTATTGTCCAACCGAACAGAACTTCTTCTGTTTCGAACCGGTCACCCATCCGGTCAACGCCCATCACCTGCCTGATCGCCCTGGCCTTAGCTTACTGCGCCACGGACAATCCGCCAGCCTGCACTTCGGCTTGCAGTACCGGCCACTGAGCCACGGCTGTTGAGCGCCTGCCTGAGGCACTATCGAGCGTTGAAGTGAACATAACGGCCTTATTCACTGCCAGACAAAACTCATGAAAGCCCACGATCGAGCGTGACAAAATACCGGCGTATCGTGACTACGGGTACACCGCGGCGCATCGACGGCATGAGACCGAACAACGCTACCCAAGTTACCTGACCGATGCGGAGTGGGTCATGGTAAGTGATTCGTTTGATCGGCCTAACGCCCAGGGTGTAACAGCGACACATAGCCGGCGCTTGATGGTAGATGCCTATTGCTACATTGTGCGCACGGGTTGCCCCCGGCGGGGACGGTCACCGTCCAGCGTGCAGGATACCCCTCATGCTGTCGTTGCCGCAGCCAAAGACAAATACCCCTCGGTACAGACGTGCTTTATCGATGGCGGCTATGCAGGGCAGTGTGCGCAAACCCTGCACGACACGCACGGACTCACAGTTGGCGTCGTCCGCCACCCCGCCAATGGGAACAGTGGTTCTTGGCATCACGCGGGTCAGGACGAGCCATTCCCCATCAAGGCCGATGCCAATGGCGTCGTTGTTCTCCCCAAACTCTGGGTAGTGGAGCGAACCCATGACTGGAACGAGCGAGCACGCAGACCCATCATGCATCACGACCATCTTAGGCACGCCTCGGAAGCTTGGGTTTGGTTGCAGAAGCACGGCGACTCCTTCGTCGCCTGGCAACCTAATTGTTTTCCTGATTACGTACCAAGCTCAGTTGGAATCCCCAGCTACGGTGATCTGCATGAATAACCAGTAGAGGACGGTTCATACCGCGCAACCAGATTAAATTCCAGCCAGGTCTTTCGCTAACCGATTTCCTCAAGTACTCCGGAACCGAGGAGCAATGTCGTCAAGCGGTATTCAAGCTGCGCGGGCCAACCGGCTTCAGCTGCCCCGCGTGCGGCCCTGCAGGCGCCTGCTGCCAGTTGGCGCGCCAGCTGTATCAGTGCAGCCGCTGCCACCACCAAACGTCGCTGACCGCACGGACGATTTTCGACAGCACTAAGCTCCCACTGACCACCTGGTTTCTGGCGATCTACCTGCTGACCCAACGCAAGAACAGCTTGTCAGCCCTACAGTTCTCGCGTGAGCTGGGGTGAGTTACGACACGGCCTGGAGGCTCAAGCACAAAATCATGCAGGTAATGCTTGAGCGAAGACAGAACACAGTGCTCGGGGGGCGCATCGAAATTGCTGATGCATATCTGGGCGGCGAGAAACCGGGAAAGCGCCGCCGCGGATCGGAAAACAAGGTTCCCTTTATCGCCGTGGTGCAGACCAGCACTGAAGGCCACCCCCACTATCTACAGCTACGCCGAGTGCGGGCTTACACGCTCAAAGAGATCAGGCGTTACGCCCAACGGTCGATGGCCCCGAGAAGTACCGTTTACAGCGACGGCCTTGCCTGTTTCAAAGCTTTCGATGCAAGGAATTGCCTACACTCGCCAATCGTGACAGGCAGTGGTCGTGCCAGTGCCCAGCATCCAATCTTCAAAAGGGTCAATACCCTGCCGGGCAATGTGCAGAGCGCACTGACCGGAACATTCCATGCGTTCAATCTCAAGCATGCACCACGCTATCTGGCCGAGCTCGAGTATCGGTTTAACCGCCGCTTCGATCTGGGCTCCATATAGAGCGGTTCGGCTACGCCGCTCTGAGGACGCCACCCATGCAATACCGGCTCCTCAAGCTGGCTGAGGCTTATACGTAATCAGGATTGTTTTTTGTCTATACCAGCTCAGGCAATGATCAATTAATTCTGAAATGCCGGGCGCTATGGCTCAGCGTCTCGACTTGGATAGAAAGGTCCTTGGTGTGCTCATTCAGGGTAAGACGCAGAGCCTTGGTTTCGCCGGTATGAATATTGATGTCCTCTATCTTGTGCGCGATATCTTCGGTGGTCGTGGAAATCTCCTCGATCGCCACCACTACCTGATGCATTTCGGCGCTGAGCTGTTCCATCGATTGGGTGATGTCGCCGATCGCTTCGGCGGCTTCGCCAGCCTGTTTCTCGCCAGTCGTGGCCAGGGACAGGCCGCTGAGCATCAGCTCATCCATGCGTCGGGTCTGCTGCTTGAGGTCGTCGACGATGCTGGCAATGTCAGTGGTGGCCGCAACGGTTTTCTGCGCTAGCGAGCGCACCTCATCGGCCACCACCGAGAAACCGCGGCCCGCTTCACCGGCCCGCGCCGCCTCGATGGCGGCATTCAACGCTAGCAGATTGGTTTGCTCGGCCAGGCTGTTGATCACGTCGATGATGCCGGTAACCTTGGTGCTCGACTGGGTGAGCAGGGTGACTTGGGCATGGGCGGTTTGGATCAGCTGCGCCAGGTTACGCATGCTGGCGACGCTGGCGCCGATCACCTTGGCGCCGGCGCGCGCCGAATTGCAGGCGGTTTGCGTGGAGGTGCCGACGCCCGAGGTTTGCCGTGCCATCTCGTTGACCGTCGCCGAGATCTGCTGCGAGGCGGAGGCTGCTTGCTCGGTCTGCATCTCCACTTGGGTACTGTTGTCGGCCATGCGCGTCATGGCCGACAACAGATACGCGTGCAACTGGGTCAGTTGCTGATTGCCATCGACTACCTGACGAATCACATCGGCGATACTTTGGCTCATCTGGTTCGAGGCGGTGCCCAGCTGATTGAATTCGTCCCTCGGGTTGCGGCCAATCTCCAGCCTGGCGGTGAGGTTGCCGGCCGCGACCTGGGAGAGCAGTCGGATCACATTGTTCAATTGCGCCAGCAGGGAACGAGAGGCCTGGCTCAGAGCGATCAACATGAACAGTGCTACGCCGACGAAGGTCAAGCCCATCATCCAGTTCGCCGTGCTGCGGGCCTGATCGGCTTGGCGGACGGTGCTGGCGAGTATGCCTTCCTGAAGCATGAACTCCTGCTCGTCGATGCGCTGTTCGATCTGCTGCCCCTGGCGCTCGAGCTGTTGCTCGATCTGGTCAAGCTGCTGGATCAATGCGTCCGTTTTGGCAAATTCCTGGCTGAAGGCGGCCACGGCCTGACCGACCTTGTTGTCACGCCAATCCAGCTCTTCGATCTTGGCGTCCATTTCCTTGATGGCGGCATGGACCTTTTGCGCAAAGGTGTTGTTGAAAGTGGCGAGGTAATCACGCTGGTTGCTCACGGCCGAAGCTATGTAATCGCGAATCAAGCCCAGGTTGATGCTTTGCAGTTCCGCTGAGCTGGCAGTCATGCTGGCGCGCTGGCCGTGAAAGGGGGTGAGGCCGAGCTGTCGCGACAATTCCAGCCACTTTTTCTGCAGAGCGATTTCCTCCTGAATCAACTGGTCGATCTGTTGTGCGCTTTGCTCAATCGCCGGTTGTCCGAAGCTTTGGGCTTGGGTGGCGAAGCGTTGCGAGCGATCCTGCAGCGCGGTGAGGCGAGTTTGAAAGTCCACCTCGGTGTCCGCGGTGAGGGTTTTTCGCACCGCGCCGAGCTTCAGCCAGTGGTTCATCAGGGTGATGGCGGCATCGGAGTATGCCGTGGCGTTTTCCCGCGCATGTTGGGCGCTGCTCAAATGCAGGCTGGCCCAATAAGACGAGACAGTCATCAGGACCAGGCTCGACAAGGTGATGATGATCAGCAGGCGGAATTTTTGCTTCCAGGATAGAAAAAGCTGCACGTTGATTCCTCGCTTCTTATGGCTGCTCCGTGAGAATCGGCAGGCTGCCTGTCCAACGGTACGGGTTTATCTATATGTCGCCAGGAACAGCTGGATGCCATCGCTTATGAGCTGAACATTCGTCCACGTACGCCGGAACTGAAGCCGCTATTTTCCTGCATCATGGCCGCGCCTTGCCGGGCGTACGAAAAAAAGCCCGTCACTAGGACGGGCAGAAGGTGCCGTAACACATGGAGTAATCAGACGCAGGTAAAGCCGTAAATCAGAGGATCGACAGCGGGTAGTTGAAGATCAGGCGGTTCTCGTCGAACTCGTTGGTGCTGAAGTCGCGGCGGATGGTGTTGTTGCGCCATTTCATCGACAGGTTCTTCAAGGCGCCGCTCTGGATGACGTAGGCCAGCTCGGTTTCGCGGCCCCACTCCTTGCCGTCGTCGGTGCTGGCGGTGTGCACGTTGTCGCCGCTGATGTAGCGATTCATCAGGGTCAGGCCGGGGATGCCGACGGCGGCGAAGTTGTAGTCGTGGCGCACTTGCCAGGAGCGCTCCTTGGCGTTGTCGTAGCTGGCGTTGAAGCTGTCGTTGGCCAGGCTGCCGCCGCTGGTGCCGTTGACGCGCATCCAACCGGTGTCGCCGCTGACTTTTTGCAGGCCGACGTAGAAGGTGTTGCCACCGAGTTTGGCCGAGAACAGCCCCGAGTAGGTCTTGTTGTCCAATTCACCGGCCAGCTCGCTGCCGTCTTCGCCGCCCTGGAAGTAGCCGAGGTTGGCGCCCAGGATCCAGTCGCCAACTGGCTGACTGTGTTGCACTTGCAGGTACTTCTGGTTGTAGACGTCCTGCAGTTCGGCGTGCCACAGGCCGACCAGGGTGCGGTTGTCGTTGAAGCGGTATTCGCCGCCGGCGAAGTTAAAGCGATCCGACACACCGCCGCCGAAGCTCATGTCTTCCATGCTGGCGTTGTTGCGTTCGCTGTTCTGGCGGAACTGGCCACCGTACAGGGTCAGGCCGTCGATCTCGCTGGAGGTCAATTGTGCGCCCTGGAAGGTTTGCGGCAGCGAGCGGCCGTCATCGGAACGCAGGATCGGCAGCACCGCCATCCACTCGCCGACCTTCAGTTCGGTTTTCGACAGTTTGGCCTTGGCCGCCACGGCCAGGCGCCCGTAGTTGTCGGCCGGGCGGCCGTCGTCATGGATCGGCAGCAGGCCGGTGTTGCGCGTGCCTTGGCCACCATCGAGTTTGAAGGCGCTCATGCCCAACACATCCAGGCCGAAACCGACGCTGCCCTGGGTGAAGCCGGAGCGCGCATCGAGAATGAAGCTTTGGGTCCATTCCTCGGCTTTGCTCTGGCTGTTGGCCGGGTCGACAAAGTTGCGGTTGATGTAGAAGTTGCGCAGGCCGAGGGTGACCTTGGCGTCTTCGCTGAAACCGGCAGCCTGGCTGCTGAGCGGTAGGGCGAGGGCCATGCTGCCGGCGCCGAGCAGGACCAGCGAGAGGGCGTTGCGTGCTGTCATTGTTGTTGTGCTCCCATTTTTAAACAAGCCGCTCCCGCGCCGGCCTTGAGGAGCCAGCTTCGTGCGAAGGGAGCGTGTGAGTTGCCCTGTGCAGGGCGACAAGTGTGTCCAGTGGACACACCTCTGCCTCGGGCTTAGCCGTCGGCGAATTCGGTTGGTGTGCGCGGGGGTTGCCGGGGCGTCCTGCTGGCGCACAGCGGAGCAAGGCTGGTTGGCTGGAGCGAGGAGCAAATCGATGCGGCGGGAGCAACAGTCGTCATGGTCGGGCCTTGAGTTTTTGTTTTTATGATTAGTCGTACGTTGTCGTACTTCATCTAAATTGATTATCGACAGCACTGACCGGCATTGTCAACGCATCTCTAGAAGAAAGTTAAACAAGAAAAACGCCGCGAAACACCAAGCGTGCATTATTACGAAAATAAATTACTGTTTTATAAAGGTTTTTATAACATTTTTGGAGCGGCCACGGATGCCAATAGCGCTGTAAAAGGACACCGCAGGGGCCGACGCTGTGTGGTTATCAGGATGTGAAGGGTTTTTATTACTAATTTTGTTGTGTGACAACGTACGACAACACGCAAGGTGATCCAACTCGGGCCCAGCCTTCTGCAGAAGAAGCCTATGCCGCACTGCCTACGTCGGCCTGCAAAAAATCAGCGGCGACACCGGTTGGATGCGCGTCAACGGCACCAGCGGCGGCAGCCTGGCCAACGACAGCTTCAACGCCAGCTACGACAACGCCAAGGAGCGCTCCTGGCAAGTCAGGCGGTCGGTGAGCGCCGGCACGGTATCGGCGAAGATCGAGTTGGCGATGGTCGGCAGGAAGATCGCCACCAGTCGGCTGCGGCTGGAGGCCAGGGCCCCGGCGGCGAGGCTGGGCACGTAGCCGGTGGTACGTACGACCTCCAGCAGCCGTTTGCGCGTGGCGGCGCTGACCACCTCGGGGCGCCCTAGCGCACGGGACACGGTGATGGGGGAAACGCCGGCCACCCTGGCTACATCGACCAGCGTGGGACTCGGGACGTCTTGCAGACGATCAGGTGAGGCTGAATCCCTAGTCGATTTTCTTGCCATGGGCGGTCCCCGAATATCGGCTAAGCGGGTGGGTGCGATGGCATCTCACGCCGCCGCTATCGGTGAGCGAACCCCCTATCACACGGGGGACGCCAGCCCCTCACTGCAGCCCCTCAACGAACGCGGACTTTGTGCCGCAATCGAACGGCCGCTTGATCAATGAACGGAACGCCTGATCGCCCCCCCCACAAACAGCCGAACTGCTGCGCCAGCACAGCAAGCGCGACAGCACTGCAAGGGCGCTCAACCGTGCAGCGCCTGCTCCTGCGCCGCTTCATGGGCCTGACGCAGGCGTTCACGGCTGTTGGTCAGGTGCAGGCGCATGGCCGCACGGGCCGCATCGGAATCCTGGCGAGCGATGGCCTCGTAGATCTGCTCGTGCTCGCGGCTCAGGCGCGCCATGTAATGTTCC
>JAUYKV010000050.1 GCA_030699825.1 Pseudomonas sp. | reverse complement strand
TCGCCGGCATCGCGGATGTTCTCGAACTGCACGCCCTTGACCACGCGGCCGTTGTCCACGTCGAGGCAGGGGATGATGCGTTTAGCTAAAGCCATAACAGTATTCCGTAGGATGGGTTGAGCGCAGCGATACCCATCGTCGCGCCAACGGATGACTCCATCGGTGGGTTACGCCGCGCCGCGGCTAACCCACCCTACGCCCGAATCAGCCCTTGAACGAATCGCAGAAGGCCTGTGCCTCGGCCACATCCAGGGTGCCTTCGTAGATCGCCCGGCCGGTGATGGCGCCGATGATGCCGGGCGAGCGCGCCAGCAGCAGCTTCTCGATATCGCCGAGGTTGTGGATGCCGCCGGAGGCGATCACCGGGATCTTGCTGGCGGCGGCCAGGGCCGCGGTGGCCTCGACGTTGCAGCCCTGCATCATGCCGTCTTTGGCGATGTCGGTGTAGACGATCGCGGCGACGCCATCGGCCTCGAAACGCCGGGCCAGGTCGATGGCCTGCACGCTGCTGACTTCGGCCCAGCCGTCGGTGGCGACGAAGCCGTCCTTGGCATCCAGGCCGACGATGACCTTGCCCGGAAACGCCTTGCAGGCGTCGGTGACGAATTGCGGGTCTTTCACCGCCTTGGTGCCGATGATCACGTAGCTGACGCCGGCGCGCACGTAATGCTCGATGGTTTCCAGCGAACGGATGCCGCCGCCGATCTGGATCGGCAGATTCGGATAGCGCCTGGCGATGGCGGTGACCACCTCGCCGTTGACCGGCTGGCCTTCGAAGGCGCCATTCAGGTCGACCAGGTGCAGGCGACGGCAGCCACCTTCCACCCACTTGGCGGCCATGCTCACCGGGTCGTCGGAAAACACCGTGGAATCTTCCATGCGGCCCTGGCGCAGGCGCACGCAGGCGCCGTCCTTCAGATCGATAGCGGGGATAATCAGCATCGGTTGAACCTGTTCAAGTCGTTGGATTCGGTGAGGATCAGCTCTTCTCGAGCGCCCAGAGGTCGCTTTCGATGCTCTCGAACCTGTCCTTGAGGACGGTCTGCACATCGAAAATCGCCCGGTTGTAATAGTGCGGCGCAATTTCGCAGGTAAACAGCTCAAGGATTTCCGCGACCTCGAACGAGCCCAGCTGCAACTCGAAGCGTTCCTCCATAAAGCGCTTGAGGGCGCTGGTGGCCTCGCGCTCCTGCTCCGGAGTGAGGCTGAGGATCGGCGGTTTGTGCTTGGCCTTGCTCATCTACCAGCGCCCATCCCAGGCGGCAAAGTTCTGCAGCAGCTGCAGGCCATGGGTATGGCTCTTCTCCGGGTGGAACTGCACGGCGAAGCGCGAGCCATCGGCCAGGGCCGCGGCGAAGTCCTTGCCGTAATGGCCGCGACCGACCACCTGCTGCGGCTTGCCGGCCTCGACGTAATAGCTGTGCACGAAGTAGAAGCGCGCCAGGTCCGGAATGTCGTGCCACAGCGGGTGCTGGACCGCCTGCGCCACCTCGTTCCAGCCCATGTGCGGCACTTTCAACTGCTCGTCGTTCTCGACCATACCCTTGCCGAAGAAACGCACCTGACCGGGAAACAGGCCGATGCAGTCGACGCCATCGTTCTCTTCGCTGCGCTCAAGCAACGCCTGCATGCCGACGCAGATGCCGAGAAACGGTCGATCGACGCTGACCTCACGCACCAGCTCATCGAAACCCAGGCGCTTGATCTCGGCCATGCAGTCGCGGATCGCGCCAACCCCGGGAAACACCACACGGTCCGCTTCGCGGATCACCTGGGCATCGCTGGTGACCAGTACCTTGCCGGCGCCGACGTGCTCCAGCGCCTTGGCCACCGAATGCAGGTTGCCCATGCCGTAGTCGATGACAGCGACTGTTTGCATTACAGGCAGCCCTTGGTCGACGGCATCTGCCCGGCCATGCGCGGGTCCAGTTCGACGGCCATGCGCAGGGCGCGGCCGAAGGCCTTGAACACCGTCTCGATCTGGTGGTGGGTGTTGGTACCGCGCAGGTTGTCGATGTGCAGGCTGACCAGGGCATGATTGACGAAGCCCTGGAAGAACTCCTGGAACAGATCGACATCGAAACCGCCGACCACCGCCCGGGTAAAGGGCACGTGCATCTGCAGGCCGGGACGACCGGAGAAATCGATCACCACCCGCGACAGTGCCTCGTCCAGCGGCACATAGGAATGGCCGTAGCGGGTCATGCCCTTCTTGTCGCCGATGGCCTTGGTAAAGGCCTGGCCGAGGGTGATGCCGACGTCTTCGACGGTGTGGTGGTCGTCGATATGCAGGTCGCCCTGACACTGGATATCCAGGTCGATCAGGCCGTGACGGGCAATCTGATCGAGCATGTGCTCGAGAAACGGCACGCCAATAGCGAACTTGGCCTTGCCCGTGCCATCCAGGTTGATCGAGACCTTGATCTGGGTCTCCAGGGTATTGCGCTCGACGGATGCCGTACGTTCGGCCATCACCAGCTCCACAGAATCGTTGTGCGAAAGGGCCGTCATTATAGGCGGCCCCGGGCCCGGGCGGCTACCGGCGGCGGTCGGCAAGCAAGGCTTTCGGCATGATTGACCACGCCTTACCCTGCGCCGCCGTCAACGAGACGCACGCCTGACGGGTAGACGATCCCTCGTCGTCCAGACGCCGCGCTGTCGCGCAGCAAACCGGAGGCAATTGTGCCTAGCGGCTTGTGGGTACCTGTGGGAGGGGCTTTAGCCGCGATGTTTTTTGTGGGGACTTCGAAAGCTTTCGCGGCTAAAGCCCCTCCCACAAGGAACGTCATAACCCATAAAAACAATGAGTTATTTATTGTTTGACAAAAGCCGGCTTGCTGCGCCCCGGCGACCAGCAACCGCGCCGCCTGGGGCCGGCTGCCACCGTCCCAAGCCGGCACCGATAACGCAAGCGCCGTGACACTCATAGCCAGCGCACAGATCTTGCTATGCTCGACAGCCCGACGCCGACTCGCGCGAAGAGCGGCAGCCAAACCCGCCAGATCCAGACAAAGCACCCAGCATGGACAGTATCGACACCCTGATTATCGGCGCCGGCGCCCTCGGCCTGGCCTGCGCCGCACGCCTGGCAAGCCCTGGGCGCAGCACCCTGATCGTCGAGGCGGAACAGCTGATCGGCAGCCACACCTCCAGCCGCAATTCCGAGGTGATCCACGCCGGCCTCTACTACGCCCCCGGCTCGCTGAAGGCCGAACTGTGCCTGGAAGGCCGCGAGCGCCTGTATGCCTGGTGCGCCAAGCATCGGGTGGCGCACCGGCGCATCGGCAAGCTGCTGGTGGCGGTCAGCGCGGCCGAGCGCGGCAAACTCGACGCGCTGGCCGCCAACGCCCAGGCCTGCGGCGTGCATGACCTGGAATATATCGAGCAATCCCGCCTCGCCGAACTGGAACCCGCCGTGCGCAGCGTCGCGGCGCTGCTGTCGCCGAGCACCGGGATCATCGACAGCCATGCCTACCTGCAATCGCTGCTCGCCGCCGCCGAGAACCAGGGCGCCCAACTGGTCCTGCAGACCCGCGTCGAGCAGCTCGAACCCGGCCCCGATGGCTGGATCGTCAGCGGCTGCAGCGCCGGCGAAGCATTTCGACTCAAGGCGCAACGGGTGGTCAATGCCGGCGGTCTGTTCGCCCAGCAACTGGCGCAACACACCGCCGGCCTGGCGGCCGCGCAGATCCCGACCCTGCACCTGTGCCGTGGCCGCTACTTCGGCTACAGCGGCCGCGCACCCTTCCAGCATCTCATCTACCCGTTGCCGGAGGCCAACACCTCGGGCCTGGGCATCCACGCCACCCTCGACCTCGGCGGCCAGCTGCGCTTCGGCCCGGACACCGAGTACCTCGACCACATCGACTACCGGGTCGACGAACAGCTGCGCGAGCCCTTTGCCGAGGCGATCCGCCGCTACTTCCCGCAGCTCGACAGCACACGCCTGGTGCCCGGCTACAGTGGCATCCGACCGAAACTCGCAGGCATAGGGGAACCCGCCGCCGACTTCCTTATCCAAACCGCCAGCGATCACGGCCTGCCTGGCCTGGTCAATCTGTTCGGCATCGAGTCGCCCGGACTGACCGCCAGCCTGGCGATCGCCGAACGCGTGGCACGAACGCTGTGAAAGCCGCCTGCAAAATCAGCACACAACCCGAACTTTCACCGGCCTGCCTATTGCGACGGTCGGCGCTATACTCGCCGACTCAATTCAAGTCATTCGAAACAAGGAATCGTCCATGAAAGCGCTCGGCAAAATCCTGGGTCTGTTTTTTCTCGGGCTGTTGCTGATCCTGGTGGCCCTGGGCTTTGCCCTGACCCACCTGTTCGATCCCAACGACTACAAAGACGAAATTCGCCAACTGGCCCGCGACAAGGCCAACCTGGAACTGACCCTCAATGGCGACATCGGCTGGAGCCTGTTCCCCTGGCTCGGCCTCGAGCTGACCGACGCCACCCTGGCCAGCGCCACCACCCCCGACCAACCCTTTGCCGACCTGCGCCTGCTCGGCCTGTCGGTGCGCGTGCTGCCGTTGCTGCGCCGCGAAGTGCAGATGAGCGACATCCGCGTCGACGGCCTCAACCTCAACCTGCAGCGCGACGCAAAAGGCCGCGGCAACTGGGAAGATGTCGGCCGCCCGCCACAACCCGCCGCAGTGAACACAATCGCCGGCGCAGCGCCCGCACCCGCCGCCGACGAGCAACCCGCGAGCACGCCGTCAGGCGCCGAGCCGATCAAGCTGGATATCGACAGCCTGATCGTCAACAGCGCACGCATCGATTACCACGACGCGCAGAAAGGCCAGCAATTCAGCGCCGAAAGCATTCAGCTGACCACCGGGGCGATCCGCGAAGGGGCAACCATTCCGGTCAAACTCAGCGCCTTCTTCGGCACCAACCAGCCGGTCGTGCGTGCGCGCAGCGAACTGCAAGGCGATCTGCGCTTCGACCGTACGCTCAAGCGCTACCAACTGGAAGACGCCAGGATTTCCGGCGAAGCCTCCGGCGAGCCCTTCGCCGGACAGACCCTGACCTACTCCCTGCAGGGCCAACTGCTGGTCGACCTGGCCGCCCAGGTCGCCGAATGGAACGGCCTGAAACTCTCGGCCAACCAGCTGCGCGCCCTCGGCGAAGTGAAAATCCGCGACCTGGACAGCGAGCCGAAACTGACTGGTGGCCTGTCCGTTGCGCCGGTCAATCTGCGTGAATTCCTCGCCACCATCGGCCAGACTCTGCCGCCGCTGAACGATGACAATGCCCTCAGCCAGTTCGAGCTGGTCGGCCGCCTCAGCGGCAGCCCGACCAGCCTGACCATGCAAGAGCTGAAGCTGAAACTCGACGACAGCAGCTTCAGCGGCCAGATCGGCATCGCCGACTTCGCCAAGCAAGCCCTGCGCGTGCAACTGAAGGGCGACAGCCTGGATCTCGACCGCTACCTGCCCAAGCCCAGCAAAGACAGCCAGGATGCCGGCGCCGCACGCCAGGCCGAGGTCAAGCAAAGCGTCGCCAGCGCCGGCCAGAGCGGCAGCACGCCGCTGCCCAAGGCGCCCACCCAGCACGCCTGGAGCGCCGCCACGGTGCTGCCGATCGAGCGTCTGCGCAGCCTCGACCTGCAACTGGCACTGAGCCTCGACCAGCTGACCTACGACAAGCAAGCCATCAGCGCCTTCACCTTCAAGGCCAAGAGCCGGGCCGGCCTGCTGACCCTGGAAGAGCTGCACGGCAAGCTCGGCAGCGGCGATTTCGACCTCAAGGCAACCGTCGATGTACGCCCGGCCACCCCGCTGCTGAGCCTGCAAAAGCGCCTGCAGCGGATCAGCGTGGAGCCCTTCCTCAAGAGCGAGCAGCAGCCCTCGCCGGTCACCGGCCTGCTTGACCTGCAGGCCGACCTGAGCACCAGCGGCAATAGCCAGAAAGCCTGGATCGACGGACTCAACGGCACGGCCAATTTCGCCCTCAACGACGGCGTGCTGGTCGGCGCCAACCTCGAGCAACAACTCTGCCGTGGCATTGCCGCACTCAACCGCAAGGCCCTGAGCAACGAGCCGCGCGCCAAGGACACGCCCTTCGAGCGCCTGCAAGGCAACCTGACCTTCCTCAACGGCGTGGCCCACAACCCCGACCTCAAAGCCAGCCTCCCCGGCCTGCGCGTCAGCGGCAATGGCGACCTGGACTTGCGCGTACTCGGTCTCGACTACCGCGTCGGCATCGCCCTGACCGGCGACCAGCGCGAAATGCCCGACCCGGCCTGCCAGGTCAATGAGCGCTATGTCGGTATCGAGTGGCCGGTCCGCTGCCGTGGCCCGCTGGAAATGGGTGGCAAAGCCTGCCGCCTGGATCAGGATGGCATGGGCAAGGTTGCCGCCAAGCTGGCCGGCGACAAGCTCAACCAGAAGCTCGAAGAAAAGCTCGGCGACAAGGTCAGCCCCGAACTGAAAGACGCCCTCAAGGGCCTGTTCAAGCAATGAGTCTCGAGCAGCTCAGTAGAGACTCAAAGTTAGAGCCTCTGAAAGACGGCCAGCAGAGGCCTGCTCAAGCAATGAGCCCCGAGCAGCTCAGTAGAGACTCAAAGTTAGAGCCTCTGAAAGACGGCCAGCAGAGGCCTGTTCAAGCAATGAGTCTCGAGCAGTTCTCCACTGCGGTACTCGACTGGTACGACCAGCACGGGCGCAAGGATCTGCCCTGGCAACAGGGCATCGATCCTTACCGGGTCTGGGTCTCGGAAATCATGCTGCAGCAGACCCAGGTCAGCACCGTGCTCGGCTACTTCGACCGTTTCATGGCCGCGTTGCCGACGGTAAAAGACCTGGCCGAAGCCGCGGAAGACGAAGTGCTGCACCTGTGGACCGGCCTCGGTTACTACACCCGCGCGCGCAACCTGCAGAAGACCGCCCGGATCGTCATGAGCGAGCATGGCGGCGAGTTCCCCCGCGACGTCGAGCAACTGACCGAGCTGCCCGGCATCGGCCGCTCCACCGCGGGCGCCATCGCCAGCCTGAGCATGGGTCTGCGCGCGCCGATTCTCGACGGCAACGTCAAGCGCGTGCTGGCCCGCTACGTGGCCCAGGAGGGCTACCCGGGCGAGCCGAAAGTCGCCAAGCAACTGTGGGCGGTGGCCGAACGCCTGACCCCGCACGCGCGAGTCAACCACTACACCCAGGCGATGATGGATCTCGGCGCCACCCTCTGCACCCGCAGCAAACCCAGCTGCCTGCTCTGCCCACTGCAAAGCGGCTGCCAGGCCCACCTGCTCGGTCTGGAGATTCGCTACCCGATCGCCAAACCGCGCAAGGCGCTGCCGCAGAGACGCACCCTGATGCCGATCCTGACCAGCCGGGCTGGCGAAGTTCTGCTCTACCGCCGGCCCTCCAGCGGACTCTGGGGCGGCTTGTGGAGCCTGCCGGAGCTGGACGACCTGCCCAGCCTCGAGCTACTGGCCAACCGCCACGCCCTGCAACTGGGCGAACGCTGCGAACTGACCGGCCTGAGCCACACCTTCAGTCACTTCCAACTGGCTATCGAACCCTGGCTGATCCGCGTCGACGCCGCGCCATCGGCCGTGGCCGAGGCCGACTGGCTCTGGTATAACCTCGCCACCCCGCCGCGCCTGGGCCTTGCCGCCCCAGTGAAAAAACTGCTGAAGCGCGCGGCCGACGCACTCGCGACCGAACAGAACCCTGGAGAGCAGCCATGACCCGCACCGTACTGTGCCGCAAGCACAAGCAAGAACTGCCCGGCCTCGACCGCCCACCCTATCCGGGCGCCAAAGGCGAAGACATCTACAACAACGTCTCCAGGCAAGCCTGGGACGAATGGCAGAAGCACCAGACCCTGCTGATCAACGAACGCCGCCTGAACATGATGAACGCCGAAGACCGCAAATTCCTCCAGGCCGAGATGGACAAATTCCTCTCCGGCGAGGAATACGCCCAGGCCGAAGGCTACGTGCCGCCCAGCGAGTAACACAATGTGGGAGGGGCTGGGCGGCACGTAGCTTCAGCCGCGACAGCCGCCGCCGCAAGCTCGCCGCCGAAGCGCCTCCCGCAACCCGTAGCCCGGATAAGCCTTGGCGCAATCCGGGAAAGCCCGGCACCTGAACATCGCCCCCGGATTGCACCCGTGCTACCCAACGCCGCCGGCCTTTTCCACCGCCCGAACCTAAACCAGTGATCCCAATGTGGGAGGGCTTCAGCCGCGACAGCCGCCGCCGCAAGCTCGCCGCCGAAGCGCCTCCCACAACCCGTAGCCCGGATAAGCTCTGGCGCAATCCGGGAAAGCCCGGCACCTGAACATCGCCCCCGGATTGCACCCGTGCTACCCAGCGCCGCCGGCCTTTTCCACCGCCCGAACCTAAACCAGTGATCCCAATGTGGGAGGGCTTCAGCCGCGACAGCCGCCGCCGCAAGCTCGCCGCTGAAGCGCCTCCCACAACCCGTAGCCCGGATAAGCCTTGGCGCAATCCGGGAAATGCCGTCCCGGATAGTGCTGCCCGAACCTAAGCGCCCGTAATAACTAAATATTTTTAAAACTCACGCTTGACACCCCCCCTGCAAATCCGTCTAATAGCCGCCGTTGGCCCGGGTAGCTCAGTCGGTAGAGCAGGGGATTGAAAATCCCCGTGTCGGCGGTTCGATTCCGTCCCCGGGCACCATGAATACCGAGAAACCCCAAGCGAAGATCAATTCCTTGGGGTTTTTTATTGCCTGCGATTTATGACGTCTGGACCATTTCTGGACCAATCCTTCTGCGGCCCCTGCAAGCTCGCGCCGGAAGGGTTTGCCTACTTGCCAGCCCCAGTGCCAGAAATAGAAAAAACACTCTCAGAGAGCAGCCAGAGCGCCCGATAGAGGATAAAAAAGGGGACAGCAATACGGCCCGATCGCGAACTATCACCGCATCTCTTCTACGCCCCCCTGAGAGGCAAATACGCCTTACCCTCGCCCCTGCAATTCTTCACCCGACAAAAGTCACGCGGTATGCGCGGCGCGCACCGTCATGCAACGGCAAGGCGCTGGAGTGGATTTGTGGGAGCGCCTAAGGGTTAACCGCTCCTCTGGGCGTGCGCAGATCTGTAAGGGAGTGCATACTTTGCCCATCCAATGGGCAATGCAATAGTCGTCGCCCCCACCCTCCGTAAGTCTTGTAGCGCTATCAATGATAGACAGCACGTCATCTGACGATGAAATCGCGATATTCCTTCAAATGGTAAAAGCGAAAGCACCCTCCGACGCCGCACTTGCCGCACGCCTGGCACAGGTGCTCGCTGACTCAGGAGAGAGGTACTCATCGGTGCTTGGTTTGGCTGCCGATGTTGCTTCCACAGGCGGACCATCCTCGCTCAGCACACTCTTGTGTCCATTGTTTCTTCGATCGGCAGGGCTGGTAGTTCCAAAACTGGGTGTTCCCGGTCGTCCTGCCGGGGGCATTGATTGCCTGGCCCAGGTAGATGGATATAGAACTGGACTGCTGCCGGAAGAACTCGAAGGGGTGATACAGAGGTCCGGCTATGCCCATTTCGTCGCTGCGGGACGTTATGCCCCTCTAGATGCGCGGGTTTTCAAGCTGCGACAATTGCATGGAGCCCAGCAAGTTCCAACCTTAGTAGCGGCAAGCTTACTTGCGAAGAAGCTCGCGGTAGGGGTCAAGCGAGCCGGACTGGATGTACGTGTAGCACCACACGGTAACTTCGGCTCTTCTTGGGACGAAGCACGCACTAACTCAAAGCTCTTCGTTGAAGCCGCTCGAATGCTCGGCATCGAAGCATTCCCGGTATTGACCGAAGGGCGGCATCCTTATCAACCGTACATCGGAAGAGGTGAAGCGCTTGTAGCGCTGTCCTCGATCTTTGACGGAACAGCGTCACCTTGGCTCCTCCGCCATCTTGAACAATGCCGAATGCTGGCCCTTGCTGTAGCGCCTAAAAGGCTGTGTGTACACATTGCTACAGCGAGCCCGCATGAGCTGCAAGAGTATTTCTTTGCCAATCTTATCGCCCAAGAAGGATCACCGAGCGCTTTCAACCGGGTCGTACAATTTGTGAAATCCAGTCATGTACAGGAGCTGCGAGTATTCGACGATGGCTTCTTCTCGGTATCCATGAATGGGGTCAGAAAGGTGTTGGTTCAGTACCAGGCAACCGCCGAGCAACAAGAACACGGATTTACCGATCCTGTAGGGGTCATCCTCCTCAGAGAACCTGGAGAGTGGGTAAGAAAGGGGGATGTCGTGGCAACGATTCGGGTCGTTGACACGAAAATTCAGCAAAGCGCTGTTCGTGAGCTCAGCACATGGATTTGTAGAACGTCCTCGACGCCAATGGGCGTTTGGGGCGAAGGGGTAACTTTAGATGAGTAAGTACTGCTGCTTCTTCTGCCCGGCCAAAGACTATACGGAAAAAACTCTTGACCAGCCGTGTCCGTCATGCGGTCGCTCATACGGCTTCGTCCTTACAAGTCGACCGAAACGTATCGGTGACTTCGACGTCATTCGCGACCTAGGTAGAGGTTTCTATGGCGCTGCATATGTGGCGGAACGCGGGCCGTTCAAAAAGAAATTTGTCCTCAAGATTGCACCGGTCGAGTTCTACACCTTCTTTAGCAAGACCTCCTTCGATGAGGAGACGCAGCTGCATGCCCGCCTTGCCGAGGCAGCAGAGCACGTGGTGGGTATTACTGATCGTTTCGACGAGGATGTAATATTTGAGGATGAGACAACGGTGCACTGTCATGTCACCGTGCTTGATTTTGTCAACGGCGAACTCTTGCGAGATTACATTGATGGATCGATGGCTCCAAGTGCCGCAACCATCTGTCAAATTGCAATTGACCTTCTTCGAATCCGGGCAGAGTTCGAGAGTAACGAACTCAACCATAATGATCTCCATGCGGAGAACTTGATCGTCGAGAAGCTCTCGCCGCAGGCTCGCCGTCAGAATGCAATCGACGATTCGATTAGGGTCAAGGCCATCGACCTTGGAAGCATTTCGGATGAAAGCAAGAGCAGCAAGGATCGGCACGGTGACTTGTTATTCATCGCAACGCATGTCGACGCTCTGCTCGACAGTTTGTTGTCGAAACCATCTGAGCTTGACGATCGCGACTTCCGCGCAGCTCTGGCGCTACAGGGCATCGTCCACGGATTGATCTCTGACGCTCAGAACGTACGCCAACCGAACCCCAACGATTTGATCACACAAATCGAAGATGCCTACTACCGTGCTGCACAACCTTGGCGGCCATGGAACGCACCATTCAGGCTAAAAGGGTTTGCGGATAACTACAACGCGCAGACTCTTGTGTCCTGGGATGTGCCAAGGCTCCTTGTTGACCCAGAGGGTAGATGGTTGTCTGAGGTCACTAAGCCGGGACCTCAGATCATCACTGGAATGCGAGGTTGCGGCAAAACGATGCTGCTTCGGGCGCTAGACATTCATGCCCGTGCCGCAGTGGGCGAAAATGAGACACCGAAGAATGCGATCGACAGAATTCGCCTCGACGGATTCGTTGGGCTCTTCGTATCGGCGCAACGATTGCTGGATATTCGACAATCCACTGCGAACCTTGAGCACCGCCTAACGCGGCTTTTTGTGTACTACTCGCTTCAGGCAGCAAGGGCGTTGTTGCATATTCGGGATCTGGATGCGCAGCTTGTACTCCCTAACGCACACTCGACGCTGGCTACTGCCGTGGCGGGCTACCTTGAGGGTGGAGACATATTAAAGAACGCCTCGTCAGTTGATGATCTTGATCGTCGCCTAGAAAGAATAGCCGTCCTTACATCGCGAGGCAGCACCGAATTTTCGGTCAAGCAGGCCCCCGCTGATGTTTTTCAGCACCTAGCAGAGCAATTCAGGAACTGCACAACTATCACGGCTGACTCCTCAGTATTCTTCTTGCTCGACGATGTATCGACGCGCTACCTCGAACTCGATCGTATAGATGAAATACTTTCGGCGCTGCTGTTCCAAAGCCCGACTTGTGCATTTAAATTCACGTCTGAATGGCAAACGATCGAGCTCGGTCTCCAGTCTCCGGGACGAATTCATCCGATCAGGGTGGATCGTGATTTGGCGGTGTTCGATCTCGGAGCAGATGTTTACGAAACGATCAACTCGTCCGGAAAAGGCAAGGGAGAAAATTTCGTCGAGAAAATTCTCCAGCAACGCGCTAACTTCCACATATCACACCCCAAATACAGCCCTAGGAACCTGCTCGGTGACGTACCACTCGAACAAGTGGCCAAGGAGATTGCATCCTCTAGTTCGACATCGAAAGAGAAAAAGCAGGCTTATCGCGGCCTTTCATGCCTGACCAGTGTTTGCGTCGGCGATATAGGGGACGTAATCAAGCTATATGAGGAAATAATCAAGCGCGCCTCTGCGAACCGAAGCCGCATGACCATCCCGATTTCAGAGGCAATACAAGCCGATTGCTTCCAGGCGATCAGCTCTCGCAGGCTGTATGACCTGAATCGGCGTGGAGGCTATTACAAAAACCATGCTCTTGCCTTCGCTCAGGCCGCGCACGATCTTTTGACTCGATCCTATCGAGAGGGAGTGAAGAATAACCAGCCTGCGCCGAGACTGAGACAGTACTCATCGATTTACGTCAGAGTTACTACAGAAGATCAGGAAAGTCTCAAGCAGCAGATCGACCAGCTCCGCGAGCTCATCGACGCGGGAGTTTTTGTCTATGCTGGAGGTGCCCCACGCTCAAAAACCAAAGACTCGAACCCAATGCAGCAGTTCAAGCTGAGCTATCGAAAGATCTATGGTTTAGCCGCGTTCATCGGCCTTGCGGATAGAGACAGGTTTGAGCTCTCTGGCGAAGACTTGGGCGAGTGGCTGGGAAAACCAGACAAAGACATTCTCCTCAGGAATCAGATCAAAGGGGAAGTCGAGAGTGGCGTCGCGAGTGAAGGCGAAGAGATTCAACTACCTTCGCCAGCACCTCTACAGCAAGTAAAGGAGACGAATTTTCAAACCAGCCTTTTCAATGAAGGCGTTGAGCTTGAAATGGCTGCTGACCCCTCGCAGCCGGTAAGCACAATTGCGAAAAGCATCGATGTGCTCATCAGCCAAGTTCCTGTTGAGAATCTTGCTACTCTGCCCATCGATGGCGTGTTAACGGGACTTGGTTTTGAAGACCGTACACTGGCATCGAACCGACTCCTTGCAGATCACGTAAAGTCGGGGACCGTGCATGCAGTGCGATATGACTTTTCCGAGCGTGCAGAGGCTATCCGCTCGGCATGGAAAGATGCGGGACGAGAGGTGTCTGAGCTCCCATACGCGAAGGCATTGAAGTCTTTGCCACAGATTCAAGGGCTGGCACTGGTCGACGTTTCTGGCCTGCCCAAATCCATCATCTTCTCGTTGATTCAGCGTGAACTGAAGGAAAAGGGACGAGTACTGGTATGTCACATGTCTGCCGAGCAGCACCATCCGCTACAAGAGGACCTGCAACATCTCTTCTCGGCGGAACAGGCAGACAACCCGATTGCCTTTTTAGAAAGTCTCGGACAAGTACTCAAGGGTGAAGAGGGGCCATACACTGATGTGATGCTCCTCGATGAAGAGGTCGATCTTTCGCGCAGCAGAGCCCTCTTGGCATTCGCATCAGCAAAGCATGAGCGTTTGTCGTCGTTATTAGACAGGCGCGAGTTCGACTATGTAGAGGTTATCGCTCCTGTAGGGGACGAGCCTCGAGCTAGAGTAGCGAACTATGCAGCCGATTTTGTTTGTCAGAACTTCCAGAACTCTAAGGTCATGCGGGTGGAAGGCCAAGATCTAGGGCAAATCGTAGAATACTTAGACACACGGTACCTTGATATCTACAGCTCGGCTGGCGCGAATGTCGAACTAGGTCTCACAGGGTCTAAGATTCAGGCAGTCGCGGCTGCCGTGCTAAGCGCTCGGCGCAAAGTTGCGCAGGCGTGGTACTTGAGTCCCGCAAAGTTCGACGAAGCAAGGTTCTCAAAAGGGGTAGGTGAGGCCCGCATCTATGACATCACTGTTGGGCGAGCGTGATGGATATGGGTGCGAGTGAGCAGGTCCCTATCTTTTCCTGTAGTCGCTCAGCTCTCACGCAAGGAGAATCCTGGGAAAATAAACCACGACTTGAGAGCGACTCACGCTTCTCACATAAGGGCTCACTCTGATGACTGTACGCTCTATCAAGGAACTGGTGAGCGAGCTCGAACAGTTCAAGCCAGGTGCGCCGCTCCTGCATTACATCACTCATGCGCGGTTCCCTAATTTTAAAGGGCTTGAGCGAAACGCCTGGATAGACTTTCCCTTCCCATTCACAGCTTTGGTCGGGGCAAATGGTATTGGAAAGAGTTCAGTACTGCATGCCTTGCACGGGATGCCCGAAGGAGAAAGTACTGCGAAATTCTGGTTTTCGACCGCACTAGATCCAATCCAGAGCAAGGCCCTAGATCCGCCAAGGTACATCTATGGGCATTGGCATAACGGATATGGGGGGGCGGTGGAAACACGAAAGGCTCGTGTTTTCAGTAAAAAACGTGAATATGAGTATTGGGAACCAACTAAGGCTACCAAGCGGGACTCCATGGCACCTATTCCCTCCAAGGCTTACGCTAGGAAGGATGCAGACCGATGGAATGCCGTGGAACGTGAAATCGTTTACATGAACATGAAAGTCGTTATCGGCGCTTTTGATCGGACGTTCAACTTTGGGAAGACCCCCAATCAGCTTGCAGCTAAACATGCCGAAATGCGTACCGGCGCAACAAAGCTGAAAAGCATAGTGGAACGCCAGGCAACAAGTTGGCGCGTTGGAGGTGGCAGGGAACGCGTGTTTGAAAATCGCCCGCTAAGTGCCGAGGAGCTTTCCCACGCATCTAGAATACTAGGGCGAAACTATCAATCCGCACAATACATCCGCCACTCTCTATACCCAAACCAGCAGGGTGGCGATGTCAGTGTTATATTTGACCGTGGTTTCAAATATTCCGAAGCCTTTGCGGGCAGTGGCGAAGTCGCGATTGTCAGTGTAGTCGTTAAAGTCCTAAGCGCAGCGCGCTACGCTCTCGTACTGCTTGACGAACCGGAAACATCTCTGCATCCAGGGGCGCAACGTGAATTGCTACGATTTCTCCTCGGAGAAATTAAGAGAAAGCATCTACAAGTTGTAGTATCGACCCACTCCATCGAATTTCTAGAAGATCTTCCCCATAAAGCCATAAAGGTGTTCGAAGATAACGGGAATGGTAAGTCCCGAGTGCTAAACGAATGTTCGCCTTATATTGCGCTTAACCGTTTAGGTAAGCCCGCGACAAATAAAAAACGTGTATATGTCGAAGACAGACTAGCTCAGGCTGTTGTGGAGCGCGCTGCCGAGGGACTTGATGCCGGAGAGCAAAGCGTGTTAGAGATTGTGGTGGCGCAAGGGGGGGCGCGGGGAATTTTGGCGAATCAGGTACCCACCCATATCAGTGCAGGTACAGATTGCTACATATTGCTCGATGGCGATCAGAAGAAGGTGGACTGCTTCACTGATCCAGACAGTCTGCCTCTCAAGCAGCATAACGACCTCGAGAAAATCATTAGAGATGAGTGTGGGTGCAAACCAACGTTCGCGCTAAACGGCGGAAATGATAAGGCCGGTAACGCTCAGGACAAAATCCAGAAGCAGCTGCAGTACATGCGATGGGTCCGCTCCCGCGTTTCCTTTCTTCCTCACCCATGCCCGGATGCAGTGGTACTCGAGAGCCAGGAGAGGGAAGGACTAGTGAATTCTGATCAATTTAAGAAGGCGCTTTACGAGAAAATTGGTGCTGGTCAAACACCCGAAGGGGCTCTAGGTGTGGTGAAATACCTACTGGAAAAACTGCCGGAAAATAATGCAGATCTAGCCGCGATTCGAGCCATTCTGAAGCGTTGGCTGCTCGCACCTGAGTAAAAGTGCGGACCCCACCCCGGCGTAAACTATTGTGTGAAAAATGATGCCAGCTATAAATACTCCAGTTCAGAAACTGACTGCTGTCGACCTATTCAGCGGCTGCGGTGGTCTTAGCGTCGGCCTTCAGCAAGCAGGTTTTCATGTTGCAGCTGCAGTCGAGGTTGATAGCAAGGCCCAGGCGACCTACTCATTAAATCATCCAGGAGTCAAATTATACGCTGAAGATATCCGCAAGCTTGATGTGTCAACGGTACTGGCAGACTCTGGTTTGCAGCGAGGTGAGCTAGACCTTCTTGCAGGTTGCCCTCCTTGTCAAGGCTTCTCTCGGCTTCGTACAAAGAACAAAGGGGCGTCGGTTTACGACCCGAGAAACGACCTCGTAAGCGACTTTCTTCGTTTTATCAAAGAGATGCTTCCAAAAAGTATCATGATGGAGAATGTTCCTGCTTTGGCGAACGATGTGCGCTTCCAGATTCTTTGCGACGAGATATCCAATCTAGGCTACAAACATGTAGTTCAAGTACTCGACGCTGCGGATTACTGTGTTCCACAACGGCGTAAGCGGCTGATTTTGCTAGCTTCGCGTGTGCATACCCCAACGATAGCGGAGAAGCGAGCTGAACGCGTGACTGTGCGTCAGGCCCTTGCTGGAATTGGGGCCCGATCTAACACGAAAGATTTACTCCACGCTATGCCAGAGCGTCGCTCGCCCAAAGTGATGGAAATGATTAAGTTAATTCCAAAAAATGGCGGAAGTCGTAAAGACTTGCCAGAGGAATTCAAGCTGGAATGCCACAAGAGATCTAATGGCTTTTCTGACGTATATGGACGAATGTCTTGGGATGATGTGGCACCAACAATCACAAGCGGGTGCTTCAACCCGTCAAAAGGCCGCTTTTTACACCCTTCGTATAATCGCACGATCACCTTACGCGAAGCAGCTGTTTTGCAAGGTTTTCCTCGTGAATATCGATTCCATATATCTCATGGTAAAGAAGCGATTGCCTTGATGATAGGAAACGCACTTCCTCCACCTTTTATCGCAGCACATGCTCTTAGCTTGATCCAAGGTATACTTGGTTCGCAACCAAGCCCCCCCGAAACATCATGATCCTTATCATCATAATACAAAGAAAAAACACTTACCACCCTAACTGGTCAGTGTTGCGTATGCGTGGACCGATATAAGCGTACATCTTAAGACACGCAGCCCTTACCCCTACACGGCCATACCGCTAGACCCACAGACTTTTAACATAGGAAGAGCCCATGGAAATTTAAACTCACGGGCTGCCCTATTTCAAACAGTGTTGCTTCAAAAGTTTAGACTTCGCTGTACTGCTCACGACAAATAGCAAGCCTCTTCTTCCCCTTTACTCTTCGAAACAACTGATTGCTATCTGCATGGTCTTTTGACTCATAGTGCCTCATAGCCTCCTGACACAAACCAGGCATCTTATTAGCCAATGACCGCCCAAGATGCCTAAGCCTTGCAGAACAATCCTCTGCAACATCCGAAGGCAAGTAAAACGCGTAAAACGTACGAAACACGACTATCCCCTTCGACTCTGGGAAGGCATGGGCAATACACCGAACAATGCTCTTCTCCTGCCGTATCAAATCTACTTCTTCTCGCGCTAATGAATTAACCAACTCGTAAAAAAACAATACTGAGCTCATGAGAGCCTCCAAAAATCCAGGACCCAGAATTAAGTCCCCTATTATACTGTTCTCCAAATCAGGCACATAAAATCCCACCCAGGAAACACAGGGGGAATTACTCAAAACCCTAAACACACTGAACATCCAACAACCCAAGGACTCCCCGACCTGTATCTGAAGGCTTTTCAGGAAAATATTCTCTTTATGCCCCAATACTAAAATCGGGCATTTCAAGGAGAACGCCATGTGTGTTTGCAAAAAGCCCTGGATATCCAGCGCTGTAGATATTTTCCGAGAGGTTCCTGATTCACGAATTCAAGTAGCGGTTGGTGTTTATGACCTGCTTTGTGAGTTTTGTAGCGAAACTGAGGCAGTTAAGGCGGCTAAATAATCTTGCTGCGCCAATCTACGCAACAATCACTAAACTTGCTCAAGGCCCCGATATCTCGACGATCTCGGGGCCTTTTCATTGGGATACTTAATGGACACGAAAAAATCATCACTTTTCAGACTAGGCAATGTGGTCATAACGCCCGCACTGCTGAGGGTGTTCAACACTGAAATGATTGACCCCGCAGACTTCCTCTCACGTCATCAATCTGGCGACTTCGGAGACCTCTGTTCCAACGACATTGATGCCAACCAGCATGCCATCCATCACGAGACCAGAATTCTTTCCTGCTACCACCTGAGGGGAACCAAGTTCTGGATCATCACCGAGGCTGACCGATCAAGCACAACCATGCTGCTACCTGACGAGTACTGAACCACATCCCTGCGGAGCACAAAGGCCACTCAGACAGTGGCCTTTTTCATTTGGAGAACGACATGAGCAAGAGCAAAACCACCGCCGAACCGGCCCTGCTGGATCTTCTGGTCGTGAAGCAAGGCAAAGCACCGAAACTTAGCGTTGGCGCAGATGGCGAGATCACCTACCAAGTTGCCCTCTCCCCTGATAAGAAGCTGATCTACGTTGCACTGCAAGACAGCGGCAGCCAAGGCTATTTCAGTCGCGAGTGGATCAGTGCGGACGCTATCGTCGAAATACTGGAGCCACTGCAACAACGGGCTGAGCCTTTCGTCAGCAAGGTGTTCCGCCCAGCTTTCGTGGGCAAGTCCAGCAATAATGCGCCGTTCCTTGCCGCTGTATTACTGGAAGAAAAACTGCTCGGACGTGATGAGAAGCACGAGACCAAGCTACGGGTAATGGGCGATGCCGCTGCTTGGCGTAAAAGCATCCAGTCCCTCAAAGGCAAACTCGCTCAGGTTCGCCTGGACGGAAAGCCGATCACCGCAATGCCCAAAACAACAACAGCCCAAGCTGAGGAGCAGAGCCATGCTACTGATTCGTCAGATTGATGCGTGCGAGCAGATTCCTGATCCTCAAATGCGCCAATGGGTACACCAGCAATTTCAGGAGTTACATCGGGAGTACGGCACTCAATGGCAACCCGATGAACTTGGCTGGTTTGCTGTCTGGGGTGTAGGTGACGACCCGCATGACAAGGGGCTTTTCCAGGGGGTCAGAAGTCTGCTGGAAAGTCCCTATGATCCAGACGCTTCATTCGAGGCAGTTGAAGATCACGGTAGCTTTCACGAAGTCGTACTCCTGCTTTCCGACCTTACTTCCGTTGCCGTACTCATTCCCAAAGAGGTAAGCCTTAGCCCGGAAATACACCGGAGACTGGTGGCGTGTGGAGCAGACAAAGACAGCTGACTCCCGCCGCCCTCACCTTCGGCTGCAAGCCCTTTCCCAAGGTCTCGCCACAGACCAACCACACAACACAGCCCGACGATCTTTCCGAAGACGTCGCCGAAAGAACCGGAAATGAACCGGAAAGGTGGCCGCGATCCGCTGGCCACCACCGACCACACCATTCCCCCACTAACCACGAGCCTCTATGACTGCCCTGGGTCCGCACTTCTTAGTGACCCAGGGATTGTCCAACCTCGTGTCGCCAAAAGGTGCCCAATGAGCAAGCTCATTCGCTTTTCCAAGCGCGTGATCGACGCGCTGCCACCGCAACCGGCAACCGCTAAAGCCAGAGAAGACGAGTACTCCGATACAGAAGTAGCAGGCCTCAAACTCCTGGTGAATCGACATGGCCGAAAATTCTTCTATCTGCGCTACCGGCATGCTGGACGCCAGCGAAGCATGAAGCTGGGGAATTATGGTGACTTAGATGTTGCTGATGTCCGTTCCCTCGCTCTCCAGCATCGAGCTTTGCTCGCGAAAGGAATTGATCCCCAAGACACCCATCAGACTGAACAAGGGATGACCTTTCGACGCTTCGTCGATGATCACTACGTCCCTCATGCCCGAGTCAGCAAACGCAGCGCAAACAGCGATGAATCGAAATTCAAAACCCACCTTTTCGCCGTGTTCGGCCACCAACCCTTGACCACCATTACCCGCCAAGAAATTCAGCGCTACCACGATGAGCTAATCAGCAAGCGCGCCCCTGCCACCGCGAATCGTCATCTGGCTCTGCTCAAACGCTGCTTCAATCTAGCCATCCTTTGGGGCTACCTTGAAAACAACCCTGCCAAAGGCATTCGCATGCACACGGAGAACAACCAATCGCAGAGGTTTCTGAGCGTAGAAGAAGCACAACGCTTGTGGAAAGCATTGGACAAAGAAGAAAACCAAATTGCAGCCACAGCCATCAAGCTGATGCTGGTGACAGGCGTAAGACGTGAAGAGGCCCTTCAGGCCCGGTGGGAACATATCGATCGTGACAGGCAGCTTTGGCATCTGCCGATGACCAAGAGCGGCCGACAACGTTTCGTGATGCTAAGTGAAACGGCATTGGCAGTGCTGAGCGAATTGCCCAACGAAGGAAATGGCCATTATCTGTTCCCAGGCAGCAAGCCAGGAAAACCCTTGAGCAACGCACGCAAATGCTTTCTGAGGGCACTCAAGGCTGCCGGGGTAGCACAGTTCAGGATTCACGACCTTCGCCACACATTCGCCTCGCTAGCCATCAACAATGGAGCAACACTTTATGAGGTCCAGCACCTGCTCGGGCACGCCAGCAATAAAACTACGCAGCGTTACGCCCATCTCGCCTCAGACAATCTCCGAGATGCTTCCAGCAGAGTAGGTGCTTTGATTGTCCCTGGCTGATCTGGAAATGGCCACTGGATGCAGTGGCCACTCCTATGCAATGGAGTCTGTTGATTATCAATGTCACGCGGTGTGCGGGGTAAAAATCAGCTCCAACCGGCAATCAAGGCACAGTACGCGCTATGCCGAAACGAAACCAACCAGCACAGCCCGTCAGCGTGATACAGATATCTCAACAACGAACGCACATCCCAAAACGCTAAAACGACATCACCTGTCACCCCTGCTCGGTAAGTTCCTGCAACCGCCCTGCATTCATCTGTAATCGGCATACCTGCTACGTTCGTCAAAGACTTCGCACTGAGCCACAAGGACATCGCCATGCCCCAACTCACCCGCCTCCCCGAACAAATCATGCGTGCAGGCGGTAACCCGCTTGACCCACGCCTCACCTGCTATTTCCCGAACTGCAAGTCGACGAAATACGAGCAAGGAGCAGATTGGTGAGCCAAGGCAATCACGACACTCTCGTCTACCGACTGGCGCAGATGCTCTACAAACTCAACCTGGGCGAAAGCCTTGACCCCTTTGCCCTGGCCGACGAGTTTGGAGTCAACATCCGCACCATTCAGCGCGACCTCAACGAACGTTTCGCCTACCTACCGCTGAACAAAGTCGACGGCCGCTATCAGCTCGATCAAACCTTCCTCGGCAAGCTCAATCTACGCGACATCGAGCGCTTCTCCGGGCTGGCCGGCATTCGCGGCCTTTTTCCTTCGCTGTCCGATGATTTCCTACGAGATATCTTCGACAGCCGAATGCAAAGCGCCCTGCTAGTCAAAGGGCACAATTACGAAAACCTCAGTGGCAAGGAAGGGCTGTTCCGCTCGTTAGAAAAAGCCATCGTGGCCCATTGCAGCATTGCCTTCGACTACCTGCGTGGCGACGAACGCAAGTCCTACACAGCCGTCGAACCCTACAAGCTGCTCAACAACAAAGGCATCTGGTATCTCGCCGCATCCGATGGCGGCAAGCTGAAAACCTTCACTTTCAGCCAGATCCGCCACCTGCATGTGGAAAACCTTCAGTTCCAGCCGGACACGCAAATCGACCAACGACTGACTGAGGAAGACGGCATCTGGTTTACCGAAGAGAAAAAAGAAGTCGTCCTGAACATTTCCCGCGAAGTTGCCGGCTACTTCAAGCGCCGCAAGTTGATTGCGAACCAAGTTATTGAGAAAGAGCTGGAAGACGGCGGTCTGATCGTGTCTGCGAAGGTCGGCCACCAGAACCAGATCCTACCGATCGTACGCTATTGGATTCCGCACATCCGCATCATCAGCCCCGAAGGCCTGCAGGCCGAGTTGGAAAACGAACTCGCCGGCTATCTCAGCCACTGATTCGACAAGCTGTCCCCAACGACACGACCTGTCGTCACACCTAATTAGACTGAACTCGTTGTATCAGAAAGCGCCAAGCAACCGTACTTGGCGCTTCAACGCGACAGTCACAGTCAATCGGCAGAAACAGGAACTATGTGATGAAAGGGAAACTAACTGCGGCACTTGCCTTGGCAAGTCTGCTGTATGGCTTCGCTCAAGCTGAAACCATGGCTATCGGCTTCGGGAGCCACGGCCACCAATTTGGGTTCACGGATGAACAGTGCAAATTCCAAGGTCACCTCTTCGAGAACCAGCCATGGGCCACCAATGGCACCGGGCGCAGTTGGAAACTGTACCTAAGCGATAGCGAGGAAAACATCATCGATACCGGCTGCTGGGCATTCGACTTCATCAAGGAGCGAATAGCCTATGCCTTCGAAAAAGACACTGTGCTTGAGGGTTTCCACTTCAACTTTGAAGAAATGGAGTGGACGCAAGCCGGCAAGAATTTGGCGAAACACTGGAACAAATAACAACACCTACGGAGAACACAACATGCGTATTGCTGTAATGATTATTGCCCTATGCCTGGTCATGCTGATCGGCCTGCAATCCTGCACCGTCATGGTTGGCGGTGGCCTTGGAGATGATGCCGACATGGCTGCAGGTGGCGCAGTCGGTATTTTTGTCGCCTTTCTCTTTCTACTCGGTGCAGCCTTTGCCATCGGCGCACCTAAGGCCTCGATGATCATATTCATCATTGCTGCCCTGCTGGGATTCGGCTCCGGGGCTAGTAGTGCCTTTAGCGACATGACTGTCTGGGGTTATGTCTCTGCCGGGCTAGCCGCCATGTCCTACCTCGGCATGCGTGAGAAGAAAAAGCTCGAAACCAAGACAGCTTAAGCCCCGCCGTAACACCTGCAAAAAGGTCAGGCTGCAAAGCCTGGCCTTTCGGTATTGATTGTTCCATCGGCCGAGCCCAGATCATGCGCAGGCTTATGAGCATCACCGTCAACCTGCCGAAAGTGGCTTTGAGCAAGATCAAAGCCATCATTGACAGCGCGCCCGCAGAAGAGTCCTGCCCCCCCATCAGACCATTCCGGAAGTTGCTGCAGTCGCATGCCGGCAACGACACCACCTGTCAGGACGACTCCTTAGATTGGCTTTCAGCGCGACAAACACAGCGCCTGCCGACACCAACCAAGGATGCCCGCGCCATGACCACATCGACCAATAGTCCCCTCAACCGAAGTGCCAACGCAGCCGAAACCGACTACAGCATCCGTCTGCTGCAAAGCCTGGGAGAAACCACGCTGGCCAATGCCATCATTCAGGCAGGCACTGGCGGCGACAACGCCTGGCTGCCCGTCGTCGCTCACGACTTCAGCCAACTTAATGATGAGCGCATCATTCTCATCCCCACTGGCCACCACCTTGTCTCGGCCCAGACCTTTGAAATACCGCGCCATTTTATCGGGCTGCCCGATGCCCGGTATCTCCAGCGCAAATCTTGCACTTGGCCAAAGTCCTGCGAGCGTCCAACCCTGTTACTGATCAGCGAAAATAGCCTCGAAAACCCGCAGCAAGACAGTCAACGTGAAGTCGTTTTCGTCACCACCCACCTTTCGCGCTTCGCCCATTTGCAGATGGATGCTAGCCAGCCAACTGTAATGCAATTCATGTTCACGGTGGGCACCACACGCAGCGACTACCTGTTCGACAGCACCTGCAGCGACCGAGTCGAAGTGCTCGATCTCAGAACCGAGACACTATGGGAAGGTCACGACTGGGCAAGCACCCTCGGCGCACCATCCGACCCGGTAATGCGTACGCTCGATCAGGTTGGCGAAGCAGGCCTGAAGGCAATAGACGAGATCTTCGATCCCCTGATCCGCTACGCCGAAAAAATCGAACGAATGCTGAAATCCAAATAGTCCGCAGAGATACCCAGCCGCTTTCCCTCAAGCTATTGCAGGGAAGGCATAATGCCAGCTGATGGCAAATTAGGATTGCACCTACAGTCGTAGGCGGCAGGCACAGGAGATGCACCGTGCACGAGATGAATATCGGCTTGCTACGCGAAGAAGCACAACGCCTACTTCTGGTGGAAATCGAGTTACTGGAAAAAATGCAGAATGAACCTGGGGTGATCTCGGAGGCCAGGACAGGGGAACAACAGACATTTGACCGTACCTCTATCCCTAAGCACATCGAGGTTCTTCAGGGCGAGCTTGCCAAGCTTGAAGGGCTCGAAATGGTACTGGCAGTGGTCGGCACAATGAAGGCCGGCAAGTCCACCACCATCAATGCGATTGTCGGCACCGAAGTACTACCCAACCGCAACCGCCCGATGACAGCCCTGCCAACCTTGATCCGTCACACCCCTGGCCAAACAGAGCCGCTACTGAAGTTCAACAACAGCCAACCCATCAATGACCTGATCAGCACTTTGCATAAGGCCATCCAGAGCCCTGAATCCAAGGGCATTCTGCAGGGTCTGGACAGCAATCCAGACATGGACGAGCTGCTTTCACTGATCGCGAACCAAACCCTCTTCAAGCAGACCTATCAAGGTGCCGACGCAATTTTCGGATTCCTCAAGAACCTGAATGATCTGGTCAGACTCTCCAGCGAACTTGAGGTGGACTTCCCCTTCGCCAGCTACGACGAAATTCATGAGATGCCGGTCATCGAAGTGGAGTTTGCTCAGCTGCGTGAAATGGATCAAGCCCAGGGACGCTTGACCCTGCTGGACACCCCGGGCCCTAACGAATCCGGGCAACAGCACCTGCGCAAGATGCTCAAGGAACAATTGAGCAAGGCCTCTGCCGTGCTGGCTGTTCTCGATTTTACCCAACTGAAATCCGAAGCAGACGCCGAAGTGCGCAAAGAGCTGGAGGAAATTGCCAGCGTTGCTGAAGGCCGCCTATACACACTGGTCAACAAATTTGACCAAAAAGATCGACACGGCGACAACGAGGAGCAAGTCAAAGCTTTTGTCGCAGAAAGTCTGATGCAGGGGCTTATTCAAAAGGCCGATGTTTTTCCGGTCTCATCGCGCTGGGGCTATCTCGCCAATCGAGCCAAACACGAGATATTCCTCCACAAAAAACTACCTGATCCCAACAGACAACCATGGGTTGTTGACTTTGCCGAGGAAGCTTTTGGTCGTCGCTGGGAAAGCAAAATTAATGATATCGAAGAAGTCCAACACGCTGCCGAGCAGCTATGGCAGGACTCTCTTTTCAGCAAGCCTATGGAGAATGTGATTCGCTCCGCCCATGCACGAGCAGCGGCATTTGCTATCGACTCTGCGGCAGCCAAGTTGGTTGATAACGCCGAAAAGCTGGAAAACTTCCTTGGCTTGCGCGAAACAGCATTAGCGAAAAGCTCGCGTGAGCTCCAGCAGCAAATTGATGCCTTGATGAATGATATTGGTAGAATCGAAGGTAGTGAAAAAGTAACTCAAAAGCAGATAAATGACACGCTCACCAGCATCTCTGAAAGCACTAGTAAAGTATTTGAGCAAATCGAGAGCAACTCCTTCGACTCACTTAACGAATACTTCAAAGAAGGGAAACGAATTGAACGAGCGCAAAATATTGAGAAGAAATCGCGCCGGAAAAAGCAATCTGCTACTAGTAGCAAAAACACTTTCGCCGCGTTCCTTCCACACTTCCTTAAACAGCCCTCCCCCCTCACGCTAGGCGATCATGATTTCAACCCTGACAACCCCATTATAAGATGTGAGAGTTCCAAAGAAGCCAAAAACCTAATGAGCCGGATTGAAAAATCCGTTGCAAGTGAAATGAAACATGCTGAAAACACCATGCAAGAAGCGATGGAAGCACTCTTGAATGACTTCAATGTAAATTTCACAAGCGATGTCGTAACATCCGCACAGAAAATCGTCGACGACATGAAGGGGCGAATGACGGAAGACGGCTTCTCCGTCAACATACAAATACCCAATATCAAATCTGTATCCTTAGATTTTTCAGCCGATGAAATGCTTCAGGATATTATCCAAAAAAAGACGGAGATCGTTACATATCGCCGACGGCAGAAAGGAGTATGGGGCGGTATTTGTAAATTATTTAGTACGCGGGACTTTGGTTTTGAGGACTACGAAGAGAAAGAAAAATATTTTGAAATTGACATCCGCAAGGTGAAAGAAACGGTTACTGCTGGGATCGCCAGAACCTTTGAAGGGCTAGGCAAGTCGGTTGCTGAGTATATCGAACAGCCACTCAAGAAAGGCACTGCTGAATTTTTCAACGAATTCAAATCGAAGGTCGAACAAATTCGTGGTGACCTTTTGCAGAGTATTCGCGACCAAGAACGCAGCAAGTCCGAACAGGTGGCATTGAGCAAGCGCCTGTCCAGTCTAAAAAAAAATGTCCCCGCAACGCTCCGCGACAGCCGCGAGCTGAAAGCCGATGTTAAGTCGCTATTGAATGCCAATGCTCAGGTACTCGCATGAATGAAGTGCTACCGATAACTAAAGACTCGGATATCTGCCGAGTACTTACCTGTTTGCCCGAGAAGTTTGTGGTCGATTTTGCAAACGGAATTGACGTTGCTCGCGACCACCAGCGCGTTCAAAGGGCGAACAGCGGTTTTGGCGCTCGCCTCTATGATGGCTTCACCGGCAAAGGCAGCAGGCGTCAATATGAGGTAAATGCCAGCCTGATTGACGGCATGGAAGCATCCTTAACCTGGCTGACCGAACTGAGCGGATCTCTGGCACAGAGCAATTTGGCAATCGCCCGAGTCAATGACCGCGTCAACGCACTTAAACAGGACGTGGCCAGGATTGCCAACTTCTCGGCCGCCACACGCCAGCAGTTGGAAACGCTCGCAACCCGCTTGGACGAACGCTGCAACACACTTGATCGAGAAGTTGCACGTATTGATTTCGTTCAGCGTGCGCAAACCAACTTGAACCATGTCTTCAACAAGTGGCAGGCGGGCCACTACTACAGCTTTTCACTCTCCGGGCGCTGCTATGCCGCGCTTGAGGAATTGCGCTGGGGCGATTTTGGCGATTACTACCGCAACTCTTCGGCTCAGGATCGTCAACACGTCATGGATGACCTGGCCAACAGGGCGATGGCTCAACTGGCTGGCGATGCAGGGTTAGCCACCAAAGAGCGCATGGATACCCGCGACCACTGGCTGGCTCGTCCGGTCGACCGCCATGTCCTGGCAGATGCCTCCGACGCTTTGGCTTATATGGGTGACTGGTCCGACCGGAAAACCGTTCCTTTCGTCTTTTCAATATCCCAGCTACCCGAAGACTTACCACTAGAGCTACCTCGCATTAGCTCTGCTCAACGAGTAGCCGAAGCAATGGTTTACGAGGTTCTTGGGGATAACTCATATGTCTGAGGGCATAAAAGTCGGCCTGGTGCTTTCCGGCGGGGGTGCCAAAGGCGCTTACCAAGTCGGCGTACTAAAGGCACTGCTAGAAATGGGAACCAGTATCGACGTGGTTGCTGGTGCCAGTATCGGTGCCTTGAATGCCGCAGTTTTGGCATCGGCACCCTCGCTTGAAACAGGTGTCGAGCGCCTTGATGAGCTTTGGCAGACGCTAGCCAAATCTTCGCCACTATCCGTGAAAACCCCAGGGTATTTAAGTCTTTTGGTTTCTGCCGGGCTCAAAATGAATGGCTTCGCGCAACTGGAGACACTTTTCAGAACGGCACGATTAGTCGCACAAAGGACTGGGCTACCACTGCCCGAAGAGCTTAACCAACTAGACTCTGGAGCGCTTTGCGACAAGCCGCTCAAGGAACTAATGGAGCGATACCTTGATCCCGTCGCACTGAATAAAGGTCTGCCGCTTTACGTCTCCGTATTCAAAAGCCTTGGCGGCACCACCGACTTGCTCCGGACCATAACGGCTGAGTTTGGCATTCTTGACACGGCAGAATCCGAGTTTCTGCATATTCAGTCTTTGTCCCCGAAAGAACAAAAAGAAACGCTGCTGACATCTGCTGCCATTCCATTGCTATTTGCCCCACGCCAAATCAATGACTCGTTGTACTCAGACGGAGGTCAGGGAGGATGGCAAAAACAGCAAGGCAATACGCCAATAACGCCGTTACTGCAGGCCGGTTGCAATATGGTGATAGTCACACACCTAAGCAATGGTTCGCTTTGGAGCCGACACGATTTCCCAGAAGCCACAATCTTGGAAATCCGCCCGCAATCTAGCATTGCCCGCGACTCCGGCTTTCTCGGTGGCGTCAAAGACCTTTTGGGCTTCGATCCACATAAGATTCCATCCTGGATCGAGCAGGGCTACCAAGACACCCTGCACTGCGTCGGCCGCGTCATGAAAGCCAGCGCATCTCGTAGTGAACTGCGCAAGTCCGAGAGTGCATTAATGGATAGTGAAAGGGGAAACTCAATCTCTGACAATATCCTGGCAGAAGCAATGCTGAAAATTACTTAATTCATATCATCAAAGAACAGCATCACCAAAAGGCCCCACGCCTCACTATTAAGTATTTCCGCTCGAAAGTGCCTAGCGCCTCTGGCCACGGTCAAAAGGCACCTATTGATCAAGCCGAAATAGATATCAAATCCTTTCAACTCAAATAAACCGCTATACGCGTTACTCTTTAACTTACTTAATCCATTGATCTGAACAATAAAACACCCTACCGGGAGGCTTTGTCATGCTTCACCGTCCACAACACCAACTTCAACACTGACTAGGAACCACTATGAAAAAAGCACTTTATACCGCCATAGCTATGCCATTAGTTGCACTCAGCCTCCACGCCGAAGCCAACAATCTTATGGTGCTAGGAGCAATGAAATACTATGCGGAAGAATGCGCAAAGCAGGGCGGCACCAGCTATATCAGCAACGACCAAGGGAGTACTTGGCAACCGCTGGACTACCAAGAAACAGCGTATGCCCTCAAGCATGCAAAGACTGTAGCGTTACTGGATGCGGCCATGAGCGGCCAGAGCGTTTCGGAGGCGGAACTCGACCAATATTTGACTGAGCAAGCAAAGCCGCAGGCCACAATGCTGGAGGAATCAAGAACACTTCACTGCGAACACTAAGCCGCTGCAGAAAAACTGCTGGATACGACAGGCAGAAAAGGCTCAGCTCATGCTGGGTCTTTTTTTGCCAAATACCAAACCGGTAAAATTTCTAAATCGGAACGAGTGGTGCCCAACAAAAAATGGCCACTTCCGGAGTGGCCATTTTTATCTGTTACTTCAAGTCACGCGGTGCGCGCGGTATCTCTCCTTGGAAAGCACCTCTGCCGCCCCACCTATTACTCAGAGCAGACGAACGCCTCTGACTCTTCGCACCACTCCAAGCCGTACCAATGTAGCCAGTCGGTGTGCAGGTGGTAATACGGAAATTTACCCACCGTATGTCTACCGGCGTCGCAACGAACAAGCTGACTATCCTCGCGGAAGCGCTTTGAAATTCTCTCAATATCGCCCTCCTCAGACAGCAATTCCTGCAACCAAGTCTTGGAGATCATCAGTGTCGGGAACCCATCAATGTCCTCATGCCGGTAGAGGTGGCGCTGATGCTTAGGGGATGACAACGGAATGATTCCTGCGCATCCAATCGCATCAGCCAAGACGGTCAGGTGGCCCCACCTCTTTTTCGCCCACGAACGAACACACACCAACAAGCCGTCGAACAGATTTTCTTCACTCACAAGCGACGCGTCGAAAACGCCGCTTCGAAGCGCAATCATTCCTGCGACCCCTGCCAGTGCAAAACGGCTCAATACTCGACTTGCACCACCAGAGGCCACATAGGCTGGAAGGTTCTCAAGCAACCGTAACTTGAACGCTTCGAGTTCTTCCCGCCACTCGTTGCTTTCGTATTCATCCAGCAATGCTTGAGCGAAGGCAGGAGCAGCAGTGCCGAATTGAGTTGTAACGCCATCAATCAGTTCATCACGATGCTCCAGAGAGCTAAACAACTTGAATTCGTCTTCCGGCTCGTCCAGAAATGGCACTTGGCCTACATCGATGTCGACAGCGCGATCCAAGATCCCTTCCTTAGCGTTCCGGGAAATGAGGGATAGAAGAGGGACTTCACCGGTCGTGATCATGAACAGGGTCTTAGACTGCGACTCTTCCAACCCTCCTTTTGGATTGGCGCGAGTACGGCTTGAGCCATTGGCAGTCGTATAGATGAATTTTTCCACTTCCTTGAAGCTGTTACTGCCCACTTCATCGACCAACAGCAACCCACACGAGGCTCGTTGCGCTTGAGCCTGCAGCGCAAGTGACGTCGAGCCGAATGTTTCAATTACAGTTCGGCCATGACGCCCCGCCAGGCTTTGCCCCGGAGCCGCAGTGTTGCCGAAAAGGCTAGCCGTCATGGCCAGGGTTAGTGTTTTTCCATTCCCAGCCAGTCCGTACAGATTGAAGATGCACGAAGAGATCGAGGGCACGTGATCGACCATCAGCCCCGCCAAACCAAGCTGCAATGCACCAAGCAGGAGATAGCTGTTGCTTGCGGGCGCGAGGACCTTTTCACGCCATTCAGCCAAGGTTCCCCGACCGGTAAAACTGGGATTTTGAACATCAAGAAAGTACTGGTTGCGGTCTACATTCTTTGCCAGCATCAGTTGTTGGCCACCTGCGAACCCCTCAATCACTCCTGCCTTGCTTTTGACCCACCCCTCTCTACGTATCCATGTCTGCTCTTTTAGCTCGCGAAATGCCTTTTCTAGAATTGCCTTGAGCAACTCATGCAGGCCCTTGAGATCAATCCACGAACTACTCCGTGACCGTAACTGCTTTGCAATCTCACGAGAGTCCTGTGCTTGTTCGTTTGAAACCACCATCGAAATGAGTTTGTACTCACCGCCACCGCACACTAGGACATTAAAATTTAGAAAAATAATATTAGTGTCCGGGTCACATAAAACTCGATCAACCCAGATCGGCGGAGCTATCGCAACCAACTCATCTTTTCTGTGCGTGACAATTTTCTCGAACGTGTATTGGAATTCACCAAGTGTGTCGTGACCAAAAAGGTCAGCCACGATATTTCCTTTGCCAGTTTCTAAAACTTTCAGAAAATCGAACACACCCGTTTTTAAGTCGCACTCATCTTCAGGACAGGTAAACTCTCCACAGTATGTGGCAGCACTATCGTCACAAGAGAAGTCAATATCGATTCTGTTACGAGCCAACGCATTGCTGACAAGCCTCTGCAGTTCGCTTTGACTAATGGACGCTTTGCTTAGAAATACAAAAAGTGAGGAAGTGTTTTCGAATGTCAGAAAGCACTTGCTGGCGGCCTTGCGAAGTAAAGCTGCATCAGGGTGATTGGTCGGCACGGCTACAACTATTGTGTGTTTACCGAAGCCCACGCTTCCGTTTTCGTCGAGACAGCAACCACCTAAAGCACCGATTGCAGCACAAACCTCGTCACTCACAGCAGCGTTACCAGGCGAGAAGAACTTGGTCATTTCACACCCCCTGCGCATACAGTCAGGGCTCGCGAAACTCGTTCACTGGCAATCAACAAGTCTTCACGAGCCAGCGAAGCGTACCGCTCAGTCATGCGAATACTGGAGTGGCCCAGCAACTGCTGGAGAGTGAAAAGTGGGATGCCGTCTCGAACGCATGCAGCCGCGAAGATGTGGCGCAGATCATGAAACCGAAGAGAAATAGGCAATCCCACTGCTCGACAGGCACGCTTCCAAGGACGCACAGGCCTTGTCATCGGCGAGTCGTTGTACGCTGATGGGAACAACCATCCTTGTGGAGCCTGACTGAATTCGGCCTCAGCAAGACGCTCCAGAAGCTCCATGCATGCGTCGCTGATCGGCACGTGGCGCAATTTCCCACTTTTTGTTGCTCTCAACCTGATATGACGCGCTGACATATCCACGTCATCCCAGGACAACGACAATGCCTCGTTGATGCGCATCCCTGTCAGTAGTAGTAGCTGAACCAGAAATGCAGTTCGGACATAGCGCTCCTCCAACCACTCCACTGCGCGGCCAAGTCGATTGAGTAGTTTCTCTTCGACCTCGTAGAGCTTGATCGGGGTTTCTCGGGCGAGCTTGATGCTGCGAGTTGGATCTTTCTCGCAGTAGCCGTGGTCCACTGAAAATCGGAAGATCGACCTCAGCATGGCAAGGTATCGATTTTTTGTAGCAGCACTGAGGGTTGGTTTGAGCGAAGCCATCACTAGGTGAATGTCTTCCAGCACAATTTTATGCACAGGCCGGTGGCCCAGCAGTGGTTCAACGACAGCAGTGAAGCGCCTGCAGTCCCGATTCACCGAGCGCCTACCGCTGTATTTGCCAGACTCCGAGTACTCTCCGAAGACCGAGGACAATGTGCGGGAACAGGAGGAAGGGTTGGCGCTTTTTGCCTCAATCGCAGCAAGCCGAGCTTGATCGAGGGTCAGGCTATCGTTATGGCCCAACAGGATGCGCTTACGGTCATTACCGGCAGAGCGGATGTAGTAGGCAACTCGCCCAGAGCCGTAGTGAATGGAAATTAGGGATTTAACGAGGGGGTCGCGGACTTCGCTTTGTTTCTTTGGCTTTTTGACAGACATGGGGGGTCCTTACGCAAAGATGCGCTGAATTAGTTTTCATTGGGTTTCCTAGCTTTTGAATGCCCGAAGGCTGGGGAGAAACTGATAGTGGATCTGTACTGCTTTTAGAGCCATTGCTGGCTGTGCGTAGCTCTGTTGCCACGCTTGATAGCTCGCCAGCTCAAGGCTGGTAAGCAATCGCACCAGGCGACCGAGGGCAAAGATAGCGACACCAACAGGAGGTGCAACTAATTTTTTTCATCGAGTTTGTATGCCATACCCCTGAAATCAGTGACTTACGGGCAGACCGAAAAAGTTTTTCCGGTGGACTTCCAGTCGAAAACCGTAGAAAGCAAAGATCATTCCAACTGGAAAAGTCACTAAAAAGCATCGCCGGAACTCCGACGAACGGTAGTCAATCAGCCCTCTTGCTAAGGCTTCTTACGTCTCGGAATGGCTGTATTTTTTGTTGCGTGTTCAAGTCACGCGGTGCGCGCGGTTGGCAGCTTGCCCCCTAATCCCCCGTCTCGGCTCCGGTTCTCTTCCGGTTCGTTCGGACGGTTTTCACCCCATCTGGCCGGTTTCTGGCCGTTTTTTTGAGGGGGCTAAATGGCATCAACCCAAGCAATTCAGGTAACATGCTGATGCTGAAGCACTTTCACAGGTTTTGAAAATCCCCGTGTCGGCGGTTCGATTCCGTCCCCGGGCACCAAATACAGAAAAAGGCTCACAGCGATGTGGGCCTTTTTTCTATCTGCAGAAAAAGCTGGCGACCCCGCTCGCCCTGCGCCATGTTCAGCATCGTCAGCCACCAGGGACGCCCGCTGCCATGCACGATCCGATTCGTCACAACCCCGAAGACGGCCAGCTCGCGCTGCAACTGCACGACAACGATGGCAACGCCTGGCTGACCCAGGGGCAAATCGCCGAGTCGTTCGCCGGTCGCACGCAGAACATCAGCCTGCCTATCCGCACTATCCATGCCAGCGATGGCAAGAATCAGCGCACCCAGCTCTACAGCCTCAACATGCTTGCGCCTCCACGGGACGCACGACCCTGCGGGCAGCAACCCAGGCTTGCCGGCATGGGTAATTAAGACCAAAATCCAGACCTCTGAAGGAGTCTTAATTATGCAAAGCATATTGACCGACGTCGCTGTCAGCGTCTCCGAGCTGAAGAAGAATCCCTCCGCCGTCATGACCGGCGCCAAGGGCTCCCCCGTCGCAGTGCTCAATCACAACCGGGTGATGGGTTACATGGTGCCCGCGGAACTGTTCGAGTCCATGCTGGAGCGCCTGGACGACCTGGAGCTGGCCCAACTGGCCCGCCAACGCGCGGATGAACAAGCGGTGCCGGTCAACCTGGATGACTTATAAGCTGGAATTTCTGCCTTCGGCACTGAAGGAGTGGCAGCGGCTTGGACATACCGTACGCGAACAGTTCAAACGCAAACTACGCGAGCGCCTGGAACTGCCGCGCGTCCCCGCCGACGCCCTGCACGGCACGCCCGAACACTACAAGATCAAACTGCGCGCCGCCGGTTATCGCCTGGTCTACCGGGTCGAGGAGGAGCGCCTGGTGGTCGCCGTCGTCGCGGTTGGCAAACGTGAGCGAGGCGAGGTCTACGCCAGCGCACAAGCCCGCAACAAGCCCTGACAGACCGAAACCAGCCCATATCATCCCTGGAATAAACGCATAATCCGCGACGCCTCTGGCAGGACCACTACCAGTGGCTGTCAGGCCAAACACCGCAACCCGCCAACTCACTACGTACCAGCACTCAACTCAGGCAGTCAGACACCGTGATCACAGGCGCAATCAAATCCCAAGTCGACCAGATCTGGAACGCATTCTGGAGCGGCGGCATCTCCAACCCCATGGAAGTCATCGAGCAGATGACCTACCTGCTGTTCATCAAGCGCCTCGACGAGCTGCAGACGGTCAAGGAGAAGAAGGCCGCGCGCATCGGCAAGCCGGTGGACAAGCCGATCTTCCACGCCGCCCACAGCACCCTGCGCTGGTCGGTGTTCAAGGACCTCGGCGATCCGGCCGAGCTGTACCGCGTGGTGGCCGACGAGGTGTTCCCCTTCATCAAGTCCCTCGGCGGCGTGGCGGGCGAGTCCACCTATGCCGCGCATATGAAGGATGCGCGCTTCACCATCCCCAACCCGGCGCTGCTGGCCAAGGTGGTGGACATGCTCGACGGCATATCCATGGAAGACCGCGACACCAAGGGCGACCTCTACGAATACATGCTCGGCAAGATCGCCAGCGCCGGGCAGAACGGCCAGTTCCGCACGCCGCGGCACATCATCAAGCTGATGGTCGAGCTGATGGCGCCCAAACCCGCGGATAGCATCTGCGACCCGGCCTGCGGCACCGCCGGCTTTCTGGTGGCCGCCGCCGAATACCTCAACGCCCACCACAGCGACGAGCTGTACCAAGACAGCGCCTCGGCCAAACGCTTCAACCAGGACACCTTCCACGGCTTCGACTTCGACAGCACCATGCTCCGCGTCGGCTCGATGAATATGCTGCTGCACGGCGTGGAAAACCCGGCGATCGAAAACCGCGACTCGCTCAGCGAAGGCCATGCCGGCGTCGAGGGCCAGTTCAGCCTGATCCTGGCCAACCCACCGTTTGCCGGCAGCCTGGATTACGAGAGCTGCGCCAAGGACCTGCAACAGATCGTCAAGACCAAAAAGACCGAACTGCTGTTTCTCGCCCTGTTCCTGCGCCTGCTCAAAGCAGGCGGTCGCGCCGCGGTCATCGTCCCGGACGGCGTGCTGTTCGGCTCGAGCAAGGCGCACAAGACCCTGCGCCGTATGCTGGTGGAAGAACATAAGCTGGACGGCATCGTCTCCATGCCCTCGGGCGTATTCCGTCCCTATGCCGGGGTGTCCACCGCCATTTTGCTGTTCACCAAGACCAACTCCGGCGGCACCGACCACGTCTGGTTCTACGACATGCAGGCCGACGGCTACTCCCTGGACGACAAGCGCAACGAGCTGGACGCCAGCAAGCACGAAAACAACAACCTGCCGGATATCCTCGCCCGCTGGCACAACCGCAATATGACTGCCGGCCTGGATCGCACCGCCCAGAGCTTTCTGGTGCCCAAGGCCGAGATAGTCGGCAACGACTACGACCTGTCGATCAACCGCTACAAGCAAGTGGTGTACGAGCAAGTGCAGCACGAGTCGCCGCAGAAAATTCTGGCCGAGTTAAAAGTGCTGGAGGCGGAGATTATGCGGGGGATGGATGAGTTGGAGGGGATGTTGTCGTGATGCCGAGCCATGTAACTCTCGGCGAGCATACGAAAATACGCACAGGCAAGCTCGATGCGAACGCAAGCTCACCTGACGGAGAGTTCCCGTTTTTCACTTGCGCGAGTGAGCCCCTGAAAATTGCATCGTTCAGTTATGACTGCGAGTGTGTTCTGGTAGCCGGGAATGGCAATTTGAACGTTAAGTATTACTCGGGGAAATTTGACGCTTACCAACGAACTTACATTATCGAGTCAATCAACCCCGAGAGATTAAACACAAGATATTTGTACCATTTCATGGAAAGTCATCTTTCTACCCTCAGAGAGCAAAGCATCGGCGGAATCATTAAATATATAAAAATCAGCAATCTTACCGATGCGAAAATCCCACTCCCGCCACTCCCCGAACAACGCCGTATCGCGGCGATTCTGGACAAGGCCGAGGCGTTGCACGCCAAGCGCCGCGAAGCCATCACCAAGCTTGATCAACTGCTGCAATACGTGTTTCTGGAAATGTTCGGCGACCCGGTGACGAATCCAAAGGGTTGGCCGCGGGTACGCTTCTCTGAGTTGCTTGAATCTATTGATAGCGGTACCAGCCCTGTATGCCTTGATCGATCCGCTATCGATAACGAATGGGCGGTATTGAAGCTGAGCGCTATTACTCGCTGTGAGTACGATCCTTCCGCCAATAAAGCTTTACCGGAGGGCATAGAGCCAGACAAATCTTTGGAGGTAAAAATTGGGGACTTGCTTTTCACGCGGAAAAATACGCGTGATCTAGTCGCGGCATGCGCGTTTGTCACTGACACGCCTCCTCGATTATTGCTGCCAGATCTGATTTTTCGTTTCAGGCTGAAAAAGCTGGCACCTGTCGTACCTCGATATTTGCAGGCATTGCTGGCCTTTCCTGGGAAACGGAAAGATATTCAGAGTCTGGCAGGTGGCTCCGCTGGTTCGATGCCAAACATTTCAAAAGCAAAACTTTCCAACGCGCTTATTGAGCTTCCTCCTACAGACCTTCAATGTGAGTTCGAGCGCCGTTTGAAGCATTGTGATCTATTAAGAGAAAAGCAGCGTCTCGCCTTGGTGAAATTGGATGCAACTTTTTTTGCCCTTCAGCAGCAAGCATTCGCAGGAAAGCTCTAGCCCGGCAGGATGGGTTGAGCGCAGCGATACCCATCAACGAGGCAATCCCCAACCGCATGGGTATCGCGCTGCTCAACCTACGCGGCCCGACCCATCCACGGACTGGGACCGTAGGGTGGATCACGCTTCACCGATCCACCGGGCGGCGTCACGGTGGATGAAAAAGCGTCAGCTACGCGCCCCGATCCGCCCTACGAACTACCAGTGCCCCAGCACGCCAAGGAACAGGCAACCCAAATGGCTCAATTCTTCCCCGCTCGCACCATCTGCCGTTTCGCCCCCCCCCCCCGGCGAGCGCCGCTTGGCCGAGCGCTTGGAGAAGAAGCTCGAAGACGATTACCTGTGCTGGTTCAATATCCCGGTGGGGCCAAAGGCCTTGCAGCCGGATTTTGTGCTGATGCATCCGCTGCGCGGAGTGTTGGTGCTGGAGGTCAAGGATTGGAAGCAGGGCAGCATCCAGAATTCGGGTCGGCCAAAGGCCGCGGCACGTTGTATGGCAGCGAGGATGCGGTCAAGATCGTCAGCATGCATTCGAGCAAGGGCCTGGAGTTCGGCCTGGTGCTGATCCCCCACCTGGGTGAAATGCCGAAAAAGGGTGAAGACGAAGCCGATGAGGCGCGCCTGCTGTACGTGGCCATGACCCGCGCGATTGATCGGTTGGTGATGACCTATCGCGAGCCTTCCAGCTTTACCCGCAGAATTGCGGACTCAATCGGCAGCGTGCGCCAGCATCTGGCCGAGATGGACTCACAGAAGGCGGCCGGTTGATATGAGCAGCGCTATGTTGATTAACGCAAAACACAGTGCACAGTCCGCGCTGAACGTTGTGCGCCTGGTTGTCTGCAGGCCGCGAGCATGATCGAGCTGCAGTCACGCGCCGACCTTGAACTGCTGCGCGAGTCCATCGACCTGGAGTGCAAGCTGGCGGCCGGTCGCGATGGGCAAGGAGCGCTGCCGGAGGATTTCTGGCCGACCTATAGCGCCTTCGCCAATACCAACGGCGGCGTGGTGCTGCTGGGGGTGCGGGAGAAAAAGGGCCAGTTCCGCCTGGAGGGCATCGTCAACCCGGCCAAGGTGCGCCAGGAACTGTTCGACAACCTGAACAACCGGCAGAAGGTCAGCGCCAACCTGCTGACCGACGACTGCGTGCGTGAAGTGGTGCTGGAGGGACGCACCTTGCTGGTGGTGGATATCCCCCGCGCCAACCGCAAGCAACGCCCGGTCCACCTCACCACCAATCCCTTTGGCCATACCTACCGCCGCCTCAACGAGGGCGACCGCAGCATTGCCGATGAAGACGTGCGGCGGATGCTCGCCGAGCAGGTGGAGGACAGCCGCGACGACCGCATTCTCAAGGGCTACCACCTTGAGGATCTGTGCCCTGAGACCCTGCGCGCCTATCGCCAGGTGTTCGCCAACCGCGAGCCGTCCCATCCCTGGAACACGCTGGATGACCAGGAGTTTCTGCGCCAGATCGGCGGCTGGCGGCGCGACCGCGAAACCGGCGTCGGTGGCCTGACCCTGGCGGGTTTGCTGATGTTCGGCTGGATGACCTCGATCCAGGAAGAGCTGCCCAACTACATGCTCGACTATCAGGAACGTCCGGAGGCCAAAACCGAGCTGCGCTGGCTGGACCGCATCACCTTGGACGGCAAATGGTCGGGCAACCTCTACGACTTCTATCGCAAGGTCTACCTCAAGCTAAGCGGCGAGCTGAAAGTACCCTTTGCCCTGGAAAAGGGCGAACGCAAGGATGAAACACCAGTCCACGTCGCCCTGCGCGAGGCCCTGGCCAATGTGTTGGTGCATGCCGATTACTCCGACCGGGCCTCGGTGCTGGTGGTCAAACGCCCGGACATGTTCGGCTTCCGCAACCCCGGCCTGATGCGCGTACCGCCGGAAATCGCCATCCGCGGCGGCGAGCATGACTGTCGCAACCGCACCTTGCACAAGATGTTCCGTCTGGTCGGCGTGGGCGAGCAGGCCGGCTCGGGCATCCCCAAGATCTACGACGGCTGGGGCGGCCAGCACTGGCGTACCCCGGCGCTCTACGAACGCAACGAGCCCTACAACCAGACCCTGCTGGAACTGCGCATGGTCGACCTGCTGCCCGAGGACGTGCTTGCAGCCCTGCGCCAGCAGTTCGGTACGGGCTTCGATGCGCTGCAGCGCAACGAGCGCCTGACCCTGGCAGCCGTCGCCTCCGAGCGAACCCTCAGCCATGCACGGGTTATGGAGTTGACCGGCCTGCACCCGGTCGAGGCTACGCGCCTGCTGCAGGGGCTGATGCGTAACGGCTTTCTGGAAAGCCACAATCCCGGCCGGGGGGCGGTGTATTGCCTGCCGGGTTCCGCATTGCCCAGGCCTGAAGAAGTGTTCGGCGATGGCTTCGGATATTTGCCGAACAGCTCCGGACATTTGCCGGATAGCTCCGGACATTTGCCCAGCAGCTCCGGACATTTGCCGGATAGCTCCGGACATTTCCCCCCGCTGCCCGCCGCAGGCGGGTTAGTTGACCGCGTTGAGCAGCGCGACAGCCAAGGGCGCCTGCTGACGGAGATTCTCGACGCCCCGGTTATCGACGCGCTGAAGCATCTGGACAAGACTTACCGCGCTCAACTGGAGGTTATCGCCCAGGTGCCGCGCAGCAAGGGCAAGCTGGAACCGGAGGAGATGCGCGAACTGATCCTGATCCTTTGCCGGGGGCATTATGTGACCGGCACCAGCCTGGCCGAGCTGGTTGGGCGCAGCGCGGAGGCTTTTCGCAAACAGCATTTGAGGCCTCTGGTGCAACAGGGCAGACTGAAGTTTGCCTTCCCCACCACACCCACCCATGAAATGCAGGCCTACCGCACAACGGAAAGTGAGTAGTCACCATGAGCAATTTCCAGTTTCTCGCCCCTGAATTCAAAGCGCTGCTTGAACCGGCCACGGGCGCGGAGCAACTGGTGTACTCCGACCCGCGCGCCTGCTGCATGCGCACCCGCCATGCCCTGGAGCAGGTGGTGCATTGGCTGTACGAGCATGACCGCGACCTGCGCATGCCCTATGACACCGGCCTGAACGTGCTGCTGACCCAGACCGAGTTCGTCAGGTTGCTGCCGCCGCCCATTCATCAAAAGGCGCGGCTGATCCAGAAGTTCGGCAATCAGGCGGTGCACGCCAAACAGCCTGTGGGCTACAGCGACGCGATGAAGCTGGTGCGCGAGCTGTTTCATGTGCTGTTCTGGCTGGCGCGCACCTATACCCGCGCCAGCGACCCCAAGAGCATTGCCGCCGAGTTCGACGAACAGCGCGTACCCCGACTGGTCAGCGTGGCCGATGCCGCGGCCTTTACCCGCGAAGAGCTGAAAAAGCAGGAAGCCCAGTTTCAGCAACAGATCGCCGCCCAGCACGCCACCCTGGAAGCCCGCGAGGCGGCGATTGCCGAACAGACCGCCTCACTGAGCGAGCGCGAGGCGCTGCTGGCTCAGGTCAATGCCGAGCTGGCCGCCACCCGCGCCGCGCTGGCGCAGGCCAAGGCCGCCAATATCGCGGTGCCGGATAGCCACGACTACGACGAGGCGGACACCCGGCGCTTGTTTATCGACGTGCTGCTGCGCGAGGCCGGCTGGGAACTGGGCAAGAATGCCAGCGCCGAAGTGCCGGTCAACGGCATGCCCAGCGCCAGCGGTGAAGGCTTCGTCGATTACGTACTCTGGGGCGCGAACGGCAAGCCACTGGCGGTGGTGGAAGCCAAGCGCAGCCTGCAGGACCCGGATATCGGCCAGCAGCAGGCCAAGCTGTATGCCGATTGTCTGGAGGCCGAAAAAGGTCAGCGGCCGCTGATCTTCTTCAGCAATGGCAACCACAGCTGGTTGTGGGACGACCGTCGCGCGCCGCCGCGCGAGGTGCAGGGCTTCTATAACCGCGAAGAGCTGGAGCTGGCGATCCAGCGCCGCCATTTGCACACCGACGTGCGCAAGCTGCCGATCAATACCGCGATAGTCGAGCGCGCGTATCAGCATAGGGCGATTCGCGCGATGGCCGAGGCCCTGGCCAATGGTCGCCGCGCCGGCCTGCTGACCATGGCGACCGGCACCGGCAAGACGCGCATGTCCATCGCCCTGGTGGAGCTGCTGATGCGCGCCAACTGGGTCAAGCGTGTGCTGTTTCTGGCCGACCGGGTGGCGCTGGTCAAGCAGGCCGCCGGTGCCTTCAAGGAGTTTTTGCCCGACTCCAGCCCGGTCAACCTGGTTAGCGAAAAGAACGGCCAGGGCCGGGTATACCTGTGCACCTATCCGAGCATGATGGGCCTGATCGAGCAGATGGAAGGCGACCGCCGCAAGTACGGCGTCGGCCACTTCGACCTGATCATCATCGACGAGGCGCACCGCAGCGTGTACCAGAAGTACGGCGCGATCTTCCGCTACTTCGACAGCTATCTGGTCGGCTTGACCGCGACCCCGCGCGATGAAGTGGACCGCGACACCTACCACCTGTTCGGCCTGGAAACCGGCGTCCCCACCGACGCCTACGGCCTGGACGAGGCGGTGGCCGACGGCTATCTGGTGCCGCCCAAGGCCTATTCGGTGCCGCTCAAGTTCGTCCGCGAGGGCATCCGCTATGACCAACTGAGTGCCGACGAGCAAGAGCACTGGGAATCGCTGGACTGGGGCGACCGCTATGAGGATGACGATGCGCCCACGGAGGTGCTCGCCTCCGAGGTCAACAAACAACTGTTCAACGATCAAACCGTCGATCTGATGCTCAAGCACCTGATGCAGCACGGCCTGAAGGTGGATGGCGGCGACAAGCTGGGCAAGACCATCATCTTCGCGGTCAATCAGAAGCACGCCGAATTTATCGCCCGTCGCTTCAATCACCACTACCCGCAGTACAACGGCGAATTCGCCCGCGTTATCACTCACGCGGTGAGCTACGCGCAGAGCCTGATCGACGATTTCGGCAGCAAGCTGAACAAATTGCCGCAGATCGCCATTTCCGTGGACATGCTCGACACCGGTATCGACGTGCCGCAGGTGCTGAACCTGGTGTTCTTCAAGGCGGTGCGCTCGAAGGTCAAATTCCTGCAGATGATCGGCCGCGGCACTCGTCTGTGCCCGAACCTGTTCGCGCCGGATATGCACAAGAGCGAGTTCTATATTTTCGACTTCTGCGCCAACTTCGAATACTTCAACGAGCACCCCAAGGGTGCGCTGGGCGGCCTGGCCGAGCCGCTGGGCAAGCGCTTGTTCAAGGCGCGCCTGGACCTGCTGTCGCTGCTGACCTCAAAGGACACTCGTGCCCTGGGAAACTTGGTAGAAAGCACCGGCCAGTACGACGCCTTCGTCGGGCTGCGTGGCGATCTGAGTAACGAGCTGCACGACGAAGTGGCGGCGATGAACCTGGATAACTTTATCGTCCGTACCGAACTCGAACATGTCACGCGCTTCGCCGATCGTGAAGTGTGGAACGCCCTGGACGATGCGGCGCTGGGCGACTTGCGCACCCATGTGGCCGGCCTGCCCAGCGAACGCGAAGCCGAGCACATCAGCGCCAAGCTGTTCGATCTGGTCTGCCTCAACCTGCAACTGGCATTGCTGCGTTCGACCAGTGACTTCATGGCTTACCGCGATAAGGTGGTCGAGCTGGCCAGCCAGTTGGAGGCGATGGAAAACATCCCGGCCGTGCGTGCCGAACTGGCGCTGCTGCAGGACCTGCAGACTGAAGAGTACTGGAAGGACATCAGCCTGCCGATGATCGAGCAGGTGCGGCGCAAGCTGCGTGGGCTGATCAAATTCATCGAACGACGCCCGAGCAATCCGGTGTACAGCATGCTGACCGACCAGATCGGCGCAGCGACCGTGGTCGATCTCAAGAATTTCAGCACCGGCATCAACCTCGCCCAGTACAAGAAGAAGGTCGAGGCCTATATCCGCGCCAACGAAAACCACGTGGCCATCGCCAAACTCAAATACAACCGGGCGCTGACGCCGAGCGATCTGAGTGAGCTGGAGCAGTTCGTCTATGAGTCCGAGCCGGTGCAAAGCCGCAGCCGTTTTGAAGAATGCTATGGCAGCGACAAGCCGTTGACGCTGCTCATCCGCTCACTGGTGGGCCTGGACCGCAATGCAGCCAAGGAGGCGTTCGGCCAGTTCCTCGACGACAACCGCTACAGCAGCCAGCAGATCCGCTTTGTCGAGATGATCATCGAGCGCCTGACCAGGCAGGGCGTCATGGAGGCTGGGCAGCTCTACGAGCCGCCTTTCACGGCCCTGCACCACGAGGGGCTGGACGGCACCTTTGGCGATGCCGATGCGGATGCGATTGTTGCGACCATCACGGCCATCAACCGCAGCGCTGCAGCCTAGGGCTGACGTCGTGGGTTAGGGTGTCACTCGCCGCAGGCAGTGCCCATGGCTCGTCGGTGCGGCACAAGCTGGCGGGTTGTCGCTACGCACCGAGCGGAACGCTGCGCTGCACCGGAAACACCTTTCGCCTGGCGAGGCATCTCGACGACAGGCGCCAAACACCCGGGCCATTTTGCGTCTGCGCGACAGTCAGCAGCAACCAGGCGACACCCGCGGCATACAAGGCCCTGGACGCACACCAAACGGCTTGGCGGCTGGCGAAACGCTATGCTAGCTTGACGGCTCGCCAGGAGGGCCACGTAACGCCGAGAACCTGTCTCGGCTCTAGCGAGCTAGAGCCAAACAAGGCGAAAGTGGCTGAGGAAGCGGAGTTTACGAGCTGTAAATGAGCATTCCGAAGCCGCTTTCAACGCGGTTTGGCCGACGCGCAGCAGACCCGAGACAGGTTCTGAGCGCAATCGAACAATAAGAGGACACCCCATGGCCGAGGCCACGCCAGCGCTGGAAATCCGCAACCTGCACAAACGTTTCGGCGACCTCGAGGTGCTCAAAGGCATCTCCCTCACCGCGCGCGATGGCGACGTGATTTCCATTCTCGGCTCATCCGGTTCCGGCAAGTCGACCTTCCTGCGCTGCATCAATCTGCTGGAAAACCCCAACCAGGGGCAGATCATCGTCGCCGGCGAAGAACTCAAGCTCAAGCCCGGCAAGAACGGCGACCTGGTCGCCGCCGATGGCAAGCAGATCAACCGCCTGCGCAGCGAACTGGGCTTCGTCTTTCAGAATTTCAACCTGTGGCCGCACATGAGCGTGCTCGATAACATCATCGAAGCGCCACGCCGGGTGCTCGGCCTGAGCAAGGCCGAGGCGATCGAGCGGGCCGAGGCGCTGCTGGCCAAGGTCGGCATCGGCGAGAAACGCCACGTCTACCCGAATCAGCTGTCCGGCGGCCAGCAGCAGCGCGCGGCCATCGCCCGCACCCTGGCCATGCAGCCGAAAGTGATCCTGTTCGATGAGCCAACTTCGGCTCTCGACCCGGAGATGGTACAAGAAGTGCTTAATGTGATCCGTGCGCTGGCCGATGAAGGTCGCACCATGCTGCTGGTTACCCACGAGATGGGCTTCGCCCGTCAGGTGTCCAGTGAAGTGGTGTTCCTGCATCAGGGTCTGGTGGAAGAACAAGGCTCGCCCGAGCAGGTGTTCGACAACCCGACCTCGGCGCGCTGCAAACAATTCATGTCCAGCAATCGCTAAACACGGAGCAACTCTCGCATGCTGAAATACAAGAAGATCCTGCTCGCCGCAGCCGCCACCCTGGCTTTCGGCACCAGCGCCATCGCCGCTGAAAAACTCAAGATGGGCACCGAAGGCGCTTATCCGCCGTTCAACCTGATCGACGCCAGCGGCCAGGTCGGCGGCTTCGACGTGGAAATCGGCCAGGCCCTGTGCGCCAAAATGCAAGCCGAGTGCGAAGTGGTCACCTCCGACTGGGACGGCATCATCCCGGCCCTCAACGCCAAGAAATTCGACTTCCTGGTCGCTTCGATGTCGATCACCGAAGAACGCCAGGCGGCCGTCGACTTCACCGAGCCCTACTACACCAACAAGCTGCAGTTCATCGCCCCCAAGGGAGGTGACTTCAAGAGCGACAAAGCCAGCCTCAAAGGCAAGGTAATCGGCGCCCAGCGTGCCACCATCGCCGGCACCTGGCTGGAAGACAACCTGGACGGGATCGTCGACATCAAGCTCTACGACACCCAGGAAAACGCCTACCTCGACCTGTCTTCGGGTCGCCTCGACGGCGTCCTGGCGGATACCTTCGTCAACTGGGAATGGCTCAAGAGCGATGCCGGCAAGGGCTTCGAGTTCAAGGGCGAGCCGGTATTCGATAACGACAAGATCGGTATCGCCGTACGCAAGGGTGATCCGCTGCGTGAGAAGCTGAATACCGCGCTGCAGGCCATCATCGAAGACGGCACCTACAAGACGATCAACGACAAGTACTTCCCGTTCAGCATTTACTGAGCAGCCTGTCCTGCATCGCCCTGACGGGCGGTGCAGGCTTCTGACCCCCCATGACTTTAGATCTCTACGGATTCGGCCCGGCCCTGGCCGCCGGCACCCTGATGACCATAAAACTGGCGCTCTGCGCGCTGGTCCTGGGTCTGGTGCTCGGCCTGCTCGGCGCATTGGCCAAGACTTCCCCGTACAAGCCGCTGCAGTGGCTTGGCGGCACCTATTCGACCATAGTGCGCGGCATTCCCGAGCTGCTCTGGGTACTGCTGATCTACTTCGGCACCGTGCAACTGATGCGCAACCTGGCCGACCTGCTGGGCATTGAAAGCCTCGAACTGAGCGCCTTTGCCGCCGGCACCATCGCCCTGGGCCTGTGCTTCGGCGCCTATGCCACCGAAGTGTTCCGCGGCGCCATACTCGCCATCCCCAAGGGGCATCGCGAAGCCGGTCAGGCGCTTGGCCTGTCCGTGCCGCGGATCTTCTGGCGCCTGATCCTGCCGCAGATGTGGCGCATCGCCCTGCCCGGCCTGGGCAACCTGTTCATGATCCTGATGAAGGACACCGCTTTGGTGTCGGTGATCGGCCTGGAAGAAATCATGCGCCGCTCGCAGATCGCCGTCACCTCGAGCAAAGAACCCTTTACCTTTTTCCTGGTGGCGGCCTTTATCTACCTGGGCCTCACCATAGTCGCCATGATCGGCCTGCACTTCCTTGAGAAGCGCTCCAGCCGCGGCTTTATCAGGAGCGCGGGATGAACTGGGAAGTAATCATCAAATGGCTGCCACGCCTGGCCGAAGGCGCCGTGCTGACCCTGGAGCTGGTGGCCATCGCGGTAGTCGCCGGCCTGATCCTGGCGATTCCCATGGGTATCGCCCGCGCCTCCCGGCACTGGTACGTGCGCGCCCTGCCCTACGGCTACATCTTCTTCTTCCGCGGCACGCCGCTACTGGTGCAGCTGTTCCTGGTCTACTACGGCCTGGCCCAGTTCGACGCCGTGCGCGAGGGCTCACTGTGGCCCTACCTGCGCTCGGCCTACTGGTGCGCCATCCTGACCATGACCCTGCACACCGCGGCCTATATCGCCGAGATCCTCCGTGGAGCGATCCAGGCCGTACCGCCGGGTGAAGTGGAGGCGGCACGCGCACTGGGCATGGCCCGCTGGCAGACCATGGTCTATATCGTCCTGCCGCGCGCCGCACGGATCGGCCTGCCCGCCTACAGCAACGAAGTGATCCTGATGCTCAAGGCCAGCTCCCTGGCCAGCACCGTCACCCTGCTGGAACTGACCGGCATGGCCCGCACCATCATCGCCCGCACCTACCTGCCGGTGGAGATTTTCTTCGCCGCCGGCATGTTCTACCTGCTGATCGCCTTCATCCTGGTGCGCGGCTTCAAGCTGCTGGAACGCTGGCTCAGGGTCGACGCCTGCCAGGGCCGCTGACGCGACGGGGCACTCGCGGCTCCCATGCATGACGACACGCGCATGAACGACTCCCCCCTCAGCGGCGACCACCTGCTCCAGCGCTTCCGGGCGCTGGATGCCTTTGTCCTGCAACACCAGGCGCTCTGGCGGCCGCGGCCATTCACCCAGCGGCAACTGCCGTGGGAACACCAGCACCCGCAACTCGCCCACTGGCTCAGAGCGCGCAGCCTGGAACAGGCCGAGGCCAGCCACAACCAGCCGCACCTGCTCGATGCGCCCGCGCCCTTTGCCGGACTCGCGGCGCAGGCGAGCGCCCTGAGCCGCATCGGCGCCTTCACGCCACAGCCCTCGCCGCCACTGCCTGCGCGTTTCTCGGTCGACGTGCCGGGACGCAAATGGCAACAGATCCAGGCCTTCGCCGGCTGCCTGCAGTTTCACCAACCAGCCCGACACTGGCTCGACTGGTGCGCTGGCAAAGGCCATCTCGGCCGCCTGCTGGCGCATGACGGACGGCCCCTGACCTGCCTGGAACACGACCCCGAACTGGTCCACAGCGGGCACCTGCTCAGCCAGCGCCTGCACCTCAACGCCCGCCATCTGCAGCAGGACGTACTCGGCGCCGATGCCGGCGCGCAACTCAGCCGCGAACACACCCCGGTCGCCCTGCATGCCTGCGGCGATCTGCATGTGCGCCTGATACAGCTCGCCAGCGCGGCCGGCTGCACGCAATTGGCCATAGCGCCGTGCTGCTACAACCGCATCGCCAGCCCCGATTACCAGGCGCTCTCCGCTGCCGCCCAGGCATCGGCCTTGCGACTCTCGCTGGATGACCTGGCCCTGCCGCTCAGCGAAACCGTCACCGCCGGCGCCCGTGTGCGCCGCCAGCGCGATCACTCCATGGCCTGGCGCCTGGCATTCGACGTACTGCAACGCGAACTGCGCGGCATCGACCAGTACCTGCCCACACCGTCCCTGCCCACGGCCTGGCTGGCGAAAGAGTTCGCCGACTACTGCACAGACCTGGCCGCCCTGAAACAACTGCCCGCGCCAGCCCGGTCAACAGACTGGCAACGACTGCAAGCCCAAGGCTGGCAACGGCTGGCCCAGGTGCGCAACCTGGAGCTGCTGCGCGGCTTGTTCCGCCGCCCCCTGGAACTCTGGCTGCTACTCGACCGCGCGCTCTACCTGCAAGAGCAAGGCTTCAGCGTACGCCTCGGCAGCTTCTGCCCGCAGCAGCTCACCCCACGCAACCTGCTGCTACTCGCCGAACGCCGCTGAGCCCACACAAGTTACCCACATTATCTGTGGATAACTGTGTTGATAGATTCTGAGCAAACGCCTCAAACGCCCCGACCATCGCCCCTGATGGCGCCTGTACATTTTTTAAACAGAAAATAAAAACCAGCAAAAACATATACTTATAAAAAACAGAGAAACACCTCACAATATGTGCGCGCACCCTCACAAAATACCTTGCGCTTGTGCATAAGGATTTCGCTGCTAATCGCCAGACCCACAATAAACAGCCTGTTTAGCAACACTCACCACCCCTGCGCGCTAGCGGAAGGTCGCCTCGACGCCATGCTTCTATGCTGCAGCCCCAGGCGACCAACTACCTGCCCTTGCCACAGGCCCCATGACCTACACGGATAGAAGGATAGGGGGACAGAGAAAGTAGTGTCGACAACGCCCACCTCCCCCGAAAAGCATGTCCGAAAACGCCGCCCACGCCTTGCCGACGGCATGCTGGCGAAGGCGTGAACATATTCAGAAGAAACAATGCGCAGACGACTTTACTCGGCCAGATGAATGGATATAATGGCGCCCCTGAAATGCCGGTATAGCTCAGCTGGTAGAGCAACTGACTTGTAATCAGTAGGTCCCGAGTTCGACTCTTGGTGCCGGCACCATACGAAGCAACGAAAAAGGCTCACCGCAAGGTGGGCCTTTTTCGTTGCTTCGTATGGTGCAGAACGCGCGTCATCGAAAGACCCGCTACGCTGGCGGTCGGCCTGGACGTCGACGCTCGAAACATCTGCGCCCCACGCCGCTCGCGACAGCAACGAACCCAACCCAGGCGCCCGCCCCCTCTTGAGTAGCACAGTCGCATCATCGTGTTTTCGCCGCATCGATGAGCGGCCGATCGCTAGAAGCTCGTGCGCGATCGATATGGGCAGGACGCCGCCGGCAGGTGCTTGCGTCGCGGGTTTTGCCCGGATGCCATAGGCCTACAACTGCACGCCTGCCGGCATCCAACGCTTGCGGCCAGGGCGTCGAGCCTACAAGCTATGCGCCACACTCGAAGACTGTATCCAAGAGGACAATCTTTTCATGCGTATTCTGGTCACCGGCGGTGCGGGTTTTATCGGTTCGGCGCTGATTCGCCACCTGCTCAACGACACCCAGCACCAGGTGCTCAACCTCGACAAGCTGACCTACGCCGGCAACCTCGAGTCGCTGGCCAGCGTCGCGGATAACCCGCGCTACCAGTTCCTGCAGGCCGATATCGGCGACAGCGCGGTGGTCAGTCGGGCCCTGGCCGAGTTCCAGCCGGACGCGATCATGCACCTGGCCGCCGAGTCGCATGTCGATCGCTCCATCGACGGCCCGGCCGCCTTTATCCAGACCAATATCGTCGGCACCTATGCCTTGCTCGAAGCCACCCGCGCCTATTGGCTGCAGCTGGACCAGGCGCGCAAGCAGGCCTTTCGCTTTCACCATATTTCCACCGACGAGGTGTATGGCGACCTGCATGGCGTTGACCAGCTGTTCACCGAGAACACGCCCTATGCGCCCAGCTCGCCCTACTCGGCGAGCAAGGCGGCCTCCGACCATCTGGTTCGCGCCTGGCAGCGTACCTATGGCCTGCCGGTACTGCTGAGCAATTGCTCGAACAACTACGGCCCCTATCACTTCCCGGAAAAGCTTATTCCGCTGGTGATCCTCAACGCCCTGGAGGGCAAACCGCTGCCGGTGTACGGCAACGGCCAGCAGGTGCGCGACTGGCTGTATGTCGAGGATCATGCCCGCGCCCTGCTCAAGGTAGTGAGCGAGGGCCGGGTGGGCGAGACCTACAACATTGGCGGGCACAATGAGCAGACCAATCTGCATGTGGTGGAGAGCATCTGCGCGCTGCTGGACGAGCTGAAGCCGCGACAGGCCGGCGCCTACAAAGAACTCATTGCATTTGTCCAGGATCGCCCCGGCCACGACCAGCGCTACGCCATCGACGCCGGCAAGATCGAGCGCGAACTCGGCTGGACTCCCGAGGAAAGCTTCGCCAGCGGCCTGCGCAAGACCGTGCGCTGGTACCTGGATAACCTCGACTGGTGCCGTCGCGTGCAGGATGGCAGCTATCAACGTGAACGCCTGGGCGCTTCTTTATGAAAGAAGGGATGAAAGAAGGGATGAAAGCAATGAAAGGAATAATTCTCGCCGGCGGCTCCGGCAGCCGTCTGCACCCGATCACCCTGGGGGTGTCCAAGCAGCTGCTGCCGATCTACGACAAGCCGATGATCTACTACCCGATCTCGGTGCTGATGCTCGCCGGCATCCGCGAGATTCTGATTATCTCCACGCCCGTGGACCTGCCTAATTTTCAGAAGATGCTCGGCGACGGCAGCCAGTTCGGCGTGCGCTTCGTCTACGCCGAACAGCCGGCACCGGAAGGCCTGGCCCAGGCCTTTCTGATCGGCGAATCATTCATCGGCAGCGACCCCGTATGCCTGATCCTCGGCGACAACATCTTTCACGGTCAGCACTTCACCGAGAAGCTCCTGCGCGCCGCCGCCGAACCCAGCGGCGCGACGATTTTCGGCTATTGGGTCAAGGACCCCGAACGCTTCGGCGTGGTCGAGTTCGACGCCAGCGGCCGGGCCATCTCCATCGAGGAAAAACCGGCCAAGCCGATGTCCAGCTACGCCGTCACCGGCCTGTATTTCTACGACAACGACGTGATCGAGATCGCCAAGGCGGTCAAGCCCTCGGCACGCGGCGAGCTGGAAATCACCGACGTCAACAACGCCTACCTCGAGCGCGGCGACCTGCATGTCGAGCGCTTCGGCCGTGGCTTCGCCTGGCTCGACACCGGCACCCACGACAGCCTGCTGGAGGCTTCGCAGTACGTGCAGACCATCGAACACCGCCAGGGCCTGAAAGTCGCCTGCCTGGAAGAGATCGCCTTCAATAATGGCTGGATCGACCGCGAGCAGTTGCTCAGCCAGGCCCAGGCCTTCGGCAAGACCGGCTACGGCCAGTACCTGTACAAGCTGGCAGAGGAGCACGCATGAAGGTGATTGCCAGCGAACTGCCGGAGGTGCTGATCCTCGAGCCCAGGGTGTTCGGCGACGAGCGCGGCTTCTTCTACGAGAGTTTCAACGCGCGCGCCTTCGAGCAGGCGACCGGTCGTACATGCGAATTCGTCCAGGACAACCACTCGCGCTCGCAGCGCGGCGTACTGCGCGGCCTGCACTACCAACTGCAGCAGGCCCAGGGCAAGCTGGTGCGGGTCACCGCGGGCGAGGTCTACGACGTGGCGGTGGATATTCGCCGCAGCTCGCCGACCTTCGGCCGCTGGGTCGGCGTCCATCTGTCCGCCGAGAACAAGCGCCAACTGTGGCTGCCGGAAGGCTTCGCCCACGGCTTCCTGGTGCTCAGCGAATACGCCGAGGTCCTCTACAAGACCACCGACTACTACGCGCCGGCCCATGAGCGCTGCATCCGCTGGGACGACCCGAGCCTGGCCATCGACTGGCCACTGGATAGCGCGCCGCAGCTCTCGGCCAAGGACCAGGCCGGCCTCAGCCTGGCCGATGCGGAGCTGTTCCCATGAAGATCCTGTTGCTCGGCGAGCACGGCCAAGTCAGCCGCGAACTGCAACTGAGCCTGCGCGGACAAGGCGAACTGACAGTGCTGGGCCGCGCCCAACTCGACCTGAGCCAGCCGGAGCAGATTCGCCGTCAGGTGCGCGAACTGCGACCCGAGCTGATCATCAACGCCGCGGCGTACACCGCAGTCGACCAGGCCGAGAGCGAAGCGCAGCTGGCCTTCGCCATCAACGCCACGGCGCCCGGCATTCTCGCCGAAGAAGCCGCTGCGCTGGGTGCGCCATTGATCCATTACTCCAGCGACTACGTGTTCGACGGCAGCAAAACCGCGCCCTATGTCGAGGACGACGCGCCTAACCCGCTCGGCGTCTACGGCCGCAGCAAGCTGGCCGGGGAACAGGCTATCCAGGCGGCTGGCGGCGCGCATTTGATCCTGCGCACCAGCTGGGTCTACTCGCTGCACGGCAAGAATTTTCTGCTGACCATGCAACGCCTGCTGCAGGAGCGCGCCAGCCTGAATGTGGTGGCCGATCAGGTCGGCGCGCCGACCTGGGCCGGCAGCATCGCCGCCGCCACCAGCCAGCTGGTCGAGTGCTGGCGCCATGGCCGCGGCGGCCCCTGGGGGCTGTATCACCTCAGCGCGCAGGGCGAGGTGTCCTGGTTCGGCTTTGCCAGCGCGATCGCCGAGCAACTGCGCGCGCAAGGTAAAGCCACCGCGACCCTGCAGCCCATCACCAGCAGCGAGTATCCCACCCCCGCCCGGCGTCCGCTCAACTCGCGGCTCGACTGCACGCGCCTGCAACGCAACTGGCATGTCCAGCTGAGCGACTGGCACAGCGCCCTGCTCGAGTGCCTGCACAGCGGTGAGCGCAGCAAGCCGTAGCCCGAATAAGCGCCAGCGCAATCCGGGAGAGTCATCCCGATACCCGATCGCGGTAGGCTGGCGACACCTGACGGGTTGCAGCCCGCGTAGCCAAGCGCCACTGGCACATCCCTTGCTAAAGCTCGAAGATGCATACTAGCTGCGATACCCAGGCGCCTTATTTCATGACCGCAACCATCCGCACTCCCAAACGTCTCCGCTGGCGCAGCCTGGCGTTGCTTGCCCTGCTGCTGACCCCGCTGCTCTGGCCGCTGCAACAACTGGCCGAGCGTTATTACAGCGGCGTGCTGAGCGAGCAGAATCGCCAGACCCTCGATCTCTACGTCGCCAACCTGCTCGGCACTCTCAACCGCTATGAAGTGCTGCCGCCGATCCTCGGCCAGCTACCGACCCTGCGCCAGCTGTTGCAGGACAGTGCCGATGGGCAACTGCGCGACCGTGCCAACCGCCTGCTCGCCGGCCTGCGGCAGCAGACCGGCGCCGATGTGATCTACCTGATGGCCCCCGACGGCAAAACCCTGGCCGCCTCCAACTGGGATCAGCAGGACAGCTTCGTCGAGAGCAACTTCTCCTACCGCCCTTATTTTCGCGACGCCATGCAGGGCCGCCCCGGGCGCTTCTTCGGCCTCGGCACCACCTCCGGCAAGCGCGGCTACTTCTTCGCCGCGGCGGTACGCGAGGGCGCGCAGATCATTGGCGTGCTGGTGGTCAAGGTCGACCTCGATCACACCGAAACCCTGTGGGGCAACCGCCCCGAGCAGTTGCTGGTCACCGACAACTACGGCGTGGTGATCCTCACCTCCCAGGCCGACTGGCGCTTCCATGCCACCCGCGAGCTGGACAATGTCGAGCGCGTCGCGATCACCGCCACCCAGCCTTACCGCATCCAGTCGCCGCCACCCCTGCAACTCGAACCTGCGGCCTGGCTCCGGCAGAACCGCAGCCTCGACGATATCGGCTGGACCGTGAGCATTCTGGCGCCGCGCCTGCTGCTCGATCGCCCCGTGCGCAGCGCAGTGGCCATCGGTGGCGCGGCACTGCTGATGCTCCTGCTGCTGCTCGGCCTGCTGATCCTGCGCCGCCGCCATTACCTCGAACGCATCGCCCTGGATGCCCATGCGCGGCAACGGCTGGAGCAGCGCGTACAGGAGCGCACCCAGGATCTGGAACGGCTCAACAGCCGCCTGAAGCAGGAAGTGCTGGAGCGCGAACACGCCCAACAGGAACTGGTGCGCGCCCAGGATGAGCTGGTCCAGGCCGGCAAGCTGTCGGCCCTGGGCACCATGAGCGCGAGCATCAGCCATGAGCTCAACCAGCCGCTGGCGGCGATCCGCAGCTATGCCGACAACGCCTGCGTGCTGCTCGACCACCAGCGCAGCGAGGACGCCCGCGCCAATCTCAAGCTGATCAGCCAGATGACCGAACGCATGGCCTCGATCATTTCCCACCTGCGCGCATTCGCCCGCCGTGACCGTCACGCCCCGGAAAGCGTGGCCCTGCAACCGGCCCTGGACGACGCCCTGGCGCTGCTGGGCAAACGCCGCCGGGCGATGGAGGTCGAGCTGATTCGCGACCTGCCGGACGCCACCCTGTGGGTCCAGGCCGGCGAAACCCGCCTGCGCCAGGTGCTCGGCAACCTGCTGGCCAATGCCCTCGACGCCCTGGGCGAGAAAGCGCCGCCGCGGCGCATCTGGCTCAGCGCCGAACGCAGCAGCGAGGGCGTCGACCTGCACCTGCGCGATAACGGCCCGGGATTCACTGCCGAAGCCCTGCAACGCGCCCGCGAACCCTTCTTCACCACCAAGACCAGCGCCCAGGGCCTGGGTCTTGGCCTGGCGATTTGCGATACCCTGATCCGCGCCCTCGGCGGCGAACTGCTGCTGGCCAACCACCCCGATGGCGGCGCCCTGTTGACCCTGCGCCTACGCGCCGCCGAACACGGCGTTAAAACCCAGTCGCCCGAGGACTATTGCCTATGACCACCCTCGACCCAGGCACCCAGGTGCTGCTGATCGACGACGACCCGCACCTGCGCCAGGCCCTGAGCCAAACCCTCGACCTGGCCGGCCTGAAAGTCGTCAGCCTGGCCGACGCCCGCGGCGTCGCCGCGCGCATCGGTCGCGACTGGGCGGGCGTGGTGGTCAGTGATATCCGCATGCCGGGCCTCGATGGCATGCAGCTGCTCGAGCAGCTGCACGAGCAGGACCCGGACCTGCCGGTGCTGCTGATCACCGGCCATGGCGATGTACCGCTGGCGGTGCAGGCGATGCGCGCCGGCGCCTATGACTTTCTGGAAAAACCCTTCGCCAGCGACGACCTGCAGGGCAGCGTCCGCCGCGCCCTCGCCCTGCGCCGCCTGGTCCTGGATAACCGCAGCCTGCGCCTGGCCCTGGCCGACCGCCAGCAGTTGAGCGCGCGCCTGGTCGGCCAGTCGCCGGCCATGGCGCGCCTGCGCGAGCAGATCGGCGCCCTGGCCAACATCAGCGCCGATGTGTTGATCCTCGGTGAGACCGGCGCCGGCAAGGAAGTCGTCGCCCGCGCCCTGCATGACCTGTCGAATCGCCGCGACGGTCCCTTCGTCGCCATCAACGCCGGCGCCCTGGCCGAGTCGGTGGTGGAAAGCGAACTGTTCGGCCACGAACCGGGCGCCTTCACCGGGGCGCAAAAACGCCGCATCGGCAAGTTCGAGTTCGCCAACGGCGGCACCCTGTTCCTCGACGAGATCGAGAGCATGAGCCTGGAGGTGCAGGTCAAGCTGCTGCGCCTGCTGCAGGAACGGGTGGTCGAACGTCTCGGCGGCAACCAGTTGATCCCGCTGGATATCCGGGTGATCGCCGCGACCAAGGAAGACCTGCGCCAGGCCGCCGACCAGGGCCGCTTCCGCGCCGACCTGTATTACCGCCTGAATGTCGCCCCGCTGCGCATTCCGCCCCTGCGCGAACGCGGCGACGACATCCTCGCGCTGTTCCAGCACTTCGCCGATGGCGCCAGCGCCCGCCACGGCCTGCCGGTGCGCGAACTGCAGCCGGGGCAGCGCGCCATGCTCCTGCGCCACCCCTGGCCAGGCAATGTGCGCGAACTGCAGAATGCCGCGGAACGCTTCGCCATCGGCCTCGACCTGGGCCTGGATTTCGGCCTGGAGCTGAACCGGGACGGCCCGCAGAGCGACGTGCCCTCCAGCGGCAACCTCGGCGAGCAGGTCGAAGCCTTCGAACGCGCCATGATCGCTGCCGAACTGAGCCGCGGCCATGGTTCGCTGCGCAGCCTGGCCGAAGCCCTGGGCGTGCCGCGCAAGACCCTGCACGATAAATTGCGCAAGCATGGCCTGAGCGTGGCCGACTCTGGCGGAAGCTCGCCAGATGAGCTCGACTGAGTGGCGGATTTCCGCCACCTCCACCCATCCCGGCACGCCATCACCTGCAGCAGCGGCGTGCCGAACCGCTGTCGATAACCTATTTGCTCCTGGCACAAGCCGGCTCCCGCAAGGTGCCAGCGCCTTCTGTCGAGGATTTCCGCGACTGTTCGCAGCGCCGAACCACAGTCTGGCATGGCGGTTGCTCTAGTCCCTGCAGGCGATCCAACAAGTACAAGTCCAGGCAATCGCTGCCAACGTCCGTCGTTTTTCGGCAGGCCGCCTAGACTTGCTCTTGTTCGCCCGTTTTCTGCGCTGCGGCGCCTGACGCGATAACCACAACAAGAGGAAGCACTCGTATGTTCAAGTTCACTGCCAAGGCGCTGGCTTGCGCCCTGTCCCTGACCATCGCCGGCATGGCCCAAGCGGCCGAGCCGATCGTGATCAAGTTCTCCCACGTCGTTGCCGAACACACCCCCAAGGGGCAAGGTGCGTTGCTGTTCAAGAAGCTCGCCGAAGAGCGTCTGGGCGACAAGGTCAAGGTCGAGGTCTACCCCAACTCCTCGCTGTTCGGCGATGGCAAGGAAATGGAAGCCCTGTTGCTCGGCGACGTGCAACTGATCGCCCCGTCCCTGGCCAAGTTCGAGCACTACACCAAACAGATCCAGGTATTCGACCTGCCGTTCCTGTTCAAGGACATGGCGGCACTCGACCGCTTCCAGCAAAGCGCGGAAGGCCAGGCACTGCTCAAGTCGATGGAAGACAAGAACATCACCGGCCTGGGTTACTGGCACAACGGCCTCAAGCAGCTGTCGGCGAACAAGCCGCTGCGTGAGCCGAAGGATGCCCGCGGCCTGAAGTTCCGCGTACAGCCTTCCGCGGTACTGGAGGAGCAGTTCAAGGCGGTGCGCGCCAACCCGCGCAAGATGAGCTTCGCCGAGGTCTACCAGGGCCTGCAGACCGGCGTGGTCAACGGTGCCGAGAACCCCTACTCGAACATCTACAGCCAGAAAATGCATGAAGTACAGAAGTACATCACCGAATCCAACCACGGTGCCCTCGACTACATGCTGATCACCAACACCAAGTTCTGGAACGGCCTGCCGGAAGACGTACGCGGCGAGCTGGACAAGATCATCGTGGAAGTGACGGCAGAGGTGAACAAGCAGGCCGGCGCCCTTAACGACGACGCCAAGCAGCGCATCATCGACGCCAAAACCAGCGAAATCATCACCCTGACCCCCGAGCAGCGCGACATGTGGCGCGACGCCATGAAGCCGGTATGGGCCAAGTTCGAAGGCGAAATCGGTGCCGACCTGATCAAGGCCGCAGACGCGGCCAACCAGTAGGGCGGGTTAGCCGCGCAGCGGCGTAACCCACCGGCAGCGGCGGCAACCGCCCCGCTGCCGGCCGATTACGCCAGGGCACTGCCGTGACAGGCTGCTCTGGCCCTCCCCTCCCAACACTGGAGATGTTATCGATGAACGCCTTGCTGCGCGTCTGGAACCACTTCGAGGAAGGCTTTATCGCGTTCCTGCTCGCGGCCATGACGCTTGTGACTTTCGTCTACGTGATCCTCAACAACCTCTACACCCTGTTCTACAACTGGGGTGATCGTTGGGAAAGCGCCAGCGACAGCCTGTTCGCCATCGGCGACTTCATTCTCGGGCTGGCCCAGGACATGACCTGGAGCATCGCCCTGACCAAGGCGCTGTTCGCCTGGCTGATCTTCTTCGGCCTGGCCTATGGCGTGCGCACCGCCGGCCACATCGGGGTCGACGCCCTGGTCAAACTGGCCCCCAAGCCGGTGCAACGGATCATCGGCCTGATCGCCTGCCTGTGCTGCCTGGGCTATGCCGGCCTGATCAGCGTGGCCAGCTTCGACTGGATGAGCACCCTGTTCACCGCCAATATCGGCGCCGAAGACCTCGGCCATTACGGCATCAAGCAGTGGCACATCACCCTGATCGTGCCGTTCGGTTACGCCATGGTATTTATCCGTTTCCTGGAAATCTTCGTGCGCATCCTGCGCAACCAGCAGACCGGTCTCGGCCTGGCCGATGAGGCCGCCGAAGCGATGAAGCTGACCGAGCACGAGGACCACAAGCAATGACCATCCTGTTCCTCTTCATCCTGCTGTTCGTGCTGATGTTTATCGGCGTGCCGGTTGCCGCCTCGCTCGGCCTGGCCGGCTCGGTGACCATCATCCTGTTCAGCCCCGACTCGGTGCGTTCGCTGGCGATCAAGCTGTTCGAGACCAGCGAGCACTACACCCTGCTGGCGATTCCGTTCTTCCTGCTGTCGGGCGCCTTCATGACCACCGGCGGCGTGGCCCAGCGCCTGATCGATTTCGCCAACGCCTGCGTCGGCCATATCCGTGGCGGCCTGGCGATCTCCGCGGTGATGGCCTGCATGCTGTTCGCCGCACTGTCCGGCTCCTCACCGGCGACCGTGGCGGCGGTGGGCTCGATCGCCATCGCCGGCATGGTCCGTTCCGGTTACCCACAGGCCTTCGGCGCCGGCATCGTCTGCAACGCCGGCACCCTGGGCATCCTGATCCCGCCGTCGATCGTCATGGTGGTCTACGCCGCGGCCACCGAGCAGTCGGTCGGCAAGCTGTTCATGGCCGGCGTGGTGCCGGGCCTGATGCTCGGCGTGGCGCTGATGACGGCGATCTACATAGTCGCGCGCAAGATGAACCTGCCGTCCCTGCCGCGCGCCAGCCTCGGCGAACTGCTGAGAACCGCGCGCAAGGCGGTCTGGGGCCTGCTGCTGATGGTGATCATCCTCGGCGGCATCTACTCCGGCATGTTCACCCCGACCGAAGCGGCTGCGGTGGCGGCGGTCTACGCCGGTTTCGTCGCCCTGTTCGTGTACAAGGACATGCATATCCGCGAATGCCCCAAGGTGCTGCTAGAGTCCGGCAAGCTGACCATCATGCTGATGTTCATCATCGCCAACGCCATGCTCTTCGCCCACGTACTGACCACCGAACAGATCCCCCAGACCATCACCGCCATTGTGATCGAGATGGGCCTGCAGCCCTGGCAGTTCCTGTTGGTGGTGAACATCGTGCTGCTGGTCGCCGGCGCCTTCATGGAGCCCTCGGCGATCATCCTGATCCTCGCGCCGATCCTGTTCCCGATCGCCGTGCAGCTGGGCATCGACCCGATTCACCTGGGCATCATCATGGTGGTGAACATGGAGATCGGCCTGATCACCCCACCGGTGGGACTCAACCTGTTCGTCACCTCGGCGGTCACCGGCATGCCGCTGACCGCGGTGATCAAGGCCGCCTGGCCCTGGCTGATGCTGCTGCTCGGCTTCCTGATGATCATCACCTACGTGCCGGCGGTGTCCATGGCCCTGCCGAACTGGCTGGGCATGAGCTGACCGCGACAGTTTGACGTACTCCCCGTACCTTCCGCCCGGCCTCAGAGCCGGGCTTTTTTGCATTTCGTAGCCCGGACAAGCCTTGGCGCAATCCGGGATGGGCTCGACCGAATGACGGGTGTAGTCCGCCCGGAGCGTAGGGCGGCCGGGGCGCCGTCCGTTCGGAACGCAACGACAACCGGCCAGCTTTATGCCGCGCCGCTGAACCATGGTGCACTGCCTGCGGCGAGTGACACCGGATCGCCAAAAACGCCGGCTGCGGCATTGCGCTCGATATTTTCACAACCTCTGAGCGCTTGAGAGTTCGCCGCATCGCGCGGCATGCCAGATTCGTAGGGGTTGAGGCTATGCATTATTGTTCTCCAGCGAGACCTTGAATTGCAGAAACCTTAGCAGGAGCATGGTCTTGTCAAAGCGCTACCTTGGTCGAAGCAGTGACTCATGGGTCATGAATCACGTCAGCATAATCATCCGCACAGTCGAGCCACCGCCCGTCCGGTGAATGCCCGCATGTTTGCGGGTTGCTGGACGAGCGACAAGCAGGTAGCGCTTCACCTGAAGCTTGTCCGTCGTATTTATTTGAAGGAGTTTCCCGCGTGAAGTCTCGCTTACCCGTGATCGTTGGTTTTGGTGGTTATAACGCAGCCGGCCGCAGCTCCTTTCACCACGGCTTCCGCCGCACCGTGATCGAGTCGATGGACAGCCGCGCGCGCCAGGAAACCCTCGCCGGCCTGGCAGTGATGATGAAACTGCTGCAGGTAGTCGACGGTCACTACCAGACGGACGACGGCACGACGCTGAGCCTGGCCGAGATCGACAGCCGCTTTGCCGAACAGATTCTCGCCTCGACCCTGGTGCGCCGCATCGAAAAGCAGCACCTGGATGTCGACGCCGCCCATTGGCAGAAGAACATCAGCGTCAGCGGCGTGCCCGGCACTCCGCTGAGCTTCATCAGCAACCGCAAGCAACTGCCCGAGCCCCTGCCGGGCAACTGGTCGGTGGAGGAACTCAACGCCACCGAGGTGCGCGTCAGCCTGCACGACAACTGCGACTTCAAGGTCGACAGCTACCGCGCCCTGCCAGTCAAATCCGCCGGCCAGTTGCCCACCGGCTTCGAGCCGAGCGAACACTACAACTCGCGCTTCCACCCGCGCGGTCTCAGCATGGCCATCGTCGGGGTAACCGACGCCCTGCGTTCGACCGGCCTGCCCTGGCAGTCGATCGTCGACCGGGTACAGCCGGACGAAGTGGCGGTGTTCGCCAGCTGCATCATGAGCCAGCTCGACGAAAACGGCTTCGGCGGCATGATGCAATCGCGCCTCAAGGGCGGCCGGGTCACCGCCAAGCAGCTGGCCCTGGGCCTCAACAGCATGCCGGCGGATTTCATCAACGCCTACGTGCTCGGCAGTGTCGGCAGCACCGGCGCCATCACCGGCGCCTGCGCCACCTTCCTCTATAACCTGCAGAAGGGCATCGAACAGATCACCACGGGCAAGGCCAGGGTGGTGATCGTCGGCAGCAGCGAGGCGCCGGTCAATCAGGAATGCATCGAGGGTTACGGCGCCATGGGCGCGCTGGCCACCGAAGAAGGCCTGCGCCAGATCGAAGGCAACCAGCAGGTGGACTTCCGCCGCGCCAGTCGCCCGTTCGGCGACAACTGCGGCTTCACCCTGGCCGAAGCCTGCCAGTTCGTGGTGCTGATGGACGACGAACTGGCCTTGGAGCTGGGCGCCGACATCCACGGTGCGGTGCCGGATGTCTTCGTCAACGCCGACGGCTTCAAGAAATCCATCTCCGCCCCCGGCCCCGGCAATTACCTGACCATGGCCAAGGCGGTCGCCAGCGCCGTGCAACTGCTCGGCAGCGATGCCGTGCGTCAGCGCAGCTTCGTCCAGGCCCATGGCTCCAGCACGCCGGCCAATCGGGTCACCGAATCCGAGCTACTGGACCGCATCGCCGCCACCTTCGCCATCGAGCAATGGCCGGTGACCGCGGTCAAGGCCTTCGTCGGCCACTCCCTGGCCACCGCCAGCGGCGACCAGGTGATCTCCGCCCTGGGCAGCTTCAAGTACGGCGTCATTCCCGGGATCAAGACCATCGACGCGCCCGCCGACGACGTGTTTCAGGAGCACCTGTGCTTCGCCACCACGGATCGCCAACGCGAGCCGCAGCAACTCGATGTGTGCTTCATCAATTCCAAGGGCTTCGGCGGCAACAACGCCAGCGCCGTGGTGCTGGCGCCCCATGTGGTCGACAAGATGCTGCGCAAGCGGCACGGTGAGGCCGCCTTCGACGCCTACTGCAACCGCCGCGAACAGACCCGCGCCGCGGCCCGCGCCTATGACGAGCAGGCCATGCAGGGCCAACTGGAAATCATCTACAACTTCGGCCGCGACCTGATCGACGACCAGGCCATCGAGCTGGGCACCGAACAGATCAAGGTGCCAGGCTTCGCCCAGCCGCTGGTGTTCAGGAAGGATGAGCGTTTCAGCGATATGCTCGACTGACAGCCAGCCCATGAGTGGCGGACCTGCCCGGAACACGCTGAGGTGATGGGTATAGCTGCGCTCATCCTACGCGGCCCGCACCATCCTACGGAATTGGGCTGTTGCAGGATGGCGTTGAGCGCAGCGATACCCATCGATTCATGCCTTTGTCTGCCCAGAAAAATGCCGCTCACTGGGTTCAAGTGAACGGCATTGCGGCACAGGGTCGGGGCTTGTCGAGCGCAACCGACCGGCGGCGATATTGCTTACCAGCCGACACCAAAGCCCAGACTGTAATGGGTTTCGTCCAGCTCGCCTTCCGCGCCACTGACCAGGTCTTTTTCGGCCTTCATGTTCAACGAAGCCCAGTCGGTGACCTTGTAGCGCAGGCCCACCGCGGCATCCAGGGTGTAATCGGCGACATTGGCCAGCGGCTTGCCGACCTCACCATTGCTGAACAGCTCGACGCTCTTGCCGACCAGATAGCGGTTGTAGTCCCACTTCATGCTCATGGCATAGAAGTTATCCTTCTCGCCATTGGCATACAGGTAGTCGGTGCGGTTGAGCAGACCGGTCATGGAGAAGGCGCCCAGCTCGTTATCCCAGAACTGGTAACCCGGACCGGTACCGACGGTGCGTTGGCGCTCCAACTCCTCGACCTTATCGCGCTTGTATTCGAAGCGCCCCTGCCAGAACCAGCGCTCATCGAAAAAACGGTCGAGGGCGTACTCGGCGCCCCAGTTGTCCGTGGCGACCACACCGTCCTGGTACTCGCGGTTGTAATCGGCCTCGGCATTGTGCCGCCAAAGGCCATGGCGCGCCTGGGTCTTCAGGTCGACGTCATAATCGTCGGTGTCGGTTTCGGCTCGTTTGTAGTCCAGCGCTGCGTCGAGATTGCCCTTCCAGGTCAGGTCTTCGATCAGCGGTTTTGGTTTCATTATTTGCTCGACATCGGCCAGCTCGATGGTTCTCGGCACGTCGCCATTAACCAGGGTGACCTTGCCCTCCTCGGCGGCCAACAGAGACTTGGCCCGCTCGCCGGTAATCTTGCCTTCCTTGATCAACAGTTCCTGGTCACTTTCAAGGGTGGCTATCTTCTTCCAGTCCAGTGCAATCGAGCCACCGTAATCGGTGTCCAGGAGTAGTTTTTTCCCTTCGAAGAATCTGATGGTGCCGCTCAGCCGGTCGCCGTTTTTCAACCACACGGTGTCGGCCAGCAAAGGGTTGGCAGCTGCCGAAAGGGCCAGGCATAGCAAGGTTCTGAACATCATAAGCGGACTTCAAAGGCTCTGATTGGATAAAAGCCGGGCATTATGCGCAAGCCTGGGCATTGAACAAGCACTGACCGTCGGAATTAATCGGAGTTCACGCCAATCGACCGGCGTCACGGCCGCGCGAACCTACCAGCCGCCCCCGACGCCCATCGGACAGTGGCGCTCGGATAAGGTACGACCCAGGCCAGGGATCTGCGCCAGCTCGTACAATTGCGACAGGCGGCTGATACTGACGACGCGCAACAGGTGTTTGTCCGCACCCCTGCTATCGATATCCTACCCGTCGATCGGTACCTGGCTGACGCCGCTCAGGCGGTTGCCATTATTCAGCCAGACCGAGTCCGCCGACACCGGCGCGGCCCCCTTCAACGACAGCAGACAAACGCAGGATGCACAGCCGCATGATCGGTCGACAACCGCCAACTCAGGGAGGAGCTGCCAAGCCTGGCGCTTCGCCTCCGTCGGCAGCAAGCCAGCAAGCACGCCGCGAGGCGCTGTTCATGACGCTCGCACAGGTCCCGCCGGGCAAGGTGGCCAGCTATGGTCAACTGGCCGAGCTGGCCGGCCTGGGCCGTGCGGCGCGCTGGGTAGGGCGTAGCCTCAGTCAGTTGCCGCCGGACACGACACTACCCTGGCATCGGGTGATCACCGCCAGCGGCCGCCTGAGCCTGCCTGCCGGCAGTGTTTCCGGCGCAGAGCAGCGGGCGCGCTTGCGCAGCGAAGGGGTGTTGGTCATCAATGATCGCGTGGATATCCGACGGCACGGCTGGCGCCCAATGGAGCGCAGCGGTTAGAGTGCGGCCTTTAATTCATTCTCAGCAGACAGATACCCGCTCAATGCCCCGTAAAAGCTGGCGCGAAGCCCTCGCCGCCTATTCCAGCCCCTCCACTCTGGTGCTGTTGCTCCTCGGGTTCGCCGCCGGCCTGCCCTATATGCTGGTGTTCTCCACGCTGTCGGTGTGGTTGCGCGAAGCTGGCGTGGCGCGTGAAACCATCGGCTTTGCCAGCCTGATTGGCCTGGCCTATGCCTTCAAATGGGTCTGGTCGCCACTGCTCGACCAGTGGCGCCTGCCGCTGCTCGGTCGGCTCGGTCGACGTCGCTCCTGGCTGGTACTGGCTCAGATACTGATTGCCATCGGCCTGGCCGGCATGGCCTTGTGCGACCCGCAGACCAAACTGACCTGGCTGATTTCCCTGGCGGTGCTGGTGGCCTTCGCCTCCGCCACCCAGGACATCGCCATCGATGCCTACCGCCTGGAAATCGCCGAAGACACCCGCCAGGCCGCCCTGGCCGCCAGCTACATGGCCGGCTACCGGGTCGCGGCACTGCTGGCCACCGCCGGCGCCCTGTACTTCGCCGAAGGGTTCGGCTCTACCGTGCAGCTTTACCAGCACAGCGCCTGGGCCGGCACCTACCTGGTGTTCGCCCTGCTGATGCTGCCGGGCCTGCTCACCAGCCTGTGGATGCGCGAACCAGCGGTGCCGCTGCAAACCCAGCAGGCCGCTGCGTGCTACGGTTTCAGCCATCAGATCGTCTCGGTGCTGGTGCTGGTCGTGCTGCTGGTCTCCGTGCCGGCGATGTTCACCCAGTTTTATTACACCGATTTCGCCAGCCTGGTACGCGGCGAAGTCAGCCTGCTCGACCTGCTCCTCGAAGACCGCGCCTTTCTCCGTGCCCTGCTCTACACCATCCTCACCACGCTGTGCTTGTCTCGCATGGGCCGCTACGGCCTGGCCCCGGTGCTGACCCCGGTCAACGATTTCATCGTCCGTTACCGCTGGCAGGCCCTGCTACTGCTCGGGCTGATCGCCACCTACCGCATGTCGGATACCGTGATGGGCGTGATGGCCAACGTGTTCTATATCGATCAGGGCTTCACCAAGGATCAGATCGCCAGCGTCAGCAAGCTGTTCGGCCTGGTGATGACCCTGCTCGGCGCCGGTATCGGCGGCCTGCTGATCGTGCGCTTCGGTATCCTGCCGATCCTGTTCATCGGCGGTATCGCCTCGGCGGCGACCAACCTGCTGTTCATGCTGCTGGTCAGCATGGGCGCCGACCTGCAGATGCTGATCGTCACCATCTCCGCCGACAACTTCAGTGCCGGCCTGGCCACGGCGGCGTTCGTCGCCTACCTGTCGAGCCTGACCAACCTGCAGTTCTCCGCCACCCAATACGCCCTGCTCAGCTCGATCATGCTCCTGTTGCCGCGGCTGATCGGCGGCTATTCCGGAGTCATGGTGGAGAAGCTCGGCTACGAGCAGTTCTTTATCATCACCGCCCTGCTCGGGGTGCCGACCCTGGTCCTGATCGTCCTGCAGTGGAGGCGCGAACGCCCGCAAACCAACGGCTCGACACCGCCCGAAGCGGCCGATACACCGCCATTGAAGACTGAAGCCAACAGCTAGCAGATTACCAAAGAGGCGGCGCTTTTGTGGGAGCGGATTTATCCGCGAATTCTTCGCGGCACAGCCAAAGCTTCGCGGCTGAAGCCGCTCCTACGACAGGGGGCTCCGAGTAGCCAGTTTGCTGCGCGACAGCGCGGCGTCGAAGACGGGCCGCCCCCTACTGATAGCCCCTCATGCCCAGACATGCTTGCAACAGTTAACGGGTACACCCCCAAAAAAAGCCCCGGTACATGACCGCAATGCTGTTCACTTAAGGATTGTTGACTAATCCTTGTTCAGCAGGAGAATCCGGAACCCTCATTAGGTTCCGGATTTTTTATGTCTATTGCGCAGGACTTGAGTGACGTATTGGAAGCTGCCGGGCAGCCTTTGGCGC
>JAUYKV010000058.1 GCA_030699825.1 Pseudomonas sp. | reverse complement strand
CGGCGGCCGCCCAGGCCAGCGACAGGCCGTCGAAGGTGCTGGTGCCGCGGCCGACTTCGTCCATCAGTACCAGGCTGCGTTCTGTGGCGTAGTGCAGGATATTGGCGGTTTCGCTCATTTCCACCATAAAGGTCGAGCGGCCGCCGGCCAGGTCGTCGCTCGAGCCGATGCGGGTGAAGATGCGGTCGACCAGCGACAGCTCGCAGCTTTTCGCCGGGACGAAGCTGCCGATATGCGCCAGCAGCACGATCAGCGCGGTCTGGCGCATATAGGTGGATTTACCGCCCATGTTCGGCCCGGTGATGATCAGCATGCGCGTGTCATCGTCCAGACTCAGGTCGTTGGCCACGAAGGGCGTGGTCAGTACCTGCTCGACCACCGGATGACGGCCCTGGTCGATACGCATGCAGGGTTCGTCGACGAAGCGTGGGCAGTTGAGGTCGAGGTTCAGTGCGCGCTCGCCCAGGTTGCTCAGCACGTCCAGTTCGGCCAGGGCCGCGGCGCTGTCTTGCAGCGGGCCGAGGTGGCCGATCAGGCGTTCCAGCAGTTCTTCGTAGAGGATCTTCTCGCGGGCCAGGGCGCGGCTCTTGGCCGACAGGGCCTTGTCCTCGAACTCCTTGAGCTCGGGGGTGATGAAGCGTTCCGCGCCTTTGAGGGTCTGGCGGCGGATATAGTCGGCCGGGGCCGACTCGGCCTGCTTGCTCGGCAGTTCGATAAAGTAGCCATGCACGCGGTTGTAGCCGACCTTGAGGTTGGCCAGGCCGGTGCGGGCTTTCTCGCGCACTTCCAGGTCCATCAGGTACTGGCCGGCGTTTTCGCTGAGCGACTGCAGCTCGTCCAGCTCGGCGTCGTAGCCGGTCTTGAGTACGCCGCCATCGCGGATCACCGCGGGCGGGTTGTCGATAATGGCGCGGGCCAGCAGCTCGGCCAGCTCCGGGTAGGTGCTGACGATGCCCGCCAGGTCAGCCAGGTGTGGCGACTCGAGGTTGGCCATGGCCATTTGCAGCGTCGGCAGGGCGGCCAGGGCATCGCGCAGGCGTGCCAGGTCCCGCGGCCGGGCATTGCGCAGGCCGATGCGCGCGAGGATGCGCTCCAGATCGCCGATTTCCTTGAGCTGCGGCTGCAGGGTCTCGAAGCGGTAGCGCTCCAGCAGGCAGGCGATCGACTCCTGGCGCGCTTCCAATATGGTGCGATCACGCAGCGGGCGGTTCAGCCAGCGGCTGAGCAGGCGGCTGCCCATGGCGGTCTGGCAGCGGTCGACCACCGATTGCAGGGTGTTCTCTCGGCCGCCAGCCAGGTTGATGTCCAGTTCCAGGTTACGGCGGCTGGCGCCGTCGAGAATCACCGTGTCGTCGAGACGCTCATGGCGCAGGCTGCGCAAGTGCGGCAGGGCGGTGCGCTGGGTCTCCTTGGCGTAGGCCAGCAGGCAGCCGGCGGCGCCGATGGCCAGACTCAGGTTTTCGCAGCCAAAACCCTTGAGGTCCTGGGTGGAGAACTGCTGACAGAGGCTCTTGTGCGCGCTGTCGCGCTCGAAGTCCCAGGGTGCACGGCGGCGTGCGCCGCGGCGTTTTTCTGCCGGCAGGCCCTGGGGCCAGTCGTCCGGAATCAGCAACTCGACTGGATTCAGACGCTCCAGCTCGGCCAGCAGATTCTCCCAACCGTTGATTTCCAGCACGCTGAAGCGGCCGCTGGTGATGTCCAGCACGGCCAGGCCAAACAGTCGCTCGTCGCCCAGCACGGCGGCCAGCAGGTTGTCGCGGCGCTCGTCGAGCAGCGCCTCGTCGCTGACCGTGCCGGGGGTGATGATGCGCACCACCTGGCGTTCCACCGGGCCCTTGCTGGTGGCCGGATCGCCGATCTGCTCACAGATGACCACCGACTCACCGAGCTTGACCAGTTTGCCCAGATAGCCTTCGGCGGCGTGGTAGGGAATCCCGCACATGGGGATGGCCTGGCCGGCTGACTGGCCGCGGGCGGTGAGGGTGATGTCCAGCAGTTTGGCGGCTTTTTTCGCGTCTTCGTAGAAGATCTCGTAGAAGTCGCCCATGCGGTAGAACATCAGCTGGTCCGGGTGCTGATTTTTCAGCCGCCAGTACTGCTGCATCATGGGCGTGTGAGAACTGAGGTCGCTTTGGCTCATCGTTTTAACTGTCCGGCTGAATCGCAAAAGCGCCTAGTGTACGGTATCCCCCTGGCAGGCTTTAACCCCGGAGTGCAGATGATCGTCAATGAGCAGGACCTGACCCGTTTGGCGGCCGAATTGGGCCAGCGGTTGCAGGTACAAGGTGCGCAGGTGAGTACCGCCGAGTCTTGTACCGGCGGCGGCATCGCCGAGGCGATTACCCGCATTCCTGGTAGTTCGGCCTGGTTCGAGGCCGGCTATGTCACCTATTCCAATGGGCAGAAGAACAAGCAGCTGGCGGTGCCCGAGGTGTTGTTTGCCACCGTGGGGGCGGTCAGCCGCGAGGTGGTCGAGGCCATGGTGCGTGGCGCCCAGGCGCAGAGCGGGGCGCGCTATGCGGTGGCGGTCAGTGGCGTGGCCGGGCCGGACGGCGGCTCGGCGCAGGCGCCGGTCGGCACCGTGTGGCTGGCCTGGGGTGACGGCGAGCAGCTGTGCAGTGCGCGTCGACAGTTCGCTGGAGATCGCGGCGAGATTCGCCGACAAACGGTCGAGGCCGCGCTGCAAGGGCTGCTGCGCCTGGTTGCACAAGAAAATCCAAATGCAGGGTAGGCGAGCGACTTGCCCTGTGGAATAATACTGTCTACTTATACAGTTGTTAGTGGCCGCTAGCAGGCCCTTCTTTATTACGTGAGGACTTCAATGGACGAGAATAAGAAGCGCGCCCTGGCGGCAGCCCTGGGCCAGATCGAAAAGCAATTCGGCAAGGGTGCGGTGATGCGCATGGGCGATCACGATCGCCAGGCGATTCCGGCTATTTCCACCGGTTCGCTCGGTCTGGACATCGCCCTGGGCATTGGCGGTTTGCCGAAAGGCCGGATCGTCGAGATCTACGGCCCTGAGTCTTCCGGTAAAACCACCCTGACCCTGTCGGTCATCGCCGAGGCGCAGAAGCTTGGTGCCACCTGCGCCTTCGTCGATGCCGAGCATGCCCTGGATCCCGAATACGCCGGCAAGCTGGGGGTGAATGTCGATGACCTGCTGGTATCGCAACCGGATACCGGCGAGCAGGCGCTGGAGATCACCGACATGCTGGTGCGCTCCAATGCCGTCGACGTGATTGTCATCGACTCGGTGGCGGCCCTGGTGCCGAAGGCGGAAATCGAAGGCGAGATGGGCGACATGCACGTGGGCCTGCAGGCTCGCCTGATGTCCCAGGCGCTGCGCAAGATCACCGGCAACATCAAGAATGCCAATTGCCTGGTGATCTTCATCAACCAGATCCGCATGAAAATCGGCGTGATGTTCGGCAGCCCGGAAACCACCACCGGCGGTAACGCCCTGAAATTCTATGCCTCGGTGCGTCTGGATATTCGTCGCACCGGTGCGGTGAAAGAGGGTGACGAAGTGGTCGGCAGTGAAACCCGGGTCAAGGTCGTGAAAAACAAGGTGGCGCCGCCGTTCCGTCAGGCCGAATTCCAGATCCTCTACGGCAAGGGCATCTACCGCAATGGCGAGGTCATCGACCTCGGCGTGCAGCACGGCCTGCTGGAAAAATCCGGTGCCTGGTACAGCTATCAGGGCAGCAAGATCGGTCAGGGCAAGGCCAATTCGGCCAAGTACCTGGAAGACAACCCGGAAGTGGCACGTACCATCGAGGGCCTGATCCGCGAGAAACTGCTGGTAGTCAGCCCGCCGGTCAAGGCTGGCGCAGGCGATCTGGCCACCGCCGAGGTCTGAGAGGCTGTGAAAAAATCGCTTGCCTGCTGCGACCGTCGCCGGGCGGCTGCAACTGCGTTGCGCTACGCAAAAACTTCGGTCATTTGGCTCGCCAAACTCCCTCGTTTTCACGTAGCGCGCCTTGTTTCGCTCTCCCGACGGCGTCCTCGCGACGGCCTTCGATATTTTCCCAGCCTCTGATCCGTAGAGCATGCCTGTCGTACTGGATAACCTTGTCGCGGTGCGCCGCGCGGCCATGGACCTGCTGGCGCGTCGCGAGCATGGACGTGTCGAGTTGACCCGCAAACTGGCTAGGCGCGGCGCCCCGCTCGAGTTGATCGACACCGCCCTCGAGCGCCTGGCGCAAGAGGGCTTGCTTTCCGAGGCGCGTTATCTGGAAAGCTTTGTCGGTTATCGCGCGCGGGCCGGTTATGGGCCGTTGCGCATTCGTGAGGAGCTGATCCAGCGCGGCCTGCCGCGGGCCGATGTCGAGCAGGCGTTGGGCGACAGCGGCATCGATTGGCGTGAGCAACTGGAACAGACCTGGCGTCGCAAATTTGCCGGTCAGCTGCCGGGCGACGCCCGTGAACATGCCCGGCAGGGCCGCTTTCTCAGTTATCGCGGCTACCCACTGGATCTGATCGGGCGCTTGTTGCGCGGTCTCGATCTGGACTGAAACGCCCAGAGGTTGTGAAAAAACTCTCAGTGAACCCGGCGCCTGTGCGCCGGGTTTTGTGTTTCTGCACGGTGCTTGTTTGCACGACTCTGTTGGCGGCATGGCTTACGGAAAGCTGACCTGCCAATCCTGATCAGCGTGGTTATTGCCAGTGCTGCGGCTGGTTGATCAGATTGAGCAATTCACGCAAGCGGCCGTGGTCGCGGCTAGTGAATGCGAATGCCAGGCGAGTCAGATGACAGAGTTCCGGCTCGTCCTGCTCGGACTCGCAATAAGCTTGCTGGTGGAAACCACCGCTCTTGCACAGGCCGATGAACTCGCTGTTCAGCTGCTGCATGGCCGCTTCATTGAGCGCATGGTTGAGACGGATCACATAGTTATTCTTGAGCCAGCGGCTGGAGTGGTAATTGCGATAGAACTGGGCGATTTCATCGGCGGCCTCGGCAGCGCTGTGCACCAGGCGTACCAGATGCAGGTCGCTGGGCAGGATATAGCTGTTACCCACCAGTTGGTTGTCGATAAAGGCCATGGCATCTTTCCAGAAACTGCCCCCCGGTTGATCGAGCAGTATCACGGGTACCAGTGGACTCTTGCCGGTTTGAATCAGGGTCAGCACTTCCAGTGCTTCATCCAGGGTGCCGAAGCCGCCAGGGCAAAGCACCAGACCATCGGCCTCCTTGACGAAGAACAGCTTGCGCAGAAAGAAGAAGTGGAACGACAGCAGGTTGCTGGTGCCATGCACGGTGGCATTGGCCCCTTGTTCGAAGGGCAGGGTGATATTGAAACCCAGGCTGTTTTCCAGGCCGGCGCCTTCATGGGCGGCTGCCATGATGCCGCCGCCGGCACCGGTAACCACCATCAAGTCATGCCGCGCCAGGGTAGCGCCGAGCTCGCGGGCCAAGGCATACAGCGGGTGATCGGGCGGGGTGCGGGCCGAGCCGAATACTGTCACTTTGCGCCGCCGTTTGAACTGTTCGAGCGAGCTGAATGCGTGCTCCATTTCACGCAGGGTTTGCAGCATGATCTTGGCGTCCCAGCGATTGCGGTCGGCTTGGGCCATGCGGATCACGGTAGTCAGCATGTCGCGATACAGCGGCAGGTTCGGGCTGTCGCCAGGGGCGACCAGGTTTACCAGTTCGTCGACTTTGTCGGCGAGGTCGATACCGCTGGTCTGGAAATGGCGGGATAAATAATCATCCGGTTCGTAAGGCATTCGACTTCTCCTTTCAGGATGCCGGCCGGATTCATTCGCTGTCGTGAAAGCCCGGCCATAGTCAGAGTATGGCTGGAACCTGCACTTTGGCGGGCTAAATAGCTGATCAGGTTGCAGAATATCGTCAGTCCGGGTGGGCGGCGGCGGATTCGGCTGGCCTCCTGGCGAATCTCGAACCGGCTGGCCAGCACGAAGCAGGAGGGCTGAGAGACTGTGAAAAAAACTCTCGCCTACTGCAGCGATCTCCAGGCGCTCTACGCTCCGACCCATTACCTCAAACAATCCACGATCCGGGTGCCACTCGCCGCAGGCAGTGCAGCATGGTTCAGCGGTGCGGCACCAAGGCTGGCGGGTTGTCGCTGCGCTCCGAAGCCGCCCTTCCCCAGAACGGATCGCCTCCTGGGTCTCTACATTATGCTCCGCACGACTCTGCCGGCCGGGTGATGGGTATCGCTGTGCTCAACCCATCCTACAAAAGCTCCGATCGCACTGCTACGGGCAATCACATCGAGCAAACGGCGACCCGTAGTGTGCCACTCGCCGCAGGCAGTGCAGCATGGTTCAGCGGTGCGGCACCAAGGCTGGCGGGTTGTCGCTGCGCTCCGAAGCCGCCCTACCTCCGAACGGATCGCCTCCTGGGTCTCTACATTATGCTCCGCACGAATCTGCCGGCCGGGTGATGGGTATCGCTGCGCTCAACCCATCCTACAAAAGCCTCGATCGCACTGCGGGGGCTAATTGGCTGGGCGTGTGCGGCTAAAAGCAGCCGCGTACCTGCTGGCGCAGGCGGCCACCCAACAACTGCCGCCCCGCGCCTGCACGCCTTTGAGGGTGGCCCGGGTTTGGTCGGCTGCAGGTGTCCAGCATGGGCTCAGATGGCGATCTGCTCGCCTGGCTCGGGAATGCTGGCAATCCAGTTGAGGCGCTCGCGCAGGGCTTGCTGCAGCACCTGCATTTTCTCCAGTTCGCCATGCACCAGATACAGTTCGGGGTGGTGGTCGAAATGACTGACCCAGTCGAGCAACTGCGACTGTCCGGCGTGGGCGGAGAAGCCGCCGAGGGTGTGGATCTGCGCTTTGACCGCGATGCGTTGGTGGAGCATTTTCACCGTGCTGGCGCCGTCGACTATGGCGCGTCCCGGGGTGCCTCTGGCCTGGAAGCCGGGGAACACCACATGACAATCCTCGCGCCAGAGGTTGTGCTTGAAATGATGGGCGATGCGTCCGCCGGTACACATGCCACTGCCGGCGATGATGATGGCGCCGCTCTTGACCCGGTTGATCGCCATGGACTCCTCCGGCGTCGGTGTGCAGCGCAGGATCGGCAGCCAGTCCTCGATGCGCCTGGCGGGCTTGTTCGCGATGGCCGCATGATCGTCCGGGTCGAACAGGTGTTGAAAGCGCGAATAGATGACGTTGGCGCGAATGGCCATCGGGCTGTCGAGGAACACCGCCTGCTGCGGTAGCCGGCCTTCCTGGTAGAAACGCCCGAGGTAGTAGATCAGGTCCTGGGTACGGCCCACGGCGAAGGCCGGAATCAGTACGTTGCCGCCGTCGCGATGGGCCTGCTGGAGAATCTCGGCCAATTCATCCAGGGTGTCGTCACTGCAGCGGTGATCGCGATCGCCGTAAGTGGACTCCAGTAGCACCAGGTCGGCGCGATCGAGCGTGGTCGGGGCATGCATCAGCGGTGAGCAGGTGTTGCCGAGGTCGCCGGAAAACACCAGGCGCCGGGTCAGGTGATGATCCTGTACCTGCAGTTCGACGATCGCCGAGCCAAGGATATGTCCGGCATCGTGAAAGGTGACCTGTACGCCCTTGGCCACTTCGATTGGCTCGCCATAGGCCTGCGGCCGCCGTTGCTTGAGCGCCTGCTCGGCATTCTCGGTGGTATACAGCGGGCTGAGTGGTGGCTTGCCCTGGCGCGCACGCCACTTGTTCTCCCACTCGGTGTCTTTCTCCTGGATCTGCGCCGCATCCAGCAGCATCAGTTCCAGCAGTTCACAACTGGCGTCGGTGGCGAAGATCGGCCCGCGATAACCGGCGCCAACCAGTTTGGGCAGCAGGCCGCTATGGTCGATATGGGCATGGGAAATCACCACGGCGTCCAGGCTCAGCGGGTCGAAGGGGAAGGGCGCGCGATTGCCTTCGTCCTCTTCGCGACGGCCCTGGCGCATGCCGCACTCCAGCAGCACCTTGGCGCCATCGCGGCTTTCGATCAGGTAGCAGGAACCAGTGACTTGTTGGATGGCGCCAAGGAAGCTGAGCAGAGCCATGTCGGAAATCCTTGATGAGGGCGAATGATCACAGGGTGCCGCGAACGGAGGCCGGTGGCCTTGATGCAGGTCAGGGTGTCGGCTGTTCGGTTTGTCCTGGACTGGGAGAAAATGCCAGGAGAGCGGCCATGCCGCAGCTATTGCCGAGTGCCAACGCACTGGTCGCCCATGTCCTGATCGAGCCCGGCCAAGCCGCTTGGCAGCAGGGCTATGGCCCTGTAGAGCATAGTCCAGAGATCCGTGCGGTAGTGTTTCGCATGGCCCATCAACTGGTCCAGGCAGGTCAGCGTCTATGCTTGCGCTGAACCGCCTGAAAGTTGCCGGCTGGTCGGGTCATCAGTGCGACACGGAAGCGCCCGACGCCCGACGCATGGCCTATTGGCCGCAGTCGTTGTCAGTGAAGCGCTCGCTGACGACCGGGCGATTGCTCTTGTACTCGCTGAACTCGTAACGCAGGACGGCGCCGCGGGCCAATAACTGGCGATAGCCCGGGTTGCGGCACACGCTGTTGGCCAGTTGTGCGCGCACGCTGTCGGGATTGCCGCGCATCTGCGCGGCGTGGTCGGGGCGCACGCTCAGGTGATTGACCAGTTCATTGCCATCGACGCTATAACCTTGATCGAGAATGTCTTCGTTGATTGCCCGCGGCGTACCGACGCTGCTTTCCTTGGCGACTCGCTCGAGGGTCTTGCCCAGCTCGAAATTGTTCAGCGATGCGGCCTGAGCGAGCACGGGTAGGCTGAGGGCGAAGAGTAGAGCGATCAGGCGCGGCATGGGGATTCTCCAGAGTCAGTTCGAACCCTTCGACAGGCATCAGCCCGCAGAGGTTCAGCAGGCGACTATTTTACGTGCTTACTGGGCTGGCGGGGTTTGTCCCACCTGCAATAGTGGCGGCTTTGTTAGACTGGCGGGCTTACCTCCCCCAGGATCCAAGATGCCGTCCCTTTCTCGCCGCGCAGCGCCGTGCCCATGAGCCATGCCGTCGCTCGTTTGCGCGCCGCGCGCATTGCCCGTAGTGAAAAACCCTTCCTGGCCCGTGGCTCCAAGGCCGTGCGCTGCCAGCGCTGCCGGCTGGCCCTGGGCCATTGTCTGTGCGCCTGGCGTCCGCAGGTCGAGGCCAGGTCGGGCGTGTGTTTGCTGATGCATGATGTCGAGGCGCTCAAGCCGAGCAATACCGGTTGGCTGATTGCCGATGTAGTGGCCGACACGTCGGCATTCGGCTGGTTGCGCACCGTGGTCGAGCCCGCTTTGCCGGCGCTGCTGAGCGATCCCCAGTGGCAGCCCTATCTGGTGTTTCCCGGTGAATACGCCGAGCCTGAACGGGTGGTCAGTGAGGTGCAGCATGCGCCTGGCAAGCGGCCACTGTTCATTCTGCTCGATGCGACCTGGACCGAAGCGCGCAAGATGTTCCGCAAAAGCCCCTACCTCGACGGCTTGCCGGTGCTCAGCCTGCAGCCCGAGCAGTTGTCGCGTTACCGTCTGCGTCGCTCCACGCGTGACGATCACCTGTGTACCGCCGAGGTGGCGGCGCTCTGTCTGGAACTGGCCGGCGATCAGCGTGCCGCCGACGCGCTGAATGCTTATCTGGATGTCTTCAGCCAGCACTACCTGGCGGCTAAGGCTCCGCGCGCGGTTGATCTGGACGACGCTCTGCATCAGCATTTGCGGTTGTTTTTGTAAGCAGCTGGCTGGCCAGCTCGGCAGGTTTTTTCGGCCATAGTTGCGCCAACAGCATGCCGGCGAGCATCAGCGCACAGCCGAAATAGCCGCGCAGTTGCAAGGCTTCGCCCAGTAGCCAGGCACCCGCAATGGCGGCGAACACGGCTTCCAGCGAGAGGATGATCGCGGCATGCGAGGCGATCGCATGCTTTTGTGCGACCACCTGCAAGGTAAAGCCGATGGCCACGCCAAACAGGCCTCCATACAGAATCGCCGGCCCGGCAGTGATGATCGCGTCGAGGTGGATGTCTTCGAAGATCAGCGCCAACAGCAGGCTGATCAGCGCGCAGGTGGCAAATTGCACCACGGCCAGGCGCAATGGATCATGCCGTCTGGCGAAAACCCCGACCAGCAGCACATGCACGGCCCAGACCAAGGCGCCGGCCAATTGCAGCCAGTCGCCGGAGGCGACCTGAAAGCCTTCGCCGACGCTGAGCAGGAACATGCCGACCACCGCCAGCGAAGCGCCCAGCCAGATGCCCAGCCCCGTCTTGTGGCCTAGCAGCAGGCCGAGCAAGGGAACGATGATCACGTACAGGCCGGTGATGAATCCGGCGTTGGTGACACTGGTGAAGAGCAAACCGACCTGCTGCAGGTTGATCCCCAGGGCCAGCGCCAAGCCCATCAGGCCGCCACCCATTAGCAGGTGACGGTTCAACGGTACGGTTGGCGTGCTGCGCGAACGACGCTCGAGCAGCGGTAGCAGGGGCAGCAGAATCAATACCGCCAAAGCAAAACGCAGGCCGCTATAGAGGAAGGGGCCTATCGAGTCCATGCCCAAACGCTGGGCGACGAAGGCTGAGCCCCAGATCATGGCTGTCAGCAGCATCAAGAGGTCGGCGCGCAGAGCCTGGCTTCGCATAAAACAGCCTCGTTGGGCAAAAAGAGAGACTGTGCCGCAAAGCAACGCGCTTGACCACTCCGGGATCGCTCGGCATGCTGGGCGCCGTCTTAGGTGCATTTGCGCTTGCCCGTGTACTATGCGCGGCTCAATCGCGCAGCCTGTCGTGCTCCACCCGACTGGCATGCGCTAGCGGTACTCATATAACAAGAACAGGATCTGCAATGGCCGCTTATGAAATCCTGATTGCCGATGATCATCCGCTTTTTCGCAGTGCACTGCAGCAGGCGCTGACCCTGGGTCTTGGTCCGCAGGTGAGGCTGGTAGAGGCTGCCAGTATTGCCGAGTTGCAAACCTGTCTTGCGGGAAAAGCGGATTGGGATCTGGTTCTGCTCGACCTCAATATGCCCGGTGCCTATGGCTTTTCCGGTCTGGTGCTGCTGCGCGGGCAATACCCGCAGGTGCCGGTGGTGATGGTTTCGGCGCAGGAAGATGCGGCCGTGGTGGCGCGGGCCCGCGAGTTCGGTGCCAGTGGCTTCATTCCCAAATCCAGCTCCCTGGAGAGCATCCAGCAAGCCGTGCAAGTGGTGCTCGATGGCGATACCTGGTGGCCGGAGCAAACCGAGGAGGCTGCCCAGGTCTCTGCCGAGGCCAAGGCCGCCAGCGCCGGCCTGGCCAGTCTGACGCCGCAGCAGTTTCGCGTGTTGACCATGGTTTGCGACGGCCTGCTGAACAAGCAGATCGCCTACGAGTTGAGCGTTTCCGAGGCAACGGTGAAGGCGCATGTCACGGCGATTTTCCGCAAGCTCGGGGTGCGTACCCGCACCCAGGCGGCGCTGCTGTTGCAGCAGATGGAATCGATCCCGAGCAGCTAAACATTGCTGCGAGCCACTGCCCCATCAGGTTGCCGCGCTGGCTGCCAGCGCCGCAGACGGGCGTTTTTTCACCCCCTCTCAGGCAATGTTCGGCAGCACTATCTCATCACTGCGCCTGACTCCGGCAGTCAGCGCCCGGCATAGCTCGATAAATTCGCGCATGGCGGCGGTCTGGTACTTCTGTTTGTGCCAGATGAAGTAGAACTGCCGGCGCAGATCCAATTCGGGTGTTTCCACCGCCACCAGGCTGCCGCGGCGAAAGGCATCGCGCAGGGCCAGGCGCGAGATGCAGCCGATGCCCAGGCCCGATTCCACCGCACGCTTGATCGCTTCGGTATGTTCCAGTTCCAGGCGTACGTTCAGTGAGCGCGGATGATGACGCATGGCCTGATCGAAGGTCAGACGGGTGCCCGAGCCCTGCTCACGGAGGATCCAGGCTTCGCGGGTCAACTCGTCCAGGCTGGCTTGGCCGCGCTCGGCCAGGGCATGTTGTGGGGCGCAGAACACCACCAGTTCGTCCTCGACCCAGGGCTGCACCTCGATATCCGGGTGCTGGCAGTCGCCTTCGATCAAACCCATATCCAGCTCATAGTGGGCGATCTGCTGCACCACATAGGCGGTGTTGTGGACCTGCAATTTCACCCGGCATTCGGGGTGGCGCTGCATGAAGCTGCCGATCAGCAGGGTGGCCAGGTAGTTGCCCACCGTCAGGGTGGCGCCGACATTCAGCGAGCCGAAGCCGCTCTTGCCGCCCAACAGGCGCTCGATTTCCTTGGCCTGCTCGAGCAGGGCCACCGCCTGGGGCAACAACTGCGAGCCCAGGGCATTGAGGATCAACCGCTTGCCGGCGCGGTCGAATAATTGACAGTCGGTTTGCCGCTCCAGCTCACTGAGCGAGGTACTGGTCGCCGATTGCGACAAAGCCAGGGAATCGGCCGCGCGGGAGACGCTTTCCTGCTGGGCCACGGCGACGAATACCTGGAGCTGTCTGAGGGTAAATCGCATATCTATATAACCGATAACGGATATCTTAATTATCCACTTAACAGATATTCTGCTCGCATCTAAACTCGGCTGCAACCGCAACGCCCCGTGTGTATTGAGGATCTGGCATGAGCAACCTGAACGTCGAGCGTGTACTCAGTGTTCATCATTGGAACGACACCCTATTCAGCTTCAAGACCACTCGCGATCCGGGCTTGCGCTTCGAGAATGGCCAGTTCGTGATGATCGGCCTGCAACAGGACAATGGCCGGCCGCTGATGCGTGCCTATTCCATCGCCAGCCCGAATTATGAAGAGCACCTGGAGTTCTTCAGTATCAAGGTACAGAACGGCCCGCTGACCTCGCAGTTGCAGCACCTCCAGCCCGGCGATGAGCTGGTGGTCAGCCGCAAGCCCACCGGCACCCTGGTACTCGACGACCTGTTGCCCGGCAAGCACCTGTACCTGCTCAGCACCGGTACCGGCCTGGCGCCTTTCATGAGCGTGATCCAGGATCCGGAAACCTACGAGCGCTACGAGAAAGTCGTCCTGGTGCATGGCGTGCGTTACGTCAACGAGGTGGCCTACCGCGAGTTCATCACCGAGCACCTGCCGCAGAACGAATACTTCGGCGATGCCTTGAGGGACAAGCTGATCTACTACCCGACCGTGACCCGCGAAGAATTCGAGAACCAGGGCCGCCTGACCGACCTGATGCGCAGCGGCAAGCTGTTCCGCGATATCGGCCTGCCGCCGATCAACCCCCAGGACGACCGCGCGATGATCTGCGGCAGCCCGAGCATGCTCGACGAAACCGCCGCCGTGCTCGACAGCTTCGGCCTGAAGATCTCCCCGCGCATGGGCGAGCCGGGCGACTACCTGATCGAGCGCGCCTTCGTCGAGAAATAGGCTTCAGGGTTTATACCTCGGCTCGATGCAGAGGCAATGCCGTTCACTGCTCAAGTGAACGGCATTTTTTGTAGCGGAGCGTTCTTTCGGCAAGCTCGACGCCTGAGGTCCACCAGGCGGAGAGGGTCAATCCGGGCGCTGAACGTCAGGGGGCATCGGCCGGGGGCGGTTCTCGCGTGATCTGGAAGCGGTTGCCGCCGCTTTTCTTCGCAATATACATGGCGTAGTCAGCATGATTGAGTAGCTGTTGCGCATCATTACCATGCTGCGGATAGAAGGCCACGCCGATACTCGGCAGGATCACATGCGGCTGATCATTGAGGTCGAATGGTTGGTTGAGCGCCACACGGATTTTCTCGGCGACCAGCAAGGCATGATCCGGCGAGTGGAAGTCCTCGAGCAGCACCACGAATTCGTCGCCGCCCAAGCGTGCGACCGTATCCGATTCGCGAACGCATTGCTTGATGCGGTCGGCAACCATCTGCAGCAGTAGATCGCCGATGGTATGGCCGAAGGTGTCGTTGACCTGCTTGAATTTGTCCAGGTCGAGGAACAGCAGGGACAGTTGCGTTTGCTCCCGACGTGCCTTGGTCAGCGCGGTACGCAAGCGGTCATGCAGCAGTGCGCGGTTAGGCAGTTGGGTCAGTTGGTCGTATTGGGCCATGAACTGCAGGCGACTGAGCATCTGCTGGCGTTCGATGGCGGCCGCCACCTGGGTCGAGACGAATTGCAGCAGTTCTTTGTCCTTGTCGGTGTAGCGTGCCCCGTGGCTATAACTCTGGACTACCAGGGCGCCAATGGTGCCGTTGTGCGAGGTGAGCGGTACGCCCAGCCAATACAGGGAAGCGCAGTCGATCGCCTGCACATGCTCGGGCAGTGTCGTCAGGGTTTCGGGTGAGCGCAGCAAGGTCTGCCCGGTGCGGATGATTTCGGCGCTGAGCGTGGGCGCATCGCGCTTGTGCGGGCCTGGTGCCTGGTGGCGTTCATCGATGTGGTAGGGGAAACTCAGCTGATCCTTCTGCTCGTCGTAAAGGGCCACCGAGAAGTTGATGGCGGGCAACAGTTCGCCGACGATCGAATGAACCTTTTCGAACAGGCCAGGGAGGTCCTTGGCCAGGTGCGCGGCCTCGGAAATGGCGTAGAGCGCCGCTTGCATCGATTCGCTGCGTTTGCGTTCGCTGATGTCGTGGGCCACGGCAATCCGCAGTTGATCGTCCGCCGACCAGCGTGCCGACCACATGATGTGAACGATCTGCCCATCCTTGCGCACATAGCGATTTTCAAAACTGGGTTTGCTGATGCCCGCCATGATGTCGCTGGCCGTTTGCAGGGTTCTGGCGCGATCTTCCGGCAATACCAGTTCGATCATGCTCTTGCCGACCATTTCCTTGGCCGTGTAACCGAAGATCCGCTCGCAGGCCGCGCTGACAAACACGAAACAGCCCTCCTTGTCGACTACGCAGATGGCATCGAGCAGAAGGTCGATCAGGTTGCCTGATGGCACATAAGACTGTTTTTTCATAAGGCGAATTATGGATTCTCCGGGTCAGCCATTATCTGCTGCAGAAGAGTGTGGCGAGCGAGAGTGTGGCGATGTGCCGTAAGGTGCTGTCCACGAGTCAACTCTAGCCGCAGCCCAGACGCTGCGGAAGCAATACTTCAATCAAGATGTGTAGGGATATCACTCAGGCTGGTGACTATTCTGCTTGGTCTTCGACCAGCCTGCTCAGGCCGCCACTACTTCCAGCACGCAGATCGTGCCCGGTTCGGGGTAGTGCCAGCGCACATCGACATCCCAGAAGCGCGCGCCGTAGCGCCGCTCGGGCGGCGGGTTCTGATAGGCCGGGCGCGGATCCTGGGCCAGGCACTGCTCGATCAGCTCGACCAATGGTTCGTCCAGGCGCAGACCGTGGCGGCGAGCCTGGCCGAGGGCCTCGTCCAGCCATCGCACCGCGATCAACGGCGGGGCAGCCTCGGCGATGCGGTTACAGGCCCCCTGGACGCTGTCGGCATAGGGCACATAGGGTTTGATATCCAGCACTGGGGTGCCGTCGAGCAAGTCGATCCCCGACAGCCAGAGTCTGCCCGGCTCGACCTTGTCCAGCGTGACCACCGATTGACCGATGCCGTTGGGGCGGTGGGTGGCGCGGCTGGCGAACACCCCCACCGATTTATTCCCGCCCAGGCGTGGCGGGCGCACCTTCAGGCGTGGTCGCTCTTCCAGCGCCTGGTGAAACAGGAACAGCAGCCAGACGTGGCTAACCTGCTCCAGGCCCTGCACCGCCTCGCCGGTATCGAAGGGGGCGAGCAGTTCCAGTACGCCGCGGGCAGCCGGTGCCAACTGCGGCTGGCGGGGAATGGCGAACTTCTCCTTGAAGCAGGAGCGGACGAAGCCGATGGGCGAGACGGAATAGGACATGGTGGCGTGATCGAGTGAAAACGCCGCCATAGTACCTGACTCGTGCCGCACCTAAATATTTCAAGTCCGACAGGCTGCTAGAGGTGGAAGCCACCGTCGATAGGGATGATGGTGCCGGTCATATAGGCGCCGGCGGTGCTGGCCAGGCTGATCGCCAGGGCGGCCATTTCCTCCTCGCGACCCCAGCGCTGCATCGGGATCAGCGCGCAATCTTCGGCCAGGGCCTGTTCGTCCTGGGCGATGAACTGGGTCATCTTGCTCGGGAAGCGTCCCGGTGCGATCACGTTGACGTTGATGTGCTGGCCGACCAGTTCGCGGGCGAGCATGCGCGACAGTTGATGCAGCGCGGCCTTGCTCGGGCCATAGGCGTAGGCGTCTTCGCCATGGGAGGTGATGCCGGCCACCGAGCCGATATTGATCACCCGCGCCGGATTGCTCGCCGTACCGGCCTTGCGCAGCAGCGGCAGCAACTGCTGGATGCAGCTGAACACCGAGGTCACATTGAGCTGCATGACCTTTTCCCAGCCCTTGGCCGGGTAGGACTCGAGCGGCGCGCCCCAGGTGGTGCCGGCGTTGTTGACCAGGATATCCAGTTGGCCAATTTCGCCGGCCAGTTGCGTGGCCAATGCCTGAACGCCTTCTTCGCTGGCCAGGTTGGCGGCCATGCCGTGGCAAGTGCCGAAGGCCGAGAGTTCGGCGGCGGTCTGCGCGCAGGCCTCGCCGTCACGGGCACAGACGTAGACGCTGGCACCGGCCTCGAGGAAGGCTTTGGCGATCATCTTGCCGATGCCGCGGGTGCCGCCGGTGACCAGGGCGGTGCGGCCTTGCAAGGAGAAGTAGGGGTGCATGGCAAATCCTCTTGGGGGATGAATGCCACTAGCCTAATCGCCCGTCTGCCGCGCGGCAGGCATTATTGCCCTTGGAAATACGCCGCCATGCGGCCAGCTAGTGCAAGCGCCGAGCCTTAGGTTGGGCCGGGCCACGTTGGCTTAGTCGCGGGGCGCCTGAGGCTTACGCCCCGCCCCGCGCACTGACTCAGCCGCGCACGCGCAGGGTCAGGCCCTTGAGGAAGTTGCGCAGAAACTGATCGCCGCAGGTGCGGTAGTTGCTGTGGCCGAACTTGCGAAACAGCGCGCTCATCTCGGGTTTGGACACCGGGCAGTCGACGCTCTGCATGATCGCGTGCATGTCGTCTTCTTTCAGTTCGAAGGCCACCCGCAGCTTTTTCAGCACCATGTTGTTGGTCACCGGCAGCTCGAACGGCTGGGCCGGGCGGCTGTCGTCCTTGCCGCGCTTGAAATACACCAGGCCGTCGAGAAAATGCGCCATCAACTCGTCGTCGCAGGCGACGAAGCCGTCCTCATCCTCCTTTTTCAGCAGGGCGTCGAGTGTTTCCAGCTCGACCTCCTTGCCGCTGAGGCGAATGATTTCGGCCAGCTGCGCATCGTTAATGTCGAGCGTGTAGCGCAGGCTGCGCAGTACATCGTTATTGAGCATGGGGGAGTCCTGAAATGGGCTGGCGCCTGAGAGGCGGCAGCTTGAAAAAGTTAGAAGCGCTCTTTGCCGGCGAGGTAGCGCCATTGGCCGGGCTGAACCTTGGCCATGGACACGCCGCCGATGCGGATGCGCTTCATGCCCAGTACCTTGAGGTCGACGCTGTTGCACATGAAGACGATCTGCCCCGGCTGCGGGTTCTTCAAGGCGAAGCGCAGGCGGGTTTCGTTCTGCCAACTGACCTTGCACGGCGCCAGGGCCGTGCCGTTGAAGCTCAGGCCATGGTTCAGACGTTTCAGCTGGCTGTTGCTGAGCGTACCGAGCACCTCGACCACGTATTCCTGCTCCAGTTTGGCCTGGTCTTCCTTGAGCTTGCGCTCGATGCGCCAATCCTGGGTCAGCACATGCAGGCCATCAGCACCGGCCTGCAGAGGCAGGCAGGTGACCAGGCGGGCGAAGTGGCTGTTCAGCGGGCGGATGCCAGAGCTGTCGTCCGGCCACTGGCTGGCCGGACCGACGGACTCGACCGCGCGATCCGGGAAGTGACCGGAGGGCACATGCAGCAACAGGGTGACCGGCTCGACCGGCGCCAATACGGCGTCGGGCAGCAGTTCGACGTGCTGCGCGCCGACCTTGAACTGCGGCTCTTGTACCACCACGCCGTCGACCGTCACCCAGCCGCCCTCGATATACAGCTCGGCCTCGCGGCGCGAGCAACCGATTACTTCGATCAGGCGTTTGGACAGGCGTATCGGTTCGGTCATGGAAGTGGTCATCGGCGCAAAAGGGCGACCATTGTAACTGGCTAGCCCGCAGGATGGGGGAAGAGGATAAAAGCCTGGGCGCGCAGATGACCGCACCCAGGTTTTAGGCCTCTAAGCGGAGCTATTCCCGGATTGCGCCGAGGCTTATCAGGGCTACAAATAAGGTCGCGCAACCCTTCAGGTTGGGTAGCCCGGATAAGCGCCAGCGCAATCCGGGACTGCTCTCCCGGACTGCACCGCGTTCTGCGGTTTGTCCGGGCTACTCATAGGCGTTCTATCGCTAGGTTTTAACCGCCCAGGTAGGCGTCGCGCACCTTCGGGTCGTTGAGCAAGTCATGCCCGCTGCCCTGCATGACGATCCGGCCGTTCTCCAGCACATAGCCGCGGTCGGCCAGCTTGAGTGCCTGGTTGGCGTTCTGCTCGACCAGAAACACGGTCACGCCATCCGCGCGCAGCTGTTCGATGATGCCGAAGATCTGCTGGATGATGATCGGCGCCAGCCCCAGCGACGGCTCGTCGAGCAGCAGCAGCTTGGGTTTGCTCATCAGCGCGCGGCCGATGGCGAGCATCTGCTGTTCGCCGCCGGACATGGTGCCGGCGCGCTGGCTCAGGCGTTCCTGCAGGCGCGGAAACAACAGCAGAACCTTGTCCAGTTGCTCCTGGAACTCGGCCTTGGCGGTGAAGAAACCGCCCATCACCAGGTTTTCCTCCACGGTCAGGCGGGAGAATACCCGACGGCCTTCCGGGACCACGGCGATGCTCTTGCGCATGATGTCCGGGGTGTTCTGGCCGATCAGCTCTTCACCCTGATAACGGATGCTGCCGCTGCTCGCCTGCGGTGAGCCGCACAGGGTCATCAACAGGGTCGACTTGCCGGCGCCGTTGGCGCCGATCAGGGTGACGATCTCGCCCTGGCGCACTTCGACGCTGACATCGTGCAGCGCCTGGATCTTGCCGTAGAAGGTGGAAACATTGTCGAAATACAGCATCAAGCTTCCCCCAGGTAGGCTTTGATCACGTCCGGGTTGGCGCGGATCTGCTCCGGCGTCCCGTCGGCCAGGGGCGTGCCCTGGTTGATCACATAGATATGGTCGGAAATGCTCATGACCAGTTTCATGTCGTGCTCGATCAACAAGACGGTGACGTCATGTTCATCGCGCAGCATGTGGATCAGCGCCTTGAGGTCATCCGTTTCCCGCGGGTTGAGGCCCGCCGCCGGCTCGTCGAGCATGAGGATGCGCGGTCGCGTCATCATGCAGCGGGCGATTTCCAGGCGGCGCTGCTGGCCGTAGGCGAGGGTGCCGGCCGTACGGTTGGCGAAGTCGCTCAGGTTGACCTGCTCCAGCCAGTGTGCGGCAAACTCCATGGCCTCGCGTTCGCTCTTGCGAAATGCCGGGGTCTTCAGCAGACCGGCGAGGAAGTTGGTGTTGAGGTGGCGGTGCTGGGCCACCAGCAGGTTTTCCACCACGGTCATTTCCTTGAACAGGCGCACGTTCTGGAAGGTCCGTACCACACCCTTGCGGGCGATCTTGTGGCCCGGCAGGCCTTCGATCTGTTCGCCATCGAGGCGAATATTGCCGCTGGTTGGCTGGTAGAAGCCGGTCAGGCAGTTGAATACCGTGGTCTTGCCGGCACCGTTCGGGCCGATCATCGACACCACTTGCTTTTCATTGACGGTCAGCCCCACCCCGTTGACGGCCAGCAGGCCGCCGAAGCGCATGGACAGGCCGCTTACCTCCAGAATAGGGCGGCTCATTGTTTAAGCTCCAGGTGGGGGCGCTGCATGGGCAACAGGCCCTGCGGACGCCAGATCATCATCAGCACCATCAGGGCGCCGAACATCAGCATGCGGTACTCGTTGAATTCCCGTGCCAGTTCTGGCAACAGGATCATCACGATGGCCGCCAGAATGATCCCCAGCTGCGAACCCATGCCGCCCAGCACGACGATGGCGAGGATGATCGCCGATTCGATGAAGGTGAACGACTGCGGACTGACCAGGCCCTGGCGTGCGGCGAAGAAGCTGCCGGCGAAACCGGCGAACATGGCGCCCAGGGTGAAGGCCGAGAGCTTGATCACGGTGGGGTTCATGCCCAAGGCCCGGCAGACGATCTCGTCCTCGCGCAGGGCTTCCCAGGCCCGGCCGATCGGCATGCGCAACAGGCGGTTGATCACGAACAGGGTCAGCAGTACCAGTACCAGGGCGATCAGGTAGAGGAAGATCACCTTGTTGATCGAGGCATAGGCCACGCCGAAATACTCGTGGAAGGTCTGCATGCCCTCGGCGGCCTTGCGGTCGAACGACAGGCCGAACAGGGTCGGCTTGGGGATCGAACCGATGCCGTTGGGGCCGCCGGTCAGCCAGGTCATGTTGTTCAGCAGGATGCGGATAATCTCGCCGAAACCCAGGGTGACGATGGCCAGGTAGTCACCGCGCAAACGCAACACCGGGAAACCCAGGATAAAGCCGAAGAACGCCGCCATCAGGCCGGCGATCGGCAGGCAGATCCAGAAGCTCAGGCCGAAGTAGAACGACAGCAGCGCGTAGCTGTAGGCGCCTACGGCGTAGAAGGCCACGTAACCGAGGTCGAGCAGGCCAGCCAGGCCGACCACGATGTTCAGGCCGAGGCCGAGCATCACGTAGATCAGGATCAGGGTGGCGATGTCCACCGCACCACGGCTTCCGAAGAATGGCCAGGCCAGGGCGACCAGGATCAGCCCCATGATCACCCAGCGCTGGGTCGAGGGCAGGGTGAGGAAGTTGCTCGCCTGGCTCGGCATGCTCGGCAATTTCGGTGCATGGTTCCAGACAGCGCTCAGCTGGCTGCGGAACAATTGCCAGAAGAACATGGCGATCGAGCTGCCGAGTATGGTCCAGAGTACGGCCGGGCTGGCGCCCTGCACTTCCAGCTTGATGCCCACGGTACTCAGCTTCAGGCCGATTACCGGATAGGCCACGGCCAGTACCAGCAGGGCGCTGAAGATGGCGGTCTTGAAGTTGTTCTTGATCGAGGTGCTCATACTTTCTCAACCTCCGGACGACCCAGAATGCCGGTCGGGCGGAACAGCAGCACCAGCACCAGCAGGCTGAACGCCACCACGTCCTTGTACTGATCGCCAAAGATGTCGGCGCCGAAGGCTTCGGCCACACCGAGCACCAGGCCGCCCAATACCGCGCCAGGGATGCTGCCGATGCCGCCAAGCACCGCCGCGGTGAACGCCTTGATCCCGGCGAGGAAGCCCAGGTGCGGGTTGATCACGCCGTACTGCATGCCCAGCAGCACTGCGGCCACGGCCGCCAGGGCGGCGCCGATGACGAAGGTCAGGCTGATGATGTTGTTGGTGTTGATGCCCAGCAGGTTGGCCATCTTCAGGTCTTCGGCACTGGCCCGGCAGGCCCGGCCGAGGCGCGAGCGGGAGATGAACAGGGTCAGGCCGACCATTGCCAGGAAGGTGACGACGAAGATCAGCACCTGCATATAGGAAATGACCACGCCGTTCATGGCGCTTTCACCGAAGATGAAGTTGCCCGGCAGCGGGTTGGGGATGGCTTTGTCCTTGGAGTCCTGGGACAGCAGCACCAGGTTCTGCAGAAAGATCGACATGCCGATCGCCGAAATCAGCGGGATCAAGCGGTTGCCGCCGCGCAGGGGGCGGTAGGCGACCCGTTCGATGCTGTAACCGTAGGCTGCGCAGACGATGATGCTGGCGGCGAAGCCGGCGATCATCATCAGGGGCAAGCTGTCCAGGCCGAACATGGCCAGGCCGGCGATCACTATGAAGACTACATACGAGCCAATCATGTAAACCTCGCCATGGGCGAAGTTGATCATGCCGATGATGCCGTAGACCATGGTGTAGCCAATGGCAATCAGGGCATAGGTACTGCCAACGGTCAGGCCGTTAACCAGCTGTTGCAGGTAGTGATACAGATCAGGCATTGCCTAACTCCTGGGTCGTCACGCACGTCAGCGCTTGTGGCGCAGGGTGAGACCGGAATTCTTCTAATAAACAAAACCCACTGCGGCTGCAGTGGGCTTTGGGTTCAGGCGGGAAGCCGCTTGTCAGTTAAGCGGCGCTTCAGTCTTGCTACCGTCCTGGTGCCATTCGTAGACCACGAAGCTGAAGTCCTTCAGATCGCCCTTTTCGTCGAAGCTGAGGACCCCGGTGGGGGTGTCGAAGCTGTTGGCGCGCAGGGCTGCGGCCACCTCGGCGGTATCGGTACTGCCGGCTTTCTCGATGCCTTCGGCGATTACCTGCACGGCCGCATAGGCCGGGAAGACGAACGGACCGCTGGAGTCTTCGTTCTTGGCCTTGAACGCCTCGACCAGCGCCTGGTTGCGTGGATCCTGATCGAACGACTTCGGCAGGGTCACCAGCAGGCCTTCGGAAGCCGGGCCGGCGATGGCCGAGATTTCCTTGTTACCCACGCCTTCCGGGCCCATGAACTTGGCGCTCAGGCCTTTTTCTGCCGACTGACGCAGCAGCAGGCCCAGCTCGGGGTGATAGCCGCCGTAGTAGACGAAGTCCACATTGGCCTGCTTGAGCTTGGCGATCATCGCGGAGAAGTCCTTGTCGCCGGCATTGATGCCTTCGAACAGGGCGACCTTGGTGCCTTTGGCTTCCAGGGTCTGCTTGACCGCGGTGGCGATGCCTTCACCGTACTGTTGCTTGTCGTGGATCACCGCAACGGCTTGCGGCTTGACGTGGTCGGCAATGAAGTTGCCGGCGGTCGGGCCCTGCAGGCTGTCCAAACCGATGGTGCGGAACACCAGTTCGTAACCGCGGGCGGTGATGTCCGGGCTGGTGGACGCCGGGCTGACCATCAGGATGCCTTCGTCTTCGTAGATGTCGGACGCCGGTTGAGTGGAGCTGGAACAGAGGTGGCCGATCACGAATTTCACTTCGTCGTTGACGATCTTGTTGGCCACGGCCACGGCTTGTTTCGGGTCGCAGGCATCGTCGTAGACCAAGCCTTCGAGCATGGCGCCGTTGACGCCTCCCGCCTTGTTGATCTGCTCGATGGCCATCTTGGCACCGATGAATTGCATCTCGCCATATTGTGCGACTGCGCCCGTTACCGGGCCTGCGAGGCCGATCTTGATGGTGTCAGCCGCTAGCGAGTAGCTGGCAACGCCGGCCATGGCCATGGCGGCAAACAGTTTGGATATCTGCTTAGTAGCCTTGTTCATAGTGCTCCACTCTTATTGGTTTTTTGATTTTCGTTGTGTAGTTCTGGCGGCCAAAGCTGCATGGGCGGATGGTTTCATTCGCCCATAACCCCGGCAACTTTACCGCTGCAGTGTAGAGCGCCGCTTTGCGGCTTGAAAGCCGGCCGCTAGGGGCAAAGCATGCGGATGTCGCTTAATTGCAATAAACGTATAGAAAAACGGCGTGACTTGCCTGCGTCCAAGCGCTTCCAGCGTACTTGCCTGGTACGTGCCCGGCGCTATCATGTTGCCCGAGCAAAACTCGGACTACTTCTGCGGACAAGCCATGACTGAACAAACTAGCACGCTCTCCAGCAACACTCTATATGCCAAGCTGCTTGGGGAAACTGCAGCAATCACCTGGCAAGAGTTGCAGCCTTACTTCGCCCGCGGTGCGTTGCTGCTGGTCGGGGAGACGCAAGACCTGATCGCGGTGGCCCAAGCCGTAGCGGAAAATGACCAGGGCCGGGTGAGCGCCTGGCTGGCCAACGACCAATTGAAAAAAATCGACGATGGCTGCGCCGCGAATCTGCTGGCGCGCGACCCGTCGCTGTGGGCAGTGGTGGTGGCGCCCTGGGTGCTGGTGCAGGAGCGGCGCGAAGACTGAATCGATGCGCCGGTGGCGCTGGCGGCGAAGAGGTCTAGACTGTCCGGGTCTTCCCTTAGTCGCTATGGAGGCAACATGTTCGAGCCTGGCCATCTGCATCGCGCCAATCCCGTCGCCACCCCCGACCAACCGGCGTTCAGCATCGATCTCTACTACGAGGTGCGTCAGGATCCGGTCGAGGGGCCGATGCTGCACATGCGCCTGGTCGGCGAGGTGGCGGGCAAGGCGTTCGAGGAGCAGTTCGAGCTGCACCGCGATACCGCCTTCAATTTCGCCAGCGTGGCCAGTCGCTTGGCGCTCAAGCATGGGATACCGGCCAATTTCAGCCTGATCATGCGCGGCCACCAGGAATACGAGCAGGTGTTCGCCGATATCCGCAGCAAGCTCGGCACCCACACCGGCGATCCGGTCGATCTCGACCATCTGGAAAAAGACGGCTTGTAGGTTAGGTGTGGGGTCATCTGTGGCCCGGATGCAATCCGGGACCCGTATCGCCGCCTGAATCGCTCCGGGGCTACGCCTTCGTACCCCTGCGCGCTACGCGCTGACCCAGCGTTGCCGCGCCCAGCCGCTGAAGGCGTCGACGCCCAGCACCAGGATCAGCATCGCCAGGATCAGCGTCGCCGCCTGGGCTTCCTGGAACAGGCTGAGGCTGACGTAGAGCATCTGTCCGAGGCCGCCGGCACCGACAAAGCCGAGCACACTGGCCATGCGGATATTGTTTTCCCAGCGGTACAGCGAATAGGCGACCAGTTGCGGCCAGACCGTCGGCAGGGTGCCGTAGCAGAAGGCCGCGACATGCCCGCCACCGCCCAGGCGAATCGCCTCGGCCGGTTCACGCGGGGTGTTCTCCAAGGCCTCGGCGAACAGGCGACCGAGCACGCCGGTGGTGTGCAGGGCCAGGGCCAGGGTGCCGGCATTCGGGCCGAGGCCGGCGGCCAGCACCACCAGAGCCGCCCACACCAGTTCCGGGATCGCGCGCAGGGCATTCAAGAGCAAGCGTGAGCCGCTCAGGGCCAGCCAGCCAAAACGCCCGGCCGCCGGCAAGGCCAGGAGCAGGCCGAGCAGGGCTGCCAGCAGGGTGCCGATGGCCGACATGGCCAGGGTTTCCAGCGCGCCCTGGCCGATGGCCCGCAGGTGCGGCGCGGAGAAATCCGGGCTGAAGAAGCTGCCGGCGTAGCGGCCCATTTGGCTCAGGCTGTCGCCACTGAGCAGGGCGCCCAGGTCGATGCCGAGGAAACCGAAGGACCCAACCACCGCCGCCAGCAAGGCCAGCAGCAGGGCATAGTTGCCCAGGCGCTGGTGCGCAGAGGGCTTCATAGCAACCTCGCGCGCAGCAGGCGGCTGAGTAGGTCGGCGAGCAGCACCAGCAACAGGAAGGTCAGCAGCATGCTGGCCACCTGGCCGCCGGCGAACATGCGCAGCGACAGGTCGATCTGTTGGCCCAGGCCGCCGGCACCGACGAAGCCCATCACCACCGAGGCGCGGATGGCGCATTCCCAGCGGTACACCGTGTAGGAGAGCATCTCCGCAGCGGCATTGGGCAGCACCCCGTAGGCGAAGGCGGCCAGGCGCGGGCTGCCGGCGATCAGCAGGGCGCGGCTCGGACGCGGGTCGACCGACTCGAAGATCTCCGCATAGACCTTGCCGAGCATGCCGCTGTAGGTGATGGCGATGGCCAGCACCCCGGCCGTCGGGCCGAGTCCCACGGCGCGCACGAACAGCAGCGCCCAGACGATTTCCGGCACGCTGCGCAGCACGATCAGCACGCCGCGCACCGGCCAGCGCAGCGCCCGGGCCCACCAGGCCGGGCGTCCGCCGCGGTGTACGGCGGACAGCGACAGCGCGCGGCTGGCCAGCAGGGCGCCGGGAATGGCGATCAGCAGGGCCAGGGCCATGCCGGCGGTGGCGATGGCCAGGGTTTCCAGGGTGGCACGACCGAGCAACCGGAGGAACTCGTGGTCATGCGCCAGCGGCCAGAAGTCGGCGAGAAAGCGCCCCATATTGGCCGCGTTGCGCTCATCGAACAGCAGCGTCAGGTTCAGCTCGCTGAGCGTCAGGCCCGGCCACAGCAGCAGCACTGCCAGCAGGGTCAGGGCCAGGCGCGGCAAAGCTGCCGGGTCACGCAGCAGCGGGTTCAGCATCGCGGGATCTGCACACTAACCGGCGCCGGCGCTGCCGAGGCGGGCACGGCTGGTAATTGTTCGTTGGCATACAGCGCATCCAGTGCGTTGGCGCCGATTGCCTGGGGCGGCAGGTCGAAGACGATGCGGCCCTCGCGTACGCCGATGATTCGCGGGAAATGCGCCAGGGCCAGTTCCACCGCATGCAGGCTGGCCAGCAGGGTCATGCCGCGCCGGCTGACTTCCTCGTTGAGTACGCTCAGGGTATGCCCGGCGAGCACCGGATCCATGGCCGACACGGGTTCGTCGGCAAGGATCAGTTCCGGCGCCTGATACAGCACCCGGGCAATGCCGACCCGTTGCAACTGGCCACCGGACAGCTGGTCGCAGCGCTCGAACAGCTTGTCTGCCAGGTCCAGGCGGCTGAGGGCCGCCTGGGCACCGGGCATATCCAGCGGGTGCAGCAGGTTGAGCAGGCTCTTGCCCAACGACCACTGGCCGAGCTTGCCGGCCAGTACCGCGGTGACCACGCGCTGGCGCGGCGGCAAGGGCGGCGCCTGATGGATCAGGCCGATGCGCGCGCGCAGTTGCTGGCGCTGGCGCGCGCCGAGTTGCCAAGGCTGCTGGCCGAGCAGGTGGATCTGTCCGCGGCTGGGTTGCAGGTTGCTGGCGAGCAGGCGCAGCAGGCTGGTTTTACCCGCGCCCGATGGGCCGATGATGGCCACCCGTTCGCCGATTCTTACCTGCAGATCCACCTCACTGAGCGCCACCTGGCCGTTGGCGTGGGTCAAACCCACGCCGCTGAGGCTGACGCTCACTTCAACAGGCCGGCCGCTTGGGCTGCCTCCTCGATACCGGTGTAGTTCTCTGCCTTGGTCGCGATAAAACGGCTGGCGGCTTGCAGGTCGAGGATCGCCTTGTGTTGCCGGTTGGCCGGGTCGAGGGCGAGGAATGCCGCCTGGATCTTGTCGCGCACGAGCGGGTCGAGGGTGCCGCGTACCGTCCAGTTGTAATCGAAGTAGGGCGCGGTGGTGGCAATTACCTTGACCTTGTCGGTGTCGATCTTGCCGGCGGCAACCAGTTTGTCCCACACCGAGGCGTTGAGTACGCCGCCGTCGGCCTTGCCGGCCTGGACCCAGGCCGCGGTGGCATCATGTGCACCGGAGTAGGCGATGCGGCTGAAGAACTGTTCCGGCTCGATCCCGTCCTGCAGCATGAAGTAGCGCGGCATCAGGCTGCCGGAGGTGGAAGACACCGAGCCGAAGGCGAAGGTCTTGCCTTTCAGGTCCTGCAGCGAGTGCACGGCCGGGTCGGCGCTGATGATCTTGCTGGTGAACTTTGCATCTTCGGCGCGTTGCACCAACGGAATAGCGGCGTGCGCAGCGTTGGCGGTTTTCAGGCGCGCCTGGACGAAGGTGAAGCCGCCCAGCCAGGCCAGGTCGATACGGTCGGCGGCGAGGGCCTCGACCACGGCGGCATAGTCGGATACCGGGACGAACTCGACCGGCATGTCCAGTTGCTGTTCGAGGTAGGCGCCGAGCGGCTTGAACTTGCGCAGCAGTTCGGTGGGGGCTTCATCGGGGATGGCCGAGACGCGCAAAACATCGGCGGCTTGGGCGAATACGGCGGAAAAACACAAGGCAAGGCCGGCGGCCAGCGCAAGGGGACGCTTCAACATGGGGGTTCTCCGGTTCAATAGCGGGGAAAGCCGGCGGAGTATAAAGGCAATCACGGGGTTGTGGTTGGGCGGGGGCCGCAGGCGTTGGGCGCCGCCAATCCAGCCACGTTAAGATAGCCACCTCCTTTGCGCTGGAGTCGCATTATGTCTGCATCGATGAGCACTTCCCTTCCGGCCCTGGCTTTCGCCGGCATCGGCCTGATGGGCCTGCCCATGACCCGCCGCCTGCTGGCCGCGGGTTATCCCCTGAGCGTGTGGAACCGTTCGCCGGACAAGTGCCTGGCGTTGCTCGAGCTGGGCGCGCAGCGTGCGCAAACTCCGGCCGAGTTGTGCACCGATGCCGGCATTGTGATGCTCTGCCTGGCCAATACCGAGGTGGTGCGCGAGGTGGTGTTCGGCCCCGGCGGCATAGCCGAGGGTGGCCGAGCCGGGCAACTGCTGGTGGATTTCTCCAGCCTGGAGCCGGCGGCGACCCGCTCGATGGCTGCCGAGCTGGAGCAGCGCTGCGGCATGCGCTGGGTCGATGCGCCGGTGTCCGGCGGCACGCCCGGTGCCGAGGCCGGCAGCCTGACGATCATGGCCGGCGGGCGCGCGGAGGACATCGAGCGGGCGCGGCCGATTCTCGCCCACCTGGGTCAGCGCCTGACGCGCATGGGCGATGTCGGCGCCGGTCAGGTGACCAAGTTGTGCAACCAGATGATCGTCGCCTGCAACGCCCTGGTGATTGCCGAGGTGGTGGCCCTGGCGGAGCGGGCCGGGGTCGATGCCAGCCTGCTCGCGCCGGCCTTGGCCGGCGGTTTTGCCGATTCCAAGCCGCTGCAGATCCTCGCCCCGCAAATGGCCAGCAGCCAGTTCGAGCCGATCAAATGGCATGTGCGCACCTTGCTCAAGGATCTGGACAGCGCGGTCAAGCTGTCCCGCGAGCTGGGTTCGGCCACGCCGCTCAGCGGCCTGGCGGCGCAGCTGATGCGCCTGCACGGTAGCCAGGGCAATCTGCAGCGCGACCCGGCCACCCTGGTGCAACTGTACCGGGAGGGCGAGGCATGAAAATCGCCGCCAACCTGTCGCTGCTGTTCGGCGAACTGCCGTTGCGCGAGCGCGTGGTGGCGGCGGCTGCGGCGGGCTTCGATGGGGTGGAAATCCAGTTTCCCTACGAGCTGGCGGCGATTCGCCTGAAGGAGGCGCTGGCGGCGGCGGGCATGCCGCTGGTGCTGATCAATCTGCCGGCGGGCGACTTGCTCGGCGGCGGCACCGGTCTGGCGGCGGTGCCAGCGCGCCAGGCCGAGTTCGATGCGGCGCTGCAGGAGGCGCTGACCTATGCGGCGATGGTGCGGCCGGCCTGCGTCAATGTGCTGCCCGGGCGCCTGGCCGAGGGGGTGAGCCGCGAGCAGGCGCTGGCGACCCTGGCCGCCAATTTGCACAAGAGCGCCGAGGCCTTTCGGCTGCTGGGGATCCGCGTGCTGGTGGAGGCGATCAACCCGCTGGATATGCCGGGTTTTTTGCTCAACACCCCCGAACAGCTCGATGAGTTGTTGCGCGCGGTCGGGCATCCCAATCTGGCGGCCCAGTACGACCTTTATCACATGGCCCGTCAAGGCGTGGATCTGCAGGCGGGCATCGAGTTGCTGGCCGGACGCATCGGCCATGTGCAGTTCGCCGATTGCCCCGGGCGCGGGGCGCCGGGAACCGGCCAGCTGGATTTTGCGCCAGTCCTGGCGGCGCTCGAACGCAGCGGCTATAGGGGCTGGCTGGGCGCCGAATACCTGCCGGGCGAGGCGGGGACGCGGGCGGGCCTGGGCTGGCTGGCCAGCTGGCGCAACGCCAGCTGACGGCCCGTTCGGCGGTTAAAGCTGGGACAGAATGGCGCAGGGGGAAAAACGTTCGATCCGGTTGCGCCCCAGCTTCTTGGCGCGATAGAGCGCCAGGTCGGCGCAATGCACCAGCTCGCCCAGGCCTTGTCCGGTCTGCCACTGCGCCACGCCGAAGCTGCCGGTAACGCCGATGGTGCCGGTAAGCGGCTCGGCGGCGAGCAGGCCGCGAAGTTTTTCCGCGATCAGGCATGCCTGGTCGAGGTCGGTGTGCGGCATGAGGATGATGAACTCCTCGCCGCCCCAGCGGCACAGGCTGTCGGAGTCGCGCAGGTGGCTCTTGATTCGGTGCGCCACACCAGTGAGGACGCAGTCGCCGACGTCGTGACCATAGAGATCGTTGACCGACTTGAAACGGTCGATATCGAGAAACACCAGGGCCAGGGGGAAATCATAGCGCTCGGCCCGCTTGATTTCGTTGTGCGCCAGTTCCTCGATCTTCAGCCGCGACCATTGCCCGGTCAGGCGGTCGGTATTGGCCAGGCGCTCCAGTTGCAGGTTGCTGTCGCGCAGTTCCTGCTCGGCCTGTTGTCGGCGCGTGACCTCCAGGCGCAGCTTCTGCGTCAGGCGGGCGAAGCGCAAGGCCACGGCGCCCAGCAGTAGCAGGGCCAGCAAGGCACCGCCAAGCACCTGGTAGAGCAGGCCGTTATCGGTTGCAGCCTGGCGCTTGTAGATGAAGCCGTCCAGTTCGATCGGTCCATCGGCCATGCCCAGATCCAGGTAACTTTGCGCAATGGCCTGCCAGCGCCCCGGGTTCATGTGGCCCAGTTGCACCAGCTCCGGCATGATCAGTTTGTGCAATTGCTCGGCTTCGAAACGCAGATGTTCCAGGCTCTTGTCGGGGGCGTAGCGTTGATGAATCAGCTGGACGCTTTCCTCGATGTTGTCCAGGGCGTATTGCCAGCCCTTGAGGCTGGCCTGGATAAAGGCCTCGACCTGTGCCGGACGCTGTTGCAGCAGAGTTTCGCGAGTGGTCAGCACGTCACTGTAGAAGTTGACCCCGTATTCGCGCGGTTTGATCAACCGGTAGGGCAGTTGCTGCTGTTGCAGCCAGAACAGCTCGTTGGAAATGTAGCCGTTGTAGGCGTCGGTGTTGCCGTCGAGCAGATCTTGCGGGTCGAAGCTGGTCTGTTGCAGTTGCAGGCGCTCGTGATCGACACCTTCGCGGGCCAGGGTGATAAGCAGTTCGGCGCTTTCCGGCGGCGGCATCAGCATCACCCGTTTGCCGGCAAGATCCTGGGGCGTGTAGATATCCGAGTCGGCGCGCACGATCCACACGATGGGTGAACTCTGCATGATCGCCGCCAGCGCCACCAGCGGTTTGCCCTGCATGCGCGCGATGACCAGGCCGCTGTTGGCAATGGCAAAATCGACATCCTCTTTGAGCAGGAGATCGATCGGGTTTGGTTTGCTGGGGCCGCCAGGGAGGATTTCCACCTCCAGCCCGGCTTGTGCATAGAAGCCTTTTTCCAGAGCCATGTAGTAACCGGCGAACTGGAACTGATGCAGCCAGCGCAGTTGCAGGCGCATTTTTTCCGCGGCCATGGCCTCGGCCAGGCACAGCAACTGCACCAGCAGCAGGCCGAGGCCCAGTCGGCGCAAAGTGTTGCCCCGCATGCCGGGAGGTGTTTGAACGGGTATGGGCATGGCGACCTGCCGTTGACTCAACGTTTAAGCTGCCTTGCAAAAACCACCAACAGCGGATGCGGTCACGACAACGGCCCTGGCTGTCAGTCGTGGCTCACACTTTCGTCGGTATGGGTATCGCCGAGTATGGGTAAAGATTATGGCGATTTGGCATCAGTATAGTGAGTCTGTGCATATGGCAAGCACAGGGCTACTAATCGGCATGCCCGGCTGGTTCTTGCTGACCAACGGCTCTGTTTGCCAGCAGAGCCGCTGGCTGCGATGGGCCAAGCAGCGCAGCCGAAGGGTGGTTAGCACCTGCTAGCCGGCCACCGGGCGGGCGGCGGCGACAGGGGAAGCCTGGCCTGCGTGATCGGCAAGCGGGCTGGCTGCCGTAGCGACTGGCTAAAGGCGTGCTGCCACGAGGGATGCTGCTCGGCCTGCTCCCAGAGCCGTGCATGCAGCCTGCTGAGCGCCACAGGATCGTTCAACAAGGCCAGCTTGCTGGGGCCGTCGAGCTTTATCGGGTCGTTTTTCAGCGCATGTTGCAGCAAGCGCTGGCGGGCCGTTTCGAGGCGTGACGAAGCGCCATGCCGGGCGGTTGCCATGGTGCACGCCAGGGCGTTGGGGAACGGCTGCAGTACTGCGGCGATAAACCCCTGGTGCAGGGCATGCTCGCGGTTGTGCTTGGCGTAGGCATAGGTGGACACCAGTTCCTCAGGCGGATTCGACTCTTCGGGGATCAGGAACAGCTGATTGCGCCGGGCACTCAGGCCCAGGCTCAGGCGGCTGGAAATCACCGAAACCGGGATCGACACCATCAGCGACACCACGATCGGCGCCAGCCACCAGAGAAACACCGGGTCGAGCCAGGCGACCCCAGCTGCCCAGAGGATACCGAGCAGGGTTTGCCAGCCGTGCCGCCTGACGCCGTCGCTCCAGGTGGTTACACCATCGTCACGCTGTGGTGAGTTCCACTGCACCGACCAGCCGAGAAAGGCGGCGGTGACGAAGCGGGTGTGGAACAGCATCCTGACCGGTGCCAGCAGCATCGAGAAGAGCATTTCCAGAAGCATGCTGAGGCTGACCTTGAACGCGCCGCCATAGGCCTGTGCACCCTTGATCCAGATCAGCAGGATGCTGAGCAGTTTGGGCAGGAACAGCAAGGTCAGGGTGGTGGAGAACAGGGCAATGGCTTGCTCCGGATTCCAGTGCGGCCAGACCGGGAACAACTGCCCAGGCACCATGAAGTACTGGGGCTCCAGCAGGGTATGGGTCGCCAGCAACGCGGTGGAGAGCAGCAGGAAGAGGAACCACAGCGGTGCCGACAGGTAGGACATCACCCCGGTAAGGAACACCGCGCGGTGCACCGGGTGCATGCCCTTGACCAAGAACAGGCGGAAATTCATTAGGTTGCCATGGCACCAGCGGCGATCGCGTTCCAGCTCGTCGATCAGGTTGGGCGGCAGTTCTTCATAGCTGCCGGGTACGTCGTAGGCGATCCAGACACCCCAGCCGGCGCGCCGCATCAGTGACGCTTCGACGAAGTCATGGGACATGATTGCGCCAGCGAATGTGCCTTTGCCCGGCAGCGGTGCCAGGGCGCAGTGGTCGATGAAAGGCTGTACGCGGATGATCGCGTTGTGCCCCCAATAGTGCGATTCGCCGAGCTGCCAGAAGTGCAGGCCGGCAGTGAACAGCGGTCCGTAGGCGCGGGTGGCGAACTGTTGCAGGCGCGCATAGAGGGTGCTCATGCCGGCGGACTTCGGCGCTGTCTGGATAATCCCGGCCTGAGGATTGTTTTCCATCAGGCGTACCAGGGTGGTGAGGCTTTCGCCGCTCATGACGCTGTCGGCATCGAGCACCACCATGTAGCGGTAATTGCTGCCCCAGCGGCGGCAAAAATCGTCGATGTTGCCGCTTTTGCGTTTGACCCGGCGGCGCCGACGCCGGTAGAAAATGCGCCCGAAACCCTTGCAGGCCTGGCACAGTTCCAGCCAGGCGCTTTGTTCGGCGACGATAATGTCGGCGTCGCCGCTGTCGCTGAGCACGAAGAAGTCGAAGCGATCGAGATCGCCGGTGGCGGCTACCGACTCGTAGGTTGCGCGCAATCCGGCGAAAACCCGCGGCACGTCCTCGTTGCAGATCGGCATGATGATCGCGGTCCGCGCTGCGGCTGGAATCGGCTGATTACCCGCATTAGCGCCGGAAATTCCGTAGCGGTCATAACCGCGCAGCAATTCCCAGAAGCCCATCAAGGCGGTCCAGAAACCCGCGGAGACCCAGCAGAACAGGATGGAGAACAGCACCAGAATGCTGAATTGCACCAGGTAAGGCAGCACCTGGAAGAAACTTTGCTGCAGGCTCTGCTGCATGATTTCCTGCAGGGCGATCAGGGCCCAGCCCTGGTAGGGCAGGATGCTGTTCATGTACCAGGTCGCCACTGCGGTTTGGCCGAGCATCAACAGCAGCAGGACCAGCCGGCGGCGCGAGCCAGCCTGGCGCCAGGGGGCGGGTTGCAGCTGCTGGCGCGGCGGCGGCGGCGGGCTTTTCCTGCCGAGCAGTTTGCGCCAGGCACGTACCAGGATATTGGTGCGCCAGGGCTCGGGGGTCACATGGCTGCGCTGCAGGGGCGGGGTAGCCTCGATGCGCGGCCGGCCTGCGGCATCTTCGCCGAGGATACCGGCGTCAGTCAGGTTGGTTGCGGCGCCCAGTTGCAGGCGGCGTGCCGCGGACTGGCAGACGGCTTCGGCCGTGCTCTGCGCCGGCTGGCCGGACAGGCGCCGGTGCAGCTCGGCGAAGCTCTCGGCCCGGGCCAGTGCCTCGCGCTCTGCGTCAGGCAATGACAACTCTGCCTGGTAGGCGTCCAGGTCTGGCTGGCGCGCGGGGCCGGCGCTCTGCGCGGTCATCGACGGATAGCCGTGTCAGCGGGTAATTGATAACTCCAGGTTTCACTCAGCGGCTGGTCGCCGTCAACCAGCGCCGCGCGCATTTCCACCGGTTGCTCGGGGTCCTTGACCTTGACCCGCAAGGTCAGGCGCCAGCCACGGGTGGCCGGGTTATAGCGCAAGCTGTTGTCCATCAGCTTGGCATTGTCGCCGACGCTGACTTGCGAACTCGGTGCGGCATCTTTTGCCCGCTTGGCCAGTGCGGGGCCTTCGAAGTCGACCAGCAAGGCGATGCTGTCGTCCAGTTCGCGGATCAGGTTGGCCTGCTTGTTTTCACCCGGTGCGCGCAGGGTCTGGGCGACCCAGGCGTTGTCCGGTTGATGCAGCGCCGGCTCGTCGCGGGTCCAGTGCATGCGGTAGGCAAATTCCAGCGGCTGGCCTTTTTCGGGCAATTTATCTGGAGTCCAGAATGCCACTATGTTGTCGTTGGTCTCGTCCTGGGTGGGGATTTCCACCAGCTTGATCCGGCCTTTGCCCCAGTCACCCCTGGGTTCGATCCAGGCGCTAGGGCGCAGGTCGTAACGGTCGTCGAGGTCTTCGTAGCGGGCGAACTCACGGCCGCGTTGCAGCAAGCCGAAACCTTTCGGGTTATCCACCTGCCAGCTGCTGACGGCCAGCTGTTTCGGGTTGTTCAGCGGTCGCCAGAGCCACTCGCCATTACCGGTATGAATCGCCAGGCCGTTGGAGTCATGCAGGGCCGGTCGGAAGCTGTGCTGCCTGGGTGGCTGTTTCGGGTCGAACAGGAACATGCTGGTCAGCGGTGCCAGGCCCAGTTCGTCGACTGCCTCGCGCAGGTACACGCGGGCTTGCACATCCACCACTGCATCCTTGCCCGGGCGCAGGGTGAACCGGTAGGCTCCGGTCGCGCGCGGTGAGTCGAGCAGGGCGAAAATCACCAGGTGCTTTTCTTGCGGTTTGGGTCGTTCGATCCAGAACTCGCGGAAATAGGGAAACTCCTCGCCACTGGGCAGGGCGGTGTCGATGTTCAGGCCGCGCGCCGACAAACCGTACACCTGCCCTTTGCCGATCACCCGGAAGTAGCTGGCCCCGAGCATGCTCATGATCTCGTCTTGCTTGCCCTTCTGGTTGATCGGGTACATCACCCGAAAACCGGCATAGCCGAGATTCTTGGTCGCTTGCTGGTCGAATTTCAGGTCAGCGAAATCAAAGCGTTCAGGGTCGTACTTGATTTCCTTGACCGTGCTGCTGGTGATCTCGTTGATCTTCACCGGCGTCTTGAAGTGCATGCCCTGGTGATAAAAACTCAGTTTGAACGGCGTATCGCGCTCGCTCCATTCCAGCGCTTCAGGGCGCGGCTGGATTTTTTGATAATCGGCGAAGGCCATCTCGCTGAATTCGGCGGGCAGATTGCTGGCCGGTGCGCTGTAGCCTTTCTCGCCGAGAGCCTTGGCCTTGGCGGCCACATCATCCAGCGAGAACGCCTGTACTTGAGCGGCGCAGAGCAACAAGGCGGCAGACACCAAGTGGAGTAGAGAGGAGGGGATGCCGTGATGGGCAGCAGCTTTGACGATTTTTAATGACACGGATTCACCAGGCGAAGCAGGGAAGGTAGAGGCCCAGTTGAACCGGGTAGTGGTTTTCTGACCCTGTGATCGGTAAATGATTCCTCTTGTCGGAGGATCGCTACTGGACAGATACCGGCAGGCGCCTGAGCAGCCATTTGCGTGCCGGGACTACTGCTTTTTCTTGCGCCCAGACGCACAAGGCAATCGTCAGCAGCAGAAACAGCGGGTAGAACCACAGCGACAACGGTTGCTCACCTGCTTGCCGGGCACAGCTGGTCCAGCGCTCGACACACTCTGGTGAGGCAACGCCGAGGAGTTTTTCCGAGCGGGAAAATATAATGAAAGTCGGTACGTGCAGGACAAATAGCGGCAGCGATGCAGCCCCCAGGCGCTGGGACCAGTGGATCAAGCGCTGGTTGTCTGGCGTGGCGATCAGGGCGCACAGGTAGACCAGAGCCAGTTGCGCGGGCAGCAGCAAGCCGTTGTGCAGCAGGAAGTACCAGAACCGTTCGCCCTTGAGCAGCCAGATCGCAGCGCCGAAGCACAGCAGGCAGAAGCCGCCGAGTAGAACCTTGGTGCCCAGTTGTGGTGCGTATCCGCTGTCGCGCAGCTGGCGGAACAGTCCGTACAACAGAATGCCCGCGAGAAACTCCGGCAGGCGCAGCAGGGGCATGCGGTGCAGCATGCCGGTGTAGGGCATGCCGTATTCCTGGCTCTGGATCACCCACAGCGGTGGCAGCAAATAGATCAGGGTGATTGCGACCAGCCACCAGCCCTTGTGGCGTGCGCGCATCAGGCGCGGTGCCAGCAGGGGAAAGGTCAGGTAGAAGAAAAACAGTGTGGAAATCGACCACAGTGGCGCATTGAAGGTCAGGTAATAGGGATTCCAGGCATGCAGCATGAGCAACTGCAGGCCGGAGTTGAGCAGCAGTTCGCCGTTGCTCATGAAGTGCTCAAGGGTCTCCCGTGATGCGCCAGCCAGGTCTGCGTTGGTATCATAAATCACGAAGCGCATGCTGGCCTTGCTGTCATCGGGCGGGATGCCGAGGTTGCCGATGATGAACAGCACGCTGATCGTCAGCAGCAGAGAAAACAGGTGCAGCGGATAGAGGTTGGCGAAGCGCCTGCTCAAGAAGCTGCGGGCTGGTTCGCGCAATTGCCCTTGGCGGCAGTACACATGAGCCAGCAGGAAGCCGGACAGCACGAAGAAGCTGCTGGTGGCAAAGAATCCGACCCCGGTCAGATCCACCAGCCAGGACGGTTTTTGTGCAGCCGGATAGCTATGCAGGGTATGGAAAACCACCACATAGACGCCGAGCAGAAAGCGTAACCACTCCAGACCGATGAAATGTTCCTTGTCGATGCGAGCCACTCTGTTCTCCTGTGATTGAACTGTCCCCATCCCCCGGGGAGGGACCGGCTTGGGTGGCCTGGACGGCGCCGATACCTCCCTTGGATGAAGCGCAAGAAGAGGGGCGCACAGGCGCGCGCGGCCAAACCTGAAAACGTTCGACAGGTTTGCTCGGCTTTTGATCGGTGGGTTGCTGGTGCCGGGGGCTTCGATCTGTGCGATTCACTGACATCAACACTGCGAATAGTCACAGACAGCACAGGCCGCAGGCTCTAGGTTGGACCCTGCATGGACGTGGCAGGAGCTGTCATGGACGCCTGGGCAGTCGCCGCCTCGTGCCTTGATAACTACAAGAGAGAAGCAACTCATGCCGCAAGCTCAACAAAGTGCGAATGCCTGGCGCATTCTGTTCCTGCTGTTTCTCGCCAACCTGTTCAACTTCTTCGACCGCACCATTCCGGCCATCATCATCGAGCCGATTCGTCTGGAATGGGGCCTCAGCGACTTTCAGTTGGGCCTGATCGGCACCGCCTTCACCATCGTCTATGCCATCGCCGGCGTGCCGCTGGGACGCATGGCCGACACCGGTGCGCGGCGCAAGATCATGGGCTGGGGGCTGGTGGTGTGGAGTGGCTTGACCGCGGTCAACGGCCTGGCCTGGAACTTCTGGAGTTTCCTGCTGATCCGCATGGGCGTCGGCATCGGCGAGGCCAGCTATGCGCCGGCGGCCAACTCGCTGATCGGCGACCTGTTCCCGCCGCACAAACGCGCCCGCGCCATGGGCATCTTCATGCTCGGCCTGCCCCTGGGGCTGTTGCTGGCGTTCTTCAGCATCGGCGCCATGGTCGAGGCCTTCGACAGCTGGCGCGCGCCGTTCTTCATCGCCGCGGTGCCGGGGATGATCCTCGCGCTGTTCATGTTCTTCATCAAGGAACCCAGGCGCGGCGCGGCGGAAGCGGTGCAGGTGGCGACCGGCGCGGTGGACAAGCCGCTGCGCAAGGTGCTGGCGATCCGCACCTTCTGGTGGCTGGTGCTCGCCGGCCTGGCCTTCAACTTCGCCACCTACGCCTGCAACTCCTTCATGGTGCCGATGCTGCAGCGTTATTTCCTCCTGCCGCTGGAGCAGGCGGCGGTGGCCACCGGCGTGATAGTCGGCCTGACCGGCCTATTTGGCCTGACGCTGGGCGGCTGGATGGCCGATCGCATTCATCAGCATTCGGCCACCGGACGCTTGTTGTTTGCTGCCGTGAGCATGCTGATCGCCGCCGCAGCCACCGCCTATGCGTTATTGGCCGGGCGCATCGAGGTCGGCGTGTTCGTTGCGGTCTTCAGCGTCGGCTGGCTGTTCGCCTACAACTTCTACACCTGCGTCTACACGGCGCTGCAGGATGTGGTCGAGCCGCGCCTGCGCGCCACGGCCATGGCGCTGTTCTTCGCCGGCCTGTACCTGCTCGGCGGCGGCCTCGGCCCCATCGCGGTGGGCCTGCTGTCCGATCATTTCTCCCAGGCAGCGATGCTCGCCGCTGGTGCCAGCGAGATGAGCGAAACCTTCAAGGCGGTGGGGCTGCACGATGCGATGCTGCTGATCCCGGTGGCGCTGTTTCTCACCATGCTGGCGCTGCTACAGGCCTCGCGCTGCTTCGTCGCCGACTCCGCGCGGATGCGCGCCGGCATGGCCGAGCCGCTGCCGGCCTGAGATCGAGGCGGGGATTGTGGGAGCGGTGCTCAGGTGGGAGGGGACTTGTCCGCGACTGGCTATTTGCCTTGGCCAGGGTTCGCGGCCAAGGCCCCTCCTACGATGCGGTGGTGCTCTTCGAGGATGGACTTGGCAGCGGGGATTTGACGGGCCTGCGGTCCTTCGCGGTGGGGCGCCGATCAAACGACCGGGCCCGCATGCGCGGGCCCGGTCGTTGCAACAGCGTGTGCCTCAGCCAGCCACCAGCACCCGAATCGCCTCCAGGCGCAACGCGGCTTTGTCGAACAGGGCCAGGCCCTGTTCGCGTTGCTGGCGCAAGGCGTCCAGTTCGCTGTCGCGCACGCTCGGGTTGACCGCTTGCAGGGCGGTCAGGCGCGCCAGTTCCTCTTCGGTGTCGGCGGCCAGGCGGCGTTTGGCCTGCGCTACCCGCTCCAGGTGACGCGGCGCGACCTTGTTTTCGCCGGCATTGATCAACGGGTTGAGGGTATCGCGCTGGGCCTGGACGAACTTGTTGGCGCTGGCGCGCGGCACGCTTTCCAGTTGGTCGTTGAGGGTCTCGAAGGCCACCTTGTGCGCCAGGTCGTTGCCGTTGCCGTCGAGCAGGCAGCGCAGCGCCGCCGGCGGCAGGTAGCGACCCAGTTGCAGGGCGCGCGGGGCCACCACTTCGCTGACGTAGAGCAGTTCGAGCAGCACGGTGCCGGGTTTCAGTGCCTTGTTCTTGATCAGTGCCACCCCGGTGTTGCCCATCGAGCCTGCGCGCACCAGGTCCATGGCGCCTTGCACCATGGGGTGTTCCCAGGTGAGGAACTGCATGTCCTCGCGGGCCAGGGCCAGGTCGCGGTCGTAGGTGATGGTCACGCCCTCGTCGTCGCCGAGCGGGAAGCTGGCATCCAGCATCTTCTCGCTGGGACGCAGGATCAGGGCGTTGTCCGAGTGGTCTTCGCTGTCGATGCCGAAGGCGTCGAACAACTGCTCCATGTAGATCGGCAGGGCGAACTGGTCATCCTGTTCGAGAATGGCTTCGACCAGGGCTTCGCCTTCGCCGGCGCCGCCCGAGTTGAGCTCGAGCAAGCGGTCGCGGCCGGCGTGCAGCTCGCCTTCCAGGCGTTCGCGTTCGCCGCGGGCTTCGTCCATCAGGCTTTGCCATTCGCCGTCGTCGCCGCTTTCCAGCAGCGGCAGCAGGCGCGTGCCGAACTGGTGTTGCAGGGCGTTGCCGGTCGGGCAGGTGGCGAGGAAGGCATTCAGCGCCTGGTGGTACCACTGGAACAGGCGTTCCTGCGGGCTGTTCTCCAGGTAAGGCACATGGACCTGGATGCGGTGCTTCTGGCCGATGCGGTCGAGGCGGCCGATGCGCTGCTCGAGCAGGTCCGGGTGGGCCGGCAGATCGAACAGCACCAGGTGGTGGGCGAACTGGAAGTTGCGGCCCTCGCTGCCGATTTCCGAGCAGATCAGCACCTGGGCGCCAAATTCTTCGTCGGCGAAGTAGGCGGCGGCGCGGTCGCGTTCGAGGATGTTCATGCCCTCGTGGAACACGGTGGCGGCGATGCCCTTGCGTACGCGCAGGGCGTCTTCCAGGTCCATGGCGGTTTCGGCGTGGGCGCAGATCACCAGCACCTTGACCCGCTTGAGCATCTTCAGGGTGTCGATCAGCCATTCCACGCGCGGGTCGAAACGCCACCAGCGCTGTTCCTCGTCGACTTCGGCCTGAGCCTGGTAGCTGACTTCCGGGTACAGGTCCGGGTGCTCGCCGATCGGCAGCTCCATGTACAGATCCGGGCTCGGCAGCGGGTAGGCGTGCAGTTCGCGCTCGGGGAAGCCTTGCACCGCGGCGCGGGTGTTGCGAAACAGCAGGCGACCGGTGCCGTGGCGGTCGAGCAGCTCGCGAACCAGGCGCGCCGAGGCGTCCTGGTCGCCGGTATTGACCGCGGCGAGCAGTTCTTCACCCTCGTCACCGAGGAAGTCATGGATGGTCTGGTGCGCGGTGGCCGACAGGCTGCCCTGCTCGAGCAGTTCCTGCACGGCTTCGGCGACCGGCTTGTAGTTGGCACTCTCGGCGCGGAAGGCGGCAAGATCATGGAAACGATGCGGGTCGAGCAGGCGCAGACGGGCGAAGTGGCTGTCCTGGCCGAGCTGTTCCGGGGTGGCGGTGAGCAGCAGCACGCCGGGAATCACTTGCGCAAGCTGTTCGACCAGGGCGTATTCCTCGCTGGCGTGCTCCGGGTGCCAGACCAGGTGATGGGCCTCGTCGACCACCAGCAGATCCCAGCCGGCGGCGAACAGCGCGTCCTGGGCGCGTTCGTCCTCGCACAGCCATTCCAGGGCGACCAGCGCCAGCTGGCAATCCTCGAAGGGATTGCTGGCGTCGCTCTCGATAAAGCGCTCGGCGTCGAACAGCGCCACATCCAGGTTGAAGCGCCGGCGCATTTCCACCAGCCACTGGTGCTGGAGGTTTTCCGGCACCAGGATCAGCACGCGACTGGCGCGCCCGGAGAGCAGCTGGCGATGGATCACCAGGCCGGCTTCGATGGTCTTGCCCAGGCCCACCTCGTCGGCCAGCAACACCCGCGGGGCGATGCGGTCGGCGACTTCGCGGGCGATGTGCAGCTGGTGCGCGATCGGTTGCGCGCGCACGCCGCCCAGGCCCCAGAGCGAGGACTGCAACTGCTTGCTGGTGAATTCCAGGGTGCGGTAGCGCAGGGCGAACCAGGGCAGCGGGTCGATCTGCCCGGCGAACAGGCGGTCGCTGGCCAGGCGGAACTGAATGAAGTTGGACAGCTGGGTTTCCGGCAGGGTGACGCTCTGGCTCTGCCCGTCGAGACCGTGGTAAACCAGCAGGCCGTCGACGTCGTCGACTTCCTGGACGGTCAGCTTCCAGCCCTCGAAGTGGGTGATCTCGTCGCCCGGGGAGAAGCGCACGCGGGTCAGCGGTGCGTTGTTCGCAGCATACTGGCGGGTTTCGCCAGTGGCCGGGTAGAGCACGGTGAGCATCCGGCCGTCCTGCATGAGGACGGTGCCCAAGCCCAACTCCGCTTCGCTGTCACTGATCCAGCGTTGCCCCGGTTCATACTGCGCCATGCCCGTCTCCTGCGTGAAAAAGCCGACTATGGTAACGGAACGCCAAGCCAAGGCCAAAGGCGCAATGCTGCTTAACTGGCACTTATTAGGCGTTACTTGAGTCGAAAGTGTAGCGAGGCCGGGCTCAAGTCGGCGTCCGGGTGGCCGACAGCCTGACCAAAGGAGGACTGAATAAAGTGCTACCGCCCATTCCCCACGGCATGGCGCCGGTCACCGTCCAGCAGGATGTGATCAAGCCCAGGCCCGATATCCCACCGGTTACGCCGGCCGCCGCCAGCGCCAAGGAAAGTGGCGTGAGCCTGGATAAACGCCATCCCCAGGAGGCTGCCGAGTTGCTCCGCGAGGAGCAGCGTCGACGCCAGCGGCGTGGTTACAGCGCCGAGGAGCTGGCCGAAGGCGAAGTGGCCGAGGCCGACGAGGCGGTGATCGACGAGTTGCCCCGGCAAGGCCTGTGGGTGGATGTGGAGGTATGAGTCACGCACAATATCCCCCTGTTTCGCCGCAGCACTGCTGAGTCGCCCGTGAATCTATTCGCCGATACCGAGTTGCACCTGGCCAACGCCGAGCTGGACTTCAAGCCGCATTGGCTGGAGCAGGCGACGGCGGATCGCTGGCTCGCGCTGCTGCTCGAGCAGACGCCCTGGCAGCAGCCACAGGTGCGGCTTTACGGTCGCCAGCACCCGGTGCCGCGGCTGGTCGCCTGGTACGGCGATGCCGAGGCCAGCTACCGTTACTCCGGCCTGACCCATCAACCGCTGCCCTGGACGCCCCTGCTCGCGGAGATTCGCGCCCGGCTGGTGGCGACGCTGAAGCAGCCGCTCAACGGCGTCTTGCTCAACTATTACCGCGACGGCCAGGACTCCATGGGCTGGCACAGCGACGACGAGGCCGAACTGGGTGCCAATCCGCTGATAGCCTCGCTCAACCTGGGAGGCACTCGGCGCTTCGATTTGCGGCGCAAGGGGCAGAGCCGCATCGAGCACTCCCTGGCGCTCAATCACGGTTCGCTGCTGGTCATGGGAGGGCCAACCCAGCATTATTGGCAGCACCAAGTGGCGAAGACGCGCAGCCCATGCGCGCCACGCCTTAATCTGACGTTTCGTTTAATCCGGTCGCCATCATGAGCAACGACGACAAGCTGATCGACTTCAGCGCCGAGCGCGGCAAGCGCATCCACGACCTGCACGACAAGAAGCTCGACGAGATGCGTCAGGCATTCGAGCAGGCGCTACCCCTGCCCAAGGGCAAGAAAAGCGGCAAGGACAAGTCGAAGAAACGTTAGCCAGGCCTGGCTCAGCGTTTGTGCAGCTATCGAGCACCGTCGCGAGGGCGCAGCGACAACCCGCCAGCTTGTGTGCCGCGCCGATCAACCCGGGTGCACTGCCGGCCGGAGACGGTCGCGACAGGCGAGCGCCGTTTCACAAACGCTTCGCGCAATCGATAAAGGCGATGTCGCCTTATACGGCGCCGGTTCATTCGCCCCGTTCGGGAGGCTATTCGTTGATCTGGATCAGTCTCTGCTGCCCTGCGCAGCTGGTCTCTGCGTGCCCTTGATTTGGATCAATGAACTGCCCCGCAGCCCTGATAACGTGCAGCCATCCCCAACGGCCCAATAGGGCTACCGCAGGAGGCAACCATGTTTATCGATGTTGTAGTTCTTGCCGGAATCGGCACCGTCGGTTTGATGGTCGCCTTCTTCGCCGGCGTTGGTTATTTCATCTGGAAAGACTCACACAAGCGCAAGGCGCCCTGAGTCTTTCCAGAACCACGGGCACGCAAGGCAATTTGGGCGACTTAGGTCGCCCTTTTTTATGCGCGCGAATCAAGCACCGTCGGTGCGCCGTGTGGATCGGGCGACGTTCCGCTTCAGCCCACGGCTTGCCAGTGCTCAGCGGGTGCCGAGGAAGTCACGCTTGCCGATGGCCACACCGTTGTGGCGCAGAATGGAGTAGGCGGTGGTGACGTGGAAATAGAAGTTCGGCAGCACGTGATCGAGCAGGAAGGCCTGGCCCTGGAAGTGGGTGTCCTTGCCGCGGCGCGAGAGGGTCACGGTGCGCTCCCCGCTGCCGTCTAGCTGCGCCGCGCCGATGCCTTGCAGGAAGGCCTGGACCTGAGCGATGCGCGCCTGCAGCTCGGCGAAGCTGGTTTCGTCATCGGCGAAGCTGGGGGCATCGGTACCGGCCAGTAATGCAGTACCGGCCGAGGCGCCGTCGCAGGCGACCTGTACCTGACGGCTCAGCGGGAACATGTCGGGGGCCAGGCGGGCATTGAGCAATACGCTGGGGTCGATCTTGCGGCTCTCGGCATCGCTGGCGGCGAGGCCGAGGATGGTCGAAAGGTTGCCGAGTTGGCGGATAAACACCGGCACGGATGCCTGGTACATGGACAGGGACATGGAATTCTCCAGTGAGACAGTGGGGGCGGCTCGAAGCAGGGTTGTGCCTGCAGGCGGCCAGGGCAGTATGGGCGGGTGGGCGTAGGCTGGGTCGGGCGGCGATCCGCTGCAGACCACCACAACATCCAGCCTGGTATCTGCGGAGGTGGACTACCTTCGCACTAAACCTCAACCGATGGTAATGGGCGGCAGTTCGGCCAGTTCCACGGTCTGTTGTTTACGCGGGGCGAGGATTTCTGCCTCGCCGTCGACCACCAGCTCGTCATTCTGGTTAAACACCCGAGTGGCGACGCGCACGCGGAATTTCGGCAGCTTCTCGAGGATTTCCAGGCGTACGGTGAGGGTGTCGCCGAGCTTTACCGGCGCGGTGAAGCGCATTTGCTGGCCCAGGTAGATGGTGCCAGGGCCGGGCAGTTCGCAGGCCACTGCTGCGCTGATCAAGGCGCCGCTGAACATGCCGTGGGCGATGCGTTGCTTGAACATGGTGGTGGCGGCGTATTCGGCATCCAGGTGCACCGGGTTGCGGTCGCCGGAGACGGCGGCGAACAGCTGGATGTCTCGCTCTTCGACGGTCTTGCTGTAGCTGGCGGTCTGGCCTACTTCGAGAACGTCGTAAGGCGTGTTGCGGCTTTGACTCATGGGTGTGTCTCCTGGGGCTGTGGGTGAAGCTGGCGGGGATGGCTCAGGGCCTGTTCCAGCCAGTCGATCAAGTCTGCGGTGACTTCGTCGCGGTTACTCTCATTGAGCAGCTCGTGGCGAGCATCCGGATAAATCTTAAGTTGCACCTGGGTGTGGCCGGCCGCGCGCAGGGCATTGGTCAGGTCAGCCAGACGCTTGCCGTCGCTGACCGGGTCGCGGGCGCCGCCGATCACCAGCAACGGCAGTTTGCAGTCGATCTGCGCCAGGTTGCGCGGCGGGGTGATCTGCAGCAGGCCGCCGAGCAGGTCGAGCCATAGCTGGTTGCTGCAACGCAAACCGCAGAGCGGGTCATTGATGTAGGCATCCACCGCGCCAGGGTCGCGGCTCAGCCAGTCGAAGCGGGTGCGGTTGGGCTTGAAGGCCTTGTTGAACGAGCCGAAGGAAATCAGCTCGATCAGGGCACTTTGCCCGGTCGGCCCCTGGCGCCAGCGCTCGAAGCGGGCAACCAGCCTGGCCGCATGGTACAGCGCCAGCGGCTGGTAGTTGGAGCCGGACAGGATTGCGCCCTGCAGGCTGCAGCTGTGTTGCATCAGGTAGGCCTGGCCGATGTAGCTGCCCATGCTGTGGCCCAGCAGGAAGATCGGCGCCTGCGGGTGCTGCTGGCGAATATGGTGGTTGAGGCAGGCCAGATCGCCCACCACCAGGTTCCAGCCGTTGGCGTCGGCATAGTGGCCGAGGCGACCGTGCTCGGCCGTCCTGCCGTGGCCGCGCTGGTCGTGGGCATAGAGTTCGAAGCCCGCGGCGACCAGGGCGGCGCCCAGGCGCGCATAGCGTCCACTGTGTTCGGCCATGCCATGGGCCACCATCAGCACTGCTTTCGGCGGCTGTGTGGCGAACCAGCGGTTCACATAGAGCGGTGCGGCGTCGCTGCTATTGAGCCAGAAAGCGTTGTGCTGCATGGCGAATCCTTCGGCCTGCGAGAGTGCGGCATTGTAGAGCTTGCGTGCAGACTTTTCCCAGCCGAATGGCGTGATAGAAGATTCACGCTGTCAATGACGCCCCGCAAGTATTTGCGCTACGGACCGGAACTGCTAACGTCCGCTCACCCCCTGGCGGCCGCCGTAGCGCCTTATGCCACGGTGAGCTCAGCCGGGCAGATACTTCCAGGGCAAGAGGATAAAAATAATGCAGCCTGATTTCTGGAGCGACAAACGTCCGGCCGGCGTGCCCAACGATATCGACCTGGGTGCCTACAAGTCGGTGATCGAGGTGTTCGAGCGTTCGTGCAAGAAATTCGCCGACCGGCCGGCTTTCAGCAATATGGGCGTGACCCTGACCTACGCCGAGCTGGATCGTCTGTCAGCGGCCTTTGCCGCCTATCTGCAGAAGCACACCGACCTGCAGCCTGGCGAGCGTATCGCCGTGCAGATGCCCAACGTCCTGCAATACCCGATTGCCGTGTTCGGCGCCATGCGCGCCGGGCTGATCGTGGTCAACACCAACCCGCTGTACACCGCCCGCGAGATGCGCCACCAGTTCAAGGACGCCGGGGTACGCGCCCTGGTCTACCTGAACATGTTCGGCAAGCTGGTGCAGGACGTGCTGCCGGATAGCGAGATCGACTACCTGATCGAAGCCAGGCTGGGCGACCTGCAGCCGAGCCTCAAGGGCTGGCTGGTCAATACGGTGGCGAAAAAGGTCAAGAAGCTGGTGCCTGACTATCACCTGCCCCAGGCGCTGTCGTTCAAGGCGGTGCTCAAACAGGGTCATGGCCATGGGATCAAACCGGTCAAGGTCGGCCACGACGATATCGCCGTGTTGCAGTACACCGGCGGCACCACGGGTGTGGCCAAGGGCGCGATGCTGACCCACGGTAATCTGGTGGCCAATATGCTCCAGGTCGATGCCTGCCTGTCACAGCTGGGTGAGGATGGCAGTCCGCTGATGAAGCAGGGCCAGGAAATCATGATTGCGCCACTGCCGCTCTACCATATCTATGCCTTCACCGCGAACTGCATGTGCATGATGGTCAACGGCAACCACAACGTGCTGATCACTAATCCGAGGGATATTTCGGGTTTTATCAAGGAGCTGGGCAAGTGGCAGTTCTCCGCGCTGCTGGGGCTCAACACCCTGTTCGTCGCGCTGATGGATCATCCCGAATTCAACAACCTGGATTTCTCCAGGCTCAAGGTCACCAACTCCGGCGGCACCGCCCTGGTCAAGGCCACCGCCGAACGCTGGCAGGCCATCACCGGCTGCCCGGTAGTGGAGGGCTACGGCCTCACCGAGACCGCTCCGGTGGCCAGCACCAATCCCTACGGCGACCAGGCGCGCCTGGGTACCGTGGGCATTCCGGTGCCGGGTACGGCGTTCAAGGTCATCGATGACGATGGCAACACGCTGGATCTGGGCGAGCGCGGCGAGCTGTGCATCAAGGGCCCGCAGGTGATGAAGGGCTACTGGCAGCGCGACGAAGCCACCAACGAGGTGCTGGACGCCGAGGGCTGGTTCAAGACCGGCGATATCGCGGTGATCGACCCGGACGGCTTCGTGCGTATCGTCGACCGCAAGAAGGACATGATCATCGTCTCCGGCTTCAACGTGTACCCCAACGAAATCGAGGACGTGGTCATGGGCCATCCGCAAGTCGCCAGTTGCGCGGCCATCGGCGTACCCGACGAGAAGTCCGGCGAGGCGGTCAAGTTGTTCGTCGTCGCCCGTGATGGCAGCCTCAGTGCCGAGGCGCTCAAGGCCTACTGCAAGGAAAACTTCACCGGCTACAAGGTGCCCAAGCACATCGTCTTCCGCGACTCCCTGCCGATGACCCCGGTGGGCAAGATCCTTCGTCGCGAGTTGCGCGATATCGCCTAGACCGGGGCAGGCAGTGCCGTAGTCCGGATGCAATCCGGGGCCGATCTCCAGCTACTTCACCGAACCCCCCGGATTTCATCCGGACTACAGGGCAGCACACCTACTGTAGGAGGGGCCTTGGCCGCGATGCTTGTGCCCAGGCTCCAGTCTGGGCACACAGCTGGCGACGTCGCGCGGGGTACGGCGCGCCGCCTGGCTACAGTCAGGTGATCGGCAATAAAATGACTTATAAACCTGGGTCTGCACTTGGATCGGCGCTGCGGCCCAGATGCCGCACGCCTTGTCCGGTAGGCGCTCGGAAGGCTCAGTTAATGCGCTCTAAAAATGACCATTGTTAAATATTTAGTCACTCTTGATACTAGGTAGGCAGTGTTTGGTGCTAGGCGCTCCCGGGCAAAGCTGCTACTCTCGGCCCGCTTTTTGGCCGTTTTTCACGCCGAAAAGTGGGCAAACACACAATAAACAACCGCCTCCGCGCGGTGAAGATCAGCTGTTGCTTAGGAGTGGGCTTCCTTGAACGAAAACTTTTGGAAGGACAAGTATCCCGTTGGGATTGCTGCCGAAATCGATCCCGACCAGTACCCGAATATCCAGGCGGTACTGAAACAGTCCTGCCAGCGTTTCGCCGACAAGCCGGCCTTCAGCAACCTCGGCAAGACCATCACCTACGGCGAGCTGTATGAGCTGTCCGGTGCTTTCGCCGCCTACCTGCAACAGCACACCGACCTGCAGCCCGGCGACCGCATCGCCGTGCAACTGCCCAACGTCCTGCAATACCCGGTCGCCGTATTTGGCGCCCTGCGCGCCGGGCTGGTGGTGGTCAACACCAACCCGTTGTACACCGCGCGGGAACTGCAGCACCAATTCAACGACTCCGGCGCCAAGGCCCTGGTCAGCCTGGCCAACATGGCTCACCTGGCCGAGCAAGTGCTGCCCCAGACCGGGATCAAGACGGTCATCATCACTGAAGTCGGCGACATGTTGCCGCCGCTCAAGCGTCTGCTGGTCAACAGCCTGGTCAAGTACGTGAAGAAGATGGTGCCGGCCTACAACCTGCCGCACGCCGTCAAGTTCACCGACGCCCTGAGCAAAGGCCGCGGCAAGCCGGTCAGGGACGTCAACCCTGCCAGCAGCGAGATCGCCGTGCTGCAGTACACCGGAGGCACCACCGGGGTGGCCAAGGGCGCGATGCTGACCCACCGCAATCTGGTGGCGAACATGCTGCAGGCCCGGGCGATGATGGCATCGAACATGAATGAAGGCAGCGAAATCGTGATTGCGCCGCTGCCGCTCTATCACATCTATGCGTTCACCTTTCATTGCATGGCCATGATGCTGATCGGCAACCACAACGTGCTGATCACCAACCCGCGCGACCTGCCGGGCATGGTCAAGGACCTGGCTCGCTACAAGTTCAGCGGTTTCGTCGGCCTCAATACGCTGTTCGTTGCCCTGTGCCATAACGAAGATTTCCAGAAGCTCGACTTCTCGTCGCTGAAAATCACCCTGTCCGGCGGCATGGCCCTGCAATTGGCCACTGCCGAGCGCTGGACCCAGATCACCGGCAGCCCCATTTGCGAAGGCTTCGGCATGACCGAAACCAGCCCGGTGGCCTCGGTCAACCCGGTTCAGAACATCCAGTTGGGCACCATCGGCATCCCGGTGCCCTCGACCCAGTGCAAGGTCATCGACGACGAGGGTAACGAGTTGCCGCTCGGCGCGATCGGCGAGTTGTGCGTCAAGGGCCCGCAGGTGATGAAGGGCTATTGGCAACGCCAGGACGCCACCGACGAAATCCTCGACGCCGATGGCTGGCTGAAGACCGGCGACATCGCGGTGATCCAGGAAGACGGTTACATGCGTATCGTCGACCGCAAGAAGGACATGATTCTGGTGTCCGGCTTCAACGTCTACCCCAACGAGCTGGAAGACGTGCTGGCGACCCTGCCGGGCGTGCTGCAGTGCGCGGCCATCGGCATCCCGGACGAGAAGTCGGGCGAAGCGATCAAGCTGTTCGTGGTCGCCAAGC
>JAUYKV010000041.1 GCA_030699825.1 Pseudomonas sp. | reverse complement strand
CCGCGCTCAATGGCAAAACGAATGAAGTCGCGCTGGTACGCTTGCATGAAAAGCCCCGGACGGCACGGATTTAGCTAGGAATTTAGCTTATTGGAGACGAGCTCGGGTATCATACACGCACGTGTTTTTAGGGGCCATTTATGCGGATCATCAGTGTGAACGTGAATGGTATTCACGCTGCAGTCGAGCGCGGTTTGCTCAGTTGGCTGCAAGCGCAGAATGCCGACGTCATCTGCCTGCAGGACACCCGCGCCTCCGCCTTTGAACTGGATGACCAGGCCTTCCAACTGGATGGCTACTTCTTCTATGCCTGCGATGCCGAAGTACCAGGCCAAGGTGGCGTGGCACTGTATTCGCGGTTGCAACCCAAGGCGGTAATCAGCGGTCTCGGCTTTGAAATGGCCGATCGCTATGGGCGCTACCTGCAGGCCGATTTCGACAAGGTGAGTATTGCCACTTTGCTGCTGCCCTCCGGGCAGGACGGCGACGAGAGCTTGAATCAGAAATTCAAGTTCATGGACGACTTCGCCCATTACCTGGACAAGCAGCGGCGCAAGCGCCGCGAGTACATCTATTGCGGCTCGCTGCACGTGGCGCACCAGAAGATCGACGTGAAAAACTGGCGCGACTGTCAGCAATCACCGGGCTTCCTGGCGCCGGAACGGGCCTGGCTGGATGAAGTGATCGGCAGCATGGGCTATGTCGATGCCCTGCGCGAAGTCAGCCGCGAAGGCGACCAGTTCAGTTGGTGGCCGGACAGCGAGCAGGCTGAACTGCTCAACCTGGGCTATCGCTTCGACTATCACCTGCTCACCCCCGGCATGCGCCGCAGCGTGCGCACGGCGCGCCTGCCGCGCCAGCCACGCTTCTCCCAGCATGCGCCGCTGATCGTCGATTACGACTGGATTCTCAGCGTCTAACGCGATCCGCAGAAACAACAAAGCCGGCATCGCGCCGGCTTTGTTGTTTCTGCGGGTAGAGCGCTACTTCACCACGCGCCAGCAAATCGGGTAGCGATAGGCCTCCCCGGCATTGGCCTTGATCCCGGCAATGATCGTCAGCACCAGCGCGCTGATGCTGACCAGCAGCATCAGCGGGAAGCCGATCACCACCCAGGCCAGGATGCCGCAAACGATCATGGCCAGACTGAAGGTGATCTGAAAGTTCAGCGCCTCCTTGCCCTGCTCGTTGACGAAGGGGTCGAGGTCCTTCTTCAGCTGCCAGACGATCAAGGGCCCGATTACATTGCCGATCATCGGCATCAAAAACCAGAAGAACGCCGCATAGTGGCAGAACATCGCCCACTGTCGGGCCTCTGGAGTGGGGGCTGGCACAAGATCCTGCGGTTCCATGGTGACCCTCCTTAGCAGAACGTCAAACACTCAATCGGCCAATGCCGCCTGCTGCAACTCGAACAATTCGCTCACGCCTTTATGCGCCAGCGCCAACATGGCGTTCAATTCTGCCGGTTGGAATGGCGCGCCTTCGGCGGTGCCCTGCACCTCGATAAAGCCGCCCGCACTGGTCATTACCACGTTCAGGTCGGTTTCCGCGGCGGAGTCTTCCAGGTAATCCAGGTCGAGCACCGGCTCGCCCTGGTACATGCCGACCGACACCGCGGCGATCATCTGCTTGAGCGGATCGCCGCCTTTCAGGCCGCCACGCTTCTTGATCACTTTCAGCGCATCGATCAGCGCCACCATGGCACCGGTGATCGATGCGGTACGGGTACCGCCATCGGCCTGGATCACGTCGCAGTCGACGTACAGGGTATTTTCGCCCAGCTTGCTCATGTCCAGCGCGGCGCGCAGCGAGCGACCGATCAGGCGCTGGATTTCCAGGGTGCGCCCGCCCTGTTTGCCGCGGCTGGCCTCGCGCTGGTTACGCTCGCCGGTGGCGCGCGGC
>JAUYKV010000040.1 GCA_030699825.1 Pseudomonas sp. | reverse complement strand
CGGCACATTCTACACAGCTTTCGCTGCTTTGCAACCCCTCTTTTTAAGCTAACTTCTTGTTTTACAAGAGGTTTTCCGAGAGGCCTGCGCCGGAAGAGGTGCGCATTATAGGCCCAGCAGAAACTGCGTCAAGGCTTTATTGGAAGTTATTTACCGCCTCCCCCAACTATCTACACAGCCCCCTTAGCCTGTTACGGGCTAACGCCGTTGCGACCATGACCCTAACAGGCCCGAGCTCGCCCTACTATATAGAAGCGAAGACAAGATAATACGCGACCGGCCCACTGGAGGTACTAGCGCCGCCTGGCTGGCAGGCGGCGCTGAGCGCGGGAGGCACCGACCGCCAAAGTCACTATATCAAGGCCAGCAGAACAACCAGTCCGGCCTATTCGACTTCAGACGGTCTGCAGAAACGCACCAGCAGTGGCAGTCAGTCGTTGACCTGCTGCAGGTAGGCTGCCGGAGCGGCACCGAGGTTGTTGAGCATCTGCTCGCTGTACCAGTCGATGAAGTTGACTACGCCAAACTCGTAGGTCTTCGAGTACGGCCCCGGCTGGTAAGCAGTGGAGTTGATACCGCGCTGGTTCTCTTCACCCAAACGACGATCCTGCTCGTTGGTCGCATCCCAGACCTGGCGCAGACGTGCCACGTCGTAATCGACGCCTTCCACTGCGTCCTTGTGCACCAGCCACTTGGTAACAACGATGGATTCCTGAGCGCTGATCGGCCACACAGTGAAGTTGATCAGGTGGTCGCCCATGCAGTGGTTCCACGAGTGCGGCAGGTGCAGGATGCGCATTGAGCCCAGGTTGGGGTTCTTGATGCGCCCCATGAGCTTCTTGCTGCCTTGCTTGCCATCCATGGTCATGGACACGGTGCCCTTGAGCAGCGGCATGCGTACGATGCGGTTGCGCAGACCGAAACCGGCATGCAGGTAGGGGATCTTTTCGGCTTCCCAATCGGCCGCGCACTGGGCCACGTGATCCTTGAACGCCTGGGGAGCGCGCGGGTCGCTGGTGTCGTCCCACTCCAGCAGGCTATTGAGCAGTTCCGGGTGCGCACCATTGCAGTGGTAGCACTCGCGGTTGTTCTCCAACACCAGCTTCCAGTTGGCCTGCTCGCGCATAGTGCTTTGCACCGCGACCTTGGTGTTCTCCATGTCGTAGGGCTCCATGTAGTGAGCCAGGGTGGAAAGGAAATCATCGATCGGCGGCGGGTTGTCCGCCAGACTGATGAAGATGTAGCCGCCGGCAGTCTTGCAGTTCACCGGCTTGAGGTTGTAGTCGCTGAGTTTGAAGTCTTCACCCATCTCGGTGCCGGCGAACAGCAGGCGGCCGTCCAGCTCGTAGGTCCACTGATGGTAGGGGCAGACCAACTTGGCGACCTTGCCCTTGTCACTGACGCACAGGCGCGAACCGCGGTGGCGGCAGACGTTGTGGAAGGCATGCACCGCGCCTTCAGCGCCGCGGATGATAATGATCGGGTTGTCGCCCAACTGCACGGTCAGGTAGTTGCCCTTGACAGGAATCTCGCAGGTCATGCCGGCGTTCAACCATTCTTTATGGAAGATTTCCTGCATGTCGATCTGGAACAGACGCTCATCGCTGTAGAACGGCTGCGGCAACGAGAAGGCGCGCTCGCGGCTTTGCAGCATCTCGGCGGTGGCCTTGCGTGCCGACTCCAGGGGGTCGCCCAGACTCAGAGTGGAAGTGACGTCCATCGGTAACTCCTCAATGGCGACTCGCCATGCGAGCGCCGCAAAAAGGTGGCTGTTTCGGTTGCTACAAAAGCCGACGTGACTGGCCCTCCGCAAGCCGCCTGCAGAATGGCGGTTCTTACGCGGGATCGAGAGAGTCGGACGCTCTTATCCATTTGCTTCGGCTGGAGCTGAGTGTGGCGATGGACGCCGAGCAAACCTTATCCATAGGCGACATGGCCACATCCGTTCCCGACGCGGCAAGCCACCCGCCAGGCGGCAGGTCGCGATAAGCATGTCAATGTCGCTCACGGATAAATGAGCGCCCCAAGCGTTGCGCACAATTCACCCCAATAGGCCAACATCAGGCCGCTGCGTGCGAGATACCGACCATGTCGAACGACTTCCTCAACCCCGTCACCACCCAGACCTGGAGCAACGGCCGCCATCTGGTGCGCTGCGTCAAGGTAATCCAGGAAACCTGGGACGTTCGCACCTTCTGTTTCATGGCCGCACAACCGGTGCTGTTCTTCTTCAAACCGGGCCAGTTCGTCACCCTGGAACTGGAAATCGACGATCAGCCGGTCATGCGCTCGTACACCATTTCCAGCTCGCCATCGGTGCCCTACAGCTTCTCCATCTCGATCAAGCGGATGCCCGGCGGCAAGGTCTCCAACTGGCTGCACGACAACCTGCAGGAAGGTCAGGAGTTGGCGGTTCACGGCCCGGTCGGACTGTTCAACGCCATCGATTTCCCGGCCGACAAGGTGCTACTCCTCAGCGGCGGCGTGGGCATTACTCCGGTGATGTCCATGGCCCGCTGGTTCTATGACACCAACGCCAACGTCGACATGGTCTTCGTGCACAGCGCCCGCACGCCCAAGGACATCATCTTCCACCGCGAACTGGAGCACATGGCCGCGCGGATCAACAACTTCAGCCTGCATGTGATCTGCGAGAAGCACGGCTTTGGCGAGGCCTGGGCCGGCTACCGCGGCTACCTCAATCAGAAGATGCTGGAGCTGATCGCCCCGGACTTCCTCGAGCGGGAAGTCTTCTGCTGCGGCCCCACCCCCTACATGCACGCGGTCAAGCACCTGCTCGAAAGCAATGGCTTCGACATGCAGCATTATCATGAGGAGTCCTTCGGCGCGACGCCACCGGAGATCCGCGCCGAGGTCAAGGAACTGGCTGCGGAAGCCGCCGACGCCGAGCCGGTGCCCGTCGCCGACCAGCATCAGGTGGCATTCGTCGCCACGGGCAAGAGCATTCGCGTCGATCCGGGCGAGACTGTGCATGCCGCGGCGGCCAAACTCGGCCTGCATATTCCCAAGGCTTGCGGTATGGGCATCTGCGGCACCTGCAAGGTGATGAAGACCGCTGGCGAGGTGACCATGGAGCATAACGGCGGGATTACCGACGAGGACGTCGCGGAAGGCTATATCCTCTCTTGCTGCAGCGTGCCGCAGGGCGACGTGGTCATCGACTATTGATCGATGCGGCTTCGCCAAGACGCTTACCCACCTCACGATCCCCCTGAGCCTATCAGGGGGTAAGCAGCTCCTCAGACCACAGTCCATCCGCATCTTTCAGGTACCTGACGCGCTCGCGCATGCGCTGCCAGCCAGACGGCCAGAACTCGATGCACTCAGAGGTTGTGAAAAAATCGAGCGCAATGCCGCAGCCGGCGTTTTTGCCGATCCGTAGGGTCTCACTCGCCGCAGGCAGTGCACCATGGTTCAGCGGCGCGGCATAAAGCTGGCGGGTTGTCGCTGCGCTACGATTGGCCGGCGTCCCGGGCCGCCCTTCGCTCCGAGCGGACTACCGATGTTTGAAGCGGCCGCAGTAGGCGAGAGTTTTTTCACACCCTCTCAGGCTCAGACAGTCACAGGCTCACTCCGCTAGCCCGCAGTCATTGTCATGCGAATATCCGCCGCCAGTTCGCGCACCCGCTCTTCTTCGGTATCCCAGGAGCACATGAAACGCGCGCCGCCGGCCCCAATGAAGGTGTAGAAACGCCAGCCCCTGGCGCGCAGGTTTTCCAAGGCCGCTTCGGACATCTGCAGGAACACGCCGTTGGCCTCCACCGGAAACATCAGACTGACGCCCGGCACGTCGTCGACCAGCTCGGCGAGCAGGCGCGCGCACTGGTTGGCATGGCGGGCGTATTTCAGCCAGGCGTCGCTTTGCAGCAGGCCGACCCAGGGCGCGGACAGGTAGCGCATCTTCGAGGCGAGTTGACCGGCCTGCTTGCAGCGGTAGTCAAAGTCCTCGGCCAGCGCCTTGTTGAAGAACAGGATGGCCTCGCCCACCGCCATGCCGTTCTTGGTGCCGCCGAAGCAAAGCACATCGACCCCAGCCTTCCAGGTCAGCTCAGCCGGACTACAACCAAGAAAGGCGCAGGCGTTGGAGAAGCGCGCGCCGTCCATGTGCAGATGGAGGCCCAACTCGCGGCAGGTGGCGCTGATCGCGCGGATCTCTTCGGGGCGATAGACCGTACCGACCTCGGTGGCCTGGGTCAGGGTCACCACCCGCGGTTTCGGGTAGTGGATATCCTGGCGTTTGAGGGCGATCTCGCGGATCGCCGCCGGCGTCAGCTTGCCGCTTTCGGTCTGCGCCAGCAACAGCTTGGAGCCGTTGGAGAAGAACTCCGGGGCGCCACATTCGTCGGTCTCGACGTGGGCGGTGTCCGAGCAGATCACGCTGTGGTAGCTCTGGCACAGCGCCGCCAGGGCCAGGGAATTGGCCGCGGTGCCGTTGAAGGCGAAGAACACTTCGCAATCGGTTTCGAACAGTTCACGGAAATGATCGGCTGCGCGTGCCGTCCACTGATCGTCGCCGTAAGCGCGGTCATGGCCGTGATTGGCCTCGGCCATGGCGGCCCAGGCTTCCGGACAGATGCCGGAATAGTTGTCGCTGGCGAACTGTTGCGATGAATCGGACATTGCTCGTTCCTTGTTGTTGGATCATCGACGCATGGCGTTACTTTACCCTCGCAGCCTGCTGCAGGTAGCACGCTGTGGCGACATCTTGTTAATTCCAGGCGCAGTCCGGCCCGCCGAACAACTGGCCGGCAACCGCAGGCAAATGAAAAGGAACTCACGGCAGCACACGGCCTCACAACTAGGGTCCCGGCAGCGCTTGCCGACGTAATTGACCCTAACAGGAGTCCATCATGAACTACCGCCACCTGATTGCGCTTGCCCTTCCCCTGGCCTTTGCCCTGCCCGCCACTGCCGCCGAATGGCCGGCGGGCGCCAAAACCGAGTTCGTCAACGAGTGCGTGGCCGGCGCCCAATCCAGCCACAGCGAGGAACAGCTACAGGCCTTCTGCGAATGCGCGGCCGACCAGGTCAGCCAAGAGTTCAGCGAAGCGGAGCTGGAAGCGATGCGAAGCCAGACGCAACCTGACCCAGCGCTGCAGCAGCGCCTGATTACCGCCTCCAGCAGCTGCAACGCCAAGCTGCAGGGCTGAGAGGCGGTGAAAAAACTCGCGCCTACTGCGACCTCCCGCTGCTGACGTTGCGCTATGGCGCTCGATATTTTCACAACAGCTGAAAAGTGCTGAAAACCCGCTGGCCACAGCGCCAGCGGTGCCCGCCACGCCGCTGGCGGGATGATGGATGGGCAGCGGCGGCGATCTTGGGTTAACGTCGATCACCAGCCGATGACCTGTGAGCGCCGCCATGCCGACCTTTTCCCCAGCCTTGGCCAGCCGTCCGCGTGATGCCGCGCTGGACCTGCTCAAGTGGCTGGCGCTGCTGAGCATGCTGATCGATCACCTGCGATATGTCTGGCCGCCGCTGTATGCCCTCTATATTCCCGGTCGCCTGGCCTTTCCACTGTTCTGCCTGGCCATCGCCGCCAACCTGGTGCGGCCGTCGGCGCGCCCGCGCCTGCCGGTGCCGTTGCGCTATCTCGGCCTGTTGCTGCTGTTCTCGCTGCTTTCCGAGTGGCCGTATCGCCTGCTGGTACAGGCGCCGCAATCGCTCAATGTGCTGCCGACCCTGGTGCTCGGTCTGCTGATCGCCAGCGGTGTTCAGCAGCCCAGTGGCCAGGCGCGCTGGCTGGCCATCGGCGCCCTGCTGCTGGCCGTGGCTGGCCATCCCTGGCTGATGTTCGGCGTCGCCGGGGCCCTGCTGCCGGCGGCGTTCGTCTATGCATTGAAGCGTCCCCATCCGGCCTGGATCTGGCCACTGCTGCTGAGCCTGCTCGCCAATTACTGGCCGCCCTTCTATGTCGACGCGGCGCGCGGCGAGCCCTTTGCCTGGGCGGTGATTCTCAGCTGCGCTCTGGCCCCGCTGTTCGGTCTCTGGCTGCTGCGTCAGCCGCTGCAAATCCAGGTTGCGCCGGTACGCCGCTGGGCCTACCTGTTCTATCCCGGGCACTTTCTGCTGCTCGCGGCTGTGCGCGAATACTGGCTGCGCTGACGGCCGCAGCCGCTCTGACCTGGCCGCCGGCAGGTATCCGTATTACCGACAGCGGTCGGGCGCAAACACGCATGTCGCAAACGCAACCTCCCGTGGCGTACATAGGCATCTGGCGGTCCGGGACGAGTCATACCATCGGCTGCACAAGGGCTCACCCCCGATTCCGACCCCGAATCCGACACAGAGGCGCCACGACGTGGCGCCGCAGGAGATCAGCGATGTTCAGCAAACAAGACCAGATTCAAGGCTACGACGACGAACTGCTCAGCGCCATGGATGCCGAGGAGCGCCGTCAGGAGCATCACATCGAGCTGATCGCCTCGGAAAACTACACCAGCAAGCGGGTCATGCAGGCCCAGGGCAGCGGCCTGACCAACAAGTACGCCGAGGGCTACCCGGGCAAGCGTTACTACGGCGGCTGCGAGCACGTCGATGTGGTCGAGCAGCTGGCCATCGACCGCGCCAAGCAACTGTTCGGCGCCGACTACGCCAACGTCCAGCCGCATTCCGGCTCCTCGGCCAACAGCGCCGTGTACCTGGCCCTGATCAATGCCGGCGATACCATCCTCGGCATGAGTCTGGCTCACGGCGGTCACCTGACCCACGGTTCCAAGGTCAGCTCCTCCGGCAAGCTGTACAACGCCGTGCAGTACGGCATCGACACCACAACCGGGCTGATCGATTACGACGAAGTCGAGCGCCTGGCCGTCGAACACAAACCGAAGATGATCGTTGCCGGCTTCAGCGCCTACTCCAAGACCCTGGATTTCCCGCGTTTCCGCGCCATCGCTGACAAGGTCGGCGCGCTGCTGTTTGTCGACATGGCCCACGTTGCCGGCCTGGTCGCCGCCGGCCTGTACCCCAACCCGCTGCCCTACGCCGACGTGGTCACCACCACCACCCACAAGACCCTGCGCGGCCCGCGTGGCGGCCTGATCCTGGCCAAGAGCAACCCCGAGATCGAGAAGAAGCTCAACGCCGCGGTGTTCCCCGGTGCCCAGGGCGGCCCGCTGATGCACGTGATCGCCGGCAAGGCGGTGTGCTTCAAGGAAGCATTGGAACCCGGCTTCAAGGACTACCAGGCGCAGGTGATCAAGAACGCCCAGGCCATGGCCAAGGTGTTCATCGAGCGCGGCTTCGACGTGGTCTCCGGCGGCACCGATAACCACCTGTTCCTGGTCAGCCTGATCCGTCAGGGCCTGACCGGCAAAGACGCCGACGCCGCCCTCGGCCGTGCCGGTATCACGGTGAACAAGAACTCCGTACCGAATGACCCGCAGTCGCCGTTCGTCACCTCGGGCCTGCGCATCGGCACTCCTGCGATCACCACGCGCGGCTTCAAGGAAGCCCAGAGCATCGATCTGGCCGGCTGGATCTGCGACATCCTCGACCACCTCGGCGATGCCGATGTCGAGGCTCAGGTGGCGACCCTGGCCGCCGGGCTGTGTGCCGACTATCCGGTTTATCGCTGAACGCAGGTGCCATGCCCGTGCCCCGTAGGGTGGGCCTTGGCCCACCGCAGCACCGGTAACGCCGATGGTGGGCCAAGGCCCAGCCTACAATGGCTGGACAGGCAATCCACGGTTAAGTTTTTACGTATCAGGAGTACCCACTGATGCAACGTTATTCCGGCTTCGGCCTGCTCAAGCACTCTTTCAGCCACCACGAGAACTGGCAGCGCATGTGGCGCACGCCGACGCCCAAGCCGGTGTACGACGTGATCATCGTCGGCGGTGGCGGCCACGGCCTCGCCACGGCCTATTACCTGGCCAAGGAATTCGGCGTGAAGAACGTCGCGGTGATCGAAAAGGGCTGGCTGGGCGGCGGCAACACCGCGCGCAACACCACCATCGTGCGTTCCAACTACCTGTGGGACGAGTCGGCGCACCTTTACGAGCACGCGATGAAACTGTGGGAAGGCCTGTCCCAGGACCTCAACTACAACGTGATGTTTTCCCAGCGCGGCGTGTTCAACCTCGGCCACACCCTGCAGGACATGCGTGACATCGAGCGCCGGGTCAGCGCCAACCGGCTCAACGGCATCGACGGCGAAGTGCTGAACGCCAAACAGGTCGAGGAACTGATTCCCTACCTCGATTGCAGCAAGAACACCCGCTACCCGGTAATGGGCGCCTCCCTGCAACGCCGTGGCGGCGTGGCCCGTCACGATGCCGTGGCCTGGGGCTACGCGCGCGCCGCCGATGCCCTCGGCGTCGACCTGATCCAGCAGACCGAAGTCATCGGTTTCCGCAAGGAAAACGGCGTGTGCATCGGCGTGGAAACCAATAAGGGCTTTATCGGCGGCAAGCGCGTCGGCGTGGTCACCGCCGGTAACTCCGGGCACATGGCCAAGCTCGCCGGCTTCCGCCTGCCGCTGGAATCGCACCCGCTGCAGGCGCTGGTGTCCGAGCCGATCAAGCCGATCATCGACAGCGTGATCATGTCCAACCAGGTGCATGGCTACATCAGCCAGTCGGACAAGGGTGACCTGGTCATCGGTGCCGGCATCGACGGCTACAACGGTTACGGCCAGCGCGGCTCCTACCCGACCATCGAGCACACCCTGCAAGCCATCGTCGAGATGTTCCCGGTGCTCTCGCGGGTACGCATGAACCGCCAGTGGGGCGGCATCGTCGATACCACGCCGGACGCCTGCCCGATCATCGCCAAGACCCCGGTGCCGAACCTGTTCTTCAACTGCGGTTGGGGCACCGGCGGCTTCAAGGCCACCCCGGGTTCGGGTCACGTGTTTGCCGCCAGCCTGGCCAAGGGCGAGATGCATCCGCTGGCCAAGGCGTTCTCCATCGAGCGCTTCCACAACGGCTCATTGATCGACGAACACGGCGCGGCCGGGGTCGCACACTGATTTTGGCCCCCTCTCCCGGCGGGAGAGGGCGGATGGTTTTCTGGAGGTTCCGACCATGCTGCATATTTTCTGCCCTCACTGCGGTGAGCTGCGCTCCGAAGAGGAATTCCACGCCAAGGGCCAGGCTCACATCCCGCGCCCGCTGGATCCGAACGCCTGCACCGACGAGGAATGGGGCGACTACATCTTCTTCCGCGACAATCCGCGCGGCATCCACCACGAGCTGTGGATTCATGCCGCGGGCTGCCGCCAGTACTTCAACGTTACCCGTCACACGGTGACCTACGAAATTCTCGAAACCTACAAGATCGGCGAAAAACCCGGCGTGACTGAAGCCAGCGTCGCCGCGAAGAAAGCCGTCGCCCAAGGAGTAACGGCATGAGCCAGATCAATCGTCTTTCCCAGGGCGGGCGCATCGATCGCAGCCAGCCGCTGAACTTCAGCTTCAACGGCCAGACCTACCAGGGCTATGTCGGCGACACATTGGCCGCGGCCCTGCTGGCCAACGGCGTCGACGTGGTCGGCCGCAGCTTCAAGTACTCGCGCCCGCGCGGCATCGTCGCCGCCGGTGCCGAAGAGCCCAACGCCGTGCTGCAGATCGGCTCCACCGAAGCGGCGCAGATCCCCAACGTGCGCGCCACCCAACAGGCTCTGTACCCGGGTCTGGTGGCCAACAGTGTGAGCGGCTGGCCGAGCGTCAACACCGACCTGATGGGCATTCTCGGCAAGGTCGGCGGGCAGATGATGCCACCGGGGTTCTACTACAAGACCTTCATGTACCCGCAGAACCTCTGGCTGACCTACGAGAAGTACATCCGCAAGGCCGCAGGCCTCGGCCGCGCGCCCAAGGAAAACGACCCGGATAGCTACGACTACCTGAACCAGCACTGCGACGTACTGGTGGTCGGTGGCGGCGCCGCCGGCCTGGCCGCCGCATTGGCCGCCGGACGTAGCGGTGCGCGGGTGATTCTCGCCGACGAGCAGGAAGAGTTCGGCGGCAGCCTGCTGAGCACCCGCGAAACCCTCGACGGTAAGCCGGCCAGCGACTGGGCGGCCAAAGCCATCGCCGAGCTGGAGAAGATGGCGGAAGTCACCCTGTTGCCGCGCGCCACAGTGAACGGCTACCACGACCACAACTTCCTCACCATTCACCAGCGCCTTACCGATCACCTCGGCGAAGTCGCGCCCATGGGGCAGGTCCGCCAGCGCATGCACCGCGTGCGCGCCAAGCGTGTGATATTGGCCACCGGTGCCCACGAACGGCCGCTGGTGTATGCCAACAACGACGTGCCGGGCAACATGCTCGCCGACGCCGTCTCTACCTATGTGCGTCGCTACGGCGTGGCGCCGGGCCGCCAGCTGGTGCTGTCGACCACCAACGACTATGCCTACCGCGTGGTCCTCGACTGGCTCGACGCCGGCCAGCAAGTGGTCGCGGTAGCCGATGCTCGGACCAATCCGCGCGGCGCCTGGGTTGAAGAAGCGCGCAAGCGCGGCGTGCGCATCCTCACCGGCAGTGCAGTGGTCGAGGCGCGCGGCAGCAAACGGGTCAACGCGGCGCGTATCTGCGCCATCGATCTGAAAAGTCACAAGGTCGTCAGCCCTGGCGAAGTGATCGACTGCGACCTGATCGTCAGCTCTGGCGGCTACAGCCCGGTAGTGCACTTGGCCTCGCACCTGGGCGGCAAGCCGACCTGGCAGGAAGACATCCTCGCTTTCGTTCCCGGCGAAGGGCTGCAGAAGCGCCTGTGCGCCGGTGCAGTAAACGGCGTATTCACCCTCGGTGACGGCCTGGCGGACGGCTTCGAGGCCGGCGCGAAAGCTGCGGTCGAAGCGGGATTCAAGCCAGTCACAGGCAGCCTGCCAAAAGTCGAAAAGCGCCACGAGGAACCGGCCGTCGCGCTGTTCCAGGTGCCCCACGACAAGTCCACGGCGCGTGCGCCCAAGCAGTTCGTCGACCTGCAGAACGACGTCACCGCGGCCGGCATCGAGCTGGCCACCCGCGAGGGCTTCGAGTCGGTCGAGCATGTCAAGCGCTACACCGCGCTGGGCTTCGGCACCGACCAGGGCAAGCTGGGCAACATCAACGGTCTGGCCATCGCCGCCCGTTCGCTGGGCATCAGCATCCCCGAGATGGGCACCACCATGTTCCGCCCGAACTACACCCCGGTGACCTTCGGCGCCCTCGCCGGACGCAACTGCGGGCCGCTGTTCGACGCCAAGCGCTACACCGCCATGCACGCCTGGCACCTGCAGAACGGTGCCGAGTTCGAGGACGTCGGCCAGTGGAAGCGCCCCTGGTACTTCCCGAAAAACGGTGAAGACCTGCACGCCGCCGTGGCCCGCGAGTGCCTGGCGGTGCGCAACGCGGTGGGCATCCTCGACGCCTCGACCCTGGGCAAGATCGACATCCAGGGCCCGGACGCGCGCGAATTTCTCAACCGCGTCTACACCAACGCCTGGACCAAGCTGGATGTGGGCAAGGCCCGCTACGGCCTGATGTGCAAGGAAGACGGCATGGTCTTCGACGACGGCGTGACTGCCTGTCTGGCCGACAACCACTTCCTCATGACCACTACCACCGGCGGCGCCGCGCGGGTGCTGGAATGGCTGGAGATCTACCACCAGACCGAATGGCCGGAGCTCAAGGTGTACTTCACCTCGGTCACCGACCACTGGGCGACCATGACCCTGTCCGGCCCCAACAGCCGCAAGCTGCTGGCCGAGGTCACTGACATCGACCTGGACAAGGACACCTTCCCGTTCATGACCTGGAAGGAAGGTCAGGTTGGCGGCGTGCCGGCGCGGGTATTCCGCATCTCCTTCACCGGTGAGCTGAGCTACGAAGTCAACATCCAGGCCGACTACGCCCTGGCTGTTTGGGAAAAGCTCATCGCTGCCGGCAAGAAACACGGTCTGACCCCCTACGGCACCGAGACCATGCACGTGCTGCGCGCCGAGAAGGGCTTCATCATCGTCGGCCAGGACACCGACGGCTCGGTGACCCCGGACGACCTCGGCATGGGCTGGTGCGTCGGTCGCAGCAAACCCTTCTCCTGGATCGGCTGGCGCGGCATGAATCGCGAGGACTGCCTCAAGGCAGAGCGCAAGCAGCTGGTGGGGCTGAAACCGCTCGACCCGAGCAAGGTGCTGCCGGAGGGCGCGCAACTGGTGTTCGACCCCAAGCAGGCCATTCCGATGACCATGGTCGGCCACGTCACCTCCAGCTACATGAGTTCGGCGCTGAACTATTCGCTCGCCATGGCCCTGGTCAAGGGCGGCCTCAAGCGCATCGGCGAGCGAGTGTTCGCCCCGCTGGTGGATGGCAGCGTGATCGAAGCCGAAATCGTCAGCCCCGTGTTCTATGACCCGAAGGGGGATCGCCAGAATGTCTAACGTCAACGTCTACAAACAACGTCCCGTTACCGGCCAGGCCGAGTCGCCACTGTTTCACGCCGGCCTCGACGAGCTGGCACGCAAAGGCTCGCTGAGCAAGGGCGGCAAGGCCGGGGTGACCCTGCGCGAAAAGAAACTGCTCGGCCATTTGACCCTGCGTGGCGACGCCAGTGACAGCAACTTCGCCGGCGGCGTATACAAGGCTCTCGGCCTGGAGCTGCCGGTGGCGCTGACCCTGGTGGCCAATGGCGCCACCTCCTTGCAATGGCTGGGCCCGGACGAATGGCTGCTGATCGTGCCCAGCGGCAGCGAGTTCGCCGTCGAGCAGAAATTGCGCGCCGAACTGGAGGGTCAACACATTGCGGTGGTGAATGTCAGCGGCGGCCAGACCCTGGTCGAGCTGAGCGGGCCGAAAGTGCGCGAGATGCTGATGAAGTCGAGCATCTATGACGTGCACCCGAGCAACTTCCCAGTGGGCAAGGCGGTCGGCACCATGTTCGCCAAGTCGCAACTGGTGATCCGCCACACCGGCGAAGACACCTGGGAACTGATCGTACGGCGCAGCTTCGCCGACTACATCTGGCTGTGGCTGCAGGATGCCAGCGCCGAATATGGGTTGGCGATCAAGGCCTGATGGCTGCAGTGGTCTTCTGTGGGAGCTGACTTGTCCGCGAAGCCTTTCGCGGCCAAGGCCCCTCCCACAGGTGTTCTCGGACAGCTCCTTTTCCCGAGCGAAAAGGGTAGAAGCCACCGGAGTTTATTATGAGCCGCACCCCCGACACCTGGATCCTCACCGCCCACTGCCCGAGCGTGCTCGGCACCGTGGACGCAGTGACGCGCTTCCTGTTCGAGCAGCGCTGCTACGTCACCGAGCACCACTCGTTCGATGACCGGCTGTCCTCGCGTTTCTTCATCCGTGTGGAATTCCGCCAGCCAGATGGCTTCGACGAGCCGGTCTTTCGTGCCGGCCTGGCCGAGCGCCTGGCGCCCTTCGCCATGCACACCGAACTGACCCCGCCGGGCTACCGGGCCAAGGTGGTACTGATGGTGAGCAAGGCCGACCATTGCCTCAACGACCTGCTCTATCGCCAGCGCATCGGTCACCTGGCCATGGACGTAGTGGCGGTAGTCTCCAACCACCCGGATCTGGAGCCGCTGGCGCGCTGGCACGATATCCCCTACCACCACTTCCCTCTCGACCCCAACGACAAGTCGGCGCAGGAACGCCAGGTCATGCAGGTGATCGAGAACAGCGGCGCCGAGCTGGTGGTACTCGCCCGCTACATGCAGGTGCTCTCGCCGGAGCTGTGTCGCAAGCTCGATGGCTGGGCGATCAACATCCATCACTCGCTGCTGCCCGGTTTCAAGGGCGCCAAACCCTATCACCAGGCCTACCAGAAGGGGGTCAAGCTGGTCGGTGCCACCGCCCACTACATCAACAACGACCTCGACGAAGGGCCGATCATAGCCCAGGGCGTGGAGTCGGTGGACCACGCCCACTACCCCGAGGATCTGGTCGCCAGAGGTCGCGACATCGAGTGCCAGACCCTGGCCAAGGCAATTGCCTACCACCTCGAGCGACGGGTGTTCCTCAATGCCAACCGCACCGTGGTGCTGCACGCTTAGTTCGGAGGATGGGTTAGCCGCTCAGCGGCCTAACCCATCGCCAACGCAAAGCCGGAGAGGTTTTACCGCACTGCCTTGCTGTGGTCTCTCCAGCAACAGATCCAAGCTCCACTACAAGGCCGCGTGGCCGCAGGTCGCGCCTTTGTACTCACAACAACAAAGGAGAACATCCAATGTCCGGTAATCGTGGCGTCGTCTATCTCGGCGCAGGCAAAGTCGAAGTACAGAAAATCGACTATCCGAAAATGCAGGATCCGCGCGGCAAGAAGATCGAACACGGCGTGATCCTGCGCGTGGTTTCCACCAACATCTGCGGCTCCGACCAGCACATGGTGCGCGGCCGTACCACCGCGCAAACCGGCCTGGTACTGGGCCATGAAATCACCGGCGAAGTGATCGAGAAGGGTCGCGACGTCGAGAACCTGCAGATCGGCGACTTGGTCTCGGTGCCGTTCAATGTCGCCTGCGGCCGCTGCCGCTCGTGCAAGGAACAACACACCGGGGTCTGCCTGTCGGTCAACCCGGCGCGTCCCGGCGGCGCCTACGGCTACGTCGACATGGGCGACTGGACCGGCGGCCAGGCGGAATACGCCATGGTGCCCTACGCCGACTTCAACCTGCTCAAGCTGCCGGACCGCGACCGGGCGATGGAGAAGATTCGCGACCTGACCTGCCTGTCCGACATTCTGCCGACCGGCTACCACGGCGCGGTCACCGCCGGCGTGGGCCCGGGCAGCAGCGTGTATATCGCCGGCGCCGGTCCGGTCGGCCTGGCGGCTGCGGCTTCGGCGCGCCTGCTCGGTGCCGCGGTGGTGATCGTCGGCGACGTCAACCCGGTGCGCCTGGTGCATGCCAAGGCGCAGGGCTTCGAGATCGCCGACCTGTCGCTGGACATCCCGCTGCACGAACAGATCGCCGCCCTGCTCGGCGAGCCGGAAGTCGACTGCGCCATCGATGCGGTGGGCTTCGAGGCCCGTGGTCATGGCCATGATGGCGTGCAACACGAAGCCCCGGCCACCGTGCTCAACTCGTTGATGGGTGTGGTGCGGGTCGCCGGCAAGATCGGTATTCCCGGCCTGTACGTCACCGAAGACCCGGGCGCAGTCGATGCCGCCGCGAAGAAGGGTGCCCTGAGCATTCGCTTCGGCCTCGGCTGGGCCAAGTCGCACAGCTTCCACACCGGCCAGACCCCGGTGATGAAGTACAACCGCCAGCTGATGCAGGCGATCATGTGGGACCGGATCAACATCGCCGACGTGGTAGGCGTACAGGTCATCAGCCTGGATGACGCGCCCAAGGGTTACCACGAGTTCGATGCAGGGGTGCCGAAGAAATTCGTCATCGACCCGCACAAGCTGTTCAGCGCCGCCTGAAACCAATGCCTAACCTGGGCCGCCCCCGCGTGTGGGCGGCCCAGTCTTTCGGGAGCCTTGTGGCTCCCTTTTTTATGCGCGCGTTTTAGCTGTCGAGGCAGGCAAGCCGATAATCCGGCCGACATGCACGGGCCGCGGCAGCTCGCGCTGCGCTTCGCCCAGCGCCAATATTTGCGCCAGCACCTGCTCGTCGAACGGCGCCGAACACGCGGCCCGACTGTCGATGTTCATCAGCATCTGCTCGCTGGCCGCCAGCAACTGGTCGTCGTTCGGGTAATAGAGGCCGTGGTGGATATGCAGGCGCTTGCGGTCATGCGCCAACAGTTGGGTACGCACCTCGATCTCGGCGCCGAGCTTGACCTCGGCCAGGTAGTTGAGGTGGCACTCCAGGGTGTACAGGGTGTGACCCGTGCGCGCCCGCCCGGCCTCGTCGAGGCCGAGCTGATCCATCAGCGCGTCGGTGGCATAGCTGAAGATCAGCAGGTAGAAGGCATCGCGCAGGTGGCCGTTGTAGTCGACCCACTCGGGTTGGATGGCGGTGCGGTAGGGGGTGAGCATGGTGGGGGTTCCCTTGGTTTGCGAAGTAGGAGTCATTGTGGGAGCGGCCGGGCGGCGTTCCGCTTTAGCCGCGAAGCTTTTGTGCTCGCGGGCCCCATTCGCGGCTAAAGCCACTCCTACAAAAAGTGCGGGCTCACTCGGCGAAGGCGAAGCCATGCCGCGCCTTGGTCTGTTTGATCGCACCGAGCACGGCGAGCAGGCAGTCGTCACGGTAGCGCTCCAGCTCGGCGATGCTGCGCTCGCCCAGTTGCGCGCTGGTGCCCTCGACCACCTGGTCGATCAGGGTTTCGCTCAGCTCCGGTGCTTTCAGGTAGGTCCAGGGCAGTTGCAGGGCCGGGCCGAACTGGGCCATGAAGTGGCGCATGCCGGCATCGCCGCCGGCCAGAGTGTAGGTCAGGAAGCTGCCCATGAACGACCAGCGCAGGCCGGCGCCGAAGCGGATTGCGTCGTCGATCTCGCCGGTGCTCGCCACGCCGTCGTTGACCAGGTGCAGCGCCTCGCGCCACAGCGCTTCGAGCAGGCGGTCGGCGATAAACCCCGGCACTTCCTTGCGCACATGCAACGGGCGCATGCCCAGTGACTCGTAGACCCGGATCGCCGCCTGCACTGCCGCCGGCGCCGTGCGCTGGCCGCCGACCACCTCCACCAGCGGTAGCAGGTAGACCGGGTTGAACGGGTGACCGACCACGCAGCGCTCGGGGTGCACGGCGCCTTCATAGAACTCGCTGGGCAGCAGGCCCGAGGTGCTCGAACCGATCAGCACATCGGGACGCGCCGAGGCACTGATTTTGGCATGCAGCTCACACTTGAGCTCGAGGCGTTCCGGGGCGCTTTCCTGGATGAAGTCGGCGTTCTCTACGCATTCCTCGATGCTGGCGACGAAGCGCAGCCGCTCGGGTGCGGCGCCAGGCGCCAGGCCTTGTTTCTCCAGTGCCGGCCAGGCATTGGCGATTCGTTGGCGCAGCGCCGCCTCGGCGCCGGGGGCCGGGTCCCAGGCGATCACGTCGAGGCCGTGGGCCAGGGCGCGGGCGACCCAGCCGGCGCCGATCACGCCGGTGCCGAGGGCGGCGAAGGTTTTGATGTTGGTGATATAGGGCATGACGGCTCCTGTTATATATAGCCCGGATGCAATCCGGGAAATCGAATCCCGCGGGAGCGGCCGGACGGCAATCCGTGTCAGCCGCAAAGCTTTCAGCGCCTTCAAGATCAATCGCGGCTAAAGCCCCTCCCACGGATTTGCGCTGCTCTTGCGGGAGCGGCCGGGCGGCGATCCGCTTCAGCCGCAATGCGTTCAGCACCTTCAAGATCAATCGCGGCTAAAGCCCCTCCCACGGATTTGCGCTGCTCTTGTGGGAGCGGCCGGACGGCGATCCGTGTCAGCCGCAATGCGTTCAGCACCTTCAAGATCAATCGCGGCTAAAGCTCCTCCCACGGATTTGCGCTGCTCTTGTGGGAGCGGCCGGACGGCGATCCGCTTTAGCCGCGACCTTTGAGCTTCATCTTTTCGCGGCCCTCGGCCGGGGTCAGGGCGCGGCCGCCGAGGCGCTGGATGATCTCGACCGCACGCTCGACCAGTTGCGCGTTAGTGGCATACACGCCACGGTCCAGCCAGATGTTGTCTTCCAGGCCGACCCGCACGTGGCCACCGAGCAACATGGCCTGGGCGACCATCGGCATCTGCATGCGGCCGATGCCGAAGCCGGCCCAGGTGGCGCCCGCCGGCAGGTTGTCGGCCATGGCTTTCATGCTGGTGGTATCGGCCGGCGCGCCCCAGGGGATGCCCAGGCAGATCTGGAACAACGGATCGTCGAGCAGGCCTTCCTTGAGCATCTGCTTGGCGAACCACAGGTGACCGGTATCGAAGATCTCCAGCTCGGCCTTGACCCCCAGCTCGGTGATGCGTTTGGCGCCGGCACGCAGTTGCGCCGGGGTGGATACGTAGATGAAATCGCCGTCGCCGAAATTCAGGGTGCCGCAGTCCAGGGTGCAGATTTCCGGCAGCAGCTCTTCGATGTGCTTGAGCCGCTCCAGCGGGCCGACCAGGTCGGTGCCGGCGCCGAACTCCAGCGGCTGCTCGCCGCGGCCGATCTCCAGGTCGCCGCCCATGCCGGCGGTGAGGTTGATGATCACGTCGGTGTCGCTCTCGCGGATACGCTCGACCAGCTCGCGGTACAGCGCCACATTGCGGCTCGGCTTGCCGGTCTGCGGGTCGCGCACATGGCAGTGGGCGACGGTGGCACCGGCCTTGGCCGCCTCGATGGCAGCGGCGGCGATCTCTTTCGGGGTGACGGGAATGGCCGGGTGCTTGCCGACGGTATCGCCGGCGCCGGTAACCGCACAGGTGACGATGACTTCGTAGTTCACGATTGGGGTTCCTTGGTTCAGGCGAACGCAGGCCCTGCGCGGCGAACCGCGCAGGCGTATGGGCAAAACTTACTTGAGCGCGGCGATGGCCGCGGCGGCGCTAACGCTGCCGTCAAAAGTGGTGACCCCGACCAGCCAGCCCTGGACCACCTCGAGGTTGGCCTTGAGCCAGGCACGAGCGACCTTATCCGGCGCCTCGCGCGCCATGATCGGCTGCATCAGCTCGGCTTCCTGGGCGCTGGTGAAACGCAGGCCGGTGAGCAGGCGATCGGCGTTCGGGCAGCGCTGGGCATAATCCGGCGCAGTGACGGTGGAGACGGTAGCGGCACCGTCGTTGGGGCCGAACAAATCCTCGCTGCCGGTCAGGTAAGTGATCGGCATCTGGATATTCATCGGGTGCGGCTTCCAGCCGAAGAACACCACCGGCTTGTTGTTCTTCACCGCACGGCTGACCGCGGTGAGCATGGCCGCCTCGCTGGACTCGATCAGCGTGAAGCCGCCGAGGCCGAACTGGTTGCTGTCGATCATCTTCTTGAGCGCGGTATTGGCCCCGGAGCCGGCTTCGATGCCGTAGATCTTGCCGTCCAGTTGCTCCTTGAAGCGGGCGATGTCGGCGAAGGTTTTCAGCCCCGCTTCGGCGCTGTAAGTCGGCACCGCGAGCACCGCGATGGCATCGTTCAGCGAGGGTTCGGGCGCCACCCGCACCGCGCCCTTGGCCAGGAAGGGCTTGATGTTGTCGTCCATGATCGGCTTCCAGTAGCCGAGGAACACGTCGATCTGCTGCTTCTGGATACCGGCGAAGATGATCTGCTGCGACGCTTGGGTCTGGGTGGTCGAATAGCCCAGGCCCTCGAGCAGTTCGGCGGCGACCGCGGTGGTGGCGACCACGTCGGTCCAGCCGACCACGCCGATACGGACCTTCTGGCAACTGGCGTCTTCGGCGGCCAGCAGGGTGGAACTGCACAGCGTGAGTAAACAGCCAGCGGCGAGTGCGTTGAGACGATTCATGGATGCTCCCAGCCTTACGGTTGATTTGATTATTGTGATGGAGCCTGACGGCTCCCTCCGTATTCAGAGGTTGTGCAACTATCGAGCGCCCTCGTGAGGGCTTAACAGCCTCGCGGCCTTCACTGCGCCCGATGTGGCCAGACTACGCAGCGCTGTTGGGCAAAAAACGAACTATAGCGACTAGCTGTTGAACAGAAACGACCAGTTGGTTTGCACTGGCACCGTCCTGTCTTGTCGGACGGCGATGCCAGCCAGCGATGCATCGTAGGAGGGAACGCTTGGCCTTGGACGCCAAGCTGTCGCATAGCTAATTGGAGGCACTCAAGGATCAAGACCGTGGACGGGTGATAATCCATCAAGCGCGGCGATGGGTTGTCATCCATCCTATGGTCTTCGCGGTCCGGCACATTGGACGCGCAAAACCCGAAGCGCAGATACGCAAACGCCGGCTCGAGAGCCGGCGTTTTCCGCGCGCGGTAAATCAGCTGCGAATGTTGTAGATGTCCTTCTCGTTGAACTCGGCATAGTCGTACAGACGCTGCAGATAGGCCTTCTGCTGCTCCCAGACCTTGCTCGCCACCGGGTCGGCTGCGGCGCTGGCATCGACCACTTCGGCGGCCACTTCCTTGAGTTTGGCCAGCACCTCGTCCGGCAGGCGGCGTACGTCCACGCCTTCACCCTTGAGTTGCTCCAGGGCCTCCATGTTCTTGGCGTTGTAATCGTCGAGCATGTCGCCGTTCACATCGCGCGCCGCGGCACGGACGATGGCTTGCAGGTCGGCCGGCAGGGTTTCCCAGGCCTTGATGTTGATGTCCAGCTCGAACAGCACGCTCGGCTCCTGCCAGCCCGGGGTGTAGTAGTACTTGGCCGCCTTGTGCAGGCCCAGGGCCTGGTCGTTGTACGGGCCGATCCATTCGGTGGCGTCGATGGCGCCGGTCTGCATGGCGGTGAAGATCTCGCCAGCCGGCATATTGACCACGGTGCCGCCCATCTTGGTCAGCACTTCGCCGCCCAGGCCCGGGGTACGCATCTTCAGCCCCTGGAAATCCTCGACGCTGTTGATTTCCTTGTTGAACCAGCCGGCGGTCTGCACGCCCGTGTTGCCACAGGCCATCGGCAGCACGCCGAAGGGCTTGTAGACCTCTTCCCACAGCTCGATGCCGCCACCCTTGTGCAGCCAGGCGTTCATTTCCTGGGCGTTGGGGCCGAATGGCGAAGCACAGAAGAACTGCGCGGCAGGCACCTTGCCTTTCCAGTAATAAGGCGCACCATGGCCCATCTCGGCGGTGCCGCGGGAAACCGCATCGAACACTTCCAGTGCCGGCACCAGCTCGCCGGCGGCGTACACCTTGACCTTCAGGCGGCCGTTACTCATTTGCTCGACCAGCGTGGCGAAGCGTTCGGCACCCACGCCTACGCCCGGAAAATTCTTCGGCCAGGAGGTAACCATCTTCCAGTTGAAAGTCTCGCTACTCGCACCTTCTTCGGGCTTGGCGGCAGTTTCAGCCTCTTTGTTGCAACCGGCCAATGCGGTTGCTGCAAGGCCTACACCCGCAGCTGCGAGAATTTGACGACGCTTCATGTAATAACTCCTTGTTGTTGTATTAACTAATGGTCTGAGCACAGTCTGAGCACCGGGATCACCGGTATTCAGCTATATGTTGAGTACCACAGGACTCCACGCCTCTCAAGCATAGCGACTACGTACGTAGTACTGCCGGTTGCGACGTTATTACCCAGCCGCCTAGAATCCCCGGGTTTCCTGGCCATAACAATAAGGATCTGCCATGTCGAATCGTCCCCCTCCCTTGCTCGGCTTAGCGCGCCTGCTCGACGCGATCAATGCCGGCTTTGGCAAGGCCTGCGCCTGGCTCACCCTGTTTCTGGTCATCGGCACCGCGACCGTGGTGGTGCTGCGCTATGGCTTCGGCATTGGCGCCACGGCACTACAGGAAGCCGTGCTCTACGCCCACGCCCTGGTATTCATGGGCGCCGCCGCCTGGGTGTTGCAGCGCAACGGCCATGTGCGCGTGGATATTTTCTACCAGAACTTCAGCGGTCGCCGCCAAGCCCTGGTGGAGATCCTCGGCAACCTGCTGTTTCTCCTGCCGGTGTGCCTGTTCCTCGGCTGGAGCAGTTGGGATTACGTGGGCAACTCCTGGGCGACCCTGGAAGGGTCGAGCGAATCGGGCGGTCTGAAATTCGTCTATCTGCAGAAGAGCATCATCCTGGTGCTGGTCGTCACCCTGGTGCTGCAAGGAATCTCCAACTTGATCAAATCCGCCTACATTCTCACCGGTCGCCTGCCTGCACCGGAGGTGAAGCATGGTTGAGTTAATGGCGATCCTGCTGTTCATCAGCATTTGTGCGGCCTTGATGGCCGGCTACCCGGTAGCCTTCACCCTTGGCGGCGTGTCCCTGCTGTTTGCCGGTATCGGCATGCTCACCGGCACCTTCGATGGCGGTTACCTGAACGCCCTGCCCAACCGCCTGTTCGGCATCATGAACAACCAGACCATGCTGGCGGTACCGCTGTTCGTGTTCATGGGGGTGATGCTGGAGAAATCGCGGGTCGCCGAAGACCTGCTCGAATCCATGTCGCGGCTGTTCGGCACCCTGCGCGGCGGCCTGGCGATTTCCGTGTGCGTGGTCGGTGCGCTGCTCGCCGCCAGTACCGGCATCGTCGGCGCCACTGTGGTGACCATGGGCCTGCTGGCCCTGCCGACCATGCTTCGGCGCGGTTACGACCCGGCTATCGCCACTGGCACCCTGGCGGCCACCGGCACCCTGGGGCAGATCATTCCACCGTCGATCGTGCTGGTCCTGCTGGGTGACGTGATGTCCAGCGCCTATCAGCAGGCGCAGTTGAAGATGGGCATCTTCTCGCCGAAAACCGTCTCGGTCGGCGACCTGTTCGTCGGCGCGCTGTTGCCCGGCCTGCTGCTGGTCGGCCTGTATATCCTCTACATCATCGGCGTGGCGATCTTCCAGCCGAAGAAACTGCCGGCGCTGCCGCAGGAAGAACTCGGCCCGATCGAATGGGGCAAGCTGATCAACGCCCTGGTGCCGCCACTGCTGCTGATCGGCGCGGTGCTCGGTTCGATCCTCGCCGGTTACGCCACCCCCACCGAAGCGGCCGCCCTCGGGGCGCTCGGCGCCATGGCGCTGGCCTTGTACAAGGGCAAGCTGAATTTCGGCCAGTTGCGTGAAGTGGCCTATGGCACCACCGAGATCAGTGCCATGGTGTTCCTGATCCTGATTGGCGCCTCGCTGTTCTCCCTGGTGTTCCGCGGCTTCGGCGGCGAGGTCATGATCGAAGACATCTTCGCCCAATTGCCAGGCGGTGTACTCGGGGCCTTCTTCCTGGTGATGGTGGTGGTCTTTCTGCTCGGCTTTATCCTCGATTTCATCGAGATCACCTTCGTGGTGGTGCCGATTGTCGGCCCGGTATTGCTGGCCATGGGCCTGGATCCGGTGTGGCTCGGCGTGATGATCGCGCTGAACCTGCAGACCTCCTTCCTCACCCCGCCGTTCGGCTTCGCCCTGTTCTACCTGCGCGGCGTCACCCCCAGTTCAGTGCCCACCAGCACCATCTACAAGGGCGTACTGCCGTTTATCCTGATCCAGCTGTTCTTGCTGGTGATCGCCTACATCTTCCCCGGCCTGATCACCTGGCTGCCGGAACTGGTGTACGGCAAGTAAGCGCTGTTCAACGCCCCTCTCGCATCGCCGCGGAGGGGTGTTCGGCAGACGCCCCGTTGGGCGCCGCGGAGCGCCGCCCGGACCGCCTTACCATCTCGAGCAATCCGCCCGGCCTGGGATAATCCACAATCCGTAGGGTGTCACTCGCCGCAGGCAGTGCACCATGGGTTCACCGGCGCGGCACAAAAGCTGGCGGGTTGTCGCTGCGCTCCGAAGCCGCCCTACGAACGGAACATCGCCCGGCCGCTCCTACGACAGGGAGTGCCGAGCACCCAGTTTGCTGCGCGACAGCGCGGCGTCGAAAATGGGGCGACCGCTCCTACAAAAGCCCGGCCTGGCTCGATATTTTTGCTTGGCGCAATAGGCGAGCGTTTCAAGCGGCTCAGTTGAAACCGAACCAGAATTTATCGCCGCCGTAGCTGAAGACGATGCCGTCACGGGCGATCTGCTGCAGCTTCAACTGCGCGCTCAGTAGGTCGCCTTCGCGCAGCGTGCGGCCGCTCACCCGGATGAAACGCGCGGCTGGATCGCTCGAGTAGATGTGCGCAGTGAACGCCATCTCGCGCATCTGCTTCTGCATCGGCGCAGGCAGGGTCTTCCAGTGGTTGACCCCGCTGATGGCTTCCGCAGGCGGCGCCTCATCCCTCACCGGCAGCGCTTTGCGGACCACCTGCGGGGCTGCGCGCACAGGTGCAGACGCTGGTGCAGGAGGCGCCGCAACACCGAGGCTGACCGGCATGTCGAGCACCACCCGCGGACTCTCGCGCACGTCAGGCGCCGATTCGACTGCGGGACTGGGCGCGACGTCGTCATCGAGACGAATCCTCACCCCGGCCATGCCCTGCAGCGCGGGCAAGCCGGGGGCCTGCTCTGACGACTCGGGCGGCGCCAGCGGCATGGCGTCCTCGGCTGGTTGCAGAGCGGCCGGTTCGCCAGCGGCAGCGCTGGCGGCTGGCGTCTCCTGTACGGCGCTCGGCGCCGCATCGAACAGCCTCCAGGCCAGGCTCAGCAGCAGGGCCACCAGCGCGGCCAGGGCCAGCCACTTCCACAGGGGCTCGCTCCACTTGCGCGACTGCACCTTGCCGAACTCCGGCTGCGAGTCGATGTGCGGAATCTCGCCGCGGTTGCGCTGGCTTTCGGACTGTTTGAGGGCGTTGAGGATGTAAGACATGGACTCACTCCCCCGCAGGCTCGGTGGCCGTCAACTGTGGAATGTCCGCATCGGTCAGGCTGCTGAGCTGGATCAGGGTTTGCGGCCCGACCACGGCATCGGTCACCAGCTGGTAATGATGCTGGAAGGCCAGGACCTGCAGTTGCAGCTCCTGATCGTAGTGCTCGCCGCGGGTTGCCCTGGGCGTACGCCCCTGCAACCAGGCCAGCTGCGCATCCAGCCAAGGCACCAGGGCACTGCGCGCCTCGGGACGCAGCGGCGCCTGGTAATCGGGCGGCATGCGCCAGAGCACCAGTTGATGCTGCTGCAGCCAGCTGCGCAGTTCGGTCAATTCGACCGTACGCAGCTCGCCCGCGATAGTCAGGTGCGCCAGACCCGCGCGCGGCTCGACGCCGATCAGGGTGGCGAAGAACGATTGTCCGGCCGCATTGAACAGGTTGATCACCGCCGGCAGGTTCAATTTGAGCAGCTCGTCGAGATCGACCGGCTGCAGCAGGCAGCCCAGCTTGTGCAAGCGAGCAAACTGGCAGACCACCGGCGCACCGCTCGGGTTGTACTCCACCCCCCAGAGCCGGAACAACGCCTGATAGGCCAAGGGCTCGGTCGCACCCAGATCGGTGCCGTCCGGCCACTGCCAGTTGGCCGGGCTGGAAGGCGGCTCGTGCGGCGGCGCGGCGACCACAGGCTCCTCGACGAGTACCTCGTCCACCGCCAGCAGCGCTGGTTCGGGCTCTTCTTGCGCCGCCGGCGCGACAGGCGCCGACGCGGCCACTGCCGACGCCTGCACCTCGGCTGGCCCTGTCGGCAACAGGCTAGCCAACAGCCCGGACCCGCCCGGATTCCAGAAAACCAGCCCCAGCAGCAGGCCAAGCAAGGCCACGGACAACAGCGCCAGGCGCCAACGCGACGTCGTTGCGGCCTGCTGGCCGCGCACTTCACGCGCGGCCCGTCCCAGCACGCCCCAACCGACCTTGTTGCGGCGTTCGACGAAGGCACCCAGCAAGGCGCGGTCGCAGATGATGTTGACCATCCGCGGCACTCCGCCGGTCAGCCGCTGCAGGCGCCAGAGCGCGGCGCGGGTGAACAGCGGCGCCTCACTGCCACCGACAGCCAGACGGTGGCTGACATAGGCGCCCAACTCGGTGCGGGACAGGGCATTGAGGTGGTAACGCGCGGTGATCCGCTGATTGAGCTGGCGCAGCTCCGGGCGGGCCAGCTTATCCAGTAGCTCGGGCTGACCGATAAGAATGATCTGCAACAGCTTCTGGCTGCTGGTTTCCAGATTGGTCAGCAGGCGCACCTGCTCCAGCACCTCGAGGCTGAGATTCTGTGCCTCGTCGATGATCAGCACGGTATTGACGCCCCTGGCATGCGCCGCCAGAAGGTGGGCATTGAGCGCATCGATGTAACCCTTGATCTGGCTGCGGCTGTGCTGGTAGGGGATTTTCAGTTCGTCGCAGATGGCTTCCAGCAACTCGGTGATGCTGTATTTCGGGTTGAGGATGAAGGCCACCTCGGCCGAGTCGGGCAATTGTTCGAGCAGGCAGCGGCAGACCGTGGTCTTGCCGGTACCGACATCGCCGGTCAGCAGGACGAAGCCGCCGTTACTGTTGATGCCATACAACAAACTGGCCAGCGCCTCGCGATGCTGCGCGCTGAGGTAGAGGTAGCGCGGGTCTGGCGCAATGGTGAATGGCAGATCTGAGAAGCCGAAATACTTGCTATACATGGTTCATCGAACCTCGCAAAGCTCAACAAGACTATAGAGCCCCCGACGCCGGTTTCCAGTCCGGATTCGCCCTGCATCAGTGTAATAGCCGGTCGCCACTCCTTTCGTCGCCTGGCCTGAAAATCGCCACCAGTGAAACTACTCTTGTATAGCGTAGTAACGGAAAGGAAGAGTAGTTAGAAGAATGTGTACAAGGGGCTTAACAAATGCCTGCCACCGCCCGACAACTAATGGAAGAGCCACGCCGCGCTCTGCTCTACGACCCGTTCAACGATGAGCGGCTATCCTCCAACCTGCATGTAACCGACTGGGTCTTCGACCGCATCACCTCGTCGAGCAACAACCTGGCCCTGCTCAAGGAGCGCCCCTACAGCGTTGGCGTCGCCTTCCTGCCCAACAGTCTCACGGAGGACCAGCGCGAACAGGTCGAAACCTTGCTCAACACTGACGAGCATCTGTCCTGGGTCGCCCTGACCAATCCGGCCAACCTCGAGAAAGCGGAATTCCGCCAACTGATCTACGAGCATTTCTACGATTATTTTTCCCTGCCGCTCGAAGACAGTACCCATCTCAGGTGCGCCCTCGGCCACCTGCATGGCATGGCCAAACTGCGGGCCACGGAAGACACCCTGCTGTTGCCGATCGAAGAGTTTCACATGGTTGGCGGCAGCAAGCAGTTCCTCGGCATCTTCGATCAGATCCGTCGGGTCGCCACGGTCGATGCGCCGGTGCTGATCCGTGGCGAGACCGGGGTGGGCAAGGAAATGATCGCCCGCGCCGTGCACCAGCGCTCGCGCCAGCGCGGCGGTCCCTTCGTCGCGGTGAACTGCGGCGCCCTGCCGGAAACCCTGATCCACGCCGAGCTGTTCGGCTACGAGAAAGGCGCCTTCACCGGCGCCTACAAGCGCAAGATCGGGCGCATCGAATCGGCGCAGAATGGCACCATCTTTCTCGACGAGATCGGCGACCTGCCGCAACAGCTACAGGTCTATCTGCTGCGCTTTCTCGAACAGAAGACCATCGAGCGACTCGGCGGCAACCAGAGCCTGACCAGCAACGCACGGGTGATCGCCGCGACCCACGTCGACCTGGAGCAGGCGGTGAGCGAGGGGCGCTTTCGTGAAGACCTCTACTATCGCCTCAACGTGCTCAGCATCGAGGTGCCGCGCCTGGCGCAACGCAACAGCGACATCGAGTTGCTGGCGCGCTTCTTCCTGCACAAGTTCGCCAAGGAACAGGGCAGCGTGGTGCGCGGTTTCACCCGCCAGGCCGTCGCGGCCATGCAGGGTTACGACTGGCCGGGCAACGTGCGCGAAATGATCAACCGGATCCGCCGTGCCCTGGTGATGAGCGAGAACCGCATGATCACCCCGCGGGATCTGGGCCTGGCCGAAAGCGACGCCAGGGTCGAGATCGAACCGCTGGAACAGGTACGGGCACACGCCGAGGAAGTGGCGGTACGCAGTTGCCTGAGCCAGTCCATGAACAATGTTTCACATGCCGCCAAGCTGCTCGGCGTATCGCGTGTCACCCTGTACCGGATGATGGATAAATACGCTATCCGCTGAGAGCACTGTAACCAGACCTGAACAATAGGCGTAAGAGCATTCCACGCCAAAAACATAACCAGTTGATTAATAAAGAATAAGCAAACATGGCTGGCTTTTTGCAATCTTCTTCCCATGAGGGAGGAAACTGCCATGTACGACCATGGGCACCGTGCGACCGACCACCCAGCACCGCCGGACAAGAGCAGGGATGACTACGACCCGACACCCTCGGACCAGGACACTGGCCCGACCGCATTCCCTGTATTCGCCGACCCGCCCTTCATCACCTGGCAAATCCTGCACCGCAAGCATGACGTCTTCCAGCAGGTCCATCCCAGCGTCCAGCCGCTGATCCTGTTATGGGACGAAGTCGACGACAGCGAAATGCTGTCCTGAGTGCTTGTGAAACAACCGTTCGCCTACCGCACTGCGGTCGCCTGCAAACGCCTGACCCTCCGACCCATTACCTCGAACAATGCGCAATCCGTAGGCTTGCCGCAGGCAGTGCACCACTGGTTCACCGGCGCGGTACAAAGCTGGCGGGTTGTCGCTGTGTTCCGAGCGGCCGGCGTCCCGGGCCGCCCTACCCGCAGGCAGTGCACCATCGATTATCGGTATGACTCACATCCGGAGGGCTGTCGCTTCGCTCCGAGCGGAACGCCGCGCTGACGCTGCTGCGCCTTGCCGAGAATGCCTGGAGGCCGCGCGACGGCGCTCGATGTTTTCACCGCCTCCGAGGCCTGATGGCACTGTGACACAGGTCTCGCCAGCCATCCTCCTACCGATAAACGGTCGATTCGCCCCCTATTCCCGCTCTATTCCTTCGCCCCCCCTGCGACAGGCATTTCGGCCTTGATCTGGAAAAGTTTCAGATCGTTTTTCAACAAAATAGTCTAGTCGTTATTCCTCAACTGTATAAAAAACGAGCAATTGCCGTGCTAGATTTCGCCCCCATTACACATGTACAGAAAATGAACAGCTGTAAGTGCGTATATAAACTGGAAATACCCCGCTGCTTTTGCAGTGAACAGTGAGGTTTGGTAGATCGGCCAGTTGGCGTTACAGCCAGGCTGCGATCGAGGGGCTTTATAACGGGTAGCTCGCTACCCACATGTATCAGCGATACAGAAAGCTCCTCTCCCGACAAAGGCATAACCAGGGCGACCTGGCGACGCAAAGTTACGGGCCCCAAATGGGGTCGCCGGACTGCCGAAGGAGACCCCCCCTCATGGACAGCCGTGAAGAGGACTTTTCTGACTCGATTCAGGAGAGACCATGCGCTTGTCCAAGCCTTACGCCACATCTTTGCTGTGCATTCTGGCGCTCAATGCCGGCCTGGCCTTTGCCGCCGCGCCAAATGCCGCCCAGACCGACATGCGCAGCCTGCCAGCTGCCCGCGAGGCCGCCAGCAGCCAAACCACGGAACTGCTTGGCCTGCACAAGCGCCTGCAGAAAGCCGCGACCAGCGAGCGGGCGCAACTGCGTGAGCAACTGCTCAGCCAGGCCGAACAGCGCCGGCAACTGCTGCTCGAACTGGCGCAGAGCCATCCCGAAGAAGTGTTGCGCGTCGCCATTCCCGAGGACAAGCAGAAGGGCATGCCGGCCGAGGTAGTGGCCAAGCTGGAACAGCGCCTGGAACTGGATGGCGAGCTGGAGGTGGTGTACGAGGACTACGAAGACGGCCCGGCCAAACTGCGCCACTTCCTCAAAACCTCCTTCGGCGAGCGTTTCGAGCTGCGCCTGGCCAACTCCCAGCGCGAATGGCGCAGCGGCCTGAGCGTGCGCGCCCAGGGCGTGCTGCTGGAACATGTCGATGGTGCCAGCGCACCGATCCAGGGTGATCTGGTGGTCAACGACAACGACAGTGGCCTGCTCCTGCTCGCCGATGGCACGACCAGCAGCACCAGCACCAGCGAACTGGCCTACGACCTGCCCAACACCCTGGGCGCCCAGCGCACCCTGGCGATCCTGGTCAACTTTCAGGACAAACCGAGCGAGAAGCCCTGGACCACCACTGCGGCCAACAGCCTGATGTTCGGCAGCGGCGGCGTCAGCGGGTTCTTCAAGGAAAACTCCAGCCAGCAGACCTGGCTGACCGGCAGCGTTGCCGGCTGGTACACCATTCCGGTCAACAGCACCGTCTGCGACGGCTTCGCCATCGAGAAATCCGCCAAGTCGGCGGCCCAGGCAGCGGGCTTCAACCTGGCCAACTACGAGCGTTTCGTCTACATCTTTCCGAAGAACGCCTGCGGCTACAGCGGCATGGGCCAGGTCGGCGCCGTGCCTTCGAGCACCTGGATCAACGGCAGCATGATCCTGCGCACTGTTGCCCACGAGATGGGCCACAACCTCGGCCTGCACCATGCCCATGCCCTAGACTGCGGCGACACCACCCTGGGCGGCACCTGCACTGCCCAGGAATACGGCGACACCCTGGACATCATGGGTTACTCCGGCACCGTCGGGCATTTCAACGGCTTCAACAAGGAACGCCTGGGCTGGCTGGCCAGCAGCAATATCATCAACGTCGCTAGCGGCGGCAGCTTCTACCTGAAGCCGGCCGCCACCCAGACCAACAGCGGCAAGCTGTTGAAGATCGCCAACGGTCTGGATAGCAGCGGTGCACCCAACTACATCTACGTCGAATACCGCCAGCCGCTGGGCTTCGATGCCCAGCTCACCGACCGCGGCGTGATCGACACCACCAACGTGTTCAAGGGCGTGGCCGTGCGCCAGGCCAGCCCGAGCAATGGCAACAGCGGCCAGCTGCTGGACATGACCGCCGGCAGTAATTTCGTCGACATGAAGGATCCCGCGCTGATCGGCGGACGCAGTTTTAGCGCCAGCGGCATGACCCTCAGCACCCAGTGGACCGACGCCAGCCAGGCCCTGGTCAGTGTCGACTTCGGCGGTGGCAGCGACACCTCGACCTGCACCCGCAACGCGCCGAGCGTCAGCGTCAGTCCGGGCCAGAGCACCTGGCTGGCGGCGGGTAGCAGCTACAGCTACACCGTCAGCGTGACCAACAAGGACAGCAGTGGCTGTACCAGCAGCAGCGTCAGCCTGAGCCCGGTCAAACCCAGCGGCTGGACCGCCAGCCTGGGCAGCACCAGCCTCAACCTGGCTCCCGGCGCCAGTGCCAGCACCACGCTGAAGGTCACCTCGCCGAGCAGCGCCGCCGATGGCTTCTATAACGTCGGCAGCAGCGCCGCGGCCAATGGTCTGAGCGCCAGCGGCAGCGCCAGCTTCGTGGTCGACAGCCCGACCAGCAGCACCAACCAGCCACCCAAGGCAGTGAATGACAGCTCGCAACTGAGCAGTGTCACCACGGTCAGCGTGCCGGTACTGGCCAACGACAGCGACCCGGACGGCGACAAACTGAACATTGTCGCCTTCACCCAGGGTAGCAAGGGCAGCGTCAGCCTCAACAGCGACGGCAGCCTGCGCTACAGCCCGGCCAAGTCGTTCAAATCCGGCGATCAGTTCAGCTACACCATCAGCGATGGCAAGAGCAGCGCCAGCGCCACGGTAAGCGTCAGCCTGAGCAGCACGACCAGCAGCACGACCAGCAGCAAGGGTAACAACAACGGCAAGGGCAACAACCGCTGAGAGCTAAAAAGCGCGGGCCCAAGCCCCGCGCCATGCCTTGATCGAGCGCCCGGGGCCATCCAGCCCCCCGGGCGTTTTCTGTTAGCACGCGTTATCGTTCGCCAGGCCGCAACCCAGATGGTTTTCGGCATTCAGAGCCAACGCCAACGCCAGAATGGTCGCCCGATCCTCGGTAGCCTGTGCCGCATCGACAGCGTCGATGACCTGCTGCGCCACAGCGGTCTCCCTGACCGGGCAGCGCCCCTGTGCGAGCGCATTTGTCCGCGATGGGGACCTCCGACCGGCACAGCTGTCGCGGCTAAAGCGGATCGCCGCCCGGCCCATGGTGAGTAGGCCGAAGGAGTTTCACCTTCAGCCTCTCGCAGAACCGTACGTGAGCCTCTCAACTCATACGGCTCCCGTTGCCCAGTCGAGCCGCATTTCCAAAGACATGCCAGTGCACGAACAACG
>JAUYKV010000056.1 GCA_030699825.1 Pseudomonas sp. | reverse complement strand
GTGAAGGAGTTGGCGATGGCGATGATCGGCTTCTTGAAGTCCTCGTCTTTCATCCCGGTGGCGCGCCACAGGGCGCGGGCGCCGGCCATGTTGCGGCCGTGGGTGGAGGTTTTCGAGCGGTAATCGGGCATGGCGATAAGTCCTGCAAAGGCTGTTCAGGTCACAAGCTCAGCGGCGATCGCCTAGGCGACGGCAGCGTGCGCGCAACGGGCTGTATAGGTCTGTGTGAAGCGTATGTTGAGCCGGGTTCAGGCTCAAGGCAAACGGAAGTGACCGTTTGCAGGGCTGGGGCGGAGCTTGGCGCGGGGTCTGCGCTGGCTCGGTCCGGTGCACGGTCGCCTGGGTGCGGCAGCAAAGGGATGATTCTAAGCCCAGGCGGTGCGGCGGCGAAAGCGCGAAGCGTTTAGTTAAAGCGTAGAGCGCTTGGTTAAAGCGCGAACGGGTTATTCGATCAGTTCGACGCCGCGCAGGCGCTCGGATCGTCGGCGCAGCAGCTCGAGGGTCACCAGCAGGGCGATCGACACCAGGATCAGCAGGGTGGCGATGGCCAGGATGCTCGGGTTGATCTGCTCGCGCAGGCCCGAGAACATCTGCCGGGGAATGGTGCGCTGCTGGGGGCCGGCCATGAACAGGATCACCACCACCTCGTCGAACGAGGTGATAAAGGCGAACAGCGCCCCGGAAATCACCCCGGGACGGATCAGCGGCATGATGATGTCGAAGAACACCCGCAGCGGCGTGGCGCCGAGGTTCAGCGCCGCACGCGCCAGGCTGTAGTCGAAGCCGGTCAGGGTCGCGGTCACGGTGATGATCACGAAGGGCGTGCCCAGGGCGGCGTGGGCCAGGATCACCCCCAGATAGCTGCCGGACAGGCCCAGGTTGGAATAGAAGAAGAACATCCCGGCGGCGGTGATGATCAGCGGCACGATCATCGGCGACAGCAGCAGCGCGGTGATGAAGCGCCGATAGGGCATGTCGTCGCGGGCCAGGCCGACGGCGGCGCAGGTGCCCAGCACGGTGGCGAGCAGGGTGGCGAAGATGCCGATCACAAAGCTGTTCTGGATCGCCAGGATCCATTTCGCGTCGTTGAAGATTTCCCGGTACCAGCGCAGCGAATAGGCTTCCGGCTGCAGGGTCAGCATGCCTTCGGTAAAGCTGAAGAACGGCTCGACGTTGAACGACAGCGGGATGATCACCAGGATCGGCATGATCAGGAACAGCAGCACCAGCCAGGAGCTGGTTTTCAACAACCAGGCCCCGAAGTGGTGCCAGAAGCCGTAGTAAGCGGGAATTTTGCTCATGGTCAGCCCAGTTTGATATTGCTGGCGCCGACGAAACGGTCGTACAGCCAGTACAGCACGAGAATCAGGCCGAGCAGCAAGGAGCCCAGCGCGGCGGCCAGTTCCCAGTTGTTCGAGCGCTGCATATGGAAGGCGATGATGTTGCTGATCATCTGTCCGTCGGTACCGCCGACCAGCGCCGGGGTGATGTAGTAGCCCACGGAGATGATGAATACCAGCAGGGCGCCGGCACTCAGGCCTGGCAGCGTCATCGGGAAGTAGATGCGGGCGAAGGCCGGAATCGGCTTGGCGCCGAGCGACATGGCGGCGCGCAGGTAGCTGGGATCGATGCCGCGCATCACGCTGTACAGCGGCAGGATCATGAACGGCAGGAGGATATGAGTCATGGCGATGATGGTGGCGAACGAGGTGTAGAGCATCTCCAGCGGCTGACCGATCAGGCCGCTGCTGAGCAGGAATGAGTTGATCACGCCGTTGGTCTGCAGCAAGGCGATCCAGGCGGTGGTGCGTACCAGCAGGGAGGTCCAGAACGGCAGCAGGACCAGCACCAGCAGCAGGTTGGCGCGGTTTGCCGGCAGGTTGGCCAGGTAGTAGGCCAGCGGGTAGCCGAGCAGCGCGCAGAACAGGGTGATGACCAGCGCCATATTCAGGGTCTTGCCGTACAGCTGCAGGTAGATCTGCGTGTCTTCACGTATCTGGATGCCGTGTTCCGGGTGCATCTCCAGGTCGAGGGCAGTCAGGTAGTAGTCGTAGGTGTAGACCGCGCCCGCGCGCTGAATGGCATGCCAGACCTCGGTTTTGCTCCAGTTGCGATGGGCCTTCAGTAAGGTCTCGACGCCTTGGCTTTCGAGCTGTTCGGCCTTGAGTCGGCTGACCTTTCGGGCGGTGGATTTGACCACGCTGGACATGCCCGTGTAGGCGCGGTTGAGCTCCTCGGACAGCTTGCCGGACAGGCGCTCCTTGGCCAGGCCATGCAGCTCCTGGGTAAATACGTTCAGGGTCGTTTCATCGGGTACTGCTTTGCCGTCCCAGCGTTGCAGCTCCACCAGGGTCAGCGGGATCAGTTCGGCCACGGCCGGGTGATGCACGCTGCGCCAGAGCATGCTGCCGATGGGCGCAACGAAGGTCAGGAGAATGAAGGCCAGCAACGGCACCACGAACAGAAAGGCGGTCAGGCGTTTCTTGCCGCGGGCGCTGGCAGCTTGGCCGGCTTCGGTAGTGGTAAGAGAGGACAATGTGTTACTCCGCTAATCCTGGTGAGGCCGATACCCTCACCCCAACCCCTCTCCCGGAGGGAGAGGGGTTATTACGGGTTACTTCAACAGCCACTCATTGAATTTCTCGCCGAGCGACTCGCCGTAGTCGGCCCAGAAATCCGAGCTGGCCTGGATACCTTCATCCAGGTGGGCGGTGGGCAGGTGCGGTGCGGCAGTCGGATCGGTCAGTGGCATGGACGACTTGCGGGTCGGGCCGTAGGCAACGTCCGGCATGCCGGCCAACGGCTTGGAACCGGTGGCGTAAGCGATGAACTTGAGTGCCAGGTCCTTCTTCTGCGTGCCCTTGACGATGGCCCAGGCGTCGAGGTCGTAGACATGGCCGTTCCAGACGATGACGAAGGGCTTGTTCTCCTGGCGGATGGCGTCATAGAAGCGTCCGTTGGCCGACTGCACCAGCACTGCGCCGCCGTCGTTGAGCAGTTGCGGGGCCTGCGACCAGGAGTCGAACCAGACCAGGTCGTCCTTGATGGTGTCCAGTTTGTCGAAGGCACGTTGCTGGCCTTCCGGGGTGGACAGCATTTCATAGACGTCCTTGGGCGCTACGCCGTCGGCCAGCAGAGCCCATTCCATGTTGACCTGTGGGCGTTTGCGCATGGCGCGCTTGCCGGGGATCTTGGCCGTGTCGAAGAAGTCCTCGATGCTCGCCGCCTTGGTGCCGCCGATAGTCTTCTCGTTGTAGGCGAACACCACCGACCAGACGATGTTGCCGACCGCGCATTCGCTGGCCAGGGCTTCAGGGATGAAGTCTTCTGCGGCTGGGGTGCCGTCCACGCCGGCCGGCAGGGTCTCATGCGGGATGACTTCGAGCAGGCCTTCGGAGCAGGCGCGCTCGAGGTCGATCACCTCGAAGTCGACCACGTCCCACTGGATATTGCCGGACTCGACCTGGGCCTTGATCTCGGCCACACCGCCGGAATAGTCCTCGAACAGCACCTTGACGCCGGTGTCTTTCTGGTAGGGGTCGATGACGTGTTTCTGCTGCGCCGCGCCATAGGCGCCACCCCAGGAAACCACGGTCAGACTGTCCGCGGCGCTGGCGGCGAAGCTGGCCGTGCCTAACGCTGCAGCCAAAGCGAATCTGGAAAAGCGGGTAGTCAGTGATCTAGCCATTGCTGTGCTCCATTGCTTTTAGTTGTGGGGTTGTAGCGTAGTCGCGGCGGCGGGGCGGTCCAGCGCCTGGCTGTCCTCGGCCAGCCAGGCCAGCGCGACCTCGTCGCCGTTGCTGAACTGCGGGGCCGAACTGTCGTTCATGTTCTTCACCACCAGTTCGGTGTCGTCGGCGGTTTTGAAATGGTAGCGGATGTATTCGCCGACATAGTGGCGGGTCACGAAGCGTGCCTTGACCCGGTTACCGGCACTGCCGAGGCGATCGGTGAAGGTGAGTTTTTCCGGGCGGATCGACACGGTGGTCGGCAGGCCGAGCTCGCAACAGTTGGCCTTCAGGCTGCTGACCAGGCCGCCGTCTTCCAGGCGCACGCCGACGGTGTCGCCGCCGACCGACTCGATGGTGCCCTTGAGCTTGTTGCTCTCGCCGATGAAGTCGGCGACGAACAGGTTGGCCGGGCGCTCGTAGAGCACATGAGGCGCCGCGCATTGCTGGACGATGCCGCTGTTGAACACGGCGATGCGGTCGCTCATGGTCAGGGCTTCGGTCTGGTCATGGGTGACGTAGATCACGGTGAAACCGAGCTGCTCGTGCAGGCGCTTTATTTCGAATTGCATCTGCTCGCGCAGCTTCTTGTCGAGGGCGCCGAGCGGCTCGTCCATCAAGACGATGTCCGGGGCAAAGATCAGCGCCCGGGCCAGGGCCACACGCTGGCGCTGGCCGCCGGAGAGTTGCCCGGGAAAGCGGTTGCCGAACTCCAGCAGCTCGACCAGCGACAGGTACTCGTCGACCTTGGCCTTGATTTCGTCTTTCGGTCTTTTGCGAATCTTCAGCGGGTAGGCGAGGTTTTCGCGCAGGGTCATGTGCGGAAACAGGGCGTACTGCTGGAACACCATGCCGATGTTGCGTGCGTAGGGTGCGATGCTGGTGACCGAGCGGCCGTTGATCAGGATCTCGCCGCTGGTCACGTCCTCGAAGCCGGCGAGCATCATCAGGCAGGTAGTCTTGCCGGAGCCGGAGGGACCGAGCAGGGTGATGAATTCGCCCTTGGCCACATCCAGGTTGAAATCCTTGACCACCAGTGTCTTGTGGTCATAGGTCTTCTTCACATTGGTGAATTGTAGGAACGGTTTGTCCCCAGCTTGCTCAGCCATAATCCTCCCCAGCTTTCCATCAGGACAGGTGTCCAGCTATCAGGCTGTTGAAAAATTACTGCGCTTGGCTATGCCGCGTTGCAATTATGCTCAGACTGCTCATGTACAAAAGTACACTCCGCGTCTTCACCTAATTGCGCCTTGCCTAGCCTGCGCTCGCTACATTTTTCAACGGCCTGATGTGGCGTGCACCTGACCACTTCAGTCAACCGTCTCGTTCTTTTCAGGTACGAGCAGCTGTTATGGAAATAACCAAAAGCAATAAGCACGCCAGCCGGCGATAACCACGCACGGCTGCGCTGCACGTGCTTCTAAGCCTAGTTCAGCTTGGGGTTTGCGCTAGCCGGTGGGGGAAGTGGTAACAACGCATGGAGAAGGGCTACCTGCCGAAACGCACTCGGCAGGTGCGCGGGGCTCAGCGGTTGTGAAAATATCCGGTGCCGTAGGGAGAGCACAACACCTACTGCGGATGCCTGGGGGCGGCCGCAGTAGGCGCGAGTTATTTCACAGCCTCTCAGCTGTTGGGCAGCAGGCGGCAGGTCAGCGACTTGATGTAGCGGGTTTCGACGATGGCCGGGTGTACCGGATGATCCGGACCCTGGGCGCCGCGTTCGAGCAGTTGGATGTTGCGATCGAGGTGGCGGGCGCTGGTCAGCAGGATGTTCTGCAGGTCGTCTTCCGGCAGGTGCATGGAGCAGGAGGCGCTGACCAGGATGCCGTCCTTGTTGAGCAGGCGCATGGCCGCTTCGTTGAGGCGGCGGTAGGCGGCTTCGCCGTTCTTCAGGTCCTTCTTGCGCTTGATGAAGGCGGGTGGGTCGGCAATCACCACGTCGAAACGCTCTTCGGCGCTTTTCAGTTCCTTGAGGGCGGCGAACACGTCGCCTTCGATGCAGGCGACCTGTTCCGAAAGGCCGTTGAGGGCCGCGTTGCGCTCCACGCCATCGAGAGCGAAGGCGGAGGCGTCCACGCACATCACTTCAGTGGCGCCGAAGGCCGCAGCCTGGACGCCCCAGCCGCCGATATAGCTGAACAGGTCGAGTACGCGCTTGCCCTTGACGTAGGGCGCCAGGCGGGCGCGGTTCATCCGGTGGTCGAAGAACCAGCCGGTCTTCTGCCCTTCGATCACCGGGGCTTCGAACTTCACCCCGTTCTCTTCCAGCACCACCCATTCCGGCACCACACCGAAGGCGGTCTCGACATAACGCTGCAGGCCTTCGGCGTCGCGCGCGGCGGAGTCGTTCTTGAGCAGGATGCCGCTCGGCTTGATCACCTGGATCAGCGCGGCGAGCACATCATCCTTGTGCCGTTCCATGGTGGCGGAGGCCAGTTGCACCACCAGAATGTCGAAGAAGCGGTCCACAACCAGGCCCGGAAGCAGGTCGGAGTCGCCGAATACCAGGCGGTAGCAGGGCTGGTCGAACAGGCGCTGGCGCAGGGACAGGGCGACATTGATGCGGTGCACCAGCAGGGACTTGTCCAGTACGTGCTTGACGTCGCGCGACAGCAGGCGCGCGCAGATCAGGTTGTTCGGGCTCATCGCGACCACGCCCAGGGCCTTGCCGCCGGCCGCTTCGAGGATCGCCTGATCGCCTGCGGCAAAGCCGTTCAGCGGCGTGGCGGCAACATCGATTTCGTTGCTGTAGACCCACAGATGGCCGGCGCGCAGGCGTCGATCGGCGTTGGCTTTCAGGCGCAGGCTGGGCAGGGACATGGGGGCTCTCCGGAAAAAGAGCGCGATTATAGCCGTTTCGCCAAGCACAGGCGCAGGCCTGGTGGGCTTTGCGTGCGCATAAGAGTGTTTCCCGCTTGCCCGGGTGGGGGGCAGCCCGGCTAAACTCTGGCCTTCTGCCATTATTGTCGACTCGCCATGGCTCACGCCCTCTCCGCCGAACAGATTCATAAAGCCCTGCAAGGCATCAGTGTGCCGCCGCAGCCACAGATCATGGTCGACCTGCAGATGGAGCAGGTCATGCCAAATCCCGATCTGCAGGCCATTGCCAGGCTGATCAGTCAGGATCCCGGGTTGTCCGGGGCGTTGCTGAAGATCGTCAACTCGCCGTTCTTCGGCCTGGCCAACCGCATTGCCTCGATCCAGCAGGCGGTCAACCTGCTCGGCTGCGACACGGTGATCAACCTGATCAATGCCCAGTCGATCAAGGGCGAGCTCAGCGACGAGGCGATCGTCACCCTCAACCGGTTCTGGGACAGCGCCCAGGACGTGGCCATGACCTGCCTGACTCTGGCCAAGCGCATCGGTTACCAGTCAGCCGATGAGGCTTACACCCTCGGGCTGTTCCATAACTGCGGCATTCCGCTGATGATCAAGCGCTTCCCCGATTTCATGACGGTGCTGGAGGAGGCCTATTACAGCGCCGGCAGCGAGTTGCGGGTGGTCGACAGCGAGAATCGCCTGCTCAATACCAACCATGCAGTGGTCGGCTATTTCACCGCCAAATCGTGGAACCTGCCGCAGCATCTGTGCGAGGCCATCGCCAGCCACCACGATGCGCTGGCGATCTTCAGCGACGACTCCGGCCGCGACGCGCAGCTGAAGACCCTGTTGGCGATTCTGAAGATGGCCGAGCACATCTGTGCAAGCCATCGGGTGCTGGGCAATCAGGCCGAGGATCATGAGTGGCAGAGCATCGAGCAACTGGTGCTGGAATACGTCGGCCTGTCCGACTACGACTTCGAGCACCTGCGCGAGAGTATCCGCGAGCTGGGCAGGGTCTGACTGGTCGACACGAGGCTAGATTTCCGGCGGCCTGCTGCTACTGTTCCGCGGCGAGGATGGCGCTGGCCAATTCCATGTCGCTGGCCTGCAGCTCGGGATGCTCGGCGCGCAATCGGTTCAACGCGGCTTGCAGATAAGGCCCGCGGATTTCTCCAGCGCTGGCGACATAGCTGCTGGCATCGTCACGAGCCGGCACGATCAGTTTCTTGTCCTTGAAGGTCAGGTAGGTCGAGGCCGTGGTTGCCCCGGACGAGAGGATGTCGCGCACCACACCTTCAGCGAATGTCGGGGCCGTGAAGGCGACGAGTACGGTAAAAATCAACGTATTTAAACGACGCATACGGGTAACTCCGAAAGGTTTGCCTATGAGGTAGGAGTCCAATTTGCAGGCAGGGGTTCAACCCGGCCGACCAAGGGAGGGCGTGCCAGATTCGGGTAGGGTGCGCCGTTGCGATGACGCTCTGCGCGGCCGCCCTCGAAGTGTCCGTAGCCAACCTGCAGGCGTGGCCGCTAGCAGTTCGCTTGCAGGTAGTACTGTCGCAGGCCCGGCAGCGACAGCTGGCCGCTCTGGGCAAAAGCGTGGCGTTGATACAGCGCCAGGTTGCGCGGCTCGCCGGTTTCCAGGGCGACACGCTGGCAGCCCTGCTGGCGGAGTTGCTGCAGCGTCTGGCTCAGCAGCAGGCTGCCAATGCCCCGGCCTTGCTGGGCGGGCGCCACGGCGATGAACTCGATGCGGGCACTGTCGGGGTGGCTCAGCTGCTGATCGAAGGCATCGATCAGCTGGTCGAGCCGGGCCAGGCAGTCGGCGCCGCACTGCTGGCGGATGGACTGGCCGATGGACTGCAAGCTGCTGGTGCTGGGGTGCTGTCCGGCCAGGCTGAAATAACAGGCGCCGACCAGTTGTTCTGCCTGCCAGGCGGCGAGGGTCGGCATGCGGTTGGCCCGGTGAAAGCGTAGATAAGCCTGTAGGTAGGCGCGGCGGCGTTGGGCAAAGCCCGGACGCTCGGCGAACAGGTACCAACCGAGGGTCGGGTCGCCGGCAAAGCCCCGGTCGAGCAGGTCGAGGGCTGCGCCATCCTGCGCCACCATTAGCGGCGCGAGATGCAGGGCATTCACCCGCCAGCTTCGACTTTCAGCAGCACGCCGTCCTGGCCGATCACCTTGACCTTGCTGCCGGCCGGCAGGTCCGGGCCGCTGACCAGCCACAGGGTGTCGCCGGCCTTGATCTTGCCGTGGCCCGCGCTGATGGCTTCATGCAGGACGAACTGGCGGCCCAGCAGTTCGCTGCCGCGGCGGTTCAGCCCTGGTTGATCGGAGGGCTTGGCCGCGGTGCGTTGGCGGCGCCACCAGTACACCGCGGTGAGCACCGAGAGGGCGCCGAACAGGATGAACTGCAGGGCCCAGGGCAGGTCCGGAAACAGGTAGGTCAGCACGCCGACGCAGGCGGCGGCGATGCCGATCCACAGCAGGTAACCGCCGGCGCCGAACACCTCGAGGATCAGCAGCAGGGTGCCGAAGGCCAGCCAGTTCCAGTACGACAGGTGCTGCAAGTAGTCCCACATCGCTTAACCCTGTTTGTTGTCACCGAAGGTGGCTTTGACGATTTCACCGATACCGCCGACCGCGCCTATCACCTGGCTGGCTTCCAGCGGCATCAGGATCACCTTGCTGTTGTTGGCGCTGGCCAGTTGGCCGAGAGCGTCGATGTATTTCTGCGCGACGAAGTAGTTGATCGCCTGCACGTTGCCGCTGGCAATGGCTTCGGAGACCACCCGGGTGGCTTCGGCTTCGGCGCCGGCAGCCCGTTCGCGGGCCTCGGCTTCGAGGAAGGCGGCCTGGCGCTGGCCTTCGGCCTCGAGAATCTGCGCCTGCTTCTTGCCTTCGGCGGTGAGGATGGCGGCGGCGCGCAGGCCTTCGGCTTCGAGGATCTGTGCACGCTTGATGCGTTCGGCCTTCATCTGCCCGGACATGGCCGCCATCAGGTCGGCGGGCGGGCTGATGTCCTTGATCTCGATGCGGGTGATCTTGATCCCCCAGGGAGCGGTCGCCTCATCCACGGTGCGCAACAGTTTCTCGTTGATCGCGTCGCGCTGGCTGAGCATGGCGTCCAGTTCCATCGAGCCGAGTACGGTACGGATGTTGGTCTGCAGCAGGTTGCGGATCGCGTGGGTGAGGTTGTTCACCTCATAGGCGGCCTGGGCGGCGTTGATTACCTGGAAAAAGCACACCGCGTCGATCTGCACGGTGGCGTTGTCGGCGGTGATCACTTCTTGCGGTGGAATATCCAGTACGGTTTCCATCACGCTGAGCTTGTGGCCGATACGATCCATCACCGGCACGATGATGTTCAGACCCGGGGTCAGGGTGTTGGTGTAGCGGCCGAAGCG
>JAUYKV010000031.1 GCA_030699825.1 Pseudomonas sp. | reverse complement strand
CGAACCTACGACCAATTGGTTAAAAGCCAACTGCTCTACCAACTGAGCTAACGACCCAAAAATGGTCGGGGTAGGGGGATTCGAACTCCCGACATCCTGCTCCCAAAGCAGGCGCGCTACCGGACTGCGCTATACCCCGATTGAAAGATTGGCTCCGCGACCAGGACTCGAACCTGGGACCCAATGATTAACAGTCATTTGCTCTACCGACTGAGCTATCGCGGAACTAAGCGCTTTCAAATCTCTTTCACTAAGCTTCGGTGTGAACCGATTCCCGTGTCTGAGGCGCGCCATTTTACGTTTCCGCAGCCGTCTGTCAAGCCCTTAAATTGCTTTTATGACAATGCTTTGCACGTGAGTGACGGCCTGCTATATCTTCCTTGAGGGTGATCAGCGCAGGATGCATTAGCCACAGGCTTCAATCAGGAAAGTCCATGAGCAGCCAGGACACACCATCGAACACACAAAAGCCCGCGCCGACGCTCGCCAGCCGCGGCATTCAGCCACGCTTTGGCGAGCTGGTGCAGAGTTGCCGCAAGCTGGCGATGAACCGACTGGCAGAACAGCTTACCTGCGTTTTCGGCCAAGTCGATGACGCCTTGTTCGACTGCGCGGAAAAAGCCGAGAACAATCAGCTACAAACGCTGTTCTTCGACAGCATGCGCGAAATTCGCAAGCAGCGGCCGCAGATCGAACGAAGCTACCACCAGACCATCTCGCAGAATTTCTCGGACTTTCTCGACGGCAAGCTCAAGCCGGCACCCGGTATCATGGAACTGGATGCCGAACAGCTCACCCTGGTGCAGAAAGAGGAGTACGAGGAAAGCCTGCTGATCATCGCGATGGTCAGCCAGGTCAAAGCACGCTGCGCGGAGCAGCTGTTTGCCCTGGAGCAGCGCCTGGCCCTGCTCAACAATGGCAAACAACTGATCGAGGAGAACAATCCCTTCGGCCCGCAGATGATTGCCCTGGCCTTTCGCCAGGCCCTGGCACCCAGCCCGTTGCCGCTACGGATCAAAACCATCCTCTACCGCCTGTTCGACCAGTACGTGATGCTCAGCCTGGACACTGTGTATGGCGCCCTGAACCAGCGCCTGATCGACGCCGGCGTACTGCCCACGCTCAAGTACAGCGCCAAGCGCGCCGCCAATCCCGAGCAAGCGGGCAAGACGACCAGCACGCCGGGCGTCACGCAGCAACGACCGGCCGAGAATCCCGCCCAGACCAGCGCCAGCCCCTCGACACGCGCCCCCGATGGCTCAGCCGCGCAAGCGCCGATCGACCTCGACGGCCCGCCGCCAAGCAACCCGACCGCGCTGCTGCAGGGCCTGGCCGCCCTGCTCGGCGAGCATCGCCAGCGCGATATCGACGCGCCATTGCTCGGCGGCACCCGCAGCATTGCCAGTTTTGCCCCGCGCGACGCCACCAGCACCTACAGCGCCAGCGATCTGCTCGACGCCCTCAACCGCATGCAGCGCCAGTCTGCCGATGAGCTGGCGCAGCGCCTGCACAGCCCACAACAGGTCGAAGGCTTGAAAGCCGACTTGCAGCGGCAACTGGAAGCCTTCAGCCAGCGCCCGGGCAAACAGAAACTGTCGGAGGAGGAGGCCGACGTGATCGACCTGGTCGGCATGCTGTTCGACTTCATCCTCGACGACACCTGCCTGATCGACAGCTACAAGACCACCCTCTCCCACCTGCACACGCCCTATCTGAAAGTGGCGCTGCAAGACAAGGCGCTGTTCACCCAGCACAAGCATCCGGCGCGGCGCCTGCTCAACAGCATGGCCCAGGCAGGCGTGCTCTATGGCGGCGAGGCCAACGAGCAAGGCCTGCTGGCCAAGATGAAATGGGTGGTGGAGCAAGTGGTCGGCGCAGACAGCGACGACCCCCTGCTGTTCGAGGGGCTTCTCGTACAATTCGACGCCTACACCGCCACCCTCAAGCACAAAGTCGAACTGCGCGAACACCGTGCCGTGGAGGCTGCCAAGGGTCGTGACAAACTGCTGGGCGCCCGCCAGCAGGCCATAGACGTGATTGCCCGCAGCCTCAGTGGACGCCAGACGCCGGGGATCATCCGCAGCTTTCTCGAGCTGACCTGGACCGATGTGCTGGTCTTCGCCCTGCTCCGCCATGGCGAGAACAGCAACGAGTGGCAGCGCGCCTGCGAAGTGGCCGAGCAATTGGCCTGGAGCGGCACGCCACTGGATGAAAGCGGTCGCCAACAGCTACAAGCACTGCGCGTGGCGCTGCTGGACGATTTGCGCAAAGGCCTGCAACTGCTCGGCGGCTACCACGAGGACGGCATCCGCCGCTTGCTGCAGGACCTGGTCGCCTGCCAATACGCCGCCCAGGCCAAACAACCGCAACTCGCCGACACCTTCGCCCCGCAGCTGGCGCCGAGCGCGCTCGGCGCCATGCTTGGTGAGGACGCCCTGCTCGCCAGTCTCGCGCCGCGCAAGTCCGGCCTGTCTGCCCGCGCACAGGCATTCGCCCAGGAACTGATGCAGGTCGAATTCGGCACCTGGTTCGAATTCCTCGACGACGGCCAGCCCCACCAGCTCAAGCTCTCCTGGTTCAGCCCGACCACGCGCAACTACATGTTTGTCGACCACAGCGGCCAACGGGCGGCGATCAAACCCTTGACCCAACTGGCCAGCGAAATGGAGCAGGGTATCGCCCGCATCGTTCCACCTGAACGCGATACCCCGCTGGTGGATCGTGCCCTCAACGCCATTTATCGTGTGCTGCAGCGTTTTAGCGGCCGCACGGACAAATCCCGCTAACTGGCCAAGGAGCCCCCATGGATGATCGTCGTCAGCACAGCCGGCACAGCACCGGACTGCAGCTGGAAGTCTTCGACCTGCATACCGGCCAGCGTCTCGGGCGCGTGGCAGACCTCTCTGCCGACGGCTTCATGCTGTTCAGCGACAAGCCGCACCGCGCGGACAGCCTGGTCGAGTGCCGCCTGGTCAGCGAACAGGTGATCGACGGGGTCGGCGAGATCCAGCTGAGGGCCGACTGCCTATGGAGCCGCCCCGGCGCCGACGGCCAACACTGCTGGGCCGGCTTTCATATCATCGATATAGAACAGGCCCAGGCCGCCGCGCTGGAGGTGCTGCTCGAGCATCTTTGAGCGCCAGCCGATCATGCCGGTGATCCGCAGGATGGCGCGGGCCGCGCAGGCTTTTGTAGGATGTGGTTGAGCGCAGCGATACCCATCACGACGATCTGGAGAAAATCCGGGAAATTCCGGCACCTGCATAACCGCCCCCGGATTGCGCCGGGGCTTATTCGGGCTACGTCGCTGAATGACCCGCTGATCCACGTGGCCGCCGATGGGTATCGCTTCGCTCAAGCCTGCGCGGCCCGCCCCATCCTACAAGAGCCGTGTCTGCAGGCTCGCTGCCACGCCGAAAGCACATAAAAAACGCCCCGCACGGCGCTGACCGTGACGGGGCGTTGTTAGTGCCGCGGGCTTAGACGAAGACGATTTCGTCGTTTTCGACCGTGCCGGTCACGGTGCTGCCAGGGCCGAACTTGCCGGCGAGGATCAACTGCGCCAGCGGGTTTTCGATCCAGCGCTGGATCGCCCGCTTCAGCGGCCGCGCACCGTAGACAGGGTCGTAACCGATGGCGACCAGCTTGTCCAAGGCCTCGTCGCTCAGCTCCAGGCTCAGCTCGCGCTCGGCCAGACGCTGGCGCAAACGGTTCAGCTGGATCAGCGCAATGCCGGCAATCTGCTCGCGTGCCAGGGGTTCGAAGATCACCACCTCATCGATACGGTTGATAAATTCCGGACGGAAGTGCGTGCTCACTGCATCCATCACCGCCGCCCGTTGCGCCTCGCGATCACCGACCAGCTCCTGGATCTGCGCGGAGCCGAGGTTGGAGGTCATCACGATCACGGTGTTCTTGAAGTCGACGGTGCGCCCGTGACTGTCGGTCAGGCGGCCGTCTTCCATGACCTGCAGGAGGATGTTGAACACATCCGGGTGCGCCTTCTCCACCTCGTCCATCAGGATCACCGAGTAGGGCTTGCGGCGTACAGCCTCGGTCAGGTAACCGCCCTCCTCGTAGCCGACATAGCCGGGCGGCGCGCCGATCAGCCGCGATACGGAGTGCTTCTCCATGAACTCGGACATGTCGATACGCACCAGCGCCTCCTCGGTGTCGAAGAGGAACTCGGCCAGGGCCTTGCACAGCTCGGTCTTGCCCACCCCGGTCGGGCCGAGGAAGAGGAAGGAGCCGCTCGGCCGATTGGGGTCGGACAGCCCGGCGCGCGAACGCCGTACCGCGCTGGCAACGGCGACCACCGCTTCGTTCTGGCCGATCACCCGCTGATGCAGCAGGCCTTCCATCTTCAACAGTTTGTCGCGCTCGCCTTCGAGCATCTTGCTCACCGGAATACCGGTCCACTTCGACACCACTTCGGCAATTTCTTCCTCGGTGACCTTGCTGCGCAGCAGCTGGTTCTCGGTCTTGCCGTGCTGGTCGACCATCTGCAGGCTGCGCTCCAGATCCGGAATGATGCCGTACTGCAGTTCGGCCATGCGATTGAGATCACCCTTGCGCCGCGCCGCCTCCAGCTCCTGGCGCGACTGCTCGATTTTCTCCTGGATCTGCGCCGAGCCTTGCACCTCGGCTTTTTCCGCCTTCCAGATGTCTTCCAGATCGGCGTACTCACGCTCCAGCCGGGCGATGTCTTCCTTGAGTTTTTCCAGGCGCTTGATCGCCGCCTCGTCGTCCTCCTTCTTCAGCGCCTGGGCTTCGACCTTGAGCTGAATCAGCCGGCGTTCCAGACGGTCGAGCACTTCCGGTTTGGAGTCGATTTCCATGCGGATGCGGCTGGCCGCCTCGTCGATCAAGTCGATGGCCTTGTCCGGCAGCTGGCGGTCGGTGATGTAGCGGTGGCTGAGCTTGGCCGCGGCGATGATCGCGCCGTCGGTGATCGCCACCTTGTGGTGCACCTCGTAGCGTTCCTTGAGGCCGCGGAGGATGGCGATGGTGTCTTCCTCGCTCGGCTCGTCGACCAGCACCTTCTGGAAGCGCCGTTCCAGGGCGGCATCCTTCTCGATGTACTGACGGTACTCGTCGAGGGTGGTGGCGCCGACACAGTGCAGCTCGCCGCGCGCCAGGGCCGGTTTGAGCATATTACCGGCGTCCATGGAGCCCTCGGCCTTGCCGGCGCCGACCATGGTGTGGATTTCGTCGATAAACAGGATGATCCGCCCTTCCTGCTTGCCCAGCTCGTTGAGCACCGCCTTGAGGCGCTCCTCGAACTCGCCACGGAACTTGGCACCGGCAATCAGCGCGCCCATGTCCAGCGACAGCACGCGCTTGTCCTTCAGGCCATCCGGCACCTCGCCGTTGACGATGCGCTGGGCCAGGCCTTCGACGATCGCGGTCTTGCCCACGCCCGGCTCGCCAATCAGTACCGGGTTGTTCTTGGTGCGGCGCTGCAACACCTGGATGGTGCGGCGGATCTCGTCGTCGCGGCCAATCACCGGATCCAGCTTGCCTTCCTCGGCGCGCTTGGTCAGGTCGATGGTGTACTTGTCCAGGGCCTGGCGCGATTCCTCGGCATTCGGGTCGTTCACCGCATCACCGCCGCGCAGGTTGCTGATGGCGTTTTCCAGGGCTTTCTTGCTCACGCCCTGGGCCAGCAGCAATTTGCCCAGCTTGGTGCCTTCGTCCAGCGCGGCAAGCAGCACCAGTTCGCTGGAGATGAACTGGTCGCCTTTCTGCTGGGACAGGCGGTCGGCCTGGTTGAGCAGGCGCGCCAGGTCCTGGGACAGGTTGACGTCACCGGTCGGGTTCTGGATCTTGCCCAGGTGATCGAGCTCTTTGCTCAGCGCCTGGCGCAGGCTGGCTACGTCGAAGCCGACCTGCATCAGCAGCGGCTTGATCGAGCCGCCCTGCTGCTCGAGCAGCGCCTGCATCAGGTGCAGCGGCTCTATGGCGGCATGGTCGAGGCCGACGGCCAGGGACTGGGCGTCGGATAGCGCAAGTTGCAACTTGCTGGTCAATCGGTCGATTCGCATTGCGTCATCCTTCCTTTTGAGAGCAGGCCGGCGCGATGGACACCCCTGTATTGAAAGCCTGCCGAGATGAAGACTAGATAAGGACGATTGTGCGAGTTTCAAGCGCGGCGACGTTGATCTGAGTCATAGCCAGCGGCGGATGGGTGTTTCGAGGTCGCGGGCCGGGTGGCGTTCCGATTGGAGCGCAGCGACAACTCGCCAGCTTTGTGTCGCGCCAATGAACCAATGGTGCACTGCCTGCGGGTAGGGCGGCTTCGGAGCGCAGCGACAACCCGCCAGCTTTGTGTCGCGCCGATGAACCATGGTGCACTGCCTTCGGGTAGGGCGGCTTCGGAGCGCAGCGA
>JAUYKV010000030.1 GCA_030699825.1 Pseudomonas sp. | reverse complement strand
GGAACATTACATGGCGCGCCTGAGCCGCGAGCACGAGCAGATCTACGAGGCCATCGCTCGCCAGGATTCCGATGCGGCCCGTGCGGCCATGCGCCTGCACCTGACCAACAGCCGTGAACGCCTGCGTCAGGCCCATGAAGCAGCGGAAGCGCAGGCCCTGCACGGTTGATGGTGAGGCATCCTGCTCGGTTTTAGCGGCCATCGCGATTAAGTCCGCCAGGCCCTAGGCCTGGCGCTTGTAAGCCAGCAGCACAATACCGCTGACCACCAGCACCCCGCCGAAAATCTGCAGGCCATTGAGCAGTTGGCCGAGAATCAGCCAGCCGAACAGCAAGCCTGCCACCGGTTCGATATTCATCACCGGGGCATTGCGCGCGATATCCAGGCGGGTGACCAGGATAAACAGCGCGGAAAACGCCACCCCATACAGCAGCACCAGGCAGCCCAGGGCGATCCAGCCAGCCGTGGCGCTGGGCAGATCCATCGCGCCCGGTAGCAGGCCGCCGGCCCCGGCCAGGGCCGAGGCGGCGAACACCACCAGCATGGTCAGCATGCTGCGCACCGCGCCCGGCATGCCGCTGAGCCGGTGTTCGGTGATCCACAGGGCGCAGGCAAATGCCGCCGCACCGGTCAGGCCGAACAAAACCCCTTCGATCCAGCGTTGATCGATCTCGGCCGGGCCGGACAGCTGCTGCGGCAGGTCGAGCACAAACACCAGGCCCAGCAGAATCAGCCCCATCAACCAGGCCGCGCGGCGGGTCGGTCGCGGCCCGCCGAGGGCCCAGGTCAGCAGCGCCAGCAGGATGGGCGCGAGGTTGACCACCAGCAACGCCAGCGCCACCGGAATCCGCGCCACCGCCGAGTAGATGCAGAAACTCTGCACCGCGATCAGCAGGCCCAACATCAGCTGCCAGCCCCAGGTCTGGCGGCGCATCTTCAGCGATTCGCCGCGCCACAGCACCAGGGCGGCGAGCGCCAGCAGAGTGACACCCGAGCGGCAGAGCATCGCCAGCAGTAGGCCGGTGTCATGGTCGAAGGCGATTCGCGCGGCAATATGGTTGCCGGCGAAGGAGCAGGCCAGGGTGGCCAGGATCAGTGCGGCGATATGCCGGGGGAAGGGTGTGGCGGCTGGCATGGCGGAGGTTATGTCCTTATAAAGCAAGGAGCCGCCAGGTCGGCGGCTCCAGATGATCGTGACGCATTGTTGAGTGTTACAGCACCACGCTCGGCAACCACAGCGAAATAGCCGGAATATAGGTCACCGCCAGCAGCACCATAAACAGCGCGGCGTAGAACGGCAGCAGCGCCTTGATGGTGTTCTCGATGGTCACCTTGCCGATGGCCGCGCCGACAAACAGCACTGCGCCCACCGGCGGAGTGATCAGGCCGATACCCAGGTTGACCAGCATGATCATGCCGAAGTGCACCGGGTCGACGCCAATATCCACCACCACCGGCAGCAGAATCGGCGTGAGGATCAGGATCAGCGGGGCCATGTCCATCAGTGTGCCGAGTACCAGCAGCATAAAGTTGATGCACATCAGAATCACGTAGCGGTTATCCGACAGGGTCAGGAACAGCGCGGTGATCTTCGAGGGAATCTGCATCAGCGTCATGATGTAGCCGAAGCTGGCGGCGAAGGCGATCAGGATCATCACGATCGACAGCGTACGCACGGTGCGGTGCAGCAGCTTGGGCAGCTCGTGCCACTTGTAGTCGCGGTAGATAAACATGGTCACGAAGAACGCCCAGACCACGGCAATCGAAGCCGACTCGGTGGCGGTGAAGATGCCCGAGAGGATGCCGCCGAGGATGATCACCATGGTGAACAGGCCCCACAACGCATCCACGCAGATTTTCAGCGCCTGCTTGAGCGGGATGACCTCGCCTTTGGGGTAGTTGCGTTTGCGCGCAAAGTACAGGCACAGGCTCATCATCACCGCACTGAGCAACAGGCCTGGGCCGATGCCGGCGATAAACAGCGAAGCGATGGACACCGTGCCGCCGGCCGCCAGCGAGTAGAGCACTGAGTTGTGGCTGGGCGGGGTCAGCAGCGCTTGTACCGAGCCGCTGACGGTGACCGCGGTGGAATATTCACGCGGGTAACCCTTCTTTTCCATTTCCGGAATCAGCACCGAGCCGACCGAGGCGGTGTCCGCCAGGGAGGAGCCGGAGATCGCGCCGAAGAAGGTCGAGGCCAGAATGTTGACCAGCGACAGACCGCCGCGGACGAAACCCACCAGTACGTTGGCGAAATTCACCAGACGCCGCGACATGCCGCCTTCGGCCATGATCGCGCCAGCCAGGACGAAGAACGGAATGGCCAGCAGGGAGAATTTGCTCACGCCGCCGCTGATCTGAATCATGATCGCGTGGAACGGAATATCGATGTACCAGGCACCGAGCAAGGCCGATATGCCCAGGGAGTAAGCCACGGGTACGCGCAGCAGAATCAGCACGAGAAAGCTGCCAAGCAGGATTAGCGCATCCATTTACAAGGCCTCCCTGCTGTCTTCAATCAGCTCGAAGTTGACCACGCGGCGGTGGCTCTGGTCGCCGAGGAACAGGCGCTCGAGGACGAAGATCAGGGTGATAAAACCGCCAATCGGAATGGGGGAGTAGCTGATGCCTACGCGCAGTGTCGGTAGCGTACTCATGAACTGGTTCCAGGTGGCCGCGCACAGCTTGATGCCCCAGATGGCCATAAACAGGGCGATGGCTGCCATCAGCAACTGCACCAGCAGGCTGATGCTGGGTTGCCACGCGGGGGAGAGACGGTCGGTAAAGGTGGTCACGGCCATGTGTGCACCGGCCCTATAACTGGCGGCGGCACCGATAAAGGTGAACAGCACCATCAGCATGATCGCAATGGGCTCTGGCCAACCGGCACCACTGCCCAGAACGTAACGGGCGAAAATGCCCCATGGAATGATCAGCGCCATCACGACGATGGCGGTGCCAGCGACCCAGATGCAGGCCTGGTAAATCACGTCGTTGATGCGTAACAGCAAATTTTTCATGAGACTTCACCACGCGCGTGGCGACGGCCTAGGCCGCCACCACGGGGTTCTTCAGAGATACTGAGTTACTGGACCGCTTCGATACGCTTGATCAGCTCAGCGTAGGGCGCGCCGTACTTTGCACGAATCGGCGCGGTGGCGTCGAAGAAGGGCTTCTTATCGACTTCGATAAACTCGACGCCGGCTTCTTTGAGCTTGGTTTCGCTGCTGGCGGATTTCTCGTCCCACAGCTTGCGCTCTTCGAACTGTGCTTCCTTGGCGTACTTCTTGACGATCTCCTGCTGCTCGGGGGTGAGCTTGTTCCAGCTGGCCTTGGACATCACCAGTGGCTCCGGCAGGATCAGGTGGCCAGTCAGGCTGTAGTACTTGGCCGTGCGGTAGTGGTTGTGCTCAAGCATGGTCGGCGGGTTGTTTTCCGCACCGTCGACGACGCCAGTCTGCAAGGCGCTGAAGATTTCGCCGGTGTCCATGGCTACGCCATTGGCACCCATGGCGTTGAAGGTTTCGATAAACAGCGGGTTGCCCATCACGCGGATCTTCATGCCCTTGAGGTCTTCAAGGTTGCGTACCGGCTTCTTCGAATAGATGTTGCGGGTGCCACCATCCATCCACGCCAGGCCGACCATGTTGAATTCGGAGTTGGTGATCTTGTCGAGGATTTCCTGGCCGATTTCACCGTCGATGATCGCGCGCATATGCGCCGTGTCGCGGAAGATAAATGGCATGTTGAACACGTTGACGTCCGGTACCACCGGGCCGACGGTGCCCAGGCTGACGCGGGTCATCTGCACGGCGCCGATCTGCACCTGCTCGACCACTTCCTTTTCGGAGCCGAGTACGCCACCGGCAAACATGGTGAACTTGAGTTCGCCGTTGGTGGCGGCCTCGATTTTCTTGCCCATGTTCTCCTGGGCGACCACGGTCGGGTAACCGGCCGGATGGATCTCGGCGATTTTCAGCTTCATCTCGGCCTGGGCCGGGCCGGAGAGGCAGAAGGCCAGGGGCAGGGCGGCGATAAGCAACTTGCGTTTGAAGTTCATGGTGAAGCTCCAGTGTTGTTGTTGTTGGGTGTGCAGCGTTGCGAAAACCGAGCGCGCGACGAACCGTCAGCCGCTACTCAGTCATAGAACTCTCAGTTGTTGAAGCAGGTTTCCTCCAGACCCTTGGCACCGGGTTGCAGGGCGAACACACCGCCAGCCAATGGCTGGTCGCTGAGGTCGCCGGCCGGGCGGATAGAGGTGACAAACAGGGTGTCCAGGTTGCGACCGCCAAAGGCGCACATGGTTGGCTTCTTCACTGGCACGGCGAGGGAGCGATCCAGGCGGCCATCGGAGTTGAAGCGGTGGATCAGCCCGGCATCGTTGGCGCAGATCCAGTAGCCGCCGTCGCTGTCCACCGCCGCGCCATCGGGGCGGCCGGGGTGCTGGCGCATGTCGACGAACAGCCGACGGTTATGCGGCGTGCCGCTGTCGATGTCGTAATCGAAGGCCCAGATGGCCTGTACCGAAGGGTGTGAGTCGGACAGGTACATGGTGCGGCCGTCCGGGCTGAAGGCCAGGCCGTTGGGCACAATAAACTCGTCGATTTGCGCGGCAAGCGGCTCGCTTTGCCCGCCGTTGTAGCGGTACATGGCCCCGGCTGGCGCGGCGGCGCTCATGTCGAGCAGCATGCTGCCGGCCCAGAAGCGGCCCTGGCGGTCGCAGCGGCCATCGTTAAAACGCATAGCCGGGCGGGCATGCGTCACGCTGCTGAGTGGGCGGCTGAGCAGTTTACCGTCCGCGTCGGGCTGCAGGTGAAACAGGCCGCTTTGCATGCCCGCGATCCAGCCGCCGTCACGGCAGCGGGCAATACAGGCGAGCATTTCCAGGGCAGTCCATTGCTGGGTGCGATTATCCGCGGGGCTCCAGCGGTATAGCTGGCCAGCCGGGATATCGACCCAGTACAGGGTCTGTTCCTCGGCGCTCCACACCGGGCTTTCGCCGGTAGCATTGCGTGCATCGACAATCAGTTCGGCTTGCATGGCAGCTGGTTTCCCTTGGTGGTTCTGCAGCGCAGGGGCGTTTCAGGCGTCGCCGAATGGGCCGGCGGCAACGAAGGCACCGCCCTGGTAGACCATCGCCGGATCATCGGCGGCGGGCATGGGCTGGGCTTCGATCTGGCTGCGAAACTGCTCCGAGCTGTCCTTGGGTTGGTAGCCCAGGTGCGTGGCCAGGTGGTTGTCCCACCAGACGTTGTGGTTATCCGACATGCCGTAGACCACGGTGTGGCCGACGTTGGGGGTGTACAGGGCGCGTTCGAGCAACTGGGTCAGGTCGCTGTAGCTCAGCCAGGTGCTCATCATTCGGCGATTGTGCGGCTCGGGGAAGGAGGAGCCGATGCGGATGCTCACGGTCTCGATGCCGTAGCGATCAAAGTAGAAGCTGGCCATGTCTTCGCCGTAGGACTTGGACAGGCCGTAGTAGCTGTCCGGTCGGCGCGGCGCGTTGGCGTCGATAAATTCGTTCTGCTTATAGAAACCGATTACATGGTTGGAGCTGGCGAAGATCACCCGCTTGACGCCATGCCGGCGCGCCGCCTCATAGATATGAAACACGCCGCAGATATTGGCCCCGAGGATTTCCTCGAACGAGCGCTCGACCGACACGCCGCCGAAGTGCAGGATCGCGTCCACGCCATCGACCAGCTGATGCACCGCGGCCTTGTCGGCCAGGTCGCAAATCCGGACTTCTTCATGGGTGCCAGTAGCGGGAACCATCTCGGCGATATCGGAGACCCGCAGGATCGCGGCGTAAGGCCGCAGGCTTTGCCGCAGAACCTTGCCCAGACCGCCAGCGGCACCGGTGAGCAGCAGACGATTGAAGGGAGCTGGGGCGTTGGCTGTCGTGGTCATGGCAGGGCTCGCTTGTTGTTATTGGGATGTCATCTGTTGTCGTATGACTTGTGGCAATTATCAACAGTCTCCGTCGGGTTTGTCAACGCGACTATCGTGGAAAGTTAACCTGAGGCGATTGCCGATAAGCCGACAGAATGCCAGGAAAACCATGCATGTTTTACGTGATTTAGGGGGACAATCGCTCTATAGCAGGGCTTTCGTTCAGGCTGCTGGTGCTTCGTCAGGGCTCTGGCAGGCCGCTTGGGAAGATTGGCGAAGGTCGAGCTAAAAGTGCTGTAAGCAATTAATCTATCGTTGTATGACAACGTATCTCTTTGCTGATACCCGTTAGTGCCATGTTGAGGACGGTTCGGCGATTACAGATTTCTTATCGATCTGCAGATGGCGTCTAACATCAGCAGAAACGCCGGATTGTCGTTGTCATCGCGCCACACCAGGTGCAGTTCGCTGTGGATGCCGGGCGCGAGGGTGATCGGGCGAAACAGGATGTTCTCGAAGCGCACCACGCTGGCACTGCGCGGCACCAGGGCGAGGCCCATGCCGGCGTTGACCAGGGCCAGAATGGTCGGGTGGAACCAAGATGCTGTTCGCCGAAATCGAAACCGCACAGGGCCATCGTGCCTGGGTTTCAGCTATAGCTTGCGCACCGGTGGCCCGGCGCAATATGCCCATGCCCTGGAAGTCGCGCCGCTGCTGCTCGGCGAAGACCCCAACGACATCGCCCTGCTGGAGCAAGCTGGTTTGGGCCGGTGCCTCGGTGGGGCGCGCCGGCGTGGCGGTGCAGGTCATCGCCGCGCTGGACACCGCGTTGTGGGATCTGAAAAGCGCGGCGTGCCAATCTGCCGCTGGCCAAGCTGCTCGGTGCCCAGCGCGATGCGGTGCCCTGCTACAACACCTCCGGCGGTTACCTGCAGGCCTCGATCGAGGCGGTGATCGAGCGTGCCGAGCAATCCCGGGCCCGCGGCATTACGCCCTTTCTCACGGTCGCCGGCCTGGCGCAGAATCGCGGCATGATCCTGGCACCGCATTTCGTCATGGAAATCCACCTGCACCTGGCGGCGGCCTACGAGCACGCGACCTGGGTCGAACATTTCGAATGGCTGGAGCCGGCGTTCAACGAGCGCCTGAAAATCCGCGACGGCAAGATGCTGGTGCCGGGTCGCCCCGGTCTGGGGCTCAGCCTGCACGAGCAGATCGCCGGCTGGACCCTGGCGCAAAGCGAGATCGGTAAGCGCTGCTAGGGCAACCTCACTTCCGTAGCCCGGAGGTACTCCGGGGAAATCAACGGTCCGCGCCACCTTCCCGGATTGCGCTGGGGCTTATTCGGGCTACGACTAGCACTCCTGGTGGCTCAACTGCGCAGCAATTTGCCCACCCCGTCCTTCTTGCCGCGCAGCGAACTGAGCAGGTGCCAGGCGACCGAGGCGGCGGCGAGGAACAGGAAGCTGGCGGAGATCGGGTTGCCGAGGAAGCCCATGAAGTTGCCATCGGAGAGCATCAGGCCGCGGCGCAGGTTGGTTTCCGCCATCGGCCCGAGGATGAAGCCGATGATAAAGGGCGCGGCAGGCATGCCGGCCTTGACGAAGCCGTAGCCGAGCAGGCCGAACAGCAGGATGGTCCAGACATCGAACAGCCGGCTACTGAGGCCGAAGGCGCCAACCACGCAGAGCACCAGGATGATCGGCAGGAGGATGTGCTTGGGCACCGCCAGCAGCTTGACGAAGATGCGCAGGCCATAGAACTCCAGGACCAGCATCATCACCGAGGCCAGGATCAGTGCGGCGAAGATGGTGTAGACCAGCGCGCCCTGGGTGACGAACAGCATGGGGCCGGGCTGGATGCCGTGGATCATGAAACCGCCGAGCAGGATGGCGGTGACCGTGTCGCCGGGAATGCCCAGGGTCATCAGGGGAATCATGGCGCTGCCGATGCCGGCGTTGTTCGCGGTTTCACTGGCGACCACGCCTTCGATGGCGCCCTTGCCGAATTGCTCGGGATGCTTGGAGCGCTTCTTGGCGATGATGTAGGAGACGATGTTCGAGGTGCCGGCACCGATCCCGGGGAGGATGCCGATGCCGATGCCGATCAGCGACGAACGAAAGGCGTTGGGCAACTGGCCGAAGAACTCCTTGAGGGAAAAGCCGAAGCCCTTGATGTTTTTCATGCTCAGGTCGGCAATCCTGGTCCGGTGCGCGGCGCGCCCGGTTTCGGCAATCTTGATCACTTCGGCCACGGCGAACATGCCGATCATCACAGTGAGCATGGCGAAGCCGCCGTTGAGGTTGGGCGAGTCGAAGGTGAAGCGGCGGATCGCATCGACCGGGGCGATACCCACGGTGGAAAAGGCGAAGCCCAGGGTGCCGGCGAAGATGCCCTTGATCAGCGAGCCGCTGGACAGGGTGGCGATCAGGGTCAGGGAGAAAATCGCGATGGCGAAGTATTCGTGGGGGCCGAAACGCAGGGCGGCCTTGGCCAGCCAGGGGGCGATGGAGAGCAGGGCGCCGATGCTGAGGAGGGTGCCGATAAAGGAGAACACCACGCCGATGCCCAGGGCCTTGATCCCTTCGCCCTTGTCCATCATCGGCCCACCGTCGAAGGTGGTGGCGATCGAGGCAGGCGTGCCGGGAATCTTCAGCAGGATCGCCGAGATCAGCCCGCCCGAGGTGGCACCGATATAGAGCGCGACCAGCAGCGACAGGCCGGCGGCCGGACCCATGGTGTAGGTCAGCGGCAGGCACAGGGCGATGGCCATGGTCGCGGACAGACCCGGCACCGCGCCGAAGACGATGCCGGCCGCCACGCCCAGGGTGATCAGGATAAAGATGTAGGGGCTGAAGACCGCGCCGAAGCCCGCTTGCAGAAGATCCAACATGTGCCATCTCCAAGGGTTTGTTGACGTTTCGTAGCGAGTCGCAACGAAACGTCAACAGACCCTAAAAATTCAGTAAGCCGGTCGGGAGCATCAAGTCGAAGCCCTGGCGGAAAGTGACGAAAATAAGTGCCGAGGAGACCAGCGCAATCACGGCGTAGAGCAGGTGATTGGCTTTCTGCTCGAGGGGCGTGAGCACGATGAACTGCACATAGAGATACAGCGCGGTCATGATCGGGAAGCCGACGCTTTCCAGCAGCGCGATATAGACGGCGACCAGGCCCAGGGTCTTGCACACGGTGGCATAGTCGGGTGCGCTGGCGGCCTGTTGCGCCGGCTCATCGGTCTCTGCATCGGCCTCTACTTCAGGGGGCGTTGCCTTGCGGCTGAGGAACAATTGCAGGCCGCCAAACAGGCACAAACCCGCGGCCAGGACGTAGGGCACGGTGGACGCGTCGATGCTGCCCTTGCGCGGCAGGTTGATGGTCAGGAAAAGGTAGAACAGGCCGGCGCCGAGCATCAGTGCACCGATCAGCAGCTCCTTTCTCTTGTAGGTATCCATGATGGACCTCGTCTCGGTGAAGGGCAGGGCTGCCGGGCGCGTCAGTGAGAGCGCCCGACAGCGGTGCGTTAGTTGGCCTTGCGCAGCGCGTCCTTGAACTGCATGAAGTCTTCACGGGTTTTGTGCAGCACGGCGATCGCTGCTTCGGTGTCGTAGTAGCTGACCGGTTGCTTGAAGGTGTTCTTCAGCTCCTCGCCATACGCCGGCATCTCGGTGATCTGCTTCATTACGTCAGCCATCTTCTGCACGATGGCCGGGTCGGTGCCCTTGGGAAAGGCCACCACGTAAGGCTTGTCCATCACGTAGTCGACGCCCTGTTCCTTGAAGGTCTTGACCTCGCCGAGCAGCGGGTTGCGCGCTTCGTTGGGCTGGCCTAGGGCGACCATCTCGCCGTTGGCGACGTAGTCCTGTACCGAACCGTAGCTGATCGCGCCCAGGTCGATGCGTTCACCCAGTAGGGCGACGACTTTTTCCGACACGGTACCAGCGTCGACCAGCTTCATCTTGGTTCCGGTGAGCTTCTCGAACTTCAGGCCCTGCAGGTGCGAGTAGCTGCCCATCTCGGTGCCGTAGGTGATGGTGTTGGGCTGCGCCTTGGCTTTCTCGATCAACTGCTCAATGGAGGTCAGCCCGGAGCTTTTGCTCGAGACAAACACCGCGCCCTTGTCCACTCCGGCGATGCAGGACACATCGAAGGCTTCGAAGCTGTCCTCGGTCAACCCGGCCACTTCGTTGACGATCATCTGGCCTGTGTGGGTGAACAGGATGGTGTTGCCGTCTGGCGCGGAGCCTTTGACCTGCTCGGCGGCGATGGTGCCGCCACCGCCGGCCATGTTGGTCACGACCATGGGTTTGCCGGTGATCTGGGTGAAGTACTTGGCCATCATTCGGGCGTTGAAATCGGTATCGCCGCCGGCGTTGGCGATCACCACCACCTGCACCGGGCGGGTCGGCCAGTCGGTCGCATCGGCAGCGAAGGCGCTGCCGGCGGTCAGGGTCATGCAGGCGGATAGCAGGGAGGCGCAGAGTGCTTTTTTCATTGTAAGTCTCCGGTAAGTGGGGCTTGCGTTGCTCTTGTTCGATCGATCAATGCCCGGCGCGGCCGAGACTCGGTTGCTTGGGGTCGTACTGCCAGCCAGGCACCAGGTACTGCATGGCCATGGCGTCGTCACGGGCAGCGCCCGCGACTTTTTTATAGAGCTCGTGGGCGAGCATGATGCGCTCCATGTCCGGCTCGATGCCCAGGCCCGGTTTCTGCGGGACTTGCACCTGACCGCCGATGATCTGCAGCGGTTCACGGGTCAGGCGCTCCTGGCCTTCCTGCCAGATCCAGTGGGTGTCGATGGCGGTGATGCGCCCCGGTGCGGCGGCGGCTGCATGGGTGAACATGGCCAGGGAGATGTCGAAATGGTTGTTCGAGTGCGAGCCCCAGGTCAGGCCGAACTCCTCGCACATCTGCGCCAGGCGCACCGAGCCTTGCATGGTCCAGAAGTGCGGATCGGCCAGCGGGATGTCGACCGCTTCCAGGCGCAGCGAATGGCCCATCTGCCGCCAGTCGGTGGCGACCATATTGGTGGCGGTGGGGATGCCGGTGGCGCGCCTGAACTCGGCCATGATCTCGCGACCGGAATAGCCGTGCTCCGGGCCGCAGGGATCTTCGGCATAGGCCAGCACGTGGCCCTGGCCTTTGCACAGCTCGATGGCCTCGGCCAGCGACCAGGCGCCGTTGGGGTCGAGAGTGACACGGGCCTCGGGGAAGCGCGCCTTGATCGCGGCCACCGCCTGCATTTCCTCGGCGCCGCGCATCACCCCGCCCTTGAGCTTGAAGTCCTTGAAGCCGTAACGGGCGTTGGCCGCTTGCGCCAGACGCACGATGGCCTCGGGGGTGACGGCCTGCTGGTGGCGCAGGTGATACCAGTCGTTGCTGGCACCCGGGCCGGCCAGATAGGGCAGGTCGCTGCGCTGGCGGTCACCTATATAGAAGAGGTAGGCGAGCATCGGCACGCTGTCGCGTTGCTGGCCATTGCCGAGCAGTTCGGCCACCGGGACGTCGAGGTGCTGGCCGATCAGATCGAGCAGCGCGGCTTCGACCGCGGTGATCACGTTGTCCAGGCGCAGGTTGATCTCGTGGGGCTGCTTGAGTACGGCGGCCTCGGCTGCCGAGGTCACCTGATGCACGGTGGCTTGCGGGCCGTCGCCGTCACGCCCGGCGATGGCGCGGCGCAGACTGTTGAGGATGCGGTTATAGCGCCCGACCGGCTGGCCGATGACCAGTCCTTTGCTGCGTTCCAGCGCCTGGCGGATGCCCTCGCCGCCGGGGACTTCGCCGACGCCGCTGCGTCCGGCGCTGTCCTTCAGCAGCACCAGGTTGCGGGTGAAGTAGGGCGCATGGGCACCGCACAGGTTGAGTAGCATGCTGTCGTGGCCGGCCACCGGAATCACCTGCATCTCCACCACTCGCGGGGTGTGCGTATGGGCTTGTTCAAGCATGGGCAGGATTCTCCAGGGGCAGGGCAGCAGGGGCGCGGAGCCGTGCGCCGGCCGCACAAAGCTTCGGCGTTGCAGGCCGGGCGCGATGCAGGGGGCGCAAGCAGGAATGAGGGCGGTGGTTCGGCGCGGCGCTGCGCGAGGGCACGGCGCACAAGGCGACTGGGCCGTCTGGGGTGACAGCTATCGGGCAGGTGACGGGCGCATGGGCCTGGATTTTGATAATCATGGCTGGGCCTGATTCTTTGTTGTTAGAAGTGTCATACGTTGTCGTATGACTTGGCCGGATTATCAACAGCGTCTGACGAGCTTGTCAACGCGCGGTTGAGTGAAAAGTACCGGCGGCGACCACCGGTTATGGGTGCGGCGCGGGTTTGCCGGGTTAGCTGTCGTAGTCTCTACTCGCTCTGCAGTGGCGATGCGCAGGCTTCTAAAGTCGAGCCTGACGCGCAATTGCCCGACCACTGGAGTGGCGGCTGACGGAGGCGAGGGGGGCAGGCCAGGTGATAGCCGGTCGAGAAAAGTTATGGCGTTGGTCATTGTTGTACGATAACGTATCTCTACAGTTTCGACTGATGCTCCTCTCCACCATTCGCTCTACAGGGTGTTCGCACAATGAATCCACAAGAACTGAAGTCCATCCTCTCTTCCGGTCTGCTGTCCTTTCCCGTGACCGATTTCGATGCTGCCGGCGATTTCCGCGCCGATACCTATGCGCGCCGCCTGGAATGGCTGGCGCCTTATGGTGCTTCGGCGCTGTTCGCCGCCGGCGGTACCGGTGAGTTTTTCTCCCTGACCGGCAAAGAATATTCGGCAGTGATCAAGACCGCGGTCGATACCTGCGCCGGCAGCGTGCCGATTCTCGCCGGTGTCGGTGGCCCGACCCGCCAGGCCATCGAGATGGCCCAGGAAGCCGAGCGTCTGGGGGCCAAAGGTCTGCTGCTGCTGCCGCACTACCTGACCGAAGCTAGCCAGGAAGGCGTGGCGCTGCACGTTGAAGCGGTATGCAGGTCGGTGAAGATCGGCGTGGTGGTCTATAACCGCAACGTCTGCCGCCTGACTGCAGCGCTGCTTGAGCAGGTGGCCGAGCGTTGCCCGAATCTGATCGGCTACAAAGACGGTATTGGCGATATCGAGCTGATGGTGTCGATTCGTCGTCGTCTGGGTGATCGCCTCAGTTACCTGGGCGGCCTGCAAACGGCTGAAGTCTATGCCGCTGCCTACAAGGCCCTGGGCGTACCGGTGTACTCCTCGGCGGTGTTCAATTTCATCCCGAAAACTGCCATGTCCTTCTATAACGCCATGGCCCGCGACGATCACGCCACTGTCGGCAAGCTTATCGATGAGTTCTTCCTGCCGTACCTGGACATCCGCAATCGCTGCGCCGGTTATGGCGTCAGTATCATCAAGGCCGGTGCCAGGATTGTCGGCCATGACGCCGGCCCGGTGCGCACCCCGCTCACCGATCTGCAGCCGGAAGAGTATGCAATGCTCGCCACGCTGATTGAAGCTCAGGGCGCGCAATAAACGCCGTTTGACCGAGAGCGGCGCGATCACGCACCGCGCACAGACAGGAGGCTATTCGTGGCCAATCCACAAGATTTGCACAGTTCGCGTTTTGACAACTACATCGGCGGCCAATGGGTTGCCGCTGCCAGCTATTCGAGCAATATCAACCCGTCCGACCTGTCCGATGTGGTCGGCGAATACGCCCAGGCCGATGCCGCCCAGGTCGACCAGGCCATCGCCGCCGCCCGCGCCGCCTTCCCGGCCTGGTCGACCTCCGGCATCCAGGCGCGCAGCGATGCGCTGGACAAGGTCGGCAGCGAGATCCTCGCCCGCCGCGAAGAGCTCGGTGCGCTGCTGGCCCGGGAAGAGGGCAAGACCCTGCCCGAAGCCATCGGCGAAGCGACCCGCGCCGGCAATATCTTCAAGTTCTATGCCGGCGAATGCCTGCGTCAGGCCGGTGAAATGCTGGCCTCGGTGCGCCCCGGCGTCTCGGTGGAAGTGACCCGTGAGCCGCTGGGCGTGATTGGCTTGATTACCCCGTGGAACTTCCCCATCGCCATTCCGGCCTGGAAAGTCGCTCCGGCCCTGGCCTACGGCAACTGCGTGGTGTTGAAACCGGCCGATCTGGTGCCGGGTTGCGCCTGGGCGATTGCCGAAATCATCTCCCGCGCCGGCTTCCCGGCCGGGGTGTTCAACCTGGTGATGGGCAGCGGCCGTGTGGTCGGTGAAACCATCGTCCAGCACCCGCAGGTCGATGGCGTCAGCTTTACCGGTTCGGTCGGCGTCGGCCGCAACATCGCCGCCAACTGTGTGGCGCGTGGTGCCAAGGTGCAGCTGGAGATGGGCGGCAAAAACCCGCAGATCATCCTCGACGACGCGGATCTGAAAACCGCCGTGGAACTGTCGGTGCAGAGCGCCTTCTACTCCACCGGCCAGCGTTGCACCGCCTCCAGCCGTCTGATCGTCACCGCCGGTATCTACGACCAGTTTGTCGCGGCCATGGCCGCGCGTATGCAGTCGATCACCGTCGGCAATGCCCTGGAGAAGGGCACCGATATCGGTCCCGTGGTGTCCCAGGCGCAGCTCGAGCAGGACCTGCGTTATATCGAGATCGGCAAGGCCGAGGGCGCACGCCTGGTCTGCGGCGGCGAGCGTGTCAGCTGCGAACAGGACGGCTACTACCTGGCCCCAACCCTGTTTGCCGACTGCACGGCGGACATGCGCATCAGCCGCGAAGAGATCTTCGGCCCGGTGGCCAATATCATCCGCGTGGCCGATTACGACGAGGCGCTGGCCATGGCCAACGACACCGAGTTCGGTCTGTCCGCCGGCATCTGCACCACCTCGCTGAAGTACGCCAACCACTTCAAGCGCCACGCCCAGGCCGGCATGGTCATGGTCAACCTGCCCACTGCCGGGGTGGATTACCACGTACCGTTCGGCGGCCGTAAGGGGTCGTCCTACGGCAGCCGCGAGCAGGGCAAATACGCCCAGGAGTTCTACACCACGGTGAAGACCACCTATATCGGTTGAATGTGGTTCAGGGGACCTATGGGAGGGGCTTTAGCCGCGACAGCTGTTGTGCTTGCAAAGGCATTCGCGGCTAAAACGGATCGCCGCCCGGCCTCTCCCACATAATCTTCGCCACACCTACACCCACCTAACAACAACAGGGGAACGGTCATGAGTACAGACAACACTGCCGGCGCCTTCGCCGGTGCCCCGATCATCACCGAGCTGCAGGTCGTGCCGGTTGCCGGCCACGACAGCATGCTGCTCAATCTGAGTGGCGCCCACGGCCCATTCTTTACCCGCAATATCCTCATTCTCAAAGACAACGCCGGGCGCATCGGCGTTGGCGAAGTGCCGGGTGGCGAAGCCATCCGTCAGACCCTGGAAGATGCCCGCAGCTTGCTGGTGGGGCAGTCCATCGGCAACTACAACGGCCTGCTCAACCAGGTGCGCAAGGCCTTCGCCGACCGCGACTCCGGCGGCCGCGGCCTGCAGACCTTCGATCTGCGCATCACCATCCACGCGGTTACTGCCCTGGAGGCGGCGCTGCTCGACCTGCTCGGTCAGCACCTCGGCGTGCCGGTGGCGGCCCTGCTCGGCGAAGGCCAGCAGCGCGATGCGGTGGAGATGCTCGGTTACCTGTTCTTTATCGGCGACCGCGAGAAAACCGACCTCGGCTACCGCAACGAAGCGGATGCCGACGACGCCTGGTTCCGCGTGCGCAACCAGGCGGCGCTGAGCCCCGAGACCATCGTCCGTCAGGCCGAGGCGGCCCATGCGCGCTATGGCTTCAACGATTTCAAACTCAAGGGCGGCGTGCTGCGCGGCGGCGAAGAGGTCGAGGCAATCCGCGCCCTGGCCGAACGCTTCCCGGATGCACGGGTGACCCTCGACCCCAACGGCGGCTGGTCCCTGGCCGAGGCCATCGAGCTGTGCCGCGACCTACACGGCGTGCTGGCCTACGCCGAAGACCCCTGCGGTGCGGAAAACGGTTACTCCGGCCGCGAGGTGATGGCCGAATTTCGCCGCGCCACCGGCCTGCCGACCGCGACCAATATGATCGCCACCGACTGGCGGCAGATGGGTCACTGCATCCAGTTGCAGTCGGTAGACATTCCCTTGGCCGACCCGCACTTCTGGACCATGCAGGGTTCGGTGCGGGTGGCGCAGATGTGCCACGAATGGGGCCTGACCTGGGGCTCGCACTCCAACAACCACTTCGATATTTCCCTGGCGATGTTCACCCACGTCGCCGCCGCCGCGCCGGGCAAGGTCACCGCCATCGACACCCACTGGATCTGGCAGGACGGCCAGTACCTGACCCGCAACCCGTTGCAGATCGAAGGCGGTCTGGTGCAGGTGCCCAAGACTCCGGGGTTGGGCGTCGAGCTGGACTGGGATGCATTGGCCAAGGCCCACGAGCTGTACAAAGGCATGGGCCTGGGCGCGCGCAACGATGCCGTGGCCATGCAGTACCTGATCCCTAACTGGCAGTTCGATAACAAGCGGCCCTGCCTGGTGCGCTAAACCGCGGTCCGGCGGGGCTGCTGCCAGCGGGGCTGCTGCCAGCGCGCAGCAGCCCCGCCTTATTCGAATTCTTGTCGAGCTCGCCCCATGCAAGCAGTCAAACCAGGCCGGGTGCGTTACTCCATCCTGCTGATGCTGTTCCTCGTCACCACGGTCACCTTTGCCGACCGCTCCAGCCTGTCGATTGCCGGTGCCGCGCTGCAGGCCGATCTGGGCATCGATGCGGTGATGCTCGGCTATATCTTTTCCGCGTTTGGCTGGGCCTATGTGATCGGGCAGATCCCCGGTGGCTGGTTGTTTGATCGCTTCGGTGCCAAGCGCGTGTATTTCATCACGCTGTTGTGCTGGTCGCTGTTCACCCTGTTGCAGGGCTTGGTCGATATGCTGCCGCTGGCCTGGGCCATCATTACCCTGTTTGTGTTGCGCCTGGCGGTAGGCTTTGCCGGGGCACCGTGCTTTCCCGGCAATGCGCGGATCATCGCCGCCTGGTTCCCCACCCGCGAGCGGGCCACTGCCACCGCCATGTCCACTTCGGCGCAATATGCCGCCACTGCGGTATTCGCCCCGCTGATGGGCTGGGTGGTGCAGGACATGGGTTGGCAGTATGTGTTTTACGTGCTCGGTGGCCTGGGCCTGCTGCTCTGTGGTCTGTGGCTCAAGCTGATGCACAGCCCGCGTGAACATCCACGTCTGGGCGCGGCCGAGTTCGCCCATATCGAGGCCGGCGGCGCGTTGATCGATATGGCCCCGCGCCCGGCCGGTGCGTCCGGCTCGCAGTGGCGCACCCTCAAGCTGCTGCTGACTCAGCGCACGCTGATTGGCCTGTACCTCGGCCAGTACTGCAACAACGCCATTACCTATTTTTTCCTCACCTGGTTCCCGGTCTACCTGGTGCAGGCGCGCGGCATGAGCATTCTCACCGCCGGCTTCATGGCGGCGCTGCCGGCGATCAGCGGCTTCGTCGGCGGCGTGCTCGGCGGTCTGGTGTCGGATGGTCTGCTGCGCAGCGGCTATTCCCTGACCCTGGCGCGCAAGCTGCCTATCGTCGTCGGCATGCTGCTAGCCAGCAGCATCGTGCTGTGTGTCTATGCCGAGAGTGATACTGCGGTGATCGCCCTGATGGCCCTGGCATTTTTCGGCAAGGGCTTTGGTTCGCTCGGCTGGACGCTGGTGGCCGACACCTCGCCCCGGCAAATCGTCGGCCTGTCTGGCGGGCTGTTCAATACCTTCGGCAACCTGGCGGCGATCACCACGCCTATCGTGGTCGGGTATCTGGTCAGCCTCACTGGCTCATTTGACGCGGCGCTGATCTATGTCGGTGCCAACGCAGTGCTGGCGCTAATCAGTTACCTGTTTATCGTCGGTCGTATTCAACGGATCGAGTTGAACGATCCGCCAGCCCCGGCTGCTAGTGCCGCCGTTGCTGCGCGCAACTCGACACCCTGACCCGTATCAGAGGAGAGCATGTCCATGCAGTTGATTCCCCATCAGGATTCGCCTCGCTATATCCGCCTGCACCCGGCCGACAACGTCGGTGTGGTGGTCAACGAGCAGGGCGTGGCCAAGGGCGGCCGCTTTGCCGATGGCCTGGAGGCCGTCGAAGGCATTCCGCAGAGCCACAAGGTGGCCTTGCAGGATATCGCCGTGGATGGCGAAGTAGTGCGCTACGGCGAGGTCATCGGATACGCCCTGGAACCCATCGCCGCCGGGCGCTGGGTCACCGAGGCGCAGCTGCGCATGCCCGAGCCGCCTGCTCTGGACAACCTGCCCAAGGCGACCTTGCCGGCTGCGCCGGTCGAGCCGCTGGAGGGTTACAGCTTTGAGGGTTTCCGCAACCCGGACGGCAGCGTCGGCACGCGCAATATCCTCGGCGTGACCACCACCGTGCAGTGTGTGGTCGGCGTGCTCGACCACTGTGTCGAGCGGGTGCGCAAGGAGTTGCTGCCCAAGTACCCCTATGTCGACGACGTGGTCGCGCTGTCGCACAGCTACGGCTGCGGCGTGGCGATCAATGCGCCGGATGCGGTGGTGCCGATCCGCACCCTCTACAACATCAGCCGCAACCCCAACCTCGGCGGCCAGGCGCTGGTGATCAGCCTCGGCTGCGAGAAGCTGCAGGCCAGCCAGTTGATGGATGGCGACCAGTTGACCAATGGCATGGACGAGGAGGAGTGGCTGTTCCGTCTGCAGGATTCCAGCCACGGCTTCGCCGGCATGGTCGAGCAGATCATGCAGATGATCGAGGCGCGCCTGCAGGTGCTGAATCAGCGCCGCCGCGAGACAGTGCCTGCGTCTGAATTGTCCGTTGGCATGCAGTGTGGCGGCAGCGATGCGTTTTCCGGCATCACCGCCAACCCGGCCCTGGGTGTGGCCGCCGATCTGCTGGTGCGCGCCGGGGCCACGGTGATGTTCTCCGAGAACACCGAGGTGCGTGACGGCATCCACCTGCTCACCCCGCGTGCGGCCACGGTGGAAGTGGCCGATGCGCTGATCCGCGAGATGGACTGGTACGACCGCTACCTGCAGCGCGGCATGGCCGACCGCAGCGCCAACACCACGCCGGGCAACAAGAAGGGCGGGCTGAACAATATTGTCGAAAAGGCCATGGGCTCGATCGCCAAGTCCGGCTCCAGCCCCATTGTCGGGGTGGTGTCACCGGGTGAGCGGGTGCGTGGCAAGGGCCTGTGGTTCTGCGCCACCCCGGCCAGCGACTTTATCTGCGGCACCCTGCAATTGGCCGCCGGCATGAACCTGCATATCTTCACCACAGGGCGCGGCACGCCTTACGGCCTGGCCATGGTGCCGGTGATCAAGGTCGCTACCCGTACCCAGCTGGCCGAGCGCTGGCCCGACCTGATCGACGTGGATGCCGGGCAGATCACCTCCGGGCGCATGACCCTGGACGAGATGGGCTGGCACATCTTCCAGCTGTACCTGGATGTCGCCAGCGGCAAGCAACAGACCTGGGCCGAGCAGCACAGACTGCACAACGACCTGGTGCTATTCAACCCGGCTCCGGTCACCTGAATGCTGGTGCGCGCGGCGCACCTACGGGCACGCCGCATATGTAGGGTGCGCTGTGCGCACCCATTTCCACCGAGATAAAGGTCAACCGAGGAGCCGCCATGAGCAAACCCCAGGTACTGCAGATCGGCCCGCTAAGCGAACGCTTCAACGCCAATCTGGCGGCCCGCTACGCGGTTACACCGCTATGGCAGCAGGCCGATCCCCTGGCCTTTCTGCGTGAGCAGGGCGGGCAGTTCGAGCTGCTGGTGTCTTCGGCCCGCTTCGGCTGCAGCGCCGAGCAGCTGGAGTGCCTGCCGAACCTGCGCGCCATCTGCAGCTTTGGCGTAGGTTACGACCCCTATCCGCTGGAGCTGCTGCGTGATCGCGGCATCGTCCTCAGCAGCACCCCGGATGTGCTCAACGACTGCGTGGCCGACCTGGCCATGGGCCTGATCATCGACACGGCGCGGCGCATGTCCGAAAGCGACCGTTTTGTCCGCGCCGGCAGTTGGCCGAGTGCGGCGTTTCCATTGGCGCGCAAGGTCAGCGGTAAACGCCTGGGCATCGTCGGCCTGGGGCGCATCGGCGAAGCCGTGGTGCAGCGTGCCGCTGGCTTCTCCATGCCGGTGCGCTACCACAACCGCCGGCCGGTGAGCGGCAGCCCTCATGCCTATGCAGCCAGCCTGATCGAACTGGCACGCTGGGCGGATTTCCTCGTCCTGACCTGTCCGGGCGGTGCGGCCACCCATCACCTGATCAATACCCCGATCCTCGAAGCGCTGGGAGCGCAGGGCATCCTGATCAATGTCGCGCGCGGCTCGGTGGTCGATGAAACGGCGCTGATCGAGGCGCTGCAAAATGGCGTGTTGGGCGGTGCCGGGCTGGATGTCTACGCGGCCGAACCCGCGGTGCCGGCCGCCCTGCGCGAGTTGGATAACGTGGTGCTGCTGCCGCACATCGGCAGCGCCAGCGAGGAAACCCGCCTGCAGATGGAGCTGCTGGTGCTGGCCAATCTGCAGGCCTTTGTCGACACCGGCGAGCTGCTTACCCCGCTGTAAGCGCCGTGCCACCCCATATGTGTGCCGGTTTCGTCCGGCGTGCCTATCACCGCGCTGCCACAAGCGGCGCGGCTGTTCTTCCTGCAACCTCACCTGTGCTGTTACCGGCGCGCCACAAGCGCGCCGGGTTGCTGCGTTACAGCCGGATTTTGTCGCCACCAGCAGCTGGTCAGGCGCTTTTTGCCAGAGGAACCGTGATGCTTCTGTCGCTGTGCAGCATGACCGGCCACTTCAGGCAGGCAAAGCTTCGCGGCTGAAGCCGCTCCTACACGGTCGATCACAGCCGCTCAGTCGATGGCTTCATCTGCCCCGTTGTCCTCGCCGTCCAGGCGGCCTACGCTGACAGGCTCATCAGTCGAAGGGAGGGCAACCATGGACGCCGCCGACGAGCTGCACGAACTGTTGGCCGCTCTCTACCGTGACGAGTCGCGGCGGGTGCTGGCGACCCTGATCCGCTTGCTGGGCGATTTCGACCCGGCCGAAGAGGCGCTGCACGAGGCGTTTCGGGTGGCGATGGAGCAGTGGCCGCGCGATGGCGTGCCGGTCAATCCGCGGGCCTGGCTGGTGTCGGCGGGGCGCTTCAAGGCCATCGACGGCCTGCGTCGTCAGGCGCGTTTCGAACCGCTGGACGCGCGCTTGGCCGAGAGCATTGCCGCGCGCGATCAGCCGCTGTGGGACGGCGACAGTGTCGAGGACGACCGCCTGCGCCTGATCTTCACCTGCTGCCACCCGGCGCTCGCCGCCGACGCCCAGGTGGCGCTGACCCTGCGCGAGATCTGCGACCTCAGCACCGAGGACATCGCCCGCGCCTTTCTCACCAGCCCGAGCACCGTGGCCCAGCGCATCGTGCGGGCCAAGGCCAAGATCCGCGATGCGCGCATCCCCTACGAGGTGCCGGGGCGCGGCGAACTGGCCGAGCGTCTGGAGTCGGTGCTGCAGGTGATCTACCTGGTGTTCAACGAGGGCTACTTCGCCAGTTCCGGCGACGCGCTGACCCGCAGCCACCTATCCAACGAGGCCATTCGGCTGGGGCGGCTGCTTCTCGACCTGTTGCCCGAGCCGGAAGTCATGGGCCTGCTGGCCTTGATGCTGCTGCACGAGGCGCGCCGCCCGGCACGGACCTCGGCGAGCGGTGAACCGGTGCTGCTGGACGAGCAGGATCGCTCGCTCTGGTCTGCCGAGCTGATCGCCGAAGGCGATGCCCTGGTGCTGCAGGCGCTGCGCTCACGGCAGTTCGGCGCTTATGCGTTGCAGGCCGCCATCGCCGCCGTGCATGCCGAGGCGCCGAATGCCGCGGCCACCGACTGGGCGCAGATCGTCGGGCTCTACGATGCCCTGCAGCACATTTCTCCCTCGCCGGTGATCGAGCTCAACCGCTCGGTGGCGCTGGCCATGCGCGACGGCCCGGCAGCCGGTCTGGTCCTGATCGAAGCCCTGCTCGAGCGTGGCGAACTGGCCGACTACCACCTGGCGCATGCCGCCCAGGCCGATCTCTATCGCCGCCTGGGGTGCAGCGGCGAGGCCCGCGCCGCTTATCGGCGCGCCCTGCACTTGGCCTGGCAGGGAGCGGATCGGCAGTTTCTGCAGCGCCGTCTGGACCAGCTGGCCGACGGCTGAGGTGCGTCGCCGGCCAAGGCTATTGCTGCGCGCACCCTACGGGGTGGCCGTTGGTCGGGCGCGGAAATATTTATCTGTGCGCTGTCGATTGCCGCGCCTGGCGCTCGACTAATCAATACCCAGCCCCATGCAATCCGGAGCCCGTCATGAAATACCTCTGCCTGGTCTACAGCAACGAACAGCTGCTGCACGACTCCCCCGACAGCCCGCGTGACGAGGAGTGCTTCGCCTACGCCGAGGCGGTGCGCCACAGCGGCCGCATGCTCGCCGCCGAGGCCTTGCAGCCGGTGGAGACCGCGACCACGGTGCGTCTGCGCGGCGGCAAGCTGTCGATCACCGATGGCCCCTTCGCCGAGACCAAGGAGCAACTGGCCGGCTTCTACCTGGTCGATGCCCGCGACCTCAACGAAGCCCTCCAGATCGCCGGCAAGATCCCGGCGGCGCGGGTCGGTAGCGTCGAAGTGCGGCCGGTGCGTCAGCTGGACGTGTGAGCGGGCCGCGCCGCAGCCAGCGCAAACCAATCCATCACCGGGAGTTCAGGCCATAACCGCAATGAATATCCACTACCCCGTATTGCCAGCCGCGGCGAAGGCTGGGACGGCATGCCCGATCTGAACGGCCAGGGGCTGAGCTGGACCCGCCTGCACGACGAATACCCGCAGCCGGCCGCCCATGCCTGTTGCTCCGTGAATGAAAGCTGAACCCCCCTGAACAGGAGAGCGACGATGATCATCGATACCCCACAAAGCAAGCTCAAGCAGGCCATCGACAGCTGGGCGCAGGCCGCACAGTCCAAGGATGTCGAGCGCATCATCAGCCACTACAGTGACGAAGTGGTGGCCTATGACGCCATAGGTCCGTTGCGCTTCGTCGGTCGCGAAGCCTACAAGGCGCACTGGCAAGCCTGCATGGAAATGTGCACGGGCGAGGGCATGTTCGAGGTGCACGATCCGAGTTTCATGATCGACGACAACCTCGGCGTGGCCCATTACCTGTTGCATTGCGGCGGCACTGACGACAAGGGCCAGACGCAGACCTGCTGGATGCGTGTCACCCAGTGTTTTCGCAAACAGGGCGAACGCTGGTTGATCGTCCACGAGCATTTTTCCGTGCCCAGCGACATGGAAAGCGGCAAGGCGCTGTTCGACCTCAAGCCGTGACCGCGGCGAGGGGACGGCAGCCTGCTGTACGCTGTGCGCCTTGCCGCGAACGCCAGGAGGCGGTCTCGCGGCGGGGCTCGCTATCGTTACAACCGCTGAACCGTCAATCAGGTCTGGCTGAACCAGATGTCGCCTCTGGCATTTCATCCGGCGGGCAGACCTGCGATTCTTGCGGGCAAAGGTCCGAGCGAGGTATCCATGAACATCACCTGCAACTTTGACAGCGGCAATATCGAGGTGCTCGACGCCAGCAACCCGCAGCAGGTGCTGCTGGCCATACGCCCCGATCTCAACAGCCATCACTTCCAGTGGTTCCACTTCAAGGTCGACGGTTTGACCCCAGGCCAGCGCTACGGCTTCAGCCTGAGCAACGCCGGCCAGTCCGCTTACCGCCATGCCTGGAGCGGCTACGACGCCGTTGCCTCCTACGACCAGGTCAACTGGTTCCGCGTGCCCAGCCGTTTTGAGGATGGCGCACTCGATTTCGCCATCGAGCCGAGCGAGTCCCAGGTCTGGTTCGCCTACTTCGAGCCCTACAGCCGCGCGCGCCATGACTGGCTGATCGAGCAGGCGCTGAACCGGGCCGGTGCCGAACTGTTCGCCTGTGGCAAGAGCATCGAGGGCCGCGACATCCAGCTGCTGCGCGTCAGTCGCAACCCGCAGGCGCAGCACAAGATCTGGATCATCGCCCAGCAGCACCCCGGCGAGCACATGGCCGAATGGTTCATGGAGGGCCTGATCGAGCGCCTGCAGCAGCGCGACGACGCCGAACTGGACGCCCTGCTGCAACAGGCCGACCTCTACCTGGTGCCGAACATGAACCCGGATGGCGCCTGGCGTGGCCACCTGCGCACCAACGCTGCCGGCAAGGACCTCAATCGCGCCTGGCAAGCGGCCAGCGCGACCGAAACTCCCGAGGTTTATTTCGTCCAGCAGCAGATGCGCCAGATCGGCGTCGACCTGTTCCTCGACATCCACGGCGACGAGGAAATCCCCCACGTGTTCAGCGCCGGCTGCGAAGGCAACCCCGGCTACAGCCCGCGCCTGGCACAACTGGAGGAGGAGTTCCGCAGCCGTCTGGTCGCCATCGGCGCCGAGTTCCAGAGCGCATTCGGCTACAAGCGCGACGAACCGGGCCAGGCCAACACCACCCTGGCCTGCAACGCGGTGGGCCTGGAGTTCGACTGCCTGTCGTTCACCATCGAGATGCCGTTCAAGGACCACGACGACAACCCCGATCCGCTCACAGGCTGGAGCGGAAAACGCTCGATGCGGTTGGCCAGGGATGTGCTCAGTGTGGCAGCGGCGATGGTGGGCGGTTTACGTTAGGCTTGGGCGTGCAAACCGCTCCACAGCGTTCTGACGCCGGGGCATTGTTGGACAGGCTGTTAGGTTCGGGACGCGCCGATGCGGCGTAACAGGTCGAGTATCAATCCGGTAAATGCCGCAGCCCACGCGAACAGCCCGATATACAGAAAGGCCGGAGGCAGGAAGCTGAGGAAGCCGATTTCCATCGCCTCGATCATCTCGTAGGTGCCGGCCGCATACATGCCCAGGGGAAATACCGCGCCCCAGTACAACGGGTCGTATTTCAACGGAAAACCTCGGTACACATGGCGCCACACCGCGAGAATCACCAGCATGGGGATCCACCAGGTGCCCGTCGCCCAGTAAAAGACCGTGAAGCCCTTGATGAAGGGCTGCAGCGAAAGCAGAAAGGGCGCGTCGGGCGCATTGATGATCAGCAGCGATCCGGCCAGGGTCGAGATCGCCATTGCACCCATGTTGATCCAGTAGGGCGGCGACAAATCGCCGGGGGAAAACGGAAAAAAGGTGTAGCGGTAGAAGATCAGCGACATCATCCAGATGTAAAGCATGCCGCCCCACAGCCACATGGAAAGCGCGAGGAAGTTCATCTCCAGTTTGCCGGGCTGGCCGATGTGCGGGGCGAGCAGCGCACTGAGCACGGCGATCGACTGTGTCGCCACGACCGCGAGCAGCCAGGCGCCGCTGATCCCCTGGTCAAGGGAGGGTTTGCGCTCCTTGATGGTGAAACCCGTAAATATCGTGTAGGTCAGCACGAGCCACAGCGTGATCGCCACGGTCCATAGCGCAATGCCCGCGCGGTAGTCGTTTGCGAGCACCACGAACTGGCTGCCGAGAATGCTCGTTGCGGCCACGCTGGTGAAGAAGCCCGGACCACGCAGATGGTCGACCATGTCGCCGAAGAACAGCCGCGAGTGGCGAATCATGCGCAGCACGGTCAGCAGCCAAAGCACGGCGTAGATGACGATATTGAGTCGAAACAACGCCTGCGCCAAGCCTGGCATGGCCAGCAGGTGCGCGGCGAGCGAGACAATGCCCGTTGCCATGACCATGCCAAAGTAGGCGGGCGACAGGCCGGCCAACTCGGCGAGCATGCGCCCTCCCTGAGACTCGCTGCGGACCGACTCATCCCGCTTGTCAGGATGCGTTCTCATGGTGCGCGCAGTGGCGTCAGCAAGCGGCCGGGCGCGTATAACGCAGAGTTGCCGACATGCGTGAATGACGCTGTTGAATGGCCTGCCAGGTAGCCGCTTGCGCCAACCAGGCTGCGCAATGCTTCGCTCACCACTAGGCTATCGGCCCGCGTCGTGGCCGTTGTTTGATCGAGCGCCGCTGCCTGTGTGGTCTTTGCGTGGCGGGCGAAATGCTTGTCTTGCGTCTGTGCGGTTGGATGTGTCCATCGATATCGGGCGCGGATCTCATCGGCATTTGTCTCGACGGTCTGCATAGATTTCCCTTTCGTGATGAGCCGCTGGCCGCACGGCGATAATTCAATCGCTGTGCTAAATCATAGATAACCTTTCGCTAAAGGACATGTCGAGCGTCAACAATCGCGCTTCCCTTCCCGGGCAAGCAGGGAATCCCGTGCGCTCACGATTTCGCTTACGGGGTCGGACCTGGCCAACTCACTGAAGTTTAAAGAAAATCATCCGGACAGCCCACGATATAGCTCCTTAAACGGGCCATTTCGGGGGCGAAATGGCTGTTTAGCGCGTCTCGGGTTCATGTAGTCGATAGCAGTCATCTCGGCCAGTACCGCCCCGCCAGCGCTGCCGGTCACAGCCAAACTTGAGCCGGAGTGCACGCTGTTGACGGCGGTGGGTGATAGGCAAGATGCGAGCGGCAGCAAGCAAGAATGAGCGGCAAAAACCTTATAGCCGTGTGCAGAATTACTTGGCCACAACGCTGCGAGGCCGCGACCTCGTAGGGTGGATGGCAGCTTACCCATCCACCTTCTTTAGCTCCCGTAGCCCGGATAAGCCTTGGCGCAATCCGGGATAGCGCTATCCCGGATTGCGCTGCGCTTATTCGGGCTACATGGCGCCGCGTTGGTCATAGCCCTTGGTCGCTTAACCGCGGTAGTAACGCTGCGGCACGAATGGGGTCTTGGCGACTTTCATGGCCACGCGCTTGCCGCGCACCATCGCCCAGACCGGGGTGTCGATGGCGGTGTGGCTGCTTTGCACGTAGCCCATGGCCACCGGTGCGCCGAGGGTTGGGCCGAAACCGCCGCTGCACACCGAGCCGATCACGTTGCCATCGGCGTCGACGATTTCTGCGCCTTCACGTACCGGCACGCGCTCCTGCGGCAGCAGGCCGACACGCTTGCTGGCGACGCCGTCGCGCTGCTGGGCGAAGATCCGCTCGGCGCCGGGGAAGCCACCGGCACGCGCACCATCGGCGCGGCGGGCCTTGGAGATGGCCCAGAGCAGGCTGGCTTCGATCGGCGTGGTGCTGCTGCTCATGTCGTGGCCGTACAGGCACAGACCGGCTTCCAGGCGCAGCGAATCGCGCGCGCCGAGGCCGATGGCCGCGACTTCCGGTTCGGCCAGCAGGCTGCGCGCCAGGGTTTCGGCGTGTGCGGCCGGCACCGAGATTTCATAGCCGTCTTCGCCGGTGTAGCCGGAGCGGCTGACGTAGCAGTCGACGCCGAGCAGGCGCACCGGGGCGAACTGCATAAAGGTCATCTTGGCGACTTCCGGCGCCAGGCGCGCCAGTACGTCGACGGCTTGCGGGCCTTGCAGGGCGAGCAGGGCGCGGTCGAAGCAGGGCTCGATCTGGCACTGGCTGGCGATCTGCAGTTGCAGGTGCATCAGGTCCTGGTGCTTGCAGGCGGCGTTGACCACCAGGAACAGGCAGTCGTTGCCCAGGTTGGCGACCATCAGGTCGTCGAGAATACCGCCCTGGTCGTCGGTGAACATGGCGTAGCGCTGCATGCCGACCGGCAGGTCGATGATGTCGACCGGCACCAGGCGTTCCAGGGCTGCTGCCGCCTGCGGGCCGCGCAGGATGATCTGGCCCATGTGCGAGACGTCGAACAGGCCGGCGGCTTCGCGGGTGTGCAGGTGTTCCTTCATCACGCCGAGCGGGTATTGCACCGGCATGTCATAGCCGGCGAAGGGCACCATGCGCGCGCCGAGTTCCAGGTGCAGGGCGTGTAGCGGGGTTTTCGCCAGGGTTTCGCTGGTCATGCGGTTTTCTCCATTGATGTCGTGGGTGGGGCGAATATTGACCCCTCTCCCTAGCCCTCTCCCCAGAGGGGCGAGGGGATGGTTGCAGTGTTATGGCATAGGGTGGCGGCAATTTGCGCGCCCGTAACAGACGATCAGCATTCGATGATGTTCACCGCCAGGCCGCCGCGCGAGGTTTCCTTGTATTTGCTCTTCATGTCGGCACCGGTTTGACGCATGGTGCGGATCACCTTGTCGAGCGAGACGAAGTGCTGGCCATCGCCGCGCAGGGCCATGCGCGCGGCGTTGATCGCCTTCACCGAACCCATGGCGTTGCGCTCGATGCAGGGTACCTGGACCAGGCCGCCGATCGGGTCGCAGGTCAGGCCGAGGTTGTGTTCCATGCCAATTTCGGCGGCGTTCTCGACCTGGTTGACGCTGCCGCCGAGTACCTCGCAGAGGGCGCCGGCGGCCATCGAGCAGGCCACGCCAACCTCGCCCTGGCAGCCGACTTCGGCCCCGGAGATCGAGGCGTTTTCCTTGTAGAGGATGGCGATGGCGGCGGCAGTGAGCAAAAAGCGCACCACGCCGTCGTCGTTGGCGCCGGGGATGAAACGTATGTAGTAATGCAGCACCGCCGGCACTATGCCGGCCGCGCCGTTGGTCGGGGCGGTCACCACGCGGCCGCCGCTGGCATTTTCCTCGTTCACCGCCAGGGCATAGAGGTTGACCCAGTCGAGTACGCTCAGCGAGTCGCGCAGGGCGGCTTCCGGGTGCTGGCACAGCTGCCGATACAGGGCGGCGGCGCGGCGCCTGACCTTGAGTCCGCCGGGCATGATGCCTTCGTTGCGACAGCCGGCCTCGACGCAGTCCTGCATCACCTGCCAGATATTCAGTAGCCCGGCGCGGGTTTGCGCTTCCGGGCGCCAGGCCGCCTCGTTGGCCAGCATCACCTGGCTGATCGACAGGTTGTGTTCGGCGCAGTGGGCGAGCAATTGCCTGGCGGTGGTGAAGGGGTAGGTCAGGTCGGTCTGGTCTTCGACGATGCGATCGGCGCCGGCGGCGTCGTCATCGACGACGAAACCACCACCCACCGAGTAGTACTCGCGCGAACGGATCTGCAGGCCGGCAGCGTCGAAGGCGCGGAAGATCATGCCGTTGGGGTGGAACTCCAGCGGTTTGCGGATCATCGCCAGGTGTTCTTTCTCGACGAAACGAATGGGTTTTTCGCCGAGCAGTTGCAGTTCGCCGGTTTTGCGCAGGGCCTCCAGGCGTCCGGCAATACTGGCGATGTCGACGCTGTCCGGTAGATCCCCCTCGAGGCCGAGAATTACCGCCTTGTCGCTACCGTGGCCCTTGCCGGTGGCGCCGAGCGAGCCGTACAGCTCGACTCTTACCGACTCGGTGCTGGCCAGCAGGTCGTCGCGGCGCAAGCCTTCGGCAAAGCGTGCGGCGGCGCGCATCGGTCCGACGGTGTGCGAGCTGGACGGGCCGATGCCGATTTTGAATAGATCGAAAACGCTGAGTGACATGTGGATCTCCGTCTTCTGGTTGTGCTGCGGTGCAAGCGGGACGCCGAGGCCCATGCCCGCGAAGGGCTCTCTCAAACGCGGGTATGGCCCGCTCCTACGCACAGCATCAAGAAGCGTACTTATCTATTCAGAGTAGACCGGGAAAGTCGCGCAAAGGTCGGCGACCTGACCACGAACCCGCTCGCTGACTTGGGCGTTATCCAAATCGTTCAGGATGTCGCAGATCCAGCCGGCCAGTTCGCGGCATTCGCCCTGTTTGAAGCCGCGGCTGGTCACCGCCGGGGTGCCGATGCGGATGCCGGAGGTCACGAACGGCGACTGCGGGTCGTTGGGCACGGCGTTCTTGTTCACCGTGATATGCGCCGCGCCCAGCGCCGCATCGGCGGCCTTGCCGGTCAGGCCCTGCTTGACCAGGCTGATCAGCATCAGGTGGTTGTCGGTGCCGCCGGAGACCACCTCATAGCCGCGGCCGACAAACACCTCGGCCATGGCGCGGGCGTTGTCGATCACCTGCTGTTGATAGGCCTTGAAGCTCGGCTCCAGGGCTTCCTTGAAGCACACCGCCTTGGCCGCTATCACGTGCATCAATGGGCCGCCCTGGGCGCCGGGGAATACTGCGGAGTTGAGCTTTTTCTCGATCTCCGGGTTGGCGCGGGCCAGGATCAGGCCACCGCGCGGGCCGCGCAAAGTCTTGTGGGTGGTGGTGGTGACTACATCTGCGTAAGGCAGCGGGTTGGGATACAGGCCGGCGGCGACCAGCCCGGCGACGTGGGCCATATCGACGAACAATAGGGCGCCGACCTTATCGGCGATGGCGCGGAAGCGGGCGAAGTCGAGGGTGCGCGAATAGGCGGAGAAGCCGGCGACGATCATCTTCGGCTGGTGCTCGACGGCGAGACGTTCGACTTCGGCGTAATCGATCAGGCCGTTCTCGTCGATACCGTACTGCACGGCGTTGTACAGCTTGCCCGAGGACGACACCTTGGCGCCGTGGGTCAGGTGGCCGCCGTGGGCCAGACTCATGCCGAGGATGGTATCGCCGGCATTGAGCAGGGCCAGGTAGACGGCCGAGTTGGCCGAGGAGCCGGAGTGCGGCTGGACGTTGGCGTAGTCGGCGCCGAACAGCTCTTTGGCGCGGTCGATGGCCAACTGCTCGACCACATCGACGTGCTCGCAGCCGCCGTAGTAACGCTTGCCCGGATAGCCTTCGGCGTACTTGTTGGTCAGGCCACTGCCTTGGGCCTGCATCACCGCCGGGCTGCAATAGTTTTCCGAGGCGATCAGTTCGATATGGTCTTGCTGGCGGTTGTCTTCCGCAGCGATGGCCAGGGCCAGGGCCGGGTCGTAGTCGTTCAGGGTCAGGCTTTTATGGAACATTGAAAGGTCCTTTGCTGGGGCGCGCGGCCGCAAGCGGCCGCGCCGGAGAGAGATGGGGGTTAACGCTGCAGGACGCCGGTACTGCGTACGCCGGCCTCGCGGCTGAAGTGGTCGCGGGTCAGCTTGATCACTACCGGGCTGAGCAGTAGCAGCGACAGCAGGTTGGGAATCGCCATCAGGCCGTTGAGGGTGTCAGCCAGCAACCAGGCGAAATCCAGTTGGGCGATGGCGCCGAACGGCACGGCCAGTACCCAGAGTAGGCGGAACGGCAGGATGGCCTTGGTGCCGACCATGAACTCCCAGCACTTCTCGCCGAAGTAGCTCCAGCCGAGGATGGTGGTGAAGGCGAATACCACCAGGGCGATGCTCAACAGCGCGCCGCCGAAACCCGGCATGGCCGATTCGAAGGCCGCCGCCGACAGCGCCGCACCGCTGACGCCGCTGGTCCAGACGCCCGAGCAGATGATCGCCAGGCCGGTCAGGGTGCAGATGACGATGGTGTCGATAAAGGTGCCGAGCATGCCGATCATCCCCGAACGCACCGCGCTGTTGGTAGTGCCGGCCGCCTGAGCGATGCCGGCGGTGCCCAGGCCCGCTTCGTTGGAGAAGATGCCGCGGGCCACGCCGAAGCGGATCGCCGCCATCACTGCCGCACCGGCGAAACCGCCAGTGGCGGCAACCGGGCTGAAGGCGTGGGTGAAGATCAGTTCGAAAGCGGTCGGGATGGCCGATGCATGCACCACCAGCACGACGATGGCCGCTGCAACATAGGCCACGCACATGAGCGGTACCAGGGTCGCGGCGACCTTGCCGATGCGCTTGATGCCGCCGAGGATGACCAGGCCGACGAAGACCATGGTGACCAGGCCGGTGAGCCAGGCCGGAATCGCGAAGGTGGTTTCCAGGGCGGCGGCCATGCTGTTGACCTGGACCATGTTACCGATGCCGAAACCGGCGAAGCCGCCAAAGATGGAGAAGGCGGTGCCGAGCCACAGCCACTTCTTGCCCAGGCCGTTCTTGATCGCGTACATCGGTCCGCCGACGTGTTCGCCGCGGTCGTCCTTCTCGCGGTAATGCACCGCCAGCACCACTTCGCAGTACTTGGTGGCCATGCCGACCAGGGCGGTGCACCACATCCAGAACAGTGCACCGGGGCCGCCGAGGAAGATCGCGGTGGCCACGCCGGCGATATTGCCGGTGCCGACGGTGGCGGCCAGACAGGTCATCAGCGCCTGGAACGGGCTGATTTCGCCGCTGGCCTGGTCGTCTTTCTTGCGTCCCTGCCACATTAGCTTGAAACCGGCGCCGATCTTGCTCAGCGGCATGAATTTCAGGCGCAGCATGAGGAACAGACCGGTGCCGAGAATCATCACCAGCATCGGCGGACCCCAGACGAGGCTGTTGAGTTGATTGATCAGGGTGTTGATGAATTCCATGTGACGCTCCTTTTCTTGTTGTTAGAACACGCGACTGGCCCGCGCCGAATAAGGCAGACGTGCGGTTGTGCCGCGATGGGAATGTCCGAGAGTTTGTTTCACAACCTCTGAGAGCTGGGTCTGTGCGAGGGCGACAGGCTTGCTGCTTGTGGGGTGCGCTCGGATCCTCCGGGTAGGCGCACCCTGCAAGCTGTTTTCGGCTGCCGAGAACGTCCGTGGGCGTCTCGATAATCTGGATTCAGCCGTCCGGCGGCACGCTGCGGATTGCCGGTAAGCATCCGTGCCGTGCCGCCGGGGCTTGTGGTTACGCTTCCTGGTAGGCCTCGATCGACGGGCAGGCGCAGATCAGGTTGCGGTCGCCGAACACGTTGTCGACCCGCCCGACCGGTGGCCAGTACTTGCCATCGATCAGGCTGGCGAGCGGGTACACCGCCTGCTCGCGGCTGTAGCCGTGCGTCCACTCGCCGACCAGTTCCAGGGCGGTGTGCGGCGCATTCTTCAGCGGGTTGTCGTTGGCGTCCAGGGCGCCGGTTTCCACCGCGCGGATTTCATTGCGGATGGCGATCATGGCGTCGCAGAAGCGGTCCAGTTCTTCCTTGGATTCGCTCTCGGTCGGCTCGATCATCAGGGTGCCGGCGACCGGGAAGGACATGGTCGGGGCGTGGAAACCGAAGTCGATCAGGCGCTTGGCCACATCGTCGACGCTGATGCCGCTGCTGTCCTTGAGCGGACGGATATCCAGGATGCACTCGTGGGCGACCAGGCCGCCTTCACCGCTGTAGAGCACCGGGTAGTGTTCTTCCAGGCGGCGGGCGATGTAGTTGGCGTTGAGAATCGCCATCTGCGAGGCGCGCTTGAGGCCTTCGCCGCCCATCATGCTGATATACATCCAGGTGATCGGCAGGATGCTGGCGCTGCCGAACGGCGCGGCGCTGACCGCGCCGGTCTTGCGTTGCATGTTGGCGTGGCCGGGCAGGAACGGAATCAGGTGCGCCTTGACCCCGATCGGGCCGACGCCCGGGCCG
>JAUYKV010000054.1 GCA_030699825.1 Pseudomonas sp. | reverse complement strand
TGTTAATCATTGGGTCCCAGGTTCGAGTCCTGGTCGCGGAGCCAATCTTTCAATCGGGGTATAGCGCAGTCCGGTCGCTCGCCTGCTTAGGGAGCAGGATGTCGGGAGTTCGAATCCCCCTACCCCGACCATTTTTGGGTCGTTAGCTCAGTTGGTAGAGCAGTTGGCTTTTAACCAATTGGTCGTAGGTTCGAATCCCACACGACCCACCATTTTCACCTGCAGTTGTTTGCAGCGTTGAATCTTAGGTTGAGATGAGATGTTCATCGGCAACCATGAAAAAAGCGCCCTCCGGGGCGCTTTTTTTATGCCCGCGATTTGTCATGGGCCCAGCGACGATAGCCATTCGGCGATACGTCCGGGAACCGTAGGGCGGCCCGGGACGCCGGCCGCTCGGAACACAGCGACAGCCCGCCAGCTTAGTGCCGCGACGGTGAACCCATGGTGCACTGCCTTCGGGTAGGGCGGCTTCGGAGCGCAGCGACAACCCGCCAGCTTTGTGCCGCGACGGGCAACCAATGGTGCACTGCCTGCGGCGAGTGACGCCCTACGGGAGCGCAAGGGCTGGCGAATGTATCTGCCCCGGCGCCCCGCATATCGGTCAGTGCAGCTTCAGACGAGGCTCGGTGCTGCGGCCGATGCGGTCGCTGAGCATCAGCAGCATGGTGCGCAGCGGGCCGTACAGCGCCATCTGGTGCATGCGGTAGAGCGAGACATAGAACACCCGCGCCAGCCAGCCTTCGAGCATCACGCTGCCGGTGAGGTTGCCCATCAGGTTGCCGATCGCGGAAAAAGTCGACAGCGAGATCAGCGAGCCGTAATCGCGGTAGCGGTATTCCGGCAGGGCTTGGCCCTGGCCGTCGACGCGCAGTTTCAGCGACTTGGCCAGCAGCGAGGCTTGCTGGTGAGCGGCCTGGGCGCGTGGCGGCACGTTGCGGCCTTCGCTGTCGGGTTGCGGGCAGGCGGCGCAGTCGCCGAAGGCGAAGATATTGTCGTCGCGGGTGGTTTGCAGGGTAGGGCGCACCTGCAGCTGGTTGATCCGGTTGCTTTCCAGACCGTCGAGGTCCTTGAGGAAGTCGGGCGCGCGAATCCCCGCGGCCCAGACCTTGAGGCTGGCGGTGATGGTGTCGCCCTGAGCGGTGAGCAGGGCGTCACGGGTCACCTGGCTGACCGAGGCGTTGGTCATGACCGTCACGCCGAGGCTTTCCAGGGTCTTGTGCACCGGCTTGCCGATCCGCTCCGGCAGCGCCGGCAACACCCGTGGTCCGGCTTCGATCAGGGTAATGCGCATGTTTTCCGGGCGAATGCTGTCCAGGCCATAGGCCGCCAATTGATGCGCCGCATGGTGCAGTTCGGCGGCCAGTTCCACGCCTGTGGCGCCAGCGCCGACGATGGCCACGTTGATGTGCCCGGTGACATCGCTCTGGCTGGCGTGGGCGCGCAAATAGTGGCTGAGCAACTGGCCATGGAAGCGCTCGGCCTGCTCGCGGGTGTCGAGAAACAGGCAGTGTTCGGCCGCGCCAAGGGTGCCGAAGTCGTTGGTGGTGCTGCCGACCGCGATCACCAGGCTGTCGTAGCCCAGTTGCCGCTCAGGCACCAGCACCTCGCCACGCTCGTCGAGCGTCGCGCTGAGGGTGATGCGCTGCGCGGCACGGTCGAGCCCACTCATGCGTCCGAGCTGGAACTGGAAGTGATTCCACTTGGCCTGGGCCACGTAGTTCAGCTCGTCTTCCGACGAGTTCAGCGAACCGGCGGCCACCTCATGCAGCAGCGGTTTCCAGATGTGCGTCAGGTTGGCGTCGACCAGGGTGATTTTGGCTTTGCCGCGTTTACCCAGAGTTCTACCCAGGCGGGTAGCAAGCTCCAGGCCGCCGGCACCGCCGCCGACGATCAGGATTCGATGGGACATGGATCACTCTCACAAGGCTTGGAAAAAAATTCGTTGAGTCTTGCTGGGCGAGCGCGAAGCAGCTCATAGCACCAGGCGACTCAGAAGACGGCTCAGCAGGCCCATGGCGATCACCGCGCCGACAATGATCAGCAGCAGGCGCCACACCTTGAAGGGTTGACGTTCGACTTGATGCTGCGGGGCACTCAGGTACTGGTCGACGCGTTTTTGATCGTCGGGACTCAGGCGGCTGGACATAGGAACCTCGAAGGGTCAGACCATGGGAAACCACTGAGGTTCTCGGCCGGTCTGTGGGTGGTGGCTATTCTAGGGTCTGTTGCCGTTTCGAGGCTAGCCGCGTTGCTGCGCCAAATGGTGCCATGGCCGGGCGGCGTTCCGCAGGCGCAGGGCGCCGGTAATGGTCGCTCCCTTGCCAAGCCCTGCAACGCCGCCTGGCACCATTTGCCGCGCAACCCGAAGGGACGGGCCTGTTTTTGCGCGGTGCTGCGTTTCTCGTCACTCATTTGGAACAACCAAACTACGCTCCTCGTGCCTTGCTCCGCGCAAAAACAGGCTCCGTCGCGGCCGCATCGAAACGGCAACAGACCCTACCCGTGGCGCTGACAAAGGCTCAACGCACGGGTCGTCATTCAGATGAATAATGCCGCCGTAAGGTGGGCCGGCTTGCAGGGAATTGCAGTGTCTCGGCTCATCACAGGCTGATCCCGACGTCGAACAGTACGCTGCGGCCGAGATTGTTGCGCAGAAAATCGGGCGCGTCGGGATGGGCGAACAATACCCGGGCGAAGTTCGGGCCGACCAGCGACAGCGAACGCCAGCCCTGGCGCAGGAACTCGGTGGGCGGCGGGAAATGGCTGTTGAAGTCGGGTACCACGCGTTTCAGGCTGACGAACGCCAGCATATCCAGCTCGCCGAGGTCGAGGCCGCGTTCGCTGTAGTTGTGCGCTTTCTTGCGCAGGGTCGGGGCCAGGCGCGCCTGCAGCTCGGCGGCGCCGATGCGCCGCGGCTTGGCCTCGCGGCGTACCAGCTGGCTGAGCGAGAAGGCGCTACGCCGTCGTTCCAGCTCGACGCGCCACTCATCGTTGAGGCGCCGGCCCTCGTCCAGCACGAAAAACACCTCGAAGCTGGCCTCGCGAAACAGCACGTCCGGCGGCTCCTGCCCGGCCGCGCTGAACTCCTCGAGCTGATGGCTGACGTTCAAGGCTTGCAGCAGGCGCTGGCACACCCAACGCTCACGCTCCCACTTGCGGGCATTGGAAAGGAACGCATTAGCCTGCTCCGCCTGGTGCGTGAGCAAGCGCAAATAGTCTGAGTCATCCATGCCTACAGCTTAGCCCGCAGTCGTGGCGGCTTGGTAGCCCCGGATCGCTCCGTCCGCCGCGCAGCGGCAGCCCGCCAGCTTTGTGCCGCGCTGGTGAACCCATGGTGCACTGCCTTCGGCGAGTGACACCCTACGGGTCGGGGATTGTTCCAGATTTGGCGGTCCGTTCGGTCCGTAGGGCGGCCTCGGAGCGAAGCGACAGCCCGCCAGCTTTTGTACCGCGCCGGTGAACCATGGTGCACTGCCTTCGGCGAGTGACACCCTACGGATTGCGGATTGTTCCAGATTTGGCGGTCCGTTCGGTCCGTAGGGCGGCCTCGGAGCGCAGCGACAGCCCGCCAGCTTTTGTACCGCGCCGGTGAACCATGGTGCACTGCCTTCGGCGAGTGACACCCTACGGATGGCGAGTTGTGTCTGATCGGGCGTTGCGCTTCAGCCGCGAAGCGTTCTTCGCTGCCTGAGCGCCGGTGTAGACTGGCTGCGTTCATCATTCAGGGGTGGGTGCTTACCTATGATCGCTGCCGAATTGCTCTCGCCCGTCAGCCAGGTCATCGGCTGGGCGCTTTATCTGCCGCTGCTGCTCTGGGCCATATGGCGGGCGCCGTGGCTGGAGTTGTTCAGCGACCTGCGCCGTCAGCATCTGGTCTTCGCCACGGTGTTGGTGCTGTTCGTGCTGTGGCTGGTGCGCCGCGATTTCGCCTCGGGGCTGTCTTACCACATCATCGGCATGACGGCGGTGACCCTGCTGCTCGATTGGCCGCTGGCGATCCTCGCCGGCTTTGTCGCCCAGCTCGGCATGCTTCTGCTGGGCCGGCAGGATATGGCTGCGCTGGGCGTGAACGGCGTGCTGCTGGTGTTGATTCCGGTGCTGGTCACCGAACTCTGCGCGCTGCGGGTCGAGCGCGCGCAGTCGCGCAATCTGTTCGTCTACATCTTTTTCAGCGGCTTTTTCCCCGCGGCCCTGGCCGTCTTGCTGTGCATCCTGGTCGGGCTGGGCGTGTTGTGGGTCGACGGCTTGTTCCCGATGCCGCCCTGGCTCGGCGACTTCGTCGGCTTCCTGTGGCTGGTGATCTTCCCCGAGGCCTTCATCAACGGAATGATCGTCACTGCGCTGGTGGTGTTCTACCCCGACTGGCTGGAAACCTTCAACCGCTCGCGCTACCTGGCGGCGCCCTGGAAGGACGACAACAAGCCGCTGTGATGGCGCGGGCTGGCAGTCGTCAGTGCCGGCGCGGTGGCTGATCCAGATCGCTGGAGAACAGCTCGTCTTCCAGGTTGTCGCCGGGGATGGCGTGTTCTTCCGAGGCCCAGGCGCCGAGGTCGATCAGTTTGCAGCGTTCCGAGCAGAAGGGCCGTTGCGGGCTTTGCGGGCCCCATTCGACCGGGGCGTTGCAGGTGGGGCATTTCACGATAGTAGGTTGGCTCATGGCTGGCCTCCGCGCAGGGTCAGGTAAAAATTGTGCAGGCGTTCGACTTCGCTTTTCAGCCAGGCCAGGTCGCGGTCATTGAGCAGCACATCATCGGCATGCTGCAGGCGTTGTTCGCGGCTGGTCTGAGCCTTGAGGATCGCCTGCACCTGTTCGGCCGAAGTTTGGTCGCGCTGCATGGCGCGTTGCACCTGCAAGTGTTCGGGCGCATCGATCACCAACACGCGCTGGGTCAAACGGTGCTGGCCGGATTCGACCAGCAGCGGCGACACCAAAATCGCGTAAGGCGACTCGGCGCGCGCCAGGTATTGGCTGATCTCCTGGCCGATCAGCGGGTGCAGCAGGGTCTCCAGCCAGCGCCGTTGCTCGGGGTTCTGGAAAATCAGGCCGCGTAACGCCGCGCGATCCAGTTGGCCGTCAGGCTGCAGCACCCCTTCACCGAAGTGTTCGACGATCTTGGCCAACGCCGGCGTGCCCGGCTCGACCACCCAGCGCGCCGCATGATCGGCATCGACCAAGTGCACGCCTTGATCGATAAAGTGCTGGGCGACCGCGCTTTTACCGCTGCCGATACCGCCGGTGAGGCCAAGAATCCAGGGTTTCATCTTCGGGTGCGGCTCTCGTTGGCCATAAACAGGGCAACAATTGTAGAGCAGGAGCCGGCGCCCTGGCGAATCGGGCGGCGGCTCTGAAGTAATCCACAACCCGTAGGGTGTCACTCGCCGCAGGCAGTGCACCATTGGTTGCTCGGCGCGGCACAAACGCTGGCGGGCTGTCGCTGCGCTCCGAGCGGACGGCGCCCCGGCCGCCCTACGGTGGGTTGCCGCCTGGGCGTACCTCCGATCCAGATCGGCACTACACTCATGCCTGCAAACGAACTCTCAACGTCATGGATGACTGTAATGCCCGATTACCGCCGTGTCTGGTGTCCTGGTGGCACCTATTTCTTTACCCATGCCCTCGCGCACCGGCATGGCAATGATTTGCTGGTGCGGCATGTTGATCTGTTGCGTCAGGCTGTGCGTAAGGTTCGCGGCGTGCATCCCTTTCACATTCACGCCTGGGTGGTGTTGCCTGATCATCTGCATTGCGTGATCGAATTGCCGCACGGCGATGCTCGTTACGCCCTGCGTTGGCGGCTGATCAAGCTGATTTTTTCCCGTAGCCTAACGCGTGAAGATCGGCCTACTGCGGTGCAGGAACGCCGCGGTGAAAAAGGTATCTGGCAGCGCCGCTATTGGGAGCACCTGATTCGTGATGAGCGAGATTTTCGCCAACACATCGATTACGTGCACATCAATCCGTTCAAGCATGGGCTGGTTCAATGTGTTGGCGAATGGCCTTATTCAACTTTTCATCGTTTGGTAGAGCAGGGTATATACCCCGCGGACTGGGCGGGTGAGCCTGACGCAGAGGCCTTGCCGTACGACGATTGAACTGGCGAGCTGGGATGTGACGTAACCGTGGGTTGCTGCAGGCGGTAGGGCCTTGGGTTGCTCGGCGCGGCACAAAAGCTGGCGGGTTGTCGCTTCGCTCCGAACGGACGGCGCTCCGGCCGCCCTACGAACGGGACAGCGCACCGGTCGCGCTACAAACGGGATGCCGCCCGAGCCGTCCTACTGGTATCGTTTATCCCTTCTTGTAAGTAACCGCACAGTCAATTGGTCGGGCAAATCAAAAAAGCACGCCATAAAATTGACTATTCGCGCGGAATTGACTTTACTAGCGGCCAATTGCCAGCGTAATTGTCATATTCGACAAAGTGCGCTTCTGTTCGCTCCCTGGATCAAATCAAAATTATGTGGCGT
>JAUYKV010000013.1 GCA_030699825.1 Pseudomonas sp. | reverse complement strand
GCATCGACAGCCCAGGTTGAAACTGAATTCGGTTCATCGCCATGATTCCACCCCTCACCGAAATAACTGTACGCATATACAGCATAGGCCCGGTGACCACGGGCGGCCAGCTTGGCTGATCATCATTGCTAATCAGGAAAACAATAAGCCTTTGCCCACGCCGGCGATAATAACCTCCGGCCCATAACAGGCACGCGGTTATAGCGCGGTCGTCTCTCGCCGAGCGGGCTGCTAGGATCTACCCACAATTGTCCAGCACCAACCCGGAGAGCCCGCCATGCCCCCCAGCCTCGCCCCCGGAGTGACACGCCGCGAAGCCTGGGCCTGGGCGATGTACGATTTCGCCAACTCCGGCTATACCACGGTGGTGATCACCGCGGTGTTCAGCGCCTACTTCGTTGCCGTGGTGGCCGAAGGCGCGACCTGGGGCACCCTGGCCTGGACCAGCGCCATCGCCCTGTCCTATGCCCTGATCATCCTCAGCGCGCCGCTGCTCGGCGCCTACGCCGACGCCTATGCCTGCAAGAAGCGTCTACTGCTGCTCAGCACCCTCGGCTGCGTGCTGTTCACCGCCGGCCTGGCGCTGGCCGGGCCGGGAGCGCTGGTGATCGCCATCGTCTTCATCGTGCTGTCGAACTTCTGCTTCGGCAGCGGCGAGAACCTGATCGCCGCCTTCCTTCCGGAGATCGCCCGCGAGGATGCCATCGGCCGGGTCTCCGGCTGGGGCTGGGGCTTCGGTTATCTCGGCGGCCTGCTCAGCCTCGGCGCCAGCCTGGCCTATGTCAGCTGGGCGCAGGCCCAGGGCCACACGGCGGCGCAGTTCGTGCCGGTGTGCATGCTGCTCACCGCGATCCTGTTCGCCCTGGCCAGCCTGCCGACCTTCCTGTTTCTGCGCGAGCGCAGCCAGGCGCAGCTACAACCCGGTACCCGACACACCATGCGGGTGGCGTTCGCCCGTTTCGCCCAGACGGTCCGCGAGGCCCGGCGCTATCGCGACCTGCTGCGTTTTCTCGCCTGTACCCTGTGCTACCAGGCCGGGATCGCCGCGGTGGTCACCCTGGCCGCCATCTATGCCACCCAGGCCATGGGCTTCACCACCCAGGACACCCTCAAGCTGATCCTGCTGGTGAATGTCACCGCCTCGATCGGCGCCGTGCTGTTCGGCTATGTGCAGGATCGCCTCGGCCATCTCGCCACCCTGACCCTGACCCTGTTCGGCTGGCTGTTGATGATCGGCCTGGCCTGGGCCGCCGAGGGGCCGCCGACGTTCTGGCTGGCGGCGAATATCGCGGGGTTGTGCATGGGCGCCAGCCAGTCGGCCGGACGCGCCATCGTCGGCCTGCTCGCACCAGTGGCGCGGCGCGCGGAGTTCTACGGGCTGTGGGGCCAGGCGGTGAAGCTGTCGTCGATCCTCGGGCCGATGACCTACGGCCTGACCAGCTGGCTGACCGCTGGCGACCACCGCCTGGCGATGCTGATCACCGGCAGCTACTTCGTCCTCGGCCTGCTGATCCTCGCCAGCGTCGACCTCGAGCGCGGGCGCCGCGCGGCGCTGGCTGATGGGTAAGGTTCAGAGGTTGTGAAAATATCGAGCAGCCGCAGTAGACGAGCGTTTTTGGCTATGCCCCAGCTACCTGTTGCGCGCCGACGTAGGGTGGGCTTCAGCCCACCGCCGCAAAATAAGCAGTCTGGGTGGGCTGAAGCGGAACGCCGCCCGGCCCACCCTACATTTATCCCCAACACGCAATTGCTGACAATCCATCCGGCCAGCGCCTACTGACGGCGGGCATCGAGCATCCACGGCTCCAGGCGGCGGCCGAATGCCAGCTGGACCCGCACCCGCGGCCGCTCCTCACGATAGGCGCCACCCTGCTGCCAGCCGCTGAACACCTCGCGCAGGGCATGCGGCACCGTGATCCGCACATGGTCGGGGTAGATGGCCGCGGCAAACCCGCCCGCTTCCGGTTTGTCGCTACCGGCATGGGGCTTCATGCGTCCGCCCAGCAACAGGTAGCGCTGACGATCCGGATAGGTCTGGCGCAGCGCCTGGGCGTCGAGCCCGGCATCGACCAGGAACAGGCGGCTGTCACGCTGCTCGGCCTGGGTCAGTTGCTGCCGATGGCTGTCGCGCTGGCGTTGCAGTTCCTGATCATCCGGCCGACTCTGCACGCGCGCCTCGGCCTCGGCCAGCGCCTGACGCGCGCTCTGCAGCTGACGTTGGTACGCCGGGCCGTCGAGCTCCAGCACCAGCACGACCGGACGCGCCAATTGCCGACTGAGGCGCTGCTGCCAATCGTCCCGGGTGAAATCGGGCACCTGGAAACCCAGGGCCTGCAGCTTGTCTGCGCTCAACCAGTCGACCCGGCCGTACTCGTCCGCGCGGCGCCACAGCAACTGCACACGCAGGCCGCTGTCGTTCTCGCGCAGGAACCAGTCGCCATAGGGCAGCTGCAGTTCACGCTCGCTCAGGATCAGGCGGCTCTCCGCCGCACCGCTGCGGTTGTAGTAGACCCCGACCAGGGCCACGGCATTGCTCAGCAGGATCAGGCCGAGGCCCAGCCACAGGCGTCGGCGCGTGCTCCAGAGGTTCATTGCGCACCCTCCTGGGCGCTTCGGCGCCAGCGTTGCAGCAGGGCCAGGAGCAACAGCGAGAGCAGGCCCAGCAGCAGGAAGAACAGGTATTTGGGCAGCAGCTGCCACCACCAGTCGAACAGCTTGGCGTAGAGGAAGATCACCGCGAACAGCAGGCCGATATTGACCAGCTCCGCCCAGCCGCGGCGAATCCCTTGCCAGATCACCAGGCCGGCGAGGGGGAAGCTGAGCAGCTGATACAGCGCCTCGATCGTTTCGCTCGACCAGGGTAGGTAGCTGCTGGCGCCCCAGTAGGACAACAGCAGCAGCGGGACGAACAGGAACAGCAGCGCCATGCCGCGGTAGAGGCTGGCGAAGCCGCTGTAGCGCGACTGCTCGAACAGCTGCGGCACGGCCAACAGCAGCAGCGCCACCGGCAGGAAGTTCTCCGGCCGCTGGCCCACCGAAAACCAGTAGAAGCCGCCCCAGGCGTTGCAGCGAATCGCGACGAACAGCCCCAGGCAGAGGATGCCGGCGGCCAGCAGCAGGCGCTGCCGACACTGGTAGGCGAGTAGCAAGGCCAGCGCGCCCCAGGGCAGCAGCGCCTGGTCCGAGGGAGTGATGTTGAAGATCTGGCCGAGCATGCTCAGATTGAGCACGAAGCAGACGAAACTCAACAGCGCCGCCAGCTTGGCGTAGTAACCGGAACGGTCGCGCGCCTGGATCCAGAAAGTCAGCAGCAGACTACCGAGTGCGCTGCCGAGCAGGATCGCCACCTGCACCGCCTCGTTGAATAGCCCCCAGAACTGGTAAAACAGGAAGAACACCCCGGCCGCCAGGGCCAAAGAGCCGAACAGCGAGGCGAGGCGCATGCCCAGCGACAACTGCCGCGAGCGCTGGTCGGCATCGATATCCAGGGTGACGGCGAAGTGGCTGAGCAGACGCTGGTGATAGAGACTGATCGCCACCTGCTGCTCCGGCCCCAGGCTGACCACCTGCTCGGCCTGCAACTGCGCCAGCTCCTGCTGAAAGGCGTGAATCCGCTCAGCGCGCTGCTGCGCCTGCTCACGGGTTTGATCGGGCATGGGCACTCCTTGGCATAGTGACTGCCGACAGCCTAGTGCGCCCTTGGCAAATTCACCATGCATCTGCTCGTCACATGCTCACAACCAAGTCCGCCCTCGCCAGAGCACCAGCGCATCGTAGGAGGGGCCTTGGCCGCGAACCCTGGCCATGGCACCATCCAGTCGCGGACAAGTCCCCTCCCACCAGAGCACCGCAGAGCCGTAGGCGCAGAGGCGACGCGCAGTCCCATGCCCGCGAACAGCTATTCCACCCGCAACGCCGCCAATGCCGTGCGCAAGCGCTCGGGAATCGGCAACGGCCGGTTGCTCGCCCGGTCGACGAACACATGGACGAAACGCCCGGCCGCGCAGGCCTCATCCTCGCCCTGCTTGAACACCGCCAGCTCGTACTGCACCGAGCTGGTGCCCAGCCTGGCGACCCGCAGGCCGATCTCGATGCGCTCGGGGAAGGCGATGGAGGCGAAGTAGTCGCAACTGGAACTGACGACAAAACCCACCACCTCGCCGTTGTGGATATCCAGGCCGCCGACCTCGATCAGATAGCTGTTCACCGCACTGTCGAAGTAGCTGTAGTAGGTGACGTTATTCACATGGCCATAAATATCGTTGTCGTGCCAGCGCGTGCTGATCGGCTGGAAGTGCGGGTAGTCGCTGCGCAGGTGTTGGGGTTGCTGCATAAGTAGTCCTTGTTGGTCGTGGCCGGGTCAGCAGCCAAAAGCTTCGCGGCCAAGGCCGCCCCCACACAAGCCGCACCGTACCTGTGGGAGCGGCCGGTCGGCGATCCACCTTGGCAGCGTAAAGAGCATCGCCGCGCCTCAATAGGCCGACTGGTAGATGGCCAGGGCATGCGCCTCGGTCATCTCGCGCGGGTTATTCACCAGCAGGCGTTGTTGCAGCATGGCCTCGCCGGCCAGTTGCGCGAGCATCTCCTGCGGCACCCCGGCGTCACGCAAACGGGTGGGTAGGCCGCAGCGTTCGCTGCAATCGGCCAGTTCGAGGATGAACTGCTCGGTCTGCTCCATGGCGCTGCCGGGGCGCAGCTTGGCACCCAGCACCAGCGGCGCCAGTTCGGCATACAGCGGCGCGGCCACCGAGGCATTGAAGCCCAGCACGTGCGGCAGCACCAGGGCGTTGCTCAGGCCGTGGGGAATGTGGAAGTGCCCACCGAGCGGATAGGCCAGCGCATGCACCGCCGCCACCGGCGCATTGGCGAACGCCTGGCCGGCCAGACAGGCGCCGAGCAGCATGGCCTGGCGCGCCTGGCGGTTGCTGCCGTTGTGCACCGCCTCGTCCAGATTGGCGGCGAGCAGACGCAGCGCCTCGCGCGCCAGCAGGTCGGACAGCGGGTTCTTCTTCAGCGCGCTGGTGTAGGCCTCGATGGCATGCACCATGGCGTCGATGCCGGTGGCGGCGGTCACTGCCGGCGGCAGGCCTAGGGTCAGGTCAGCGTCGAGCAACGCCAGGTCCGGCAGCAACAGCGGCGAGACCACACCCAGCTTGGTCGTGGCGCCTGTGGTGACGATCGCCACCGGGGTCACTTCCGAGCCGGTGCCGGCGGTGGTCGGCACCTGGATCAACGGCAGGCGCCGGCCCTTGGCATTGCCGACGCCGTAGAGGTCGACCAGTTGCTGGCTGCAGTCGGGATGGGCGAGCAACGCCACCAGCTTGGCCACGTCCATCGAACTGCCGCCGCCGAAGCCGATGATCAATTCAGCCTTGAGCTCCCTGGCTTGCGCCACCGCGCTCTGCACGATGGCTTCTGGCGGGTCGGCCACTACCTGGTCGAACACCTGGGCGGTCAGCCCCTCCAGCACGAAGCCGGGCAACACCTCGGCGAGCAGACCGAGCTTGCTGATACCGGGATCGGTGACGATCAATACCGCCTTGGCGCCGCGCTCGACGCACAAGGCTGCCAGCCGACGGGCGGAACCGCTTTCGCAGATGATCTGTGCGGTGGTGGCGAAGCTGAATGGCTGCATGGGGGATCCTTTGATTGTTATGAAAGGCAACCGCGTACAGGGTTCCCTGGAGGAGCCAGGGGAATGCCGATCGATATTCGCTTACCACAAAATCCAGCCACTCTCCCCGGAGGGGCGAGGGGACTTGAACGGTGGCGCCCGCTCTTGCGCAGATGAAAAGCCCGCGATTCGCGGCCATGGGACTAGGCATGCCTCGCCGCTCATCAAACAATCAGTCTGTCATCGCTTTTATTGCTTATGACGTTCCTTGAGATGGGCCTTTTTGTGGGAGGGCCGTGCCCAACAGTTAACAGGTACATAGCCATCCACAAGCCGACAGACACGTTAGACCCACCCAGTTTGTTGCGCGACAGCGCGGCTGCCTGGACGACGGGGGATCTCCTACAAAGACAAAAGACGGTGGGTACGCCAACGCCATCCGGCGCGGGCACACCCGGGCGAAGAAAAATCGCCAATCACCACAGACAAGGCTCTACTATTTTTGAAATTTAGCCTTGTGATAAGCGGTATTCAGTAGATGAATATCCTTACCTTTGACCTGAACCTGCTGCGCGTGTTCGATGCCCTGATGCGCGAGCAGCATGTCTCGCGCGCCGCCGAACGCCTAGCCCTCAGCCAGCCGGCGGCGAGCAACGCGACGCGGCGTTGCAGTGGTTGATCGAACAGATAATTGTCATCGGCCAGGACTGACGCGTAGCGATGGGTGTCAACCAGCGGCCGCAGCCAGCTCCGGCACGGACGACGCGCTGGTTTGCCGCGAGTGTTGTTGCGGGTTACGGGCGGAGGATGCCTCGGTATCGGCATGATTCCAGAGCGGGCCTTCGCTGATCAGCATGCCGTGCGTGACCAGGCAGATTCTGCCCCCGAACTGCAACTTGAGCGGGTTGCGCTGGGCAATGATCCAGCCTTCGCGCAGCAACTGATCGATGTACGCGCGTAGCGCAGGGAGGTAGCGTTGTTCTTTCATGGCAGAGTCCTTTCTAACCTGCAGATGATGACATTGGCACAGCCCAAAGAGCCGTCGAATTCATCCATAAAACACGCTGCAAAGAATAGTGGCCTTGTGCCTTGCAGAAAAGCGAAATTTGTCATGCCCTTGTAGCCGATAGCCCCCAATCAGCTATGGCGTTTGACTTACACAAGGCCATCACCCCGCTGCGCGTTGCCAGCCGCCTCCGGCAAGCAGTACGCACGATGGCCAGACGCAGTCCGTAGGATGGGTTAGGCGCCCGCAAACTGACCTGCGGCCAGCGGAATAAACGCGCAGTGACCCATCATCGATAGTTGCCATGACACCACGTGATGGGTATCGCTGCGCTCAACGCCATCCTACGGGATTGCGCACATAGGGTCGTACCAACGCAACCTATTGATTAAAAAGAAATATATCGCAAAATAACGGTCAAATAACTGTTTAAACACCTATTTTTTGCATCCAAACCCGTGCGCTAAGAAAAGAACAACAAGCAACAGGCCACGATGATTAATTTCGGGCGCTCGGCGGTGAATCACGGGAATTTAGTTACGCGACAGACCGACAGCGGCGCCGCGGCTGCAAGGGAGTAGTTTCGGGCTGTTTTGCGGATTGCGCAACGGCTGGCGCAACCTTAAAGGGGTTGCCATGCATGCATGGCAACCCCTTATGGCAATCATTCAGGGATCAACGAATGTGAACGCCTTAACCCCGGCTGAGGGCTTCTTCTTTGGCCAGAAATTCTTCCTGCAGCAGGGCCTCGGTGACTTGTTCGGGATCTTCGCTCAGGCGTGGGTCGTCGATATGCCCGGTGGATATGGCCCTGACCTCGAGCTTGCCGATCATGTGCTCGAGGGCATGGCGCATTTTTTCGGTGGCGCCGTCCACGGCCAGATCTAGCGATGAGGCTTTGTAGGTGACTGAGATGGCTTGATGGCCTTTAGGCCGTGCTTCGATCTGGCAGCGTTTGTCGTCGGCACCGGCCTTGTTGCCGTTTTCGTCGCTGACATGCACTTCAACCCGAGTGAGAAAATCTTCAAAACGATCCAGCCGCTCGGTGACTGTTGCGCTTACCCACTCCTGAAGCCGGACACTTCCTTCGATATGGTTGCTTCTCACATGAATTTGCATGGTATTCCTCGCTTCTGACGGGTCTGTACCTTCGAGGGCCGGCATAGCGTCGAGGTTCCTGACTTTGTCGTTGCGACGCTGACAAAGACCACAATCTACGACGCTGCAACTGCCTATGTGCAGCCCTGTATTGCCCCGAGTCTACAGGGGGTGTTCTGAGTTCGCTCCTTCACATTGCGACAGAACATTTATGACAATGACCGGCGCGGAAGGCAACCCCCTATCGCCTGCGCGTTGGAGGAAATGATGTCGCAAGAATAGCGTCGCGCCGCCGCGCATACGGCAAAATGGGTTTTGCTTGCTCTACCGGCCATCAACCAAAGGCGTGGATATGACACTTGAAACCTGGGAACTGCTGTCCTACATCGTCACGGTGGTGGCCTTACCCTTCGCAATTGGAGTGTTCCTCGCCGAGCAACGCAAGGAGCGCGCGAATGAACAGGAAGCCACCTGGCAGCAAATCTCCGATGCCTATATCGACTTCCTCGAGGTGGTGCTGGCCAACCCCGACCTGAAGCTGCGCAGCCAGCTCGCCACCCCGAACTTGACCGATGAACAGCACGAACGCATGTTGCTGATCTTCGACATGCTCATCTCGCTGTTCGAGCGCGCCTATTTGCTGGTCTACGCGCCCGACATGGACGAGAAGAAACAGCGCCGCTGGCATTCCTGGGAGGACTACATGCGCGAGTGGAGCCGGCGCGAGGATTTTCGCGAACGGCTGCCACAATTGCTGCGCGGGGAAGACCCGGATTTCGCCAGCTACCTGCAGCGCTTGGCGGATGAGGAAGCGCCCGGCGCGCAGCCCAGGTAGCGCGGATGCCACCCTGTAGGAGCCAGCTTGCTGGCGATCCTTGCAGATCAAAAGCATCGTCGGAGTGCCGAACCACAGCAAGCTGGCTCCTACAGACGTGGCTTGCCAAGAAGCCTGGTCAGGCGAAGACGAAGTACTTACGCACCGTCTCGACCACTTCCCAGGTGCCTTGCATGCCCGGTTCAACGATGAAGATATCGCCGGCCTTGAGGTGAATCGGCGCCTGACCGTCTGGGGTGATGATGCAGTAGCCTTCCTGGAAGTGGCAGTACTCCCATTTCTCGTAGGCGACCCGCCATTTGCCAGGGGTGCAGATCCAGGTGCCCATGATCTTGCTGCCGTCTTCCGAGGTGTAGGCGTTGAGGTTGACGGTGTGCGGATCGCCGGCAAGCTTTTCCCATTTGCAGGCGTCGAGCATGGGCATGGGGGTGGTATCGCGGAGAACGGTGATCGGGTTAGGCATATCTGCTCCAAGTGGTTCGGCTGAAATAACAGCCGTCTAACCTAGAGCCTCCGGCGCTTGCACGGATGTCTGTAGTCGACCCCAAAATGCCTGGAAGCGCGCAGCGTGGGGGATTGCTCGAGGATCGGCGCGCCATTCCGGACTGCGCGGACTCAACGTGCCACGCGGCCCGGCTGACGCAAAAAGCCAAGCCGTGGGCGGGCACAAACTCGATTCTCGACATGGCAAATAGCCACACTCCACGGCGTACGCCGCTGTTGCCGGGGTTTATGCGTGTTAATTCCTGAAGCATCAGGTTTTATCGCTACTCGTACTAAACCTCTCGCCAGGAATCGGACTACCTTATGACTCAGGACAGCAACAAGGAGGGCTTAAGCGAATGACGACACGCAGTATCACTTGTCCCCCAATCAGCACCCGCGTGATTCTGCACGCTGGCCACAGTGCCAAAGCACAGAATGCACGTGTAACCATGGAGTCGAAACGTCCGGCCGTGGGTGCAGGTCAACAACACATGATGGCAATCCAACTCCGCGCTTAGCGCGTAACGTCGTAGCTCGCGCATGGGCAAATCGTACAAGGCGAAACAGTAGAACGGTATAACCCGACCATAGGTCAGGAAAGACAGCCATAGCGCTAACGAAGATCCGTTCAACTGCCTAGCATGGCGACCCAACGCAGCACCCTGGCACTCGTCCAGGCGGCCAGTGACATCGACCAAGCGCCCGGCACCGGGCGTGAAGCAACGAAAGCCGAGACGGCGGCTGACCCTCACCAGCGCCGCCTCGGTTCTGCTCTTTCCCCTTTCCTGACGCCTTTCATCCCGATCCAGCATCGGGATGAAAGGCGTAATTCGTGGTCGGCATCCGACGGGCTGTCGCTACGCTCCGAACGGATCGCTGCCCGGACAGCCCTGCGCCCGAGAGGAACGCCAATTATCTCGAACAATCCGCGGTCCGTAGGGTGTACTCGCCGCAGGCAGTGCACCAATGGTTCATCGGCCCGGCACAAAGCTGGCGGGTTGTCGCTGCGCTCCGAAGCCGCCCTACCCGCAGGCAGTGCAGCAATGGTTTATCGGCGCGGCACAAAAGCTGGCGGGTTGTCGCTGTGCTCCGAAGCCGCCCTACGGATGTACGCCGCCCGGACCGCCCTTCTACGGAGCGAGCGAGCCGCTCGACCTGGCACAACCATCAATCCATATCCGCTGCATTCGATTGCCGTGCTGCATCAAGCCATGGCCAGTTGCTGCTCGGTCCAGGCGCGCACTTCGGCGTAGGGGTAGCTGTCCAGCGCGGCGAAGCCGGCAATGCTGCGCGCCTTGAGCTTGGTGAACAGCGGTACGCTGATGCCGCAGAGGAAGCGGGTCAGGCATTCGGCGCTCGGAGGGCTGCCTTTCAGCTCGGCGTGGCGCTGGATAAAGCTGTCGCACAGGTGTTGCAGGTCGTGTTCGGCCAGCGGCGGCAGTGGCGGCGGCTCCGGCAGGTGGGCGACCTGGCCATGGCACACCGAGCAGTGGCCGCAGCGCTCGGGAGCCTGGCGGTCGCCGAAGTAGACGGCCAGGCGCTGACTCAAACAATGCTCGGTGGCGAACAGTTCGAGCATGGCGTGGATGCGGGTGATTTCGCTGCGTTCCTGCTGTTTGAAGTAGCCATGCAGCTCAGCGCTCAGCGCTGCGGGGTCGAAGCCGGTATCGAGCAGCGCGTAGACCTCGGTCATCTGTTTGCTTTCCAGCTCGATCCAGCCCTTTTCCTGGAAGTAGTCCAGCGCCTTGACCACCCGCCCGCGTTCGGCCTGGTGCTGCTGGTAGAGCCTGTCGAAATCCAGGGTGCACCAGGTGCGGGCGCGTTGCGAGCTGTCGAGGATGGCCTCGACGAACTGCCGTCGTTCGCCGTCGAACTTGGCCAGCAGGGCCTCGGGTTCGAGCAGGTGCTTGAAGCGGTATTCGGCGAAGTAGGCGTAGCGCGGGGCGATGATGCCGCGCAGCTCCAACTGCACCAGCAGGGTTTTCAGCGGTAGCTGGCGGATGTTGCTCTGCTCGGACAGGGCACCCAGCAGCAGTTCCCACTGGCCGTCCTGGCTGCTGGCCAGCAGCTCGTCGAGCACGCAGCGGATACCGCCCTGCTCGGGCGTGTCGCCATAGACGAAGTTTTCCAGCACGTTGAGGCTGTCGCGGTTGGCCAGCACCAGGCAGTCGGACGGCTGGCCGTCGCGCCCGGCCCGGCCGATCTCCTGGCTGTAGTTCTCGATCGACTTGGGCAGGTCGAAGTGCACCACGTTGCGGATGTCGCTCTTGTCGATACCCATGCCGAAGGCGATGGTGGCGACGATGCAGTTGATCTGCCCGCCCATGAAGCGGCGCTGGATCGCCTCGCGCGCTTCATGGGCCATGCCGGCGTGATAGGCGCTGGCGGCAATGCCGCGCTGGCTCAGGCGTTCGGCGACCTGCTCGGCGGTCTTCTGCTGGGTGACGTAGACGATGCTCGGTTGCTCGGCCTTGGCCCCCAGCCACTCGATCAGCCGGCGCTGTTTGTCGGCGCCACTGACCGGCTCGACCAGCAGGTTGAGGTTGGGTCGGTAGAAGCCGGTGGTGATCACATCCGCCGGGGCGATGGCGAACTTGGCCTGCATGTCGGCGATCACCGGCGGCGTAGCGGTGGCGGTGAGCAGCAGCACCTGGGGAATGCCGAACTGGCGCTGGTAGTCGGGCAACTTGAGGTAGTCGGGACGGAAGTTGTGGCCCCACTCGGAGATGCAGTGAGCTTCGTCGATCACCAGCAGGGAGATCGGCACCTGGCCGATGAAGTTGCGGAAACGCTCGTTCTTCAGGCGCTCGACCGAGATCATCAGGATCTTCAGCTCGCCGGACCTGGCCCTGGCCATCACCGCGCAGGCCTCTTCGCGGCTCTGCGCCGAGTCGATGCTGGCGGCGCTGATGCCGTGGCGGGCGAGAAAGGCCAGCTGATCCTGCATCAGCGCCAGCAACGGCGAGACCACCAGGGTCAGGTGCGGCAGGTGCAGCGCCGACAGCTGGTAGCACAGCGACTTGCCCGAGCCAGTGGGAAAGATCGCTGCCGCCGAGCGCCCGCCCAGCACGGCGCCGATCGCCGCCTCCTGGCCGGGACGCAGCTGCTGAAAACCGAAAACACGTTCGAGGGTGGTGTACATGAGCTGTCACTCCGTTGACCGCTGAATGGCCTGTGACCATAACGCGGCGAGGGTGGGTCAGGCCACCCGAAAAACGATGCGACCTCGTAGCCCGAGTGCAAATCCCGGATATTGTCGCTCCCCGGATCGCATCCGGGCTAGGACCCCGCGGCCGATGAGGACTGCGATGCGACTAGCGGGAGGGACCTTGGCCGCGAAAGCCCTCGGCAACATCGCTGCTCGCCGACGGATCGCCGTTCGCGGACAAGTCCGCGCCCACATGGGGAGCGGCGCGACGTGCGGAAATGACAAAGCCGCCCGACGGCAGCTCGGTCGCGGGAGGTGCTGGCGTCGCTCGCCGCTTCCTGTCGGGACGCAGTTGCGGGTAACCGAAAACACATTCGAGGGAACTGTGCAGGGGCTGTAACGCCTTTAACCGTTGGCTGTATACGACCATGGTCCAGCAATCGAAATGAACGCTTGCCTGAGTGATACGCTGAATAGCCTCGCGACAAGCCTGCCCACTCCGGGACGTTGCCGCGGTTAGCCGCCAAGGCCGATAGGCAATGTTCATAAATACAGCGCAACCTCGTCAGCATTGATTCGGCGCATAATGTGAGCCGCCTCTCAACTATACAATCATCTCTTTTCTGACTATGGAACCCAGGCATGGAAGCATTACGGCGTGTGCCATTGCGCTACAAGTTCTGGGCGGTCAACGGTGTGGCCTTCATCAGCATCCTGCTGCTGGTTGTAGTGGCGATGGCGCTGGAGCAGCGCAGTGTCAACCAGAGCCGACAGGATCAGGCACGGAGTCTATTGCTGTGGTGGCAGGGGAGCGAACCAGCCTCACCTGAAGATTCGCTGCAACCGCTGCTCCTCAGCGACGAGGCCTCCTCTCCTGCCCAGCGCAAGCTGATCCAGGCGGCACGGGCCGAGCCGAACTGGGTCGAATTGTCAGGCTTTACCCTGCTGGATGCACAACTGCCATTCGGCGCCTGGGTTCGCCTCCGGGAGGGATCGGGGGTGCTTGCGGTGCTGGTGAGCGGCAAGAGTTTCCAGCAAGTATTCGTCGAGCGGGCGCCGGTGTATGCGTTGGCGGTATTCCTGCTGATGCTGGGATTGCTGTTCGGCTCACAGATGCTGATCCGCTTTGTCGAGAGCTATCAACGCCAGTTGCAGCAAATGGCGCATTTCGACTCGCTGACCGGCTTGCCCAATCGGGTGCTGGCGTACGACAGGCTGGCGCACGCACTGGACAAGGTGACGCGCCGCGGCGGCCACCTCGCGGTGCTGTTTATCGACCTGGATCGCTTCAAGACCCTGAACGATAGCTATGGCCATGGTTTTGGCGACGCCGTGCTGCGCACGGTGGCCCAGCGCCTGCAGACCCGCTGCCGCCAGGAAGATACCCTGGCACGGCTGGGGGGCGACGAGTTCCTGCTGATCCTCGAGCGGCTGCCGGCACCGAGCACGGCCAGCCTGGTGGCCCGCAGCCTGCTACAGTTGCTCGAACAGCCATTGCAGCTGGAAGAGGGTCATGAGCTGTATGTGGGCGCCAGCATTGGCATTGCCCTGTACCCCGGCGATGGCGCCAACGCGGCGGAACTGATCCGCAACGCGGATGCGGCCATGTACAGGGCCAAGGCCAACGGTCGTAACACCTGCGCCCACTACATCCCCTGCCTGACCGAGCATGCGCGGACGCGCTTCGAGCTGGAGCGCTCCCTGCGCGGCGCCCTGCATAACCATGAACTGAGCCTGCACTTTCAACCGCTGATGCGCCTGGCGGACGGCCATTGCCTGGGCGCCGAGGCGCTGCTGCGCTGGCACAGCCCGCAACATGGTCAGGTGGGGCCGGATACCTTTATCCCGCTGGCCGAAGACAGCGGGCAGATTGTGCCGATCGGCAGCTGGGTGCTGAACGAGGCGTGCCGCCAGGCCAGCGCCTGGCGCGAAGAAGGCCTGCTGCTGGAGACCATTGCCGTCAACCTGTCGCCGATCCAGTTCATGCAGCAAGACATCGTCCAGCTAGTCGCGCGGGCCCTGGCCAGCAGCGGCCTGCCGGCTCATTGCCTGGAGCTGGAAATCACCGAAGGCGCACTGATGCGCCACACCGATCAAGCGGAAAACACCCTGAAGGCCCTCAAGGCCCTGGGCGTGCGGATATCGGTGGACGATTTCGGCACCGGCTACTCATCGCTGGCCTACCTGCGCCGCTTTGCCCTGGACAAGCTGAAGATCGATAAAAGCTTCATGGCCGGAGTGCCCGCCAATAGCAGTGACTGCCAGTTAGTCCATACCATTATCGCCATGGCCAGATCCATGCAACTGACGGTACTTGCCGAAGGGGTGGAAACGCCGGAGCAGCAGGGCTGGTTGCTGGCTGAAGGCTGTGACCAGTGCCAGGGTTACCTGCTGGGCCGCCCCATGACAGCCGAGTCGTTCGCGCGGCACTGGCAAGCGTTGTCGGTCAGTGCTGCGACGCAGAGCGGCGCCTGCTGCCAACCACAAGGGCACGCCGGGGTGTAGCACCGCGTCCTTGCCGGCTCGGACATGACAAAGCCGCCCGAAGGCGGCTCTGGCGCGGGACGGCTGGCGGCTTAGAGCTGCGGGCCGGCCTGCTTGATGGCGTCGGACACATCGAACTTCTTGAAGTTGTCGATGAACAGCTTGGCCAGGCCTTTGGCGGCTTCGTCGTAGGCGTTCTGGTCTGCCCAGGTGTTGCGCGGGTTGAGCAGGTTGGTTTCGACGCCCGGTACCGAAGTCGGCACGCTGAGGTTGATGATCGGCAGCTGCTCGGTCTCGGTACCGATCAACGCACCGCTCTGGATCGCGGCGATCACGCCTCTAGTAGTCGGGATGTTGAAGCGCTTGCCGACGCCGTAGCCACCGCCAGTCCAGCCGGTGTTGACCAGATAGACCTTGGAGCCGAAGCCACGGATGCGCTTGATCAGCAGTTCGGCGTACTCGCCAGCCGGACGCGGGAAGAACGGCGCGCCGAAGCAGGTGGAGAAGGTCGACTTGATGCCGCTGCCGCTGCCCATCTCGGTGGAACCGACCAACGCGGTGTAACCGGAGAGGAAGTGATAGGCCGCCTGCTCTTCATTGAGGATCGACACTGGCGGCAGTACGCCGGTCAGGTCGCAGGTCAGGAAGATCACCGCGTTGGGCTCGCCTCCGAGGTTCTTCTCGGAACGCTTCTCGACGAATTCCAGCGGGTAAGCGGCGCGGCTGTTCTGGGTCAGGCTGTCGTCGGTGTAATCCGGCACGCGTTCCTCGTTGAGGACGACGTTTTCCAGCACGGTGCCGAACTGGATGGCTTTCCAGATCACCGGCTCGTTCTTCTCGGACAGGTCGATGCACTTGGCATAGCAACCGCCCTCGATGTTGAACACCACACCCTCGCCCCAGCCGTGCTCGTCATCGCCGATCAGGTAGCGCGATTCGTCGGCCGACAGGGTGGTCTTGCCAGTGCCGGACAGGCCGAAGAACAGGGTCACATCGCCCTCTTCGCCAATGTTGGCGGCGCAATGCATCGGCAGTACGTCTTTTTCCGGGAGCAGGAAGTTTTGCACCGAGAACATGGCTTTCTTCATCTCACCGGCGTAACGCATACCGGCCAGCAGCACCTTCTTAGCGGCGAAGTTGATGATCACGCAGCCGTCGGAGTTGGTGCCGTCACGCTCAGGGGAGCACTCGAAATTGGCCACGTTGAGCACCTGCCACTCGTCCTTGCCGGCCGGGTTGTAGGTTTCTGGATTGATGAACAGCTGACGACCGAACAGATTCTGCCAGGCCGTGCCTGTGGTCATCTTGACCGCCAGGTAGTGCTCATCGGCGGAACCTACATGGACATGGGACACGAAACGATCCTGATCCCGACTGAATGCCTCGACACGATCCCACAGGGCATCGAATTTGTCGGCAGGGAACGGACGGTTGATCGGGCCCCAGGCGATCTGCGCCTCGGTGCTCGGCTCTTGGACGATAAAGCGATCAGCCGGCGAACGACCAGTGCGGTGACCGGTACGTACGACCAGGGCGCCGCTGGCGGCCAGCTCGCCCTCACCGCGGCGGATGGCTTCTTCGACCAGTTGTGCTGCGCTGATGTCGGTGTACACGGCGTTGTTGGCTTGCGTCATGGGGGTCCCCGTCGGCCAAGGGCCGAGTTTTCCAAACGATTTGTAGTAAAAGCAGAAACACTACTACAGCGAGAAAAAAGTCGCGGGAGTATGCCAGAAAGCACATCCCTTGGCAGCACCCGATCCGCTAGCGGATCGATAGAGTCACGCTATCGCGCTCAATGAAGGGTCTGCGCAGGCGCTGCGCTGCCGCCTCCCGCGAACAGCTGAGCGATGTCGGCGGCGTCGAAGGCATAGCGCTGATTGCAGAACTGGCAGTCGATCACCACCTGACCGGCATGCTCGCTCAGCAGCAGTTCTGCATCGGCCTGACCTAAACTGACCAGCGCATTGGCCGAACGTTCACGCGAGCAGCTGCAACGGAATTGTAGCGGGCACGGCTCGAACAGGCGCAGCGGCTCTTCATGATAGAGGCGGTGCAGCAGGGTTTCGTTGTCCAGACCCAGCAGCTCTGCGTGACTCAAGGTGGAGGCAAGGGTCGCCGCATGCTGCCAACTGGCCTCGCGCTCTTCTGGATCTTTCAGACGATCGGCTGGCAACTGCTGGAGCAGCAGGCCGCGCGCACGCTGACCGTCGGCACACAGCCAGAAGCGCGTGGCCAGTTGCTCGGACGTGGCGAAATAGTTGGTCAGGCAATCGCTCAGGGTGGCGCCGTCCAGGTCGACGATGCCCTGATAACGCTGGCCCTGGGTGGGGTCGACGGTCATCGCCAGCACGCCATCGGGCATCAGCTCGGCCAGACCGGCATCGGCGCCAATTTGCTCGGCATGGTAGCGGGCGATCCCGCGCAGTTCGCCAGCGCTGGAGCATTCGACCATCAACAGCGGCAGCGCACCCGAGGAGCGCGCCTGCAAAATCAGCAGGCCGTCGAACTTCAGGGTGCCAACCAGCAGGGACGCAGCGGCCAGCAGCTCGCCAAGCAACTGCGCGACCGGCTGCGGGTAGTCGTGCTTGGCCAGCACGTTTTGGTAGCTCTCGCCCAGGACGACCAGCTCGCCACGAATGTCGGTGTCGTCGAACAGAAAGCGTTGGGTGAAATCGGGCATAGCGGGCTCGCCTGCAAGGGGAACTGCGAAAGGCTGGCGATTTTATGCACAAATGTCGAGCTAACCAAGAGCTGTACGCCGAATGACCGCTGCGGACGGGGCGATTGACGGTCAATTTCGGGGGATGCGCTGGCCGCAGCAGGTAAATGACGGGGGAGTCGAGTCAGCTGCATACGCCGAACCTCACTCGCGGCAACGGCTTTAGCGGCGCAAGCTTCGCGGCTGAAGCGCAACTCCGCCCGGCCGCTCCCAAGCACCGCTGACTTACGGATCACCCTCCGGCCTACGCGGCCATGGGGCTAAAGCAGATGCTCCAGCACGCTGGTCGCCGACCGGAAGGGCAGGCCATGGGCCTCGGCGACGCTGGCGCAGGTGATCATGCCCCTGGCCACGTTGAGGCCATTGCACAGGTGCGGGTCTTCTTCCAGGGCACGGCGCGTGCCTTTCTCGGCGAGGGCAATGACGAACGGCAGGGTCGCGTTGTTCAGCGCCAGGGTCGAGGTGCGCGCCACCGCGCCGGGCATGTTGGCCACGCAGTAGTGCACCACTCCGTCGACCACGTAGGTCGGGTCGGCATGGGTGGTGGCTTTCGAGGTCTCGGCACAGCCGCCCTGGTCGATCGCCACGTCCACCAGCACTGAGCCGGGGAGCATCTGCCTGACCATCTCGGCACTGATCAGCTTGGGCGCGGCGGCACCGGGAATCAGTACCCCGCCGATCACCAGGTCGGCCGCGAGAATCTGCTCGCGCAGCGCAGCGCGGGTCGAATAGAGGGTGGTGATGCGGCTGGCGTACTGGTTGTCCAGACGCCGCAGGGCATCGACGCTCTTGTCCAGCACCGTGACATCGGCGCCCAGCCCCACCGCCATGGCCAGGGCATGGCTGCCGACCACGCCGCCGCCAAGAATCACCACCTTGCCCGGGGCCACGCCCGGTACGCCACCGAGCAGCACACCGCGCCCGCCCCTGGCTTTTTCCAGGCAGCTGGCTCCGGCCTGGATCGACATGCGCCCGGCTACCTCGGACATCGGCGCCAGCAGTGGCAGGCGACCGTGGCTGTCGGTGACGGTTTCGTAGGCGATGCAGGTGGCGCCGCTGGCCATCAGCTCGTCGGTCTGCGGCCGGTCAGGCGCCAGGTGCAGGTAGGTGAACAGCGTGTGTTCGGGACGCAACCGCGCGCGCTCGGCAGTCAGCGGCTCCTTGACCTTGACGATCAGCTGCGCCTCGTCGAACACCTGTGCCGCGTCCCGGGCGATCTGCGCGCCGGCCGCCTGATAATCGGCATCGCCGAAGCCGATGGCCGCCCCCGCCAGGCTCTCGACCCAGACCTGATGGCCAAGGGCGGTCAGTTCGGCTACCGATTGCGGAGTCAGGCCAACACGGTACTCATGGTTCTTGATTTCTTTGGGGACACCGATACGCATAATCCTCTCCTTGCTTCAGCCGAGTACCTTGAAGTGTAGAAGAGCGATGGCACTAGCCTCTCTGTATATTCGTCAAGGTTAAGGTGAAAAACCTAATTTATCCGAACTTAACCGAGTTTTAGCCACATCAAGACGCAGAACGCGGCAGCTTGTCAGCCGCGTGAATGCAGCCAGACCGGCGCCAGAATGGTCGGATCGAGCGCTGGCGTCTCGGCCTGCTCGATACCCTGGGCACGCAGCAACATGGCCAGCCGGCCATCGGCATAGGCGCCAAACAGTTCGTTGCAGCCGCCGAGCAGTTCGCCACCGACGAATATCTGCGAAATGCTGAGCATCCCGCTCTTGCCCCGCAGCGCCAGGCGCAGGCGGCCGCCGAGGTCGCCCAACTGGTACTCGACCGAGTCCAGGTCGATCGAGCGATAGGCCACGCCGAGGGCGTTGAACCGCTTGCGCGCCGACCAGCAGAACTCGCACCACTCCAGGACGAACATCACCAGCGGCTGCTGGTGGTTGATACGGACCACCAAGGTGCGCCGATGGTGTCCAGAATACTCTCGCAGCGGGGGTTCATCGAAGCCGCCATCCGCAGCCTCGGCCGCAGCGAGTGGTGCCGCGCTGGGCGGGCCCGCACGGCCACGGACCGGCTACTTCTTACTCTTGAGTTCGGCCATGCCCTGGAGCAGTTCGATCGGCAGCGGAAAGACGATGGTCGAACTCTTGTCGCCAGCGATATTGCTCAGGGTCTGCATGTAGCGCAGTTGCATGGCGCCGGGCTGGCGGCCGAGCATTTCGGCGGCCTGCATGAGTTTCTCCGAGGCCTGCAGCTCGCCCTCGGCATGGATCACCTTGGCCCGTCGCTCGCGCTCGGCCTCGGCCTGCTTGGCGATGGCGCGGATCATCGATTCGTCGAGGTCGACGTGCTTGATCTCGACATTGGCCACCTTGATGCCCCAGGCATCGGTCTGCGCGTCCAGCACCTGCTGGATGTCGATGTTGAGGCGCTCGCGCTCGGCGAGCATCTCGTCCAGCTCGTGCTTGCCGAGCACCGCGCGCAGGGTGGTCTGTGACAGCTGGCTGGTGGCGCCGTGGTAATCCTCGACCTGGATGATCGCCTTCTGCGGGTCGAGCACGCGAAAGTAGATCACCGCGTTGACCTTGACCGAGACGTTGTCACGGGAGATCACGTCCTGGGTCGGCACATCCAGCACTATGGTGCGCAGGTCGACGCGAACCATCTGCTGGATGCCCGGAATGATGATCACCAGACCCGGCCCCTTGACCTTCCAGAAGCGCCCCAACTGGAACACCACGCCGCGCTCGTATTCGCGCAGGATGCGAAACGCCGAAACCAGCAGCGCCATCAACAGCACCGCCAGCGTGGCAAAACTCAATTCGAAACCCATGTCAGTCTCCTTGTGGCGGTATGTCTTCAGTGGTGGCGACGTCCAGCATCGAGCCTTTGCGCGCCAGCACCCGCACCTGCTGGCCGGGTTGCAGCGGCACCTGGCTGACGACCTGCCAGTTCTCTCCTTGCAGTTGCACCCAGCCGCCCAGCGGGTTGCTCGGTTGCACCGCGTGAATCCGCGCCAGGCTGCCGATCAGCTCGGTGTCGCCACCGACCAGGGCTCGCCGCCGCGCGCGCATGGCCAAGCTGAGGATGGCGAAAATCACTCCACCGCTGGTCAGGGCCAGCGTCACGATCAATCCCAGGGGAATGCCGAAGCCGGGCACATCGGTGTCGATCAGGATCAGCGCACCGAAGACAAAGGCAACCAGGCCGCCGAAGCCGAGCACGCCGAAACTCGGCAGGAAGGCTTCGGCGGCGATGAAGGCGATGCCAAGCAGGATCAAGGCCACGCCAGCGTAGTTGACCGGCAACAGCTGCAGGGCATACATCGCCAGAATCAGACAGATACCGCCGAGCACACCGCCGACGCCGCTGCCCGGGTTGGAAAATTCGAAGAACAGGCCGTAGACGCCGATCATCATCAACAGCAGCGCCACGCTCGGATTGGTGATCACCGCCAGCAAGCGCGTGCGCCAGTCGGGCGCATGGCTGACCACTACGGCATCGGCGGTTTGCAGCTTCGCCTCGACGCCAGCGGCGATGAAGCTCTTGCCGTCCAGTTGCTTGAGCAGATGGGGCAGATCGCGGGCGACATAGTCGATCACCTTGAGCTTGAGCGCCTCTTCGGCCGCCAGGCTGACCGCCTGGCGCACCGCCTGCTCGGCCCACTCGGCATTGCGCCCACGCATCTGCGCCAGGCCACGGATATAGGCGGCGGCATCGTTGATCTGCTTCTTGCTCATGGCGTCGCCCGGGGCTTGCTCGGCCTCGCCTTCAGCCTGTTTGTCGGACTTCTCCGCCTTGTCCCCCGCCGGCTGCTGCTGCGGTGAACCAGGCGTACCGCCGATCGCCACCGGCGTGGCCGCACCGAGGTTGGTGCCCGGCGCCATCGCCGCGATATGGCTGGCATAGAGGATATAGGTGCCGGCACTGGCGGCCCGCGCACCGCTGGGTGCTACGAAGCTGGCCACCGGGATCGGGCTGCCGAGAATCGCCTTGATGATGTCGCGCATCGAGGTATCCAGACCGCCGGGGGTGTCGATGCTCAGCACCACCAGCTGTGCGCCCTCTTCCACCGCGCGGGCCAGGCCGCGCACCACATAGTCGGCGCTGGCCGGGCCAATCGCGCCGTCGACGCGCAACTCCACCACCGGCGCGGGCACCGCCGTCTGAGCGACCAGCAGTCCCGGCGGCAAGAGCAGCAGGGCCAGGACGACGAGCAAACGAGGTATCGGGAAAACCTTCACGGCCCTCTCCACGACAGCCGCTACGGGAAGCAACAGATGGGCACAGCACGGTTGTCTGCTTACAGGATAGTCCATGACTTTTTGGCGCAGGCCCGACATGCCGCCGATGCAGGAAAAGGTGTCGCCAGGGGAGTGCCAGACGTCCGCATACTCCGTTAGTCTGCTCACTACGCTGCACAAGGTCGCCCGGATGCCCGCCACCTCTTTTCGCCATTCCCTGCGCCGCCTTTGGGCGCTGGATAAATTCAGCTACAGCCTGCGGGTGTTCATCGCCCTCGGCGGCAGCCTGCTGCTGTGCTGGGCGCAGGACTGGATGCAGGCGCTGATTCCGCTGTTTCTCGGGGTGATTGCCAGCGCCCTGGCCGAGACCGATGACAGCTGGCAAGGTCGCCTGACCGCGCTGCTGGTGACCCTCGGCTGCTTCAGTGCGGCGGCCTATGCGGTGGAATGGCTGTTCTCCTATCCCTGGCTGTTCGTCAGCGCCCTGGCCCTGACCAGTTTCGCCCTGACCATGCTCGGCGCCCTCGGCGAACGCTACGCCACCCTCGGCTCGGCGACCCTGATCCTGGCCATCTACAGCATGATCGGCGTGGAGCAGCGCGGCGGCGTCGCCGGCCTGTGGCTGGAACCGCTGCTGCTGGTGGCGGGCGCGGCCTGGTACGGGGTGTTGTCGGTAATCTGGAATGCGCTGTTCGCCAACCAGCCGGTGCAACACAGCCTGGCCCGGCTGTTTCGCGAGCTGGGTCAGTACCTCAAACTCAAGGCCGCGCTGTTCGAGCCGCTGCGCCAACTCGACGTGGAGCAGCGGCGCCTTGCCCTGGCCCAGCAGAACGGTCGGGTGGTGACGGCACTGAATGCCGCCAAGGAAATAATCCTCCACCGGGTCGGCAATGACCGGCCGGGGAGCAAGGTCAGCCGCTACCTCAAGCTGTACTTCCTCGCCCAGGACATCCACGAGCGCGCCAGCTCCTCGCATTACCCTTATAACGAACTGGCCGAAGCCTTCTTTCACAGCGATGTGCTGTTCCGCTGCCAGCGCCTGCTGCGTCTGCATGGCGAGGCCTGTCAGCGTCTGGCCCAGGCCATCGAGTTGCGCCAGCCGTTCGAGTACCGCGAGCAGTGCAGCCAAGCGCTGGGCGACCTGCATGCCTCATTGCAGCACCTGCGCCTGCAGAGCAACCCGGCCTGGCGCCAGTTGCTGCGCTCGCTGGGCGCCCTGGCCGACAATCTCGCTGCCCTCGACCAATTGCTCGGCCACGCCAGCAACCCCGATGCCCTGGACGAGCAACAGGACAGCAGCCTGCTGGATCGCGAGCCACACTCGTTCAAGGAGGTCGTGGATCGCCTACGCCAGCAACTGACCCCGACCTCGCTGCTGTTCCGCCATGCCCTGCGCCTTGCCATCGCCCTGGCCGCCGGCTATGGCGTGCTGCACTGGATTCACCCGACCCAGGGCTACTGGATCCTGCTGACCACGGTGTTCGTCTGCCAACCGAACTACGGCGCCACCCGCATCAAACTGGTGCAGCGGATCGCCGGCACGGTGCTCGGCCTGCTGCTCGGCTGGGCGCTATTCGATCTGTTCCCCAATCCGCTGGTGCAGGCCTTCTTCGCCGTCGCTGCCGGGGTGGCCTTCTTCGCCACCCGCAGCAGCCGCTACACCCTGGCCACCGCGGCGATCACCCTGCTGGTGTTGTTCTGCTTCAACCAGGTCGGCGACGGCTACGGCCTGATCCTGCCGCGCCTATTCGACACCCTGATCGGCAGCCTGATTGCCGGCCTCGCGGTGTTCCTGATCCTGCCGGACTGGCAGGGGCGGCGACTAAACCACATGCTGGCCAACACCCTCAGCTGCAACAGCACCTACCTCCGGCAGATCATCCAGCAGTACGTCAGCGGCAAACGCGACGACCTGGCCTACCGCCTGGCCCGGCGCAATGCGCACAACGCCGAAGCCGCGCTGTCCACCACCCTCGGCAACATGCTGATGGAGCCCGGGCATTTCCGTAAGGAGGCGGACGTCGGTTTCCGCTTTCTGGTGCTGTCGCACACCCTCTTGAGTTATCTCTCGGGCCTCGGCGCGCACCGCGGCGAAATTATTCTTGGCGACCAGCAAAGCCCGCTGCCTGCCAGTGCCGCACGCCTGGCCGCCAGCCTCGACGAAATCGCCAGAAGCCTGGCCGAAGAGCGTGCGGTGGCGATTCAGAGCGATGCCGAAGAACAACTGGCCGCCGAACTGGAACAACGCGCGGATACGCTGGACGACCAGCAGCGCCTGGTGCAGACCCAGCTGGCACTGATCTGCCGGCAACTCGGCCCGTTGCGCACCCTCACCGCGCACCTGCTCAAGGATCGCAGCAAGCCATAGAGGGGCTCTGCTGTTAATGCAGGGGAAACGCTAGCAGGCCGTTTTTAACGCCCCTTTTCTTCTATCGAGAGGGGCAGCGCAGGTAGTTTTTCAACAGCCTGCTAGCGCAGCACCGCGGCCAGCTCATGAATCTCGTCCCAATGCTGGCTGACCAGAGCCAGGCTACCGTCCGCCGCCACCTCATTGTGCAAGCCATTGAGCTTGGCGTAGGCGGCCAGGCTGGCCAACGCCGGTAACTGCGCGGTGCTGGCGCTATCATGCAGGGTGTGGAACAGACTCAGGTTGACCAGATCGAGCAACTCGATCTGCCGCTGGCGCTGCAGCGTCCAGTTGCCCGCCTCGCGCACGATATCCACGTAGGCCGCATCCACCGCCCACTTTTTCAGCAGCATCACCCCCAGCGATGCGCCATAGGCCTGGCACAGGCTGTGGTAGCGCGCGGGCGTCGGCACCAGGTCACCGCCCTTGAACGCCGAGAGCACCGCGAGCGAGCCCACCTCGCTGAGCAGGCTGGCGAGCACCGCATGATCAGCCGGCACCTGGCCTACCTTGCGCGCGAGAAAGCCGCAGATACTCGCCTTCAGGGTCAGCCGCTGCCAGGCGTCCATGAACAGCAACTTGTGCCCGGGGCTGTGCAGAACGAACAGGCTCTTGACGCTGTGCAGCATCACCACCCGATCCACCTGCTGCATGCCGAGCACACGCAACACGTCCTGCAGGGTTTTCGGCGCCACGCGGGTGCGCAGCAAGGCGCTGGAGGCGTACTTCATCAGCAATGCACTGAGCGCCGGATCCCTGCCGATCAAGCTGACCAGCTGGGTCATGCTGACCTCGGGCTTGGCCAGCGCCCGGCGAATTTCCAGGGTCAAGATCGGCAGGCTGGGCAGCTGCTCCTGATCATTTATCAGTTGCGTGACTACCTGCCGGTAAATCGAGTAGTCGGACTGTGTCGTCTCCATCATGGCCTCCCGCCGCAGATGAAGCGCAGTGTAACCAAGGCCGTGGGCTATTGCGCCAGCTTGCTGGCAGATTGCCGCACAAGCAGTCAGGCGATGCTGGCTTCGCTGGCCTGGGCGCGACGACGAATGGTCAGGTCGACCTTGAGGCAGATAGCCGCCAGCAGCATGAAGCCGGCGCCGAGGTTGCCCCGGCTGATTTCCACACCGAACAGAGCGCTCAACCACTCGGCAATCGGCCCCGGGTAGCTGGCCAGCAAGGCGCCCAGCGGCACCAGCAGAAACAGGAAGAAATAGCCCATCGACCGCATCATGTTCATGCCCACACCCTCACTTTTGATAGCAACCCGTGCACAATGCCGCCTTCGGTAGCCATGATGACACTAGACTTTGGTGCATAGGCCGAGATTTTTCCTGCCGACCCTGCGAGTGACCGTTGAACAAAGCCCTGCTCCAGCAACTGATTCTCGACAAGCTGCACACCGACCTGGCACTGGCCCAGCAAGCGGCGTTGACCGCCTATGAAGCGGCCACCCATGAAGAGAATATTGCCGAGAACAAGTACGACACCCTAGGCCTGGAGGCCTCCTATCTGGCCGCCGGGCAGGCGCGCCGGGTCGAGGAGATTCGCCAGGCCCTGAGCGTCTGGGAAAAACTCCGGCTGCGGCCCTTCGATGCGCAACTGGGCATTCAGCTCAGCGCCCTGGTGTGGCTGGCCGATGCCGAGGGCGCCGAACAATGCCTGTTCCTCGGCCCCGATGGCGCCGGTCTGAAGCTGCTGCTGGAAGGTCAGGAAGTGCGGGTGATCAGCCCGCGCGCACCGCTTGGGCAACGTCTGATCGGCTGCGGCGAAGGCGATCAGGTGGAGCTGCGCATGGGCAGCAGCATTCAGCTGTTCGAGGTACTACGGGTCTGCTGAACGCCTTTGCTCAAAGCTCTACAGGACTTGCGCCGGCGGTGGACCGCTGGCAGATCGAATCGGCGAGGGTAGCCTGGATAAACCGCGGGACGCGGTGCAATCCGGGAGAGCGCTCCCGGATTGCGCTGGTGCTTATCCAGGCTACCCACGTACACAGGCATGGCTCCGTCCACCTTAACGGTTGCAACTGGTTTTTGTAGGGTGGGCCGGGCGGCGTTCCACTTTAGCCCACCGCCGCCAAAAGCAGTCTTGGTGGGCTGAAGCCCACCCTACGTTTGCGCGCAATACGCAACCGGTACATGGCCTTTCTCAAGGAATTTCCACCTGCCACTGGGCCGCCAGCCGGGCCAGTTGTCCGCGCTCGACCAACTGTCGAAAGCCCTCTGCGAAATCCTCGCGCAGGCGTGCATGGCTGCCGTGCGCAGGGAAGGCGAAGTAACCGTCCTGGGTATCGACAGGGGATTCGAGCTGGCCGATCTCATCGCTCAAACCCAGGGCCTGCAGCACCGGCAGGGTGTTGCGCTGATTGCTGGCGAGGAATTCGAGACGGCCCAGGCTGAGCATTCTCAGGCCGTTGTCGACGCCATCCACGGTGACCAGTTCGAGCCTCTCGCGCTCGGCATCGAAACGCGCGCCGTAGGCCCAGGCACGCACCACGCCAATGCGCTGGCCGAGCAGCTGGCGGAAATCGCCAGACCACTGACACGACCTGCCGCGGCGGCAATAGAAGACGATCCGGTCGCGATAGAAGGCTTGCCCGACAAACGCAAAACGCGCCTCGCGCGCCGGACTGCGATAGGGACCGACAAGAATGTCGGCCTGACCCCGTTCGACCATACGCTGCGCCCGGGCCCAGGGGTAGGACGCGAAGCGCAGGCTATAGCCACGCGGTTCGAGCACCTCGCGCAGGATATCCGGGCCGAGTCCCCGGTATTCGCCCGCCGCCGTGCGCTCGAAAATTCGCGGGAAATCGGTGCCGACCGCCAGCAACTCGCGCGCCAGCGCCAACGGCGGGAGCAGCAGCGCAAGGCTGACCACCAGCGCGAACAAGCTGCGCGAAATCCCTAAATGCATGCCGTGACCACCTTTAACAGGCTGCTGAAAACTACCTACGTTCTACGTTGCCAATCCTGCGTTAAAAATGGCCACGCGTGCACGCCAGTCCATCTTTGACTCGCTTCGCTCGTCCTGCGGGCCAGCCCAAGGCTGCTAGTCCGCGTGCTACGTTGCGGTAATTTTAGTGGGCCGCCCAGGCCTTGTCTTGGCTGCCTCGCCTACATTTTTCAACGGCCTGCTAAATCCAAGGAAACCCCTGCCCAGCGGCAGACCCTGGAGCCTGCACCCGACAGCCGGTGTCTGTCGAGATGCGCTAGGCTCTATGGACTGGCGCACTCGCCGCAGGAGCACATCATGGAAAACCCCATTCACGATCTCTCGGCACTGTTCGAACAGCTCGGCTTGCCGGCCGAACAGGCCAGCATCGAGCGCTTCATCGCCGAGCATTCGCCCTTGCCGGACACCTGCAAACTGGCAGACGCGCCCTTCTGGAGCGCCGCCCAGGCCGGCTTTCTGCGCGAGGAGATCCTCGAGGACGCCGACTGGGCGGAAGTGGTCGACCAGCTCAATCTGCTGCTGCGCGGCTGAGGCGCGCGCGGCGACCGGCCCCGGCATTGCCTGCCGGTTCAGGCCCGACTACGCCCCTGCAGCTCGCGCCAGGTCAGGTAGACGCGCAGATCGAATTCCAGCTGATGGTACTCGGGCAGCATGTATTCGCAGAGCTTGTAGAACGCCTTGTTGTGCTCGGCTTCTTTCAGGTGGGCCAGCTCGTGCACAACGATCATCTGCAGAAACTCCGGCGCCGCCTCCTTGAACAGTGAGGCAACGCGGATTTCCTTCTTCGCCTTGAGCTTGCCGCCCTGCACCCGGGAAATCGCGGTGTGCAGACCGAGGGCGCGATGGGTCAGGTCGAGGCGGTTGTCGAACAGCACCTTGTCGATGGCCGGCGCGTTCTTCAGGTGTTCCTGCTTGAGCGCCTGGATATAGGTGTAGAGCGCCTTGTCGCTTTGCACCCGGTGCTTGCCGCTGTAGCGCTGAGCCAGGTAGTCGCCCAGGCGCTCCCGGGCGATCAGCTGGCGGATCTGCTCTTGCAACTGCAGCGGGTAGCCCTGGAGGAATTTCAGTGGGGTCATGGGCGGTACCGGGCGATTCTCGTAGAGCCTGGGTTGCGCAGTATGCCGCAACCCGCCGCTCGGGCAACCAGCCACTGCCGCCGCCTGCCTGCCAGTGGCTGGAGCGTCTGCCCCCAGCCGCTGGAAAAACCGCTGCCGACACCAAAGGCGCGCCAGATCATGGCGCCCCAGGCAGGCCGCGGAAAAACTACCTGTTGGCTGCGCAAAGCCGTAGAAAAACAACGCCATCTGCAGAAGCGATGGCAGCGCGGTCGGGCGCCACGTCGGGGCAGACTCGACGCCAGGACCACGCCGGCTATATTTTGACGCCAGTAAAACGACGAACGGTCTTAATCCGTCTGCGCACCCTGCCGCTATAGGGATGGCCGCCTCTCGCGGCCAACGGCAACCCCGCCCCAATCCCTTCCAGTTCGCGTGTGCCACCCGCCGGAATGCCAAGTAATCCGTTACTGACTCCTGGATGAGATGTGCCCCCCGACTGAAATCATTTCTCTCGTAGGAGAATCAGTCATGATCGATCTCGCCACCTGGAACCTGAGTATCCCCGTCGGCATCCCCGCCACCACCATCGACACCCCCCTGCTGGCCGGTGGCTATCAGGATCATTATTTCCAGTCGAAAGAGGGGACGATCTTCTTCTGGGCCCCGGTCAATGGCAGCACCACCGAGAATGCCAAATACCCGCGCAGCGAGTTGCGCGAAACCTCCAGCGACGGCGAGCTGTACAACTGGACCTACCCCAGCGCCGACAACTTCCTGCGCGCCGCCCTGACGATCAGCCAGGTACCTTCGACCGGCAAGCTGGTCATCGGCCAGATCCATGCCCACCGAAGCAACGCGCCACTGCTCAAGCTGGAGTACCAGTACAAGGCCTACGCCGCCAGCGGCAATATCGTGGCCAAACTGCGCCTGTATCCCGACGCACCGGTCCAGGTCATCAGCATCGCCAGCGGCATCGCCTTGAATCAGCGCTTCACCTACGTCATCCACCTGACCCCGAAAGGCACGCTGTCGATCAACCTCAACAACATCAACTGGAAAACCCGGATCGATTCGGCCTGGGCGGTGAAACCCCTGTACTTCAAGGCCGGGGTCTACCCCCAGGACAACAGCGGCTACGAGACCGAGGCCGGCAGCGCACAGTTCTACAAACTGGGCATCGAGCATCGACCGCTGGTCAGCGCCACTCCATAACGCATAAAAAATGGCCGGGAACCATTTTTAACGTCGCGCAGCGACGGCCCGAAGGGTGGCCGCCAGGGATGGCAGGCTATAAAAAGCCCGCATCGCTGCGGGCTTCTTCGTTACTGCGCGTCGGCTCAGTTGACCTTGGCAGCCAACTCGCCCTTGGCGTAGCGCTGGAACATGGCTTCCAGGGAGATCGGCTTGATTTTCGAGGCGTTGCCGGCGGTGCCGAAGGCTTCGTAGCGGGCGATGCAGATGTCGCGCATGGCGGTGACGGTGGCGCCGAAGAACTTGCGCGGGTCGAACTCGCTCGGGTTGCTCGCCATCAGCCGGCGCATGGCACCGGTGGAGGCCAGACGCAGGTCGGTGTCGATATTGACCTTGCGCACACCGTACTTGATGCCTTCGACGATTTCCTCAACCGGCACGCCGTAGGTTTCCTTGATGTCGCCGCCGTACTGGTTGATGATCGCCAGCCACTCCTGCGGCACCGAGCTGGAGCCGTGCATCACCAGGTGGGTGTTGGGAATGCGCTTGTGGATTTCCTTGATCCGGTCGATGGCGAGGATGTCGCCGGTCGGAGGCTTGGTGAACTTGTAGGCACCGTGGCTGGTGCCGATGGCGATGGCCAGGGCATCGACCTGGGTGCGCTTGACGAAGTCGGCGGCTTCTTCCGGATCGGTGAGCATCTGGCTGTGATCGAGCACGCCTTCGGCGCCGACGCCGTCTTCTTCGCCGGCCATGCCGGTTTCCAGGCTGCCCAGGCAACCCAGCTCACCTTCCACCGACACGCCGCAGGCGTGGGCGAAGGCTACGGTCTGCCGGGTCACGGCGACGTTGTAGTCGTAATCGGCCGGGGTCTTGCCGTCTTCTTTCAGCGAGCCGTCCATCATCACCGAGCTGAAGCCCAGCTGGATCGAGCGCTGGCAGACGTCCGGGCTGGTGCCGTGGTCCTGGTGCATGCACACCGGGATGTGCGGGAATTCTTCGATGGCGGCCAGGATCAGGTGGCGCAGGAACGGCGCGCCGGCGTATTTGCGCGCACCGGCGGAGGCCTGGACGATCACCGGGGAGTCGGTTTTGTCGGCGGCTTCCATGATGGCGCGCATCTGCTCGAGGTTGTTGACGTTGAAGGCCGGCACGCCGTAGCCGAATTCGGCGGCGTGGTCGAGCATCTGGCGCATGCTGATAAGTGCCATGGTGTTCTTTCTCCCGGAGGGACTCGTTAATCGTAGCAGCCCGCCATGGCGGCGCTGTTGAATATCTACATGGATCTGGGCATAACCCGCCCGCGGCCGGCTTCTTAGCCCTTGGCGCGCTGCTCCAGCACTGCCACGGCCGGCAGCACCTTGCCCTCGACGAACTCGAGGAAAGCGCCGCCACCGGTGGAGATATAGGAAATCCTGTCGGCCACGGCGTATTTGTCGATGGCCGCCAGGGTGTCGCCACCACCGGCAATCGAGAACGCCGGGCTGGCGGCGATGGCTTCGGCCAGCACCTTGGTGCCGTTGCCGAACTGTTCGAACTCGAACACGCCGACCGGACCGTTCCACAGAATGGTCTTCGACGACTTCAGCAGCTCGGCGAATTGCCGTGCGGTCTGCGGGCCGATATCGAGGATCATGTCGTCATCGGCCACATCGGCGACCAGTTTGACGGTCGCTTCGGCGTCTTCGGCAAAGGCCTTGGCCACCACCACGTCCACCGGCAGCGGCACGCTGACCTTGGCGGCGATGGCTTTGGCGGTATCCAGCAGATCGGCCTCGTACAGCGACTTGCCGACCGGGAAACCGGCGGCAGCGAGGAAGGTGTTGGCGATCCCGCCGCCGACGATCAGCTGGTCGCAGATCTGGCTCAGGCTGTTCAGCACATCGAGCTTGGTCGACACCTTGGAGCCGGCGACGATCGCCGCCATGGGCTTGGCCGGATTGCCCAGCGCCTTGCCCAGGGCATCCAGCTCGGCCGCCAGCAGCGGACCGGCGCAGGCGACCTGGGCGAATTTGGCCACACCATGGGTCGAGCCCTGGGCGCGGTGGGCGGTGCCGAAGGCGTCCATGACGAACACGTCGCACAGGGCGGCATATTGCCGGGCCAGTTCGTCGCTGTTTTTCTTCTCGCCCGGGTTGAAGCGCACGTTTTCCAGCAGTACCAGCTCGCCGGGCCGGACCGCGACGCCGCCGAGGTAATCGCGCAGCAGCGGCACTTCACGGCCGAGCGCCTTACTCAGGTAGTCGGCGACCGGCTTGAGGCTGTTTTCTGCGGAGTATTCGCCCTCGCTCGGGCGCCCCAGGTGCGAGCAGACCATTACCGCGGCGCCTTTTTCCAGGGCCAGTTTGATGGTCGGCAGCGAGGCGAGGATGCGCGCGTCGCTCGTCACCGCGCCGTCTTTTACCGGCACGTTGAGGTCTTCGCGAATCAACACGCGCTTACCCTGGAGGTCGAGGTCGATCATCTTCAAAACGGTCATGAAATCAGTCCTTCATGGGGGCTGGTTGAATGGAAACGGGAGACACGGCGAGAAAGTGTTCGGCCACGTCGAGCATGCGATTGGCAAAGCCCCACTCGTTGTCAAACCAGGCCAGCAGATTGACCAGGCGCGGCCCGGAAACCCGGGTCTGACTGCCATCAACGATGGCCGAGTGCGGGTCGTGGTTGAAATCGCAACTGGCATGGGGCAACTCGGTGTAGGCAATCAAGCCCTGCAGCGGGCCAATTTCGGCGGCCTGACGCAGCACCCGATTGATTTCATCGGCACTGGTATCCCGTGCAGTCTGCAAGGTGATGTCCAGGCAGGACACGTTTACCGTCGGCACACGTATGGCTTTGGCCTGAATCCGCCCGCTTAGTTCCGGCAGCAGTCGTTCGATACCGCGAGCAAGGCCGGTGGACACCGGAATCACCGACTGGAAGGCCGAACGCGTGCGGCGCAGGTCTTCGTGGTGGTAGGCATCGATCACCGGCTGATCGTTCATCGCCGAGTGGATGGTGGTGATGGAGACGTACTCCAGGCCCACCGCCTCGTTGAGCAATTTGAGCAGCGGCACCCCGCAATTGGTGGTGCAGGAGGCGTTGGAGACCAGCTTCTCCGCGCCAGTCAGGCACTGCTGGTTGACCCCGAAGACGATGGTGGCATCGATATCCGTGTCGCTGGCCATCGGCTGGGAGAACAATACCCGCGGCGCGCCGGCCGCCAGGAAGCGCTGCGCGTCGGCGCGGCTGTGGTAGGCGCCGGAGCACTCGAGCAACAGGTCGATGTCCAGCGCCGCCCAGTCGATGCCTTCCGGCGTCGCCTGACGCAGCACCTGCACGCAGCCGCCATTGATATGCAGACAGTCGCCGTCGACCCTCACCTCACCGGGAAAGCGCCCGTGGGTGGAGTCGAAGCGGGTCAGGTATTCGATGCTGGCCTGATCGGCCAGATCATTCAGCGCGACTATTTCCAGGCGCGCCCCGGTACCGCGCTCATGCAGCGCGCGCAGCACGCAGCGACCGATGCGGCCGTAACCGTTGAGGGCGATTCTGTAGGGGCGATTAGACATGGCGATCTCGGTGGGGAACACTCGTAGGATGGGGCGGGGCGCGTAGCCTGAGCTTTTCGATACCCATCGCAACCGATTGATGGGTATCGCTTCGCTCAACGCCATCCTACGGGGTCAGGCCTCCAGCAGCTCGGCGGCGGTTTCCAGCAGGTTCTCGACGGTGAAGCCGAAGTGCTCGAACAGCGCCGGGGCGGGTGCCGACTCACCGAAGGTGGTCATGCCAATGACGCGACCTTCCAGACCAACGTACTTGTACCAGTAGTCGGCATGGGCGGCTTCGATGGCGATCCGCGCGCCAACCTGTACCGGCAGCACCGCCTGCTTGTAGCCGGCGTCCTGGGCATCGAACACGCTGGTCGACGGCATCGACACCACGCGCACCTGGCGACCTTGCGCGCTCAGCTGCTGGTAAGCGGCGACCGCCAGAGCGACTTCCGAACCAGTGGCGATCAGGATCAGCTCCGGCTCGCCATTGCAGTCCTTGAGCACGTAGCCGCCGCGTGCCACATCAGCCAACTGTCGGGCATCACGCGACTGGTGCGGCAGGTTCTGCCGGCTGAAGATCAGCGCGCTCGGGCCGTCGTTGCGCTCGATCGCGTATTTCCAGGCCACCGCCGACTCCACCGCGTCACAGGGACGCCAAGTATCGAGGTTGGGCGTGCAGCGCAGGCTGGCCAGCTGCTCGATCGGCTGGTGGGTCGGGCCGTCTTCGCCAAGACCGATGGAGTCGTGGGTGAACACATAGAGCACGCGCTTTTTCATCAGCGCCGACATGCGCACGGCATTGCGCGCGTATTCCATAAAGATCAGGAAGGTCGCGCCGTACGGCACGAAGCCGCCATGCAGGGCGACACCGTTCATGATCGCGCTCATGCCGAACTCGCGCACGCCGTAGAACATGTAGTTGCCGCTGGCATCGGCGTCAGATACGCCCTTGCAGCCTTTCCACAGGGTCAGGTTGGAGCCGGCCAGATCCGCCGAGCCGCCGAGGAATTCCGGCAGCAGCGGGCCGAAGGCATTCAACGCATTCTGGCTGGCCTTGCGACTGGCGATGGTTTCGCCCTTCTCGGCGACCTCGGCGATATAGGCGGCAGCCTTCTCGGCGAAATCGGCCGGCAGCTCGCCGGCGATACGCCGCTTGAACTCGCTGGCCAACTCAGGATAGGCGGCGGCGTAGGCGGCAAAACGCTGATCCCACTCGGCCTCGGCGGCGGCGCCAGTTTCCTTGGCGTCCCACTCGGCGTAGATATCGGCCGGGATCTCGAACGGGCCGTGGTTCCAGCCGAGGGCGGCGCGGGTCAGGGCGATCTCGTCGTTACCCAGCGGGGCGCCGTGGCAGTCTTCCTTGCCCTGCTTGTTCGGCGAACCGAAGCCGATGGTGGTCTTGCAGCAGATCAGGGTCGGCTGCTCGCTCTTGCGCGCGGTGTCGATGGCGATCCTGATTTCTTCGGCGTCATGCCCGTCGACATTGCGGATCACCTGCCAGCCGTAGGCCTCGAAGCGCTTCGGCGTGTCGTCGGTGAACCAGCCCTCGACCTCACCGTCGATGGAGATACCGTTGTCGTCGTAGAAGGCGATCAGCTTGCCCAGCCCCAAAGTACCGGCCAGCGAGCTGACCTCATGGCTGATGCCTTCCATCATGCAACCGTCGCCGAGGAACACGTAGGTGAAGTGGTCGACGATGCTGTGGCCTTCGCGATTGAACTGGGCGCCCAGGACCTTCTCGGCGAGGGCGAAACCCACGGCGTTGGCCAGGCCCTGGCCGAGCGGGCCGGTGGTGGTCTCCACGCCCGGGGTGTAGCCATATTCCGGGTGGCCCGGGGTGCGGCTGTGCATCTGACGGAACTGTTTGAGGTCTTCGATGCCCAGGTCATAGCCGGTCAGGTGCAGCAACGAGTAGATCAGCATCGAGCCGTGACCGTTGGACAGTACGAAGCGGTCGCGGTCGGCGAAGCCCGGATTGCTCGGATTGTGCTTGAGGTAGTCGCGCCAGAGGACTTCGGCGATGTCCGCCATCCCCATAGGGGCACCCGGGTGGCCGCTGTTGGCTTTCTGCACGGCATCCATGCTCAGGGCACGAATGGCATTGGCTCGCTCACGACGGCTGGGCATCACTGAATCTCCTACGGGTTTTGCAACAGGAAGGTCGAAAAAGGCGGCCATTTTCGCCCAGCGGAGCCCGCCGGGGCAATGACAGATAGTCGCAGAGCTAATGTTTTCTGGCTTCAGCGCCAGCAATACCAATATCAAAACTTTTTGATATTGGTATTGCTGGATGAAAAATGACCGACTAGACTGCCCAGCTTATGAATATGAGTGCCCCCCAGTTGCGTTTCGAGCCCGTCGATGAACTGTCCGCCCTGTGCAAGGCCGGCGGCGACCCGTTGCGCCTGAACGTGCTGCGCGCCCTGGCCAACGACTCGTTCGGTGTGCTGGAGCTGGCGCAGATCTTCGCCACCGGCCAGTCCGGCATGAGCCACCACTTAAAGGTGCTGGCCCAGGCCGGCCTGGTGGCCACGCGACGCGAGGGCAACGCGATCTTCTACCGGCGCGCCCTAGCCCAAGGCGAGCGGCTCGGCGGCACCCTGCATGCGGCGCTGCTCGATGAAGTCGATGCCCTGGTGCTGCCCAGCGCTATCCAGGCGCGGATCGCCGAAGTGCATGGCCAGCGCGCCGCCGCCAGCCAGGATTTTTTCGCCCGTTCGGCGGCCAGCTTCCAGGCCCAGCAGGACCTGATCGCCGGCTTGCCGCAGTACCGCGACAGCCTGCTCTCGCTGCTCGATGCCCTGGGCTTTGCAGCGCAAGCCACGGCCCTGGAAATCGGCCCCGGCGACGGTGCTTTTTTGCCCGAGCTGGCACATCGCTTCAGCCAGGTCACGGCACTGGACAACAGCCCGGCGATGCTCGAACTGGCGCGCACGCGCTGTGAACAAGAAGGCCTGGGCAACGTCGAGCTGCAACTTGCCGATGCCCTCAACGATGACTACCCGGCCGCCGACTGCGTGGTGCTGAACATGGTCCTGCACCATTTCGCCGCCCCCGCCGAGGCGCTGAAGCAACTGGCCCGGCAGGTGAAAAGCGGCGGCAGCCTGCTGATCACCGAGCTGTGCAGCCACAACCAGAGCTGGGCCCGGCAAGCCTGCGGCGATCTCTGGCTCGGTTTCGAACAGGACGACCTGGCCCGCTGGGCGGTCGCCGCGGGACTCACGCCGGGCGAAAGCCTGTACGTGGGTTTACGCAATGGTTTCCAGATTCAGGTGCGGCACTTCGCCAAACCAGATCAACACAATGGCCCACGGGCCGCTCTCACCCACCGGTAACGAATAGGAAAACCGATCGATGAGCGAATACTCCCTCTTTACCTCCGAGTCTGTCTCCGAAGGCCATCCGGACAAGATCGCCGACCAGATCTCCGATGCGGTGCTCGACGCCATCATCGCCAAGGACAAACACGCCCGCGTGGCCTGCGAGACCCTGGTCAAGACCGGCGTGGCGATTGTCGCCGGCGAAGTCACCACCAGCGCCTGGGTCGACCTCGAGCAGATCGTCCGCGACGTCATCTGCGACATCGGCTACACCAGCTCCGAGGTGGGTTTCGACGGCGCCACCTGCGGCGTAATCAACATCATTGGCAAGCAGTCCCCGGACATCAACCAGGGCGTCGACCGGGCCAAACCGGAAGACCAGGGCGCCGGCGACCAGGGCCTGATGTTCGGCTACGCCAGCAACGAAACCGACGTACTGATGCCCGCGCCTATCGTCCTCAGCCACCGCCTGGTCGAGCGCCAGGCCGAAGCGCGCAAGTCCGGCCTGCTGCCGTGGCTGCGCCCGGACGCCAAATCCCAGGTCACCTGCCGTTATGAAAACGGCAAGGTGGTCGGCATCGACGCGGTGGTGCTGTCGACCCAGCACAACCCGGAAGTCAGCCAGGCCGACCTGCGGGAAGCGGTCATGGAACTGATCGTCAAGCACACCCTGCCAGCCGAATTGCTGCACAAGGGCACCCAGTACCACATCAACCCGACCGGCAAGTTCGTCATCGGCGGCCCGGTGGGCGACTGCGGCCTGACCGGGCGCAAGATCATCGTCGACACCTACGGCGGCATGGCCCGTCACGGCGGCGGTGCCTTCTCCGGCAAGGACCCGTCCAAGGTCGACCGTTCGGCGGCTTACGCCGGTCGTTACGTGGCCAAGAACATCGTCGCCGCGGGCCTCGCCGAGCGCTGCGAGATCCAGGTGTCCTACGCCATCGGCGTGGCCCAGCCGACCTCGATTTCGGTCAACACCTTCGGCACCGGCGTGATCGGCGACGACAAGATCATCCAGCTGATACGCGAGCACTTCGACCTGCGCCCCTACGCGATCACCCGGATGCTCGACTTGCTGCACCCGATGTACCAGGCCACTGCGGCCTACGGCCACTTCGGCCGCACCCCGCTCGAGATGACCGTCGACGACGACATCTTTACCGCCTTCACCTGGGAAAAAACCGACAAGGCCGCCGAACTGCGCGCCGCTGGCGGTTTGTAAGCCCGCCAGCAAAACCGAGAGCCCCGCCCCGTGCGGGGCTTTTTGTTGGCTCTGTACTCGTTACGTGTGTAGGCCAAGGTAGGGTGGGCTTCAGCCCACCAAGATTGCGGCGTTGCGTTTCATCCGCGAAAATCTTCGAAACACTGACAATGTTTCGCGGCTAAAGCGGAACGCCGCCCGGCCCTTCCCACGAGGTTGCGATCAGGCTCAACAGTTAACAGGTACATAGCCTTTTTGTTGCCCGCAACATGAATAACTGACAACCCATCTGGGCTCACCCTCTGTGGGAGCGGGCTTGCCCGCGAATTCTTCGACGCGCCGCAACAGCTTCGCGGCCAACACCGCTCCCACGCCTGCCGGCGGTGGCCCCCAGAAATTCTCTGCGCTCATCCGCTGGCGGATTGAACTAGTCTCCCCTGCATCACTTCCGAGCAAGGACGCTCATGATGAAAGCCTGGATCGCACCACTGCTCATTTGCCTCGCCCTCGATGCCGGGGCCGGCCCTTGCCCCGACTGGCCTGAGGCGCAGGCCACGCGGGAAATAACCGCACTCAGCGCACAGGTCGCCGCCTGGGATGATGCCTATCACCGCCAGGGCGTGTCCCTGGTGGCCGACGAAGTCTACGACCAGACGCTCGCCCAACTGGAGCAGTGGCGCAGCTGCTTTGCCGGGATCGGCGCGCCGCTGCCTGATCCCCTGGCCGGTAGCGCCGGGCGCATTGCCCATCCGGTGGCGCAGACCGGCCTGCGCAAGCTGGCGGACAGCGCCGCAGTGCGTGACTGGATGGCGACCCGCGAAGACCTGTGGATCCAGCCCAAGGTCGATGGCGTGGCGGTCACCCTGGTCTACCGCGGCGGCCTTCTGCAGCAGGCCATCAGCCGGGGGGACGGCCGCCGCGGCCAGGACTGGACGGCCCAGGCACGGCGTCTGCCGGCGATCCCGCAACGCCTGCCGACGGCGCACGACCTGACCCTGCAAGGCGAACTCTATTGGCGCCTGCCCCGGCATGTGCAAGCCACCTCCGGCAACCTCGGCGCGCGCGGACGGGTCGCCGGATTACTGGCACGACACAGCCTCGGCACTGCAGACGCCGCCGGCATCGGCCTGTTCGTCTGGGACTGGCCGGACGGCCCGGCCGAGATGCGCGAGCGCCTGCAGCGCCTCGACGCCATGGGTTTTGTCGACAGCCGGCGCCTCAGCCAGCCGATCGGCGACTTCACCCAGGCCAGCCACTGGCGCCAGCACTGGTACCGCAACGCCCTGCCCTTCGCCAGCGACGGCGTGGTGCTGCGCCAGGGCAGCCGACCGCCGGCACCGCGCTGGCAAGCCGAACCAGCGCACTGGGCGGCGGCCTGGAAATACCCGCTGAGTCAGGCGCTGGCGGTGGTGCAGGCGGTGGATTTTCGCATTGGCCGCAGCGGCCGCATCACCCCGGTGCTGCGCTTGCAGCCGATCAGGCTGGACCAGCGCCGGATCGAATATGTCAGCCTCGGCTCGCTGCAACGCTGGCACAGCCTGGACATTCGCCCCGGCGATCAGGTTGCCATCCAGCTGGCCGGGCTGACCATTCCGAAACTGGACAGCGTGGTCTGGCGCAGCCAGCAACGCCCCGCGGTCAATGCACCGCAAGCCGACGACTACCATGCGCTGAGCTGCTGGCGGGCAACGCCGGTCTGCACCAGCCAGTTCCGCGCACGCCTGGCCTGGCTCAGTGGCAAACAGGGTTTGGCGCTACCCGGGGTCGGCCCCGGCACCTGGGACAAGCTGCTGCAGGCGCAGCAACTCGACGGTCTGCTCGACTGGCTGACGCTCTCCGCCGTGCAATTAGGCGAGGTACCCGGCTTAGGCCCGCACAGCGCCGGCAAGCTCGCCCAGAGCTTTGCCCTGGCCCGGCAACGGCCGTTTGCCGACTGGCTGCGCGCGCTCGGCCTGCCGCCAAGCGGCGCGGCGCCCCTGGCGGACAACTGGGATGAGCTGGCGCAACGTAGCAGTGGAGAATGGCAGCGCCAGCCAGGCATAGGCCCGAGCCGCGCGGCGCAACTGCAGGCGTTCTTTCGCCACCCGGAAGTCCAGGCCCTGCGCGAGCGACTGCGTACGGCAGGAGTCGCGGGGTTTTAAGCCGGCGCGATGACCAACACACGTAAGGTACGCTGCGCGCACCAGGTATCCGTAACCTATGCCGCGATCTGGCCGGGGGCTAGGCCGCGAGACAACAGGCTCCCAGTGTCGCGCCAAGCACATGGACACTGTAGGAGCCAGCTTGCTGTGGTTCGGCACTCCGACGATGTTTTTGATCTGCAGGGCTCGCCAGCAAGCTGGCTCCTACGAAAAGCGCAAGATCCACTAGAACGCGCGAAACTCTTCGTGACAGGCCTTGCAACTGTCCTCGACGCGCTGCACGGGGGCGACCAGCTCGGCGCTTTGCAGCGGGCGGGCAGCGGTTGCGGCGACCAGCGCGGCAGTACCTGCCTCGAGCTCGCGGGCCAGTTGCTGAAAACGCTCCTGGCGTTGCCAGACCTCATCCTTGGCGCGGGTTTCACCGCCTTCTTCCCTGACCTGGGGAAAGTGCTGCCAGGGCGTGCGGGTCAGTCGATCGAGTTCGGCCGCACCGCTGACAAAAAGCTGCTCCTTGAAGGCGATGCGCCCACGCAACATGCCGCCGAGGTCTTCGCTGACCTTGAGCATCTGCTTGAAGATGGCCTGGCGCTGGCCCTGTGGTGAATTCGGATCGACACCCCCGCAAGCAGTCAGGGTCAGGGCAAGCACAACGAGGAACAGGCTTTTCAGCTTCATAACACCTTCACGACAAACAGCTTGGGCTAACAGGCCGACAGTATCGCCACTCGTTGCCAGCGGGCCAAGCGTGGTGTGTTGCCGCAGCGATCAACGGCTGAAGCCGAGACCACGAACAGGCTGATGCCGACGAACCGGACCAGCGAGCGCACCAGCCAGGTGGACGATGATCACCGCGACGAACGCCGGGGGACTCAAGCGCAGCACCTGGATGGCAATCCGGCCAATCAGGCCGCCTGTTGGCCTTTGCCGACGGCCGCCGACGCGGCCAGCATCGCCCGCAACAGCACCGCGCAGCCTGCGGCCAGGTCCTCGGGCGCGGCGTTCTCGATCTCGTTGTGGCTGATGCCGCCCTCGCAGGGCACGAAGATCATCCCGGCCGGGCCCAATTCGGCGAGGAAGATCGCGTCATGGCCGGCGCCGCTGACGATGTCCATATGGGTCAGCCCCAGGCTCTGCGCTGCGCCGCGTACCGCCTCGACGCAATCCGGGTCGAAATACAGCGGCGGGAAATCGGCGGTGGGGGTCAGTTCGAAACTCAGGCCGTGCTCAGCACAGGTTGCCTCGATCACCCCGCGCACCTCGTCGATCATCGAATCCAGGCGCGCCGGCTCGAGGTGGCGGAAATCCAGGGTCATGCGCACCTCGCCGGGAATCACGTTGCGCGAACCGGGATAGGCCTGCAGGCAACCGACCGTGCCGCAGGCGTGCGGCTGATGGTCCAGGGCCACCCGGTTGACCGCGGCGACCACCGCGGCGGCGCCTACCAGGGCGTCCTTGCGCAGGTGCATCGGGGTCGGCCCGGCGTGGGCCTCGACGCCCTTGAGGGTCAGATCGAACCACTTCTGCCCGAGCGCGCCGAGCACCACGCCGATGGTCTTGCGCTGATCCTCGAGGATCGGCCCCTGCTCGATATGCGCCTCGAAATAGGCGCCCACCGCATGCCCGGTGACCGCCCGCGGCCCGGCATAGCCGATGGCGTTCAGCGCCTCGCCGACCGTGACGCCCTCGGCATCGCGCTTGGCCAGGGTCTGTTCCAGGGTGAACTTCTCGGCGAACACCCCGGAGCCCATCATGCAGGGGGCGAAGCGCGAGCCTTCCTCGTTGGTCCAGACCACCACCTCCAGCGGCGCCTCGGTCTGCAGCCCCAGATCGTTGAGGGTGCGCAGCACCTCCAGGCCGGCCAGCACGCCGAAGCAGCCGTCGAACTTGCCGCCGGTGGGCTGGGTGTCGATATGGCTGCCGGTCATCACCGGCGGCAATGCGGGATTACGCCCGGCCCGGCGGGCGAAGATATTGCCGACGCCATCGACCGTCACCGTGCAGCCGGCCTCTTCGCACCAGCGCACGAACAGGTCGCGGGCCTGGCGATCAAGGTCGGTCAGGGCCAAACGACAGACCCCGCCCTTGACGGTGGCACCGAGCTTGGCCAGTTCCATCAGCGACTGCCACAGGCGTTCACTGTTGATGTGTGGCTGGCTGGATTGCAGGACGTCAACGGCAGTGTTCATGGTGATCTCCTTGGGCCTTTCTGATTTTCGTTAGCGCTGGACGCGCCTGCTCAATCGTTTCGCGGGCAAGCCCGCTCCTACAAAGGCAACGTGCATCTGTAGACGCGGCCGGGCGGCGTTCCCGATTGCCCGCGCTGCTGTTGCCTCACACCGGCGCCTTGACCATCAGCGGTTGCGCCCCGCGCAGGCTGCCCAGAGCGAAATAGATCAGCCCGCCGAGGAAGGAACCGGTGAACCAGCCGTAGTCGTAGAACCAGCTGAAGGCATTGCTGCCGAGCGACAACAGGGTCAATGCCACCGGCACGACGAAGGCGGCAAAGCCGATCCAGTTCCAGGCCGGATAGATGTCGTCGCGGTACAGACCGGCGAGGTCGAGCTGCTGTTTCTTGATCAGGAAATAGTCCACCACCATGATCCCGGCGATCGGCCCGAGCAGGCTCGAATAACCCAGCAACCAGTTGGAATAGACGCTTTCCAGGCTCAGATCGGAGACCAGCAGGCCGAGCTTCTTCAGCAGCTCATGGCCCATCAGCGCCAGGCCGATCAGGCCGGTGAGCAGCACCGCCTTGGTTCGGTCGATCAGCTTGGGCGCGATATTCTGGAAGTCGTTGGTCGGCGAGACGATGTTCGCCGCGGTATTGGTCGACAGGGTCGCGACTATGATCAGCGCCATGGCCAGGGCGACCCAGCCGGGGCTCTGGATATGGCCGATCAGGCTGACCGGATCGGACACGGTCTCGCCAACCAGCGAGGCCGAGGCGGCGGTCAGCACCACGCCGAGGGCGGCGAACAGGAACATGGTCAGCGGCAGGCCGATGATCTGGCCGATGATCTGATCCTTCTGGCTCTTGGCGTAGCGGCTAAAGTCGGGAATGTTCAGCGACAGGGTGGCCCAGAAGCCGACCATGGCGGTCAGGCCGGCGAGAAAGTAGCCAGTGACGCTGGCACCCTCGGGACGGCTGGGTGGCTGCGCCAGCAACTCGCTCATCGACACATTGGGCAGCGCCCACACCAGCAGACCGGCACCGACCAGCACCAGCAGCGGCGCGGAGAGGGTTTCCAGCCACTTGATCGACTCGGCGCCGCGCAGCACGATCCACAGGTTGAGGGTCCAGAAGATCATGAAGCCGATCACCTCGCCGGTGCCGCCCAGACTCTTCCAGCCCTCGAAGATCGAGCCGAGCAGCAGGTGGATGGCCAGGCCGCCGAACATGGTCTGAATGCCGAACCAGCCGCACGCCACCACCGCGCGGATCAGGCAGGGCACGTTGGAGCCGATCACGCCGAACGACGAGCGCAACAGCACCGGAAAGGGAATGCCGTACTTGGTGCCGGGGAAGGCGTTCAGGGTCAGCGGTACCAGCACCACGATGTTGGCCAGCAGGATCGCCAGCAGCGCCTCGCCGACCGACAAGCCGAAGTAGGCGGTGAGCACCCCGCCGAGGGTGTAGGTGGGCACGCAGATCGACATGCCGACCCAGAGCGCGGTGATGTGCCACTTGTTCCAGGTGCGTTCGTGCACCTGGGTCGGGGCGATGTCGTGGTTGTAGCGCGGGCTGTCGAGTACGTCGGGGCCGGCGGCCAGTTCGTACAAACCATCGCGCTCGGTCACTTGCGATCTGCTCTGCTGCATGGAGCCTCTCCAGGAATTGTTCTGATTGTTCGCTCATCGGGATGAGCCGATGGCCGGAGTATGGGTGTATCCCGGGGCCGGCCAGCTCGCTAGCGGCGACGACCCATAAGCGTGCCAAAACTGCGCACGCTCACTCGAATGTCTCACCAATACAAGTTAACCAGCTGATCTTAAACAGCTTTATAAAAGGGAGCTATCCTCTGCGACTGTCTCGCCGATTCGTCGGTGGCTGGCCGGTAAAGTCTGTCAGCATAGTCAGGATTCAGACCGGTGCAGGCAACTTTTTTTCCAGCGCCAGACCCGGCTCACAGGCGCCACTCAACCGGCTGATTTTCCATAGGAAATCTCGACCATATTGGCTTCTTGTCAAGTGCGTCAAAAAGGCAAGGCCACCCACAATTTTGTTTGTTTATATATTTTCACGTTTATTTTCAATGAGTTAACTTTTATTAAATTGATCAAAAAATAATCTTGATCAATCACAAAGCAGCGACTAGATTCAATTCCTGTCAGGCATGACAGGAATTTAAACACTCCCGCCTGACTCGCCATAACACCAAGAACCGGCACGCACCGGTCAGCCTGAGAGGAACTCGCTATGTCGCTGTTGATCCGTGGCGCCACCCTGGTCACCCATGAGGAAAGCTACCGCGCCGACCTGCTCTGCGCCGACGGACTGATCCAGGCCATTGGCGACAACCTCGACGCCCCGGCCGGCTGTCAGGTGCTCGACGGCAGCGGCCAATACCTGATGCCCGGCGGCATCGACCCGCACACCCACATGCAACTGCCGTTCATGGGTACGGTGGCCAGCGAGGATTTTTTCAGCGGCACCGCCGCGGGCCTGGCCGGTGGCACCACCTCGATCATCGACTTCGTCATCCCCAACCCGCAACAATCGCTGCTCGAGGCCTTCCACTGCTGGCGCGGCTGGGCGGAGAAGTCCGCCGCCGACTATGGCTTCCACGTCGCCATCACCTGGTGGAGCGAGCAGGTCGCCGCCGAGATGGGCGAGCTGGTGGCGAAGTTCGGGGTCAACAGCTTCAAGCACTTCATGGCCTACAAGAACGCCATCATGGCCGCTGACGACACCCTGGTGGCCAGCTTCGAGCGCTGCCTGCAGCTGGGCGCGGTGCCCACGGTGCACGCGGAGAACGGCGAGCTGGTCTACCACCTGCAGAACAAGCTGCTGGCCCAGGGCCTGACCGGCCCGGAGGCGCACCCGCTGTCGCGGCCCTCGCAGGTCGAGGGCGAGGCCGCCAACCGCGCCATCCGCATCGCCGAAACCCTGGGCACGCCGCTGTACCTGGTGCATGTCTCGACCAAGGATGCCCTGGACGCAATCGCCTACGCCCGGGCCAAGGGCCAGCCGGTGTACGGCGAAGTGCTGGCCGGCCATCTGCTGCTCGACGACAGCGTCTACCGCCACCCGGACTGGCAGACCGCCGCCGGCTATGTGATGAGCCCGCCGTTCCGCCCGCGCGGGCATCAGGAGGCACTCTGGCACGGCCTGCAGTCGGGCAACCTGCACACCACCGCCACCGACCACTGCTGCTTCTGCGCCGACCAGAAAGCCGCCGGCCGCGATGATTTCAGCAAGATCCCCAACGGCACCGCCGGCATCGAAGACCGCATGGCCGTGCTCTGGGACGAAGGGGTCAACAGCGGCCGCCTGTCGATGAACGACTTCGTCGCCCTGACCAGCACCAACACCGCGAAGATCTTCAACCTGTTCCCGCGCAAGGGCGCGCTGCGCGTCGGTGCCGATGCCGACCTGGTGCTCTGGGATCCGCAGGGCAGCCGGACCATCTCGGCCAAGACCCACCACCAGCAGGTCGACTTCAACATCTTCGAAGGCAAGACCGTGCGCGGCGTGCCCAGCCACACCATCAGCCAGGGCAAGCTGGTCTGGGCCGACGGCGAGCTGCGCGCCGAACGCGGCGCCGGCCGATACGTCGAGCGCCCGGCCTACCCGGCGGTGTTCGACCTGCTGAGCAAACGCGCCGAGCTGAATCGGCCGATTGCCGTCGAACGCTAAGCCAGGGACACAGAAGAACCTGTGGGAGGGGCTTCAGCCGCGATAGATCCTGAGCTATCGACATTTTTCGCGGCTAAAGCCCCTCCCACTTAAGAGTCCCACCACTGGTGCAACACCTATTCCGCCACACCGGCCTACAGAGGCCGGACGGCCGCTTATCCGCTGTTAACTGCCCAATAAAAGCCATAAAACCGTGAGGCAATTACCGTGATAGACACCCTCAGCCACCTGCCGCGCCCGCATGCCGACGCCGCCGAACTGGCCGATCGCTTCAGCGATCTGGCCCCGCCGCTCAGCGCTCGCCAGGCCGCCCTGGAAAGTTCGCGCTGCCTGTACTGCTACGACGCGCCCTGCGTCAACGCCTGCCCCAGCGAGATCGACATCCCCTCGTTTATCCGCAGCATCCAGCAGGACAACGTCCAGGGCGCGGCGCAAACCATCCTTTCGGCGAATATCCTCGGCGGCAGTTGCGCCCGCGTCTGCCCCACCGAAATCCTCTGCCAGCAGGCCTGCGTGCGTAACAACGCCCAGGAATGCGCGCCGGTGCTGATCGGCCTGCTGCAGCGCCATGCCATCGACCACGCGCAGTTCAGCCAGCACCCGTTCCAGCGCGCCCCGGCCAGCGGCAAACGCATCGCCGTGGTCGGCGCCGGCCCGGCGGGGCTGTCCTGCGCCCATCGCCTGGCCATGCATGGTCATGAGGTGGTGATCTTCGAGGCCCGCGAGAAAGCCGGCGGCCTCAACGAGTACGGCATCGCCAAGTACAAGCTGGTGGACGACTTCGCCCAGCGCGAGGTGGACTTCCTCCTGCAGATCGGCGGCATCGAGATCCGTCACGGCCAGCGGCTGGGCGACAATCTGAGCCTGAGCGAGCTGCACCAGCAGTTCGATTCGGTGTTCCTCGGCATCGGCCTGGCTGCCAGCAAGCGACTCGGCCTGGCCCATGAAGATGCGCCGGGCCTGCTGGCCGCCACCGATTACATCCGCGAACTGCGCCAGAGCGACGACCTGAGCCAGCTGCCGCTGGCCGAGCGCTGCATCGTCCTCGGCGCCGGCAACACCGCCATCGACATGGCCGTGCAGATGAGCAAGCTCGGCGCCCGCGACGTCAACTTGGTCTACCGCCGCGGCTTCGCGGAGATGGGCGCCACCGAGCACGAACAGGCCATCGCCAAGGCCAACCAGGTGCGCCTGCTGACCTGGGCACAGCCCGAGGCCGTGCTGCTCGACGAGCAGGGTCAGGTGCGCGGCATGCGCTTCGCCCGCACCCAGCAGGTCGACGGCCGCCTGCAGGCGAGCGGGGAAAGCTTCGAGCTGGCCGCCGACGCCATCTTCAGCGCCATCGGCCAGGCCTTCGACGGCCAGGCCCTGAGCGACCCGCTGGCCGGCGAACTGCAGCGCGAGGGCGAACGCATCTGGGTCGACGCCCAGCTGCAAACCAGCGTGCCCGGCGTGTATGCCGGCGGCGACTGCATCGCCCTGGGCCAGGACCTCACCGTACAGGCCGTGCAGCACGGCAAGCTGGCCGCCGAGGCCATCCACTCTCATCTGATGCGCAACGCGGAGGCCGCATAAATGGCCGATCTATCCATCGAATTCGCCGGTATCAAGGCACCCAATCCGTTCTGGCTGGCCAGCGCGCCGCCCACCGACAAGGCCTACAACGTGGTCCGCGCCTTCGAGGCGGGCTGGGGCGGCGTGGTCTGGAAGACCCTCGGCGAAGACCCGGCGGCGGTCAACGTGTCGTCGCGCTACTCGGCGCACTTCGGCGCCAATCGCGAGGTGCTCGGCTTCAACAATATCGAACTGATCACCGACCGCTCGCTGGAAATCAACCTGCGCGAAATCACCCAGGTGAAGAAGGACTGGCCGGACCGTGCGCTGATCGTCTCGCTGATGGTGCCCTGCGTCGAGGAGTCCTGGAAGGCCATCCTGCCACTGGTGGAGGCCACCGGCTGCGACGGCATCGAGCTGAACTTCGGCTGCCCCCACGGCATGCCCGAGCGCGGCATGGGCGCGGCGGTCGGCCAGGTGCCGGAATACGTCGAAAGGGTCACCCGCTGGTGCAAGACCTACAGCGCGCTGCCGGTGATCGTCAAACTCACGCCGAACATCACCGACATACGCCTGGCCGCCCGCGCCGCCTACCGCGGCGGGGCCGATGCGGTGTCGCTGATCAACACCATCAACTCGATCACCAGCGTCAACCTGGAGCGCATGGTCGCCAACCCCATCGTCGGCAGCCAGAGCACCCACGGCGGCTACTGCGGCTCGGCGGTCAAACCCATCGCGCTGAACATGGTCGCCGAGATCGCCCGCGACCCCGAGACCCGCGGCCTGCCGATCTGCGGCATCGGCGGCATCGGCAGCTGGCGCGACGCGGCCGAGTTCGTGGCCCTCGGCTGCGGCGCGGTACAGGTGTGCACCGCCGCCATGCTGCATGGCTTTCGCATCGTCGAGCAGATGCAGGACGGCCTGTCGCGCTGGATGGACAGTCAGGGCTATGCCAGCCTGGCCGACTTCTCCGGCCGTGCGGTGGGCAACACCACCGACTGGAAGTACCTGGACATCAACTACCAGGTGATCGCCAAGATCGACCAGGACGCCTGCATCGGCTGCGGTCGCTGCCACATCGCCTGCGAAGACACTGCGCACCAGGCCATCGCCAGCCTCAAGCAGGCCGACGGTACGCACAAATACGAGGTAATCGACGCCGAATGCGTGGGCTGCAATCTGTGCCAGATCACCTGCCCGGTGGAGAGCTGCATCGAGATGGTGCCCCAGGACACCGGCAAGCCGTTCCTCGACTGGCAGCACGATCCGCGCAACCCGTATCGCGAAGCTTCGTAGAAGTCGTGCGGAAGGCGAGGATTTCAGCCACATGCGGCTATAATTCGCGCCTTCCGATTCCCCCAGGTGCAGAGACCGCGATGAACCAGGATCAACTCAAGCAAGCAGTCGCCCAGGCTGCCGTCGACTTCATCCTCCCCAAGCTCGACGCCAAGAGCGTCGTCGGGGTCGGCACCGGCTCCACGGCCAACTGTTTCATCGATGCCCTGGCCCGGCACAAGGCCGAGTTCGACGGCGCCGTGGCCAGTTCCGAAGCCACTGCCGCGCGCCTCAAGGGCCACGGCATTCCGGTCTATGAGCTGAATACCGTCAGCGACCTGGAGTTCTATGTCGATGGCGCCGATGAAAGCGACGAGCACCTCAACCTGATCAAAGGCGGCGGCGCCGCCCTGACCCGCGAGAAAATTGTCGCCGCCGTGGCGCAGACCTTCATCTGCATCGCCGACGCCAGCAAGCTGGTACCGGTGCTCGGCGCCTTCCCGCTGCCGGTGGAGGTGATCCCGATGGCGCGCAGCCATGTCGCCCGCGAACTGGTCAAGCTCGGTGGCGACCCGGTGTACCGCGCGGGCGTGACCACCGACAACGGCAACCAGATCCTCGACGTCTACAACCTGTCGATCGTCAACCCGCGCGAACTGGAAGCGCAGATCAACAACATCGTCGGCGTGGTCACCAATGGCCTGTTCGCCGCACGCCCGGCGGACTTGCTGCTGCTCGGCACCGCCGACGGGGTGAAAAGCCTCACCCGCCAATAACCTGGACAGCCGGGTCGAGTCGACCCTCGGCCTTTTGACACGGATTGCGGGACGCGCAACCCTCGGCGATACGTCCGGGAACTGTAGGGCAGACCGGGGCGCCGGCCGTTCGGAGCGCAGCGACAACCCGCCAGCTTTGTACCGTTCCCATGATCCACGGTGCACTGCCTGCGGCGAGTGACAGCCTACGGATTGCGGGTTGTTCGAGGGCGTCGGGACGCTTAATCGATCTGCGTGGGCAGCTCCACCGGCGCGGCCTTGCTGAACACATAGAGCAGGTTGGGTTCGCCGACGATATAGATATTGCCCGCCGCATCCATGGTCACGCCTTCGGCCTGCTTGATGCTCCGGTGCAGACCGTTGAGACCGCCGATCAGGCTGATGAAGCTGACCGGTTGCCCCTGGCCATCCAGCTCCAGCAGCAGACGCGACTCGTCGGACAGCACCAGGGAGTGACCGGTGCGCGCATCGAAACTCAACGAAGAGATATCGCGCACGAAGGCGCGCGTCGAGGGCAACGCCTGCAGCGTCCCGGCGGCGCCGTCCTCGCCGGGAAACGGCAAGCTGAACAGCCCCAGCGGACCGCGCTCCTTGCCGAGCAGCACACGCTGATTGCGCGAGTCCCAGGCAATCCCCTCGAAGCCCTTGTTGGCGGAATCGGCAAAGCCCAGGTCGAACGACGGATAGTCCGCGGCATCCAGGCTCAGGGTGTCGGCGTCGATACTGAACGCCGTCAAGCTGCGCCGGCGTTCGTCGATGATCGCCAGGCGTCCATCGGCGATGACCTCGACCCCCTCGGGATCGGAGAAGCCGCGCAGCGGGATACGCCGCAGCACCTCGCCGGCCAGCGATAATTCGACCAGTTGCGGGTTCTTGCCGGTCACGGCGAACAGGGTGTCGCTGGCGGGGCTGTAGGTCAGCCCTGAGGTTTCGTCGCGCTCCAGGCCGTCCAGCGACCGCCCCTGCACAACCACCCGATAACCCGGCAGCCAGATGCTCGCCTGCTGCTCGGCAACACTGCGCCTGCCTTCCGCGAACCAGAACCAGGCGCGCTCGTCCAGGCGCAGAAAGTCGACCAGCAGCGCCGTGGCAACGACCAGGGATAGCAGGAGCAAATGGCGCGGGCGCATGAAACGAAAGCGTTTGGCAGGCATCGGCACGACTCGAGAAAAGCATGGCCGTCAGACTAGCGGCCAAGGCTTAAGGTTCGCTTACCGACAGAGGGCGCCTCCAGGCGCCCCGTACACGACCAGTGTCACGATAACGTTGAAATATCGGTGAAACGCCTGTCTTGTGTGGGAGGGGCTTTAGCCGCGACTGACCTTGAAAGCGCTGAAAATTTCGCGCATGAAGCGGAATACCACCCATCCGCGCCCACGTAAAGCGACAGACTATCTATTCAAGTCGAGACACGATGAGCCGGTTACAGCACGCGACTGGCGAAGCATGAGTGACCGACCAGCTCCAGCACCAGCTCGTCGCCCTTGTGCAACGGCCCGACTCCGACCGGCGTACCGGTGAGGATCACATCACCCGGCTGCAGGCTGAAGTGACCGGCGATGTGCTGGATCATCGGCAGGATCGGGTTGAGCATATCGCGGCTGTTGCCGTCCTGACGCACTTCGCCGTTAATCGTCAGGCGAATGCCGATATCACTCAGGTCCTCCAGCGCATCGCCCGGCACGAAGGGCGCCAGCACACAGGCGCCATCGAAGGACTTGGCGATTTCCCAGGGGTAGCCCTTGTCCTTGAGCTTGGCCTGCAGGTCGCGCAGGGTCAGGTCGAGGGCCGGGGCGAAGCCGGAAATAGCGTCCAGCACTTCTTCGGCATTCGGTGTGCGCGACAATGGCTTGCCGATCAGTACGGCGATTTCCGCCTCAAAGTGCACGTCGCCACGGCCCTCGACCAGGGTGAAACCGTCATCCAGCGGCACCACACAGCTGCCGGCCTTGATGAACAGCAATGGCTCGCTGGGCACCGGGTTGTTCAGTTCCTTGGCGTGCTCGGCGTAGTTACGGCCGATGCACACCACCTTGCCCATGGGAAAGTGAATATGGGTGCCGTCGATGTACTGGTGCTGGTAACTCATGGGCGACTCCTTATGCGAATGCGCTGCACGACTCTTTGTGGGAGCGTGCCGTGTAGGGCGATCATGCCCGCTTCAAGGCGGGCCGTCATTGCAACCGACCAGGGGGCAAGAGCCTCTGGCCGCACGGATAAATGCTTAGATGCGTAGCCCGGATAAGCCCCGGCGCAATCCGGGAAGCCGCTGCCCCGGATTGCGCTAAGGCTTATCCGGGCTACATGGGCCTGGTGCCAATCAAAGCGGGAAAATCTTGCCCGGGTTCATGATGCCGTTCGGGTCGAACACCGCCTTGATCGCCTTCATATAGCCGATTTCCGCCTCGGAGCGGCTGTAATGCAGGTAATCGCGCTTGGTCATGCCGACGCCGTGTTCGGCGCTGATCGAGCCGTTGTACTTCTGCACGGTCTCGAACACCCACTGGTTGACGGTGGCGCACCTGGCGAAGAACTCGTCCTTGGACAGATCCTCCGGCTTCAATATATTCAAATGCAGGTTGCCGTCGCCAATGTGGCCAAACCAGACGATCTCGAAGTCCGGGTAGTGTTCACCGACGATGGCGTCGATGTCGTGGAGGAAGGCCGGCACTTTGGAGACCACTACCGAGATGTCGTTCTTGTACGGGGTCCAGTGGCTGATGGTCTCGGAGATGTATTCGCGCAGTTTCCACAGGTTCTGCAGTTGCTGCTCGCTCTGGCTCATCACCCCGTCGAGCACCCAGCCCTGTTCGACGCAATGCTCGAAGGTGGCCAGGGCCGCTTCGGCCACCTGCTCGCTGCTGGCCTCGAACTCCAGTAGCGCATAGAACGGGCACTCGGTCTCGAACGGCGCCGGCACGTCGCCGCGGCCCATGACCTTGGCCAGGGCCTTGTCGGAGAAGAACTCGAAGGCGGTCAGGTCCAGCTTGTTCTGGAAGGCGTGCAACACCGGCATGATCGAGTCGAAGTCGGCCGCGCCGAGGACCATGGCGGTGAGATTCTGCGGCGCGCGATCCAGACGCATGGTGGCTTCGACGACGAAGCCGAGGGTGCCTTCGGCGCCGATGAACAGCTGGCGCAGGTCGTAGCCGGTGGCGTTCTTGATCAGGTCCTTGTTCAGCTCCAGCAGCTCGCCGGTGCCGGTGACGACCTTCAGGCCGGCGACCCAGTTGCGGGTCATGCCGTAGCGAATCACCTTGATCCCGCCGGCATTGGTGCCGATATTGCCGCCCAGCTGGCTCGATCCGCTGGAGGCGAAATCCACCGGGTAGTACAGCCCCTGCTCTTCGGCAAACAGCTGCAGCTGCTTGGTCACCACGCCGGGCTGACAGACCGCGGTACGGTCGAATTCGTTGAAGGCGAGAATCTGGTTCATATAGTCGAAAGCCACCACCACTTCGCCGTTGGCCGCCACGGCGCCAGCGGAGAGTCCAGTGCGCCCGCCGGAAGGCACCAGGGCAACCTTGTGCCGGTTGGCCCAACGGACGATGGCCTGCACCTGTTCGATGCTCTTGGGAAAGACGATGGCGCAAGGGGCCGGAGCGAAATGCTTGGTCCAATCCTTGCCGTAGGCGTTGAGGGAATCGGCGTCGGTGAGCACCTTGCCGGGTTCAACCAGGGTCTTCAGCTCTTCGATCAGGGCAGCGGTAGTCATCAAGTGAACTCTCAAACAATTCATGGTCGCCCTGAGAACCATTCAGGTCGCAACCGAGCATGGAAAAAGAAGATCATGCTAGCATACGCACCCCGTCAATCGTGCTCCGAGCCGATTCAGCGGGGTCCGCTCGGCAACGCCGCCGATGCATTTCCCTGACACTAATTTATGGGACAACAGGTACTCCGATGAGCAAGACCTCTCTCGACAAGAGCAAGATCAAGTTCCTTCTTCTCGAAGGCGTCCACCAGAATGCCGTGGACACCCTGAAGGCTGCCGGCTACACCAACATCGAGTACCACAAGGGCGCGCTGTCCGACGACGAACTGAAAGAAAAGATCGCCGAAGCGCACTTCATCGGTATTCGTTCGCGCACCCGGCTGACCGCCGATATCTTCGATTGCGCGAACAAGCTGGTCGCCGTCGGCTGCTTCTGCATCGGTACCAACCAGGTCGACCTCGACGCCGCCCGCGAGCGCGGTATCGCAGTATTCAACGCACCCTATTCGAACACCCGCTCGGTGGCCGAGCTGGTATTGGCCCAGGCCATCCTGCTGCTGCGCGGTATTCCCGAGAAGAATGCCTCCTGTCACCGTGGTGGCTGGATCAAGTCGGCGGCCAACTCCTTCGAGATCCGCGGCAAAAAACTCGGCATCGTCGGCTACGGCTCGATCGGCACCCAGCTCTCGGTGCTGGCCGAAGCCCTCGGCATGCAGGTGTTCTTCTACGACACCGTGACCAAGCTGCCGCTGGGCAACGCCACCCAGATCGCCAAGCTGCACGACCTGCTGGGCCTGTGTGACATCATCTCGCTGCATGTGCCGGAACTGCCGTCGACCCAGTGGATGATCGGCGAGAAGGAAATACGCGCCATGAAGAAGGGCGGCATCCTGATCAACGCCGCCCGCGGCACCGTGGTCAAGCTGGAGCACCTGGCCGCCGCGATCAAGGACGAGCACCTGATCGGCGCTGCCATCGACGTGTTCCCGGTCGAACCGAAGTCCAACGACGAAGAGTTCGAAAGCCCGCTGCGCGGCCTGGATCGGGTGATCCTGACCCCGCACATCGGCGGTTCCACCGCCGAGGCCCAGGCCAACATCGGCCTGGAAGTGGCGGAGAAGCTGGTCAAGTACAGCGACAACGGCACCTCGGTGTCCTCGGTCAATTTCCCCGAAGTCGCCCTGCCGGCGCACCCGGGCAAGCACCGCCTGCTGCACATTCACCAGAACGTGCCGGGCGTGATGAGCGAGATCAACAAGGTGTTCGCCGAAAACGCCATCAACATCTCCGGCCAGTTCCTGCAGACCAACGACAAGGTCGGCTATGTGGTGATCGACGTCGACGCCGACTACTCCGACCTGGCGTTGGAGAAGCTGCAACACGTCAACGGCACCATCCGCAGCCGTGTGCTGTTCTAAGCACTGGTGCGATGCAAAAAAGGGAAGCTTCGGCTTCCCTTTTTCATGCCGATGTCACAACCCTGTGGGAGGCGCGTAGGTTGGGTTAGCGGCGACTGTCGTTTATCCACAGACGCTGCGAATCTCACGCGCCGCGTAACCCAACAGTATGGGTATCGTGGAACTCAACCCATCCGCAAGCGACTACTGTTCCAACGCCCGCAACGCCGCCTCGGCGGCGGGCAATTCCTCTTCGCTGAACACCTGCACCCCGGCACGACGCAGGGCAGCGGCGGTGACGCCTTCGCCAGCGACTTTCACCCCGCTGAAGCTGCCGTCGTAGTTCTCGCGGTTGCCGCACGACGGGCTGCGCGCCTTGAGCAGGGCCAGGCGCATACCGTGCTGGCGGACCAGCGCCAGGGCCTGCTCGGCGCCGGCAACAAAGGCCGCCGTGACCTCCTCGCCGTCGATAGTCAGTACCGGCAGCCGGCCGTCGAGCACCTGTGCGCCCTGGCCCGAGGGGATTTCCGCCGCCGGCCGCGGCGTTGGCAAGCCGCCGGCGACCTCCGGGCAGAGCGCGACCACCCGGCCCTCGGCCTGCCAGCGCTGGAGCAGGTCGAAAGGGCCGTGGGCGCCGCCGTCATAGCGCACGCGGTGGCCGAGCAGACAGCGACTGACCAGAATCTTCTGCATAAAACCTCCCGGGTTTTCACCACCATCGATAGGTTTCGCGTTGGCTAAACCAAACGCCCCAACCAGGCCCGCTGGCGATTTCGACCTCACCGTCAATCGCGGCCATGGGCACTCTCCTCGTAGCCTGATGCAATCCCGGAAAAGCCTGTGCATGCCCCACCGCTCCCGGATTGCGCCAAGGCTTGTCCGGGCTACGAGATGCAGGCCTAAAACACCCCACCGCCGCCGCGGCGGCGGCGGAACCAGCCGGTCAGCGACAAGCGCTCGCGGCTGGCCGGCAACACCTCATGGGGCAGGTCGGCGGAAAGGAACACCAGCAGGCTGCCGGCCTGCGGCTGCACATCGCGCGTCGTCTCGTCCGCCAGGTACAGGCGCAAGGCGCCACCTTGCTCCGGCTGCCAATCCGGGTTGAGATAAAACACCGCCGACACCGCACGGCGGTCGTCATCGCGGAAGCGATCGAGATGTTTCCGATAGAAGGCGCCGGGCGGGTACCAGGCGAAGTGGCACTCGTAGTCTTCCAGGCCCAGATAGAGCTCACGATTGAGCGCCTGACGCAGCCCATCCATCAGCGCTAGATACTGCTCGCACGCCGGCGACACGCCGGCATCCAGCCATTGAATATGGTCGCCGCGCACCCCTTCGCGTACTTCCTGACCGGAGCCATGGCCGATGCTGGCGGGGGTTAAATCACCCTGCGCGGCACGTTTGCGGCACTCATTGGCCAGTTCGAGGGTCAGAGCCTGAGGAACGAACGCGGGTTGCAACGACCAGCCTCGTTCGGCCAGGTCGTCGACGATGCGTTTTAACAGTGTGACATCAGTTGAAATAGGCATGCCGGCGATTCTATCAGCCGGCAGGCTATGCCTCGACAAGCGCCGCCAAGCCATCGAAAATAGTCGCCCGCTAGACAGGAGTCTGTATGCGCGTCTTATCCATCGTTTTATTGTTGTTGCTCAGCCTCCCCAGCCTGGCAGATGCTCAAGTACAGCTCTACCAGGCCGCCGGCTGGCCGCAACAACGCGCGCATTTCAACGACGCCCTGAGCGCCGCACAGGCGCGCTATCGCAGCAGCCTGCCGCCCGCGCTGTATGAGGCGCTGGTGAATAACAGCAACCAGCGCTTTGCCCCGTTGGCGATCGATCAACGCGCCCAACAGGGCCTGCGGCAAAATCTCGGCGATCCGCAGCCCGCCCTGCAGTTTTTCCAGTCGGAACTGGGGCGCAAGGTGGTCGCCGCCGAACAGCTCTCCACCCGCCGCGACCAGTTGGCACTGTATGCCGATGGCTTGCCGCGCATCGACGCCAGCGCCACCCGGCGCCTGCTGATCCGCCACCTGGCCCAGGCGCTGCCGGCCAAGGAGGCCGGCGCCGAAGTCAGCCTGGCCCTGGCCGGGGTCGCAGCCGACAGCCTCAGCCAGATGCTCCCCGGCCTGTTCGGCGGCGATAGCGCACAGAGCCTGCTCAACACCCAGCGCCAGCGCCTGATCGAACAGATCGGCGCGGATCTGGACAACACCCTGCTGCACGTCTACCGCGAACTGTCCGATCCGGAGCTGGAAGAATTCGTCAGCTTCGCCCAATCGGCAGAAGGTCAGGCTTACTACCAGGCCGCCCTGGCAGCAATCCGCGCCGGCCTGGCGGTCGGCCAGAGCAGCGCCAACCTGGTGCCGCCACCGCAGGGGATCTGACGGAAACCGCGCTGCGGCCGATGAGCCTGCTGCGCTACGTAGCCCGGATAAGCCTTGGCGCAATCCGGGATGACGGCCACCGCCTATTATCGATCGCTCCCATCGATACGCCGCAAAAGCTTCGCGGCTGAAGCCGCCCCTACACCGTCTGCAGCACGACAGCGTAACGTCGGCAGCGGTCGCAGTAGGCGGGAATTTTTTCACAACCTCTCAGCCCAACGCCTGGTTCTGCGCTCAATCCGCGCCGATCAGGCCAGGCGCTCGCGGAGAAAATCGAAATAGCGCTGACGCAGGGCCGCTGATTCGTTGGCCAGGTGATGGCGCGCCTCGGCCAGGCGCAAAATCTCCGGCGCGGCGAACTTGTCCTGCAAGATCTCCAGGTTGTGCGGCCAGTCCACGGTCATGTCCGCTTCGCCCTGGACGATCAGCGGGCTGCGCAGGCTGCGCGGCGCCCCCTCGATCCGCGGCACCCATTGGCTCAAGGCGCCGACCCAGGCGGTTGGCAGGCTGCGCGCCTGCAACGGGTCGTGGTTGTGGACGAAGTCGATAAACTCGGGGTCGCTCGAGTTGTCGCTGAAGCGCCGCGGAATCTCGCGGACAAAGGGTTTCAACAGGCGATAGCTCAACTGCGACCAGGCCCAGGCCCGCGGGCGCACCAGCGGCGCCAGCAGAATCGCTTCGCCCACCTCGGGCGCGGGTTTGCCGGTCAACAGGTAGTCGATCAGGATGGCGCCGCCGGTACTTTGCCCACACAGGTGCCAGGGCTGCGGTAAGTCGAGGGCAGCCGCCTGCTCCAGCGCGCCCTGCAGCACCAGCTGATACTCGGCGAAGTCGTCAATGCTGGCGCGCGCACCGCTGGACAGGCCGTGCCCCGGCAAGTCGACCGCCAGCACGGCAAAGCCCATGCCGAGCGCCCACTCGATCACATGGCGATACAGGCCGCTGTGGTCGTAATAGCCATGCAACAACAACAAGGTGCCCCGCGGCTCCTGCGGCCACCAGACCTGGGCGGCAATCCGGTAAGTGCCGACCTGAAAATAACCAAGCAGACTGCCCTCGGTCGGCAGCCCATCGAAACCGTAGAAACGCCGGTAGGCCTGCTCATGCGGCAGGGTCGCCGTCGCTGCGGCCAAGGGGCGCAGATTGGCGACCAGGTCGGCGGGTTGAAAACGTTCTGACATAAAGCTTTCCATCAAAACAGGCGGACTTCCCGCGAGGCATAGGCAACCACACGGCCGGCTAAAGATATTCTGCTGCCCGGCAGGTCATGGCAAGCTATGCGTCCTTTCATCGACCGATAGTGCCATGGCCCGCCCCAGCCGCAAGACCCTGTTCGCCAGCCTCATCGTATTGCTCTGGATAGCCGTCCTGCTCGCCGCCTTCCAGTGGTTCGAGGCGCGCTATGTGCGCAGCTTCGACCAGCAGACCGCGCTGTTCGCCGGCGCCGAACTGCGCCTGCCCGCCGAACTGGCCGGCCCCGGGCCGATCCGCCTGGTGCATTTCTGGGACCCGGCCTGCCCGTGCAACATCGGCAATCAGCAACACCTGGCCGAACTGATCGAACACTTCGGCCCTCTGGGCGTGAGCTTCCATGCCGTGCAGAAGCCTGGCAGCAAGGGCCAGCTACCGGCCACCCTCAGCGCCATGCAGGCCCTCGCCCCGCTCCCCGGCAGCGCCGGCATACCGGCCAGCCCGGCAGTGGCGATCTGGGACCGGCAGGGCCAACTGGCCTATCTCGGTCCCTACAGCGAAGGCCTCACCTGCAACTCGAGCAACAGTTTTATCGAGCCGATCCTCGAGGCCCTGAGCGCCGGGCGCCCGGTCAACGCCAGCAACACCATGGCGGTGGGCTGCTTCTGCCAGTGGCCAACGGAGCCTGGCGACTGATCCAAAACGGCGCGGCTGCCCTGCCAAGGGAAAAGCTATGCGCCCATTAACCGATGAGCCTGACAGCGACTTGTGGGAGGAGCAGGGCCAGGCCGGACGCACGGCCATCGGCAACAGGTTCAGAACCAGCGGTCGTTGCGTTTGCGCCCCCGGGTCAGCGCCGGCAGGATCAGCCCGAGCAGCAGGCCGATGCCGGCGATACCGCCACCGTAGACCAGGTAGCGCATCAGCAGCTGATTGTTCTCATCGCCCAGGCGCGCCTGGGCGGTGCGCAGTTCGGACTGGCTGTTGCTCAATTCGGCGTCGAGGGCCTTGCGGCTGGCCTCCAGCTCTTCGATCAACGCCTTGCGCGAATCCAGTGTCTCCTGCATGCCCTGCACCCGGGTCTTCCAGTTGTCATCGATGACCTTGAGCTGGGCGCTGAGCTCGGCCACCTGCTGTTCCAGTTGCGGCAGTCGCTCGGCCTGGCCGGGAACCTCCTGCAGATCGCGACTGGGAATCCAGACGGCGTCAGCGGATTCGCCGCGGATCTGGCTGTACTCGCCCTTAACGCCGAGCAGTTCGACCTTCTGCCCGGACTTGAGGGTGCCGACGATGCGATAGCCGTCAGTCGGACCGCTGCGCACATAGGTGTTCAGGCTGTCGCTGACCCAGCGCTCATTCTCGGCGGCCTGCACGTCGACGATCGCGAAAACAGCGAGCAGGCTGGCGCCAAGGGCGCGGCGCTGGAGCCAGGAAAAGTGGGGAAGAAGTGCAGACAGATAACGAGATAGGGACATGGTGATCTTCACATGAAAAGGAAAGAATAAAAGCCCGATGGCCGAACCGATGAACCAGGGCGTAACAGCCAACACGGGGCGCCTGCGCAGCCTGATAGCGAGCATGGGATTGCCACGGCACGACCGAGCGTGCGCGCAGAGAAAACCGGGGCGGGACGCATAATCCGCTATGCCATCCCTGCAGCCCTCCAGCTGACAGACACTTCGAGTCGCCGTGGGTTCACTCGCGACGCAGAGGTTGTGGAATTATCGAGCACCAGCGCAAGGCCGCCTTCATGTGGCGGCAAGACACACCGAGCGGCGAGTCGCTCGGAGGTAGGGTGGCTTCGGAGCGCAGCGACAACCCGCCAGCTGTGCGCCGCACCAATAATCCATGCTGCACTGCCTGCTGCGAGTACAGACTAAGGGTCGCGGAGTGCCCCAGAGAAGGGTTTTAATAGAACCGCAGCCGGGGCCAGGGAGCGCTATGGCTCCTGCCAGAGTCCCGACTATCCCATATCCCAAACAGGCCCGCCGCGCCTGTCAGGAGCATCCATGCACAACCTCAAGTGGTCCGCCGCCGAAAAAAAGCTCGCACACCGCGTATTCGAGGCGGCGCTCACCGCCGAGCTGGCCGAGATCATGGCCGACTTCAAAGCAAGAGCCGCCGCCGTAGCGGAGCCGCACGAAATGTGGCCACTCCAGGGGTACCTGGAACGCAAGCAGTGCGAAATTGACCGCAAATACGACTATCGCTACTCGCAGCTGCTCTTCGTGTTCGGTCAGCTGATTCGTGAAGGCCGCGTCCAGGAGGCGCAACTGGCGGGCCTGGCGGAAGAGAAGCTGGGCTACATTCGGTGCCTCGTATCACTCTGAGGCCAAGGCGATCCAAGCGCCTTCACGGACAATGTGGGCGGACCACGGCTTTTGCGTCAAGCCGCACGGGACCACGAGGGGTCACAAACTCCGGGACACTATCCATGAAGGTTCGACTGATTGCAGATAGCGCCCACGCCGGGCAATAGGCCCGGCCACTCTCGACTATGCAAGCTCAAGAGTTAATCGCGATCTGTCCCTGATTGTTCTCTTGGCCGCACGGGTTATGCATTGTTCGTATTACTGACGTTGGTCAGTCCAGCCTGAAGAGTCAATGTGAACGAAACGTCCAAAGTCACTTGGTGAATTAAGAAACTTGGCAACAGTGAGTTCTTTGCCGCAGTAGGGGCAGAACTTAATTTCAACCGCCGTCATCCAAATTGCCTGCCCAACATCCTCCAGATGCTGATTGTTTTCCAAGTCCTCTTCCGTTGCCTGCCTTTCAATAAATAGGCACCATAACGGACTTTCACGACCCATGTAATCATCCCGCCGGATTGATACACCCTTCGCCGGCATACCAACGCAATCATGTGTAACGCTATCCAAGCTGTCCATTGACTTCATCCGCGGACGCCCTCTTAAAGCACGAATTTTGATACCGAAATAGGCCGTATAAGCGATATTTTTGTCCTTATCCGGTGATATTTTTCTTTGAAATCAAGTTTTTACGTGGGTCCGACCCTACCCTCTCCTGACCCTACCCTCTAACCCTCTATGAAGGCACCACCCAATCCCGGAACCATCGATTCGTAATAACCGACTGATTCCAGAAACTCGGCTTCCGCTGCCGGGTGAAAAAAATAACTCATCTGATCAGTGCTCGAGCCTTCCGCATAACCTCTTCACTGGGCACGGCCTGGACCGAGCCACTATCAAGCTCTTCGGCTCTCCGCCGAGCCTCAATTAACCAGTCGGATCTAAGCTCTTCTTCTGACGGGGCGTCCAGACTCAACACCAACCGCTGGATCAGCTGTGCCCGCTCTTCTTTTGGAAGGTGGAGGGCTTCATCCTCAATTTTCTGCAGATCCATGGGAAAAACCTCTCGCTTGCGCACTCTCAAATTCTGGCACGGATGGCTAACGGGTGCCATGGTTCACACAACCTCAAGTGCTCCACCGCCGAGTTGGCCGAGATCATGGCCGACTTCAAAGCACGAGCCGCCGCCGTAGCGGAGCCGCACGAAATGTGGCCGCTCCAAGAGTACCTGGCGCGCAAGCAACGCGAGATCGAGCGCAAATACGACTATCGCTACTCGCAGCTGCTCTTCGTGTTCGGTCAGCTGATTCGTGAAGGACGCGTCCAGGAGGCGCAACTGGCGGGCCTGACGGAAGAGAAGCTGGGCTACATTCGGTGCAGCGCATCGCTCTGAGGCAACCCGCTGGCCTGAGTCAGCCTCTGCCGGTCATGATTGGCAGAGGTCGGTTCGAAGCGCACGTCAAAAATTATCCAACGATCCGCGGGCAACTCACGCTGCACGCGGCAGCCCGAGAGTCGGATCAATACTCTTGCGCATGGCTAGACGTAGGGCTGGCCGCTGAACCCCCTCGGCAGTCGCTGCAGCCCAGGCAGGTTGGTGAGTTTCTCCAGCCAGGCTGCGCGCCAGTCATTCGCGGCGTGAGCGACCTTGGCTTTGCGCGCTGCTCGGCGCGCCGCGTTGCGCGCCTCTCTGCGGGCCTCCTTGAACGCATCGGTGCCGCGGCAGTTGCGGCATTTAACCCGCACAAGGTCGGTGGTGGCGGGGAGATTGTCGCCATGGCTGCCACAGGCGAGATGCCCGGCAACCTTGTAGTGAGTAACCATAAGTGAAGTTCCTTGGCAGTGAGTACTGTGCAGGGCAAGCATCACGCGAAATCACACATTGCGGCAGACGAATACAGGCGACCGGCGAGATAGGCTCCATCGCGGAGCTTCAACTGGAGGTCATGCGAGCGTCTTGCGCACATGCAAAAACCTGGGTGACCTTACCCTTGTCTGGATTCGCACCATCAGCGAGCGGATGAAGACGCCCAGGGTAAATCGCATGATCCACTGCAAAGGTCGGATATGCCGTTTCCCTAGTCGTACCCGCTGTTTTAGCCTCAACGGCCATTGGCTCCTCCGGGTTCGAACGTCAAACCTGGGCGAGAAGCTTTGATCGGTCGCGATCCCATCGTTGTTTAGACCACTGCGGGTGGGTCGGGTTCGCCAACGAGCGACGCGGAGATCACCGCTGACACCACGTCCCACACAAGACAAAAGGCAAGACCTGACTCCACGCCCCCCCCACAATGGTGTATCGATATGTAAAAATGGAGCCATCGTATTCTGAGAGCGGTAAGACGTGAGTCAGTTGAAAAGCAAGCTGCAGCCTTGGTTTACGGCGAGAACAAAATTCAAGCTGAGCCATGCCCATATCCAAATGGCGAGGGAACTCGGCATGAATCCTCGCACGTTCAGCTCACTCGCAAATCATCGGCAAGAGCAGTGGAAAGCGCCGCTTCCGGAGTTCATCGAGAACAGCTACGAGAGACGATTCAAACGCGCACAGCCTGAAAATGTACGCACACTGGAAGATGTCATAAAAGCAGATGAAAAGCGCAGAGCGGAGAAGCGTGAACGGAAGGCCGGCACCCAACCAGGTGCTCAAACCGACTGAAGCACGGAGCCAGAGCCCACCTTTTCCGCCGCTGGCGACTGCCCTGCCGGTGCACTCGACACTGACAGCGAGGTAGCCCGGATGACCAAGGGTGAATAACGCTTGGCTGTCCACCAATGTCTACGACCCATTGAGCACCCATTACCTCGAGCAATCCGCGATCCGTAGGGTATCGCTACGCTCCAAACGGAACGCGGCCCGGGCCGCCCTCCCAGTCGAACGGAACACCGCCTTTGACTGCGGCAATCCGCACACCATGTAGTGCTCACCCCCGCTCAGCCGGTTTGCCCACCCGCTTGCTCCCCGCTAGCGCCTTGCGCTTGCCAGGCTTGCGTTTGCCCTTCCAGGGCGCGGCGGCGGCCGGGCTGGCGGGACCGCTGATGGTCAGGCGCAGGCCGGCGCAGCGTTGCACCTGTTTGCTCATCCAGGCTGATTGTTTGGCGACGAACTCGTCCAGGCTCATCTCGCCGCTCTGCACCATGTCCAGCGCCTGTTCCCAGATCGCCGTGGTGCCGGGGTCGGCGATGGCGCGGGGGACGGCGTCTATCAGGCTGCAGGCGGCCGGGGTGGCGGCCAGGGCCTTGCCCTGTTTGAGCAGGTAGCCACGGTCGAGCAGGCCCTGGATGATGCCGGCGCGGGTCGCTTCGGTGCCGATGCCGGTGGTGTCCTTGAGTTTCTGCTTGAGGCGCGGATCGTCGACCAGCTTGGCGACGTTCTTCATCGCCTTGATCAGGTCGCCCTCGGTGAAGGGTTTCGGCGGCTGGGTCCAGAGGTCCTTGAGGGTCACGCCGGTCACTCTGCAGTCCTGCCCTTCGCGCAGGGCCGGCAGGGCTTGCGCGGGGGGCGCTTCGCGGCCTTTGGCGGGCGCCAGGGCTTCGGGCAGGGCACGCCGCCAGCCGGGTTCGACTATCACCTTGCCCACCGCGCGCAGGGCCTGGCCGGCGCAGTCGAAGTCGGCCTGGGTGCGGTCGTATTCGTGGTTGGCCAGGAACTGCGCCAGGTAGCGCGCGCGGATCAGGCTGTAGACGGCCCGCGGCTTGCCGACCAGGCGTTCGAGGTTCTGCGCGGCGGCGGTCGGGATGATGCCGTGGTGGGCGCTGACCTTGGCGTCGTTCCAGGCCCGCGAACGGCGTTGCGGCTGCAGGTGTTCGCGCAGGCCGGCCAGAGCGGGATCGGCAAGCCCCAGGGCGGCGAGGATGGCAGGCGCCTCGCCGTGCTGGCTGAGCGGCAGGTAGCCGCAATCGCTGCGCGGGTAGGTGATCAGCTTGTGGGTTTCGTAGAGCGCCTGGGCGATATCCAGGGTTTCCTGGGCGCCGAGGCCGAGCTTCTTCGAGCAGACTTCCTGCAGGGTGCCGAGGTCGAACGGCAGGGGTGGCAGCTCGCGCATACGTTCGGTGCGCAGCTTGATGACCCGCGCGCTGACGGCCTTGCCCATGGCCGTTGCCGCCGCTTGCGCCAGGGCCTGATCGAGGCAACGGCCCTGCTCGTCGCAGACCTCCGCCGCGGCGCGCCACTGGGCGCTGAACGCGGTGCCGGCGGCCAGCAGCGGCACCTCGATGGCCCAGTACGGCAGCGGCACGAAGGCGGCGATGCTGCGGTCGCGGTCGACCACCAGGCGCAGGGTCGGGGTCTGTACCCGGCCCACCGGCAGCACGCCCTGATAACCGGACTGCTGACCGAGCAGGGTGAACAGCCGGCTCATGTTCATGCCGATCAGCCAGTCGGCGCGCGAGCGGCCCAGTGCCGAATGATAGAGGCTGAAGGTGTCGCTGCCGGGCTTGAGCGCGGCCAGGGCCTTGCGGATCGAGGCATCGTCCAGGGCCGACAGCCACAGACGCTGGATCGGCCCGCGGTAGCGGCAATGCTCGACCAACTCGCGGGCGATCATCTCGCCCTCGCGGTCGGCGTCGGTGGCGATGACCAGTTCGTCGGCCTCGCCGAGCAGGCGCTTGACCGCCTTGAACTGGCCGGCGGTCTTGGGCTTTACCAGCATCTTCCAGCGCTCGGGGATGATCGGCAGGTCGGTCAGCACCCAGCGCTTGTAGCGGGCGTCGTAGGCGTCCGGCGGGGCGGTTTCCAGCAGGTGGCCGATGCACCAGGTCACCGTCAGGTTGCTGCCCAGCCAGCAGCCGTCGCCGCGCCGGGTAGCCCCGAGCACCTTGGCGATGTCCTTGGCCTGGGAAGGTTTTTCACAGAGGAAGAGCCGCATGGCCGCCATCATCGATTCCTTGTCGCGATGGCGCACAGCATGCGCAGTGACGCAGGTTCAGGCAAGCTCAATCTGTATGGATATACAGCTTATTACTGCTGAGCCGCAGCGACGGCCTCGGAAGCGGAAAAACTGCCGAGCGCCGTCCATAACGAAAAAAGGTCACCGCGGCGGCCCTTCCCCGCCCTCAAGACGAACCGCCCGGCTGGCGTTGCTGCTGTCAGCATGAGCATCGGCTCAATGCCGGGTGGTTTCGAAGGAGGTATCGGCGAAGTACTCGGCATAGCTTTGCAATGCGCCAAGGACTTTGACCGCCCCGTTGCGACGAGCCTGATCGGGCGTCTTGCCGGCCATGCTGTCGGCACCGGCCAGCAGCTCGGCGATGATCAGGTGCAACTGTGCGTCGGCCTCGGGCTCGAGCTTGCAGTGCTTGACCATGTAGGCCACTTCATCATTGATCCGGACCGCCAACTGGTCGTACTGCGCATCGCCCAGCTGATTGTCATGGATGGCCGGCAATGACGCCTGCATGGCGCCATTCAGCGCGCCCATGGCTTTGCGTAGCGGCGCATCGGTGGCCCATTTTTCGCCGGCGTTCAGTTGCAGTTCATGCTCCGCGGAACCGTGCTGGTGCGCGGTTTCGGCGGCCAGGCTGACGCCGGCAAAGCTCAAGGAAGCAGCGCCCAGGATCAGGGCGAGAATGGCGGCACGGGGGTTCGGGTACATGGTGGGACTCCATAAATGCAGCGGCTGGTTTCTGTTACTTGAACGTTGCCCGGGGATTTTTTGTTCCATCTTTCTGCTCTATTCGCGGTGCAGGCTTTCAAAACCGGATGGCCCGACCGGCTGCTGCGTGAGCAGTTGCGCCAGCCGTTGACGTTGTTCGGCAGTGAGAATGTTGCGTTCGAGCAGAAGCTGCTCGATAACCTGTTGCTGCTGGGCGTCTTGCAGGCCGGCGATCGCGATCCGCTCGCGCTCGATCAACTCAGGGTCCGGGGCCTCAGCGAAGATCGCCTCGATCAGGCGGTCGCGGTGTTCCTTGATGGCGGCGCCGGAGGCGTGCAACCGGGCGAAGAACAGCACCTCGGCGTCATGCCAGCGCTGCAGTTGATCGGCGCTCAGCTGGAGGTGGCGGGACAGGCTGGTCGGCGCCCCTGAAGGCATGGGCAGACCGTCGCGCGGGAGCATTTGCCAGCCTGCGGCGGCGAGTACGCCGACATTGACCAGTAACGAAAAGACCAGTGCGGTACGAAGGGAGGCGTACGTCATTTCAGGGTTACCTTCAGGTAGCAGGATTCGGGGCGGGCGCAGAGGGCGCCGGGCGGGGCACTCCCCAGCACGGCCAGAGCATTCAGGCTCAGCGCAGCGGATGCCGGCGGCTCCGGGGGCAAGGCGGAGCCGATCAGCACGCCGAACAGTAGCGATGCCGCCGCCCCCGCGACGACCGGCAGCCGCTTAGGCCATCTGGCCGGTCGCTGGCGAGTCGGGCGCGGGCTGTCGAGCAAGACGCTGACGCGCGCGGTCAGATCGACTGGCGGTTGCTCAGGCACCAGCGCGCGCAAACCTTGACTGATCGCCTGCAAGTCGCGAACAACCGTGGCGCAACTGGGGCAGACGGCCAAGTGCGTGGCGATACAGCGGCTTTCCAGCGGGTCAGACTCGCCATCGAGGTAGGCGGACAGCGCCTCCATATCCGGGTGCTCAGTCATCCAGTTGCCCTCCGTTCGCATGTCGATAACTACTCAGCATGGCCTCGCGGGCCCGGGCCAGCCGCGACTTGACCGTTCCCTGCTGGATGCCCAGGGTGGTCGCCAGCTCGGCATAGGACAGACCCTCGACTTCACGCAGCAGCAGGATTTCGCGGTGTTCCAGCGGCAGCCGGACAAGCAGGCGCTCCAACAGGGCGAGGCGCTGAGCACCGGCCAACTGCTGTTCCGGGGACGCCATGGGACTGACCAGCTGACCGCAGTCCTCGAGGGCTGCGCATGGCTGGCGCCGCTGCCGGCGCAGCACATCCAGGGTGGTGTTGCGGGCGATCTGCAGCAACCAGGTCTGAAAGCGCGCCTCGGGCCGCCATTTATCCAGGGCCAGATAAGCCTTGAGGAAAGTGTCCTGGGTGATGTCCAGCGCCTCGTCGCCGCCGGCGCACAAACGCCGGACGAACTGGAACACGCGCGCCTGGTTGCGTTGCATCAGCGAGGCGAAAGCATGCCGATTGCCTGCCTGGGCCTGCTGGATCAACCGTTCTTCCGAGTCGTGCATGTCAACTTTTCTGCCCAAGACATCGGCCTCTGCACGCTGTGTTAAGGGTTTAACTCCGTCGCCGGGCAAATGTTCCATTCATATTGGCTCAACGTGGATTTTTCACCCGGCCGTCAGCGAAGTCGCCGTGCGCCGCTGTGCTTCGGCCGCGAAATCCGCGCCTGCAGAAAGACCCAACCCCCTGTGCAACACCTGACCCGGACAGACTGAACTCCAGCGCCGAACCGACCGCGGGAAAACGGCGCGAGGGCCATGCACTGGCGGGAAGCGCAACATTAGCCGGCGGCGATAGTGCCTCCATGACGGGTTGACAGGGCGACCAACCGGGCTAAGATAGTAATCGATTACTATCTTAGCCGAGGAGCACGCTAGTGGATACCCAATCGAAGCACCTGCCCGCCGATGAACGACGGGCCGTGACGGTCGAGGCGGTGATTGAGCTGGCCGGCTCGCAAAACCCCAGCGAGATCACCACTTCGGCAATCGCCAAGCACATGAAGCTGACCCAAGGCGCCTTGTTCCGTCATTTCCCGAACAAGGAGGCCATCTGGCAGGCGGTCATGGAGTGGGTTGCCGAGCGCCTCCTGGCTCGGGTCGACCGGGCCGCGCACGGCATCGAATCGCCCCTGGCCGCGTTGCAGGCCATGTTCATGAGCCATATCGAGTTCGTCGCCGAGCACCCCGGGGTGCCGCGCATGATCTTTGGCGAGCTTCAGCGCGCTGAAAGCACGGCCGCCAAGCGCATGGTACAGACCCTGATTCAACGCTACGGCGAGCGTCTGCACTGCTGCATCGAGAAGGGCAAGGCCTGCGGCGAGCTGTGCGCCAGCCTGGATAGCCAGGCGGCGGCCACGCTGTTCATCGGCACCATCCAGGGCCTGGTCATGCAGTCCATGCTGGCCGGGGACGTGGCGCGCATTCGTGAGGATGCGCCCAGGGCGTTTGCGCTTTATCGGCGCGCCATCGCGAGCGCAGCGCAATGACACGCCGCACCCTGGCGCTCCTGGCGGTGCTCGTCCCGCTGCTCGCGCTGTTCGTCTATGTCGGCCTGAGCTCCGGCCCCCTCGCCCCGGTGGCGGTGACGCTGGCAACCGTGCAGGATCGCTCGCTCAGCCCTGCTCTGTTCGGCATTGGTACGGTCGAGGCACGTTACACCTACAAGATCGGCCCCACCCTGACCGGGCGAATTAAACGGCTGGATGTGCAGGTGGGCGACCGGGTGAAGGCCGGCCAGGTGCTCGGTGAAATGGAGCCGGTCGATCTCGATGAGCGCGTGCGCTCACAGCAAGCGGCAGCCAAGCGCGCCGAAGCCGTATTGCGCGAGGCCGAGGCACGGCGCCGCTATGCGCAATCCCAGGCACAGCGTTTCGAGAAACTGTTCGCCAAGCGCATGACCAGCGAGGAAATCATCAGTACCAAGCGCCAGGAACTGCAGATCGCCGATGCGGTTCTAGCCGCCGCGCGCGAAGACCTCGCGCGCGGCGCTTCCGACTACCAGGCACTCGTGGCGCAGCGACGCAATTTGCGCCTGATCGCCCCGACAGACGGGGTGGTCGCCGCGCGTAACGCCGACCCGGGCACGACCATAGTCGCGGGCCAGGCCGTGATTGAACTGATCGACCCGGACAGCCTGTGGATCAACACACGCTTCGACCAGATCAGCGCCTCGAAGCTCGAGGCCGGCCTGCCGGCAAGCATTGTGCTGCGTTCGCGCAACGGCCAGGCGCTGGACGGCCGGGTGTTGCGCGTGGAGCCCATGGCCGACGCGGTGACCGAGGAAATCCTCGCCAAGGTGGCGTTCGAGGCTCCAGCGCAGGCCCTGCCGTCGATTGGCGAGCTGGCCGAAGTCAGCGTTGCCTTGCCCGCCCTTGCGGCGGCCCCGGTGCTTCCCAATGCGGCAGTCAGCTATCAGGCCGGCCGTATCGGCGTATGGCAGGTCATCGATCGCGACCTGCAGTTCACCCCCATCAGCCTCGGCGCCGCCGATCTGGACGGCTGGGTGCAGGTCGCAGCAGGGCTCGAGAGCGGCGCCCAGGTGGTGGTTTATCGCGAAAAGGCGCTGACCGAGCGCAGCCGACTGCATGTGGTCGAGCAAATGCCCGGAGTGCCGCGGTGATCAGCCTGGCCGGTCGCGACATCCTGCATGCCTGGGGCAAGTTCGTCTTCACCGGCATCGGCCTGGGCCTGTTGATCGGCGTGACCCTGGTCATGGCGGGCGTATACAGAGGCATGGTCGATGACGGCAAGGTATTGCTCGACAACAGCGGCGCCGACCTCTGGGTGGTGCAAAAAGGTACCCTCGGCCCCTACGCCGAGCCATCCAGCATCAACGACGACCGCTACCGCGGCCTCCTCGGCATGCCGGGTATTGCCCAGGCCGCCAACGTGACTTACCTGACCATGCAGATCGACAGGGGCGACGACGACGTGCGCGCCATGGTGGTTGGCATCGCACCCGGCGCGGCGGGCACGCCCGGCTGGCCGCCGTACCTGATCGCCGGGCGGCAGATCACCCGCAGTCACTACGAGGCGGTCGCCGATATCGCCAGCGGTTTCCAACTGGGCGACCGCCTCGACATCCGCCGCAATCAGTACCGGGTGGTGGGATTGACCCGGCGCATGGTGTCGTCCAGCGGCGATCCGATGGTGTTCATTCCGTTGAAGGATGCCCAGCAGGCCCAGTTCCTCAAGGACAACGACACCCTCTGGCAGAACCGCCGGCGCACTGAAGCCAACCCGGCCTTCAACCGCGCCGAAGTGCCCGGCCTGCTTGCCGCCATCAATGCCTCGCAGGAAACCAGCCAATCGGTCAATGCCGTGCTGGTGCGGCTGCAACCGGGGCAGGCGGCCGATCAGGCGGCCGAAGCCATCCGCCGCTGGAAACGGCTGACGACCTATACCCGACCGCAGATGGAAGCCATCCTCATCGGCAAACTGATCGCCACCTCGGCCAAACAGATCGGCATGTTCCTGATCATTCTGGCGCTGGTCAGCGCAGCCATAGTCGCCTTCATCATCTACACCCTGACCATGGACAAGATCCGTGAAATTGCGGTGCTGAAACTGATCGGCACCAAGAACCGCACCATCGCCGCCATGATCATGCAGCAGTCCCTGGCCCTGGGCCTGATCGGTTTCGTGGTGGGCAAGATCACCGCCACCTTCGCCGCGCCGTTTTTCCCCAAGTATGTGCTGCTGATACCGCAGGACTCCGTCGTCGGTTTCTTCGCCGTGCTGGCGATCTGTGTGCTCGCCAGCCTTATCGCCATCCGCATGGCGCTCAAGGTCGATCCGGCCGAAGCAATAGGGGGTTGAAATGAACGGTAAAGGCATCCGCATCGAAGGCTTGAGCAAGCGCTACGGCAAAGGCGATACCGCGGTCGACGCGCTGAAGCATGTGGACATGCAGGTCGCACCGGGCGAAGTCGTGGGCCTGATCGGCCCTTCCGGCTCGGGCAAGAGCACCCTGCTCAAATGCCTTGGCGCAGTCATAGACCCGAGCGGCGGACGGATGATCCTGGGTGACCAGGTGATCTTTGATGATGGCTGGAAGGTCCGCGACTTGCGCGCCCTGCGACGAGACAAGATCGGCTTCGTGTTCCAGGCGCCGTATCTGATTCCGTTCCTCGATGTCACCGACAACGTCGCCCTGCTACCGATGCTGACCGGCATGCCCAATGACCAGGCGCGCGCACAAGCCCTGGAACTGCTGACGGCCCTGGATGTGCAACACCGCATCAGCGCCATGCCCTCGCAGCTTTCCGGCGGCGAACAACAGCGGGTCGCCATTGCGCGCGGGCTGATCAACCGGCCACCGGTGATCCTCGCCGATGAACCCACCGCGCCGCTCGACAGCACGCGCGCCATGGCGGTCATGCGCATCCTCAACGACATGGCGCGCAAGTTCGAGACGGCAATCATCGTCGTCACCCATGATGAGAAAATCATCCCCACCTTCAAGCGCATCTACCACATCCGCGACGGCGTGACCCATGAGGAAGCCGGCGAAGGCAGGAGCCTCGAGTGAGCCAGCAGTTGCGCTAGAAGCCGCAATGATGCGTTCGGCAACCCGCAGGGCGCTACTCGCCGCAGTCAGTACGCCGAGGATGGGCGGTGCGGCGTAATCTGGCGGGCTGGCGCTTCGCTGCGCACGGATCGCCGCCCGGGTCGCCCGAAAATCTCCCACAGAAAAGGGCCACCGCAGTGACCCTTTTCCGTTTACTCAAACCGCCAGCTAGACCGCAGCGTGAACCTGCGACGGGTCGCGGCGGCTGTCCGGGCCGTTTTGCAGGTGGGCGCCGGTGCTTTCGTCCATGGCCTGCTGAATCGACTTCTTGCGCTTTTCCTCGGCGCGGCGGGCGATGAACCAGATGATGAAGGTCATCAGCGACACCGACAGCAGGATCAGGCTGGCGATGGCGTTGATTTCCGGCTTCACGCCCAGACGCACGGCGGAGAACACCTCCATCGGCAGGGTGGTGGAACCGGGACCGGAGACGAAGCTGGCGAGTACCAGGTCGTCCAGCGACAGGGCGAAGGACATCATGCCGCCGGCCGCCAGCGAGGGCGCGATCATCGGGATGGTGATCAGGAAGAACACCTTCCACGGCTTGGCGCCCAGGTCCATGGCCGCCTCCTCGATGGACAGGTCCAGCTCACGCAACCGCGCCGAAACCACCACCGCCACATAGGCGGAACAGAAGGTGGTGTGGGCGATCCAGATAGTCAGAATGCCACGCTCGGTCGGCCAGCCAATCAGTTGCGCCATGGCCACGAACAGCAGCAGCAACGACAGACCGGTGATCACTTCGGGCATCACCAGCGGCGCGGTAACCAGGCCACCGAACAGGGTACGGCCCTTGAAGCGGGTGACCCGGGTCAACACGAAGGCCGCCAGGGTGCCCAGTGCCACCGCGGCGATCGCGGTGTAGCAAGCGATCTCCAGAGAACGCATCACCGCACCCATCAACTGAGTGTTGTCGAGCAGACCGATGTACCACTTCAGCGACCAGCCGCCCCACACCGTGACCAGGCGCGAGCCGTTGAACGAGTAGATCACCAGGATCAGCATCGGCAGGTAGATGAACAACAGGCCGACCCACAGCATGACGCCGGAGAAACTGTAACGCTTCATGCTCTGCCCTCCATCTCTTTCGCCTGGTTACGATTGAACAGGATGATCGGAATGATCAGGATCGCCAGCATCACCACCGCCAGGGCGGAAGCCACCGGCCAGTCGCGGTTGTTGAAGAACTCCTGCCACAACACCTTGCCGATCATCAGGGTCTCCGGGCCACCGAGCAGTTCGGGGATCACGAACTCGCCGACCACCGGGATGAACACCAGCATGCAACCGGCGATGATGCCGTTCTTCGACAGCGGCACGGTGATTTTCCAGAAGCTGTTGTAGGTGCTCGAGCCCAGGTCGGCCGCGGCCTCCAGCAGGCTCTGGTCGTGCTTGACCAGGTTGGCGTAGAGCGGCAGCACCATGAACGGCAAGTACGAGTACACAACCCCGATATACACCGCGATGTTGGTGTTGAGGATCTGCAGCGGGGTGTCGATCAGGCCGATGCTCTGCAGGAAGCCATTGAGCAGGCCGTTATTGCTGAGGATGCCCATCCAGGCGTACACGCGGATCAGGATCGCCGTCCAGGTCGGCATCATGATCAGCAGCAGGTACACCAGTTGCATTTCCTTATCGGCACGGGCGATGGCATAGGCCATCGGATAGCCGAGCAGCAAACACAGGAGGGTGCTGAAGAAGGCCATCTGCAACGAGCCGAGGTAGGCGGCCAGGTACAGATCGTCCTCACTGAGGAAGATGTAGTTGCCCAGGTTGATCACCACCGAGAGTTTGTCCTCCGCCCAGGTGTACACGTCGGTGTACGGCGGAATAGCGACTTCGGCTTCGGCAAAGCTGATCTTCAGGACGATGATGAAGGGCAGCAGGAAGAACATGAACAACCAGATGAAGGGCACTCCGATGACGAAGTGCCGGCCCCTGGGCAGGCGGCGGCTGATGCTTCGGGAAATGTTCATGAGCGCAATGCCACCCCGCTGTCATCCTCCCACCACACATAGACCTGGTCGTCCCAGGTCGGCCGCGCGCCACGCCGTTCGGCGTTGGCGACGAAGGACTGGACGATCTTGCCGCTGGGCAACTGCACATGGAACACCGAGTGACCGCCCAGGTAGGCGATGTCATGCACGGTGCCGCGCGACCAGTTGTACTCGCAGCTCGGCTGCTCGGTGGTGACCAGCAGCTTCTCCGGGCGGATGGCGTAGGTGATGCTCTTGTCCTGCACCGAGGTGCTGACGCCGTGGCCGACGTAGATATTGCGCTCCAGATCCGGGCTGTCGATCAGCGCGTGGCCTTCCATGTCTTCGACCACCTGGCCGTCGAACAGGTTGACGTTGCCGATGAATTCGCAGACCAGACGGCTGGTCGGCGTCTCGTAGATATCGATCGGGCTGCCGATCTGGGCGATCCAGCCCAGGTGCATGATGGCGATGCGCTGGGCCATGGTCATGGCCTCTTCCTGGTCGTGGGTGACCATCACGCAGGTCACGCCGACCCGCTCGATGATCTCCACCAGCTCCAGTTGCATCTGCGAACGCAGCTTCTTGTCCAGCGCGCCCATCGGCTCGTCGAGCAGCAACAGCTTCGGGCTTTTCGCCAGGGAGCGGGCCAGGGCCACACGCTGACGCTGGCCGCCGGACAGCTGGTGCGGCTTGCGCTTGGCGTACTGGCTCATCTGCACCAGCTTGAGCATCTCGGCGACCCGCGCATCGACTTCGGCCCGGGACATTTTGTCCTGCTTGAGGCCGAAGGCGATGTTGTCGGCCACGCTCATGTGCGGGAACAGCGCGTAGGACTGGAACATCATATTGATCGGCCGCTCGTAGGGCGGCAGGTCGGTGATGTCCTCGCCGTCGAGGTAGATGCGCCCCTCGGTTGGCCGCTCGAAGCCGGCGAGCATGCGCAGCAGGGTCGACTTACCCGAACCCGAGCCGCCGAGCAGGGCGAAGATCTCGCCTTTGTTGATGGTCAGAGAGACGTCGTCGACGGCGATGGTTTCATCGAATTTCTTCGTCACCCGCTCGATTTTGACCAACACCTCTTTCGGTTGTTGATCGCCCTCAAGAACCTTCTTATAGGCACTGGAAGCAACTGCCATTACCAAAACTCCCGCAAAAGTAGCGCCCAACCCCGACGGATGGACGTTTGAAATTGTGGCCTTAGTCGACCCTGTTCCAGCTTCGGGTCATCGGCCCTTGTATTGTGATCGGCAACTCCGCCGAGACACCCAACCTGTCCAAAATCACTAATCACTGCCCCTGGCGATTGACCCGGGGCCTGGATAACTCGTGCAGGCCTTGGCCTGTTGCGCGCGCTGAGCGGCACTCCAGCGGCCCCCCTGGACTATCGCCGCCCGGGCCGTGGCCAGCAGGACAAACGCCGGAGCGCTGGCGGTCAGGGTGTTGCCGAAGGCTGCTTGCACAATTTGCGTCCTGATTTGTATCGGCCCGCCTGCAAAGAGGCCGGCGGTCTATCGACAAAGACTGGGTCGTTCAGTGACTCGGCATCAGCCAGGCACCGCATTCAGGCCCGGTTTTGCCCCCTGCCGAGCTAACAGCAGGCAACAGAATGGCGAATGGCACGGACACGAGGCCGGCCAGCTGAATTGAACGATGCATAAGGGCTTCCTTCTTAGTGTCGGGATTTCTGGCGGGATGACCCGCCAGAAATCGGGTGGCTCGGCAGATCACCTGCCTTCACCACCTTGCTGGGCTCGCCATCAGCGGCCCGATTTCACCCTGGTCCAGCTGCGGGTAACGGCACGCTGCACCTTCGGGTTCAGCTCGGCGAAGGTGTACAGTTTCTTCGAGGCTTCTGCCGTCGGGTAGATACCCGGGTTGTTGCGGATTTCCTCCTCTACCAGCGGTGTAGCGCTAGCGTTGCCGTTGGGATAGGCGACATAGTCGGAGATCGGCGCGATCACTTCCGGGGTCAGGATGTAGTTGAGGAAGATATGCGCCTCTTCGACGTTCTTGGCATCGGCCGGGATGGCCATCATGTCGAAGAACGAGGCGGCGCCCTCTTTCGGAATCGCATAGGCGACCGGGACGTCGTTCTTCGCTTCCTCGGCACGCGCCTGGGCCTGGAACACGTCGCCGGACCAGCCCAGCGCGACGCAGATGTTGCCGTTGGCCAGGTCGGAGATGTACTTGGATGAGTGGAAGTAGGTGATGTAAGGACGCACCGTCAGCAACAGCTCTTCGGCCTTCTTCACGTCGTCGACACTGGTCGGATTGGGGTTCATGCCCAGGTAGTGCAGCGCAGCGGCGTAGACCTCATCCGGAGCGTCGAGCATGGACACGCCACAGGCCTTGAGCTTCTCCATGTTTTCCGGCTTGAACAGCACGTCCCAGGAGTTGATGGTGTCGACGCCCAGGGCGGCCTTGACCTTCTCCGGGTTGTAACCGATGCCGGTGGTGCCCCACAGATAGGGGAAGGCGTACTGGTTACCCGGGTCGGCGGTTTCCAGCGCCTTCATCAGGTCGGGGTTGAGGTGCTTCCAGTTCGGCAGCTTGGACATGTCCAGCTTCTGGAACACGCCGGCCTTGATCTGCTTGGCGAGGAACTGGTTGGACGGTACCACCACGTCGTAGCCCGAACCGCCGGAAAGCAGCTTGGCTTCCAGGGTTTCGTTGCTGTCGAAGACGTCGTATACCACCTTGATGCCGGTTTCTTTCTGGAAGTTTTCCAGGGTGTCTTCGGCGATGTAATCCGACCAGTTGTAGACGTGCAGCACTTTTTCCTCAGCTTGCGCGGCACCCGCCACCGCCCCGGCGAGGGACAACGCAAGAAGGGTTTTGCCGAATATTTTCATGCGTACAGCTCCTGTTGTTGTAAAAATTTTCCGGATGATGCGCAGCCTGACTGCAGCACCTTCCGGTGAGCCTGGCCAACGCACTGGCCCAGTCTGGCAAGGTCGCGCCACTCTTTACAACTCCTAGCGTAGCCCGCCGATGGCGATAAAGAGTGGCGTATTTTCAGCCGGCAAGTTCCTCTGCGGTCAGGTCGAGGCACTTACGCGCCTTGTCCACCAGCTCGTCGATCTCGGCCTTGCTGATTACCAGTGGTGGCGAAATGATCATGGTGTCGCCCACGGCGCGCATGATCAGACCATTGGCGAAACAATGTCCACGGCAAACCATACCGGCCCCCGACTCGCTCGGATAGCGCTCGCGAGTGGCCTTGTTCTTCACCAGCTCGATCGCGCCGAGCATGCCGACACCGCGCACTTCACCCACCAACGGATGGTCGGCCAATTCACGCAGACGCTTTTGCAAGTAGGGTGCCGTTTCTGCCTTGACCCGCTCAATGATTTTTTCGTCGCGCAGAATACGGATGTTTTCCAGGGCCACCGCCGCCGCCACCGGGTGCCCGGAATAGGTGAAGCCGTGGTTGAAGTCGCCGCCCTGATTGAGCACCTCGACAATTTCGTCGCGCACCATCAGGCCACCCATGGGGATGTAACCGGAGGTCAGGCCCTTGGCGATGGTCATCATGTCCGGCTGGTTGCCGTAGAAGTCGCTGCCGAACCATTCGCCGGTGCGGCCGAACCCGCAGATCACCTCGTCGGCGACGAACAGAATGTCGTACTTGGCGAGAATCTCGCGGATGCGCGGCCAGTAGCTGTCTGGCGGGATGATCACGCCGCCGGCGCCCTGGATAGGCTCGGCGATAAAGGCGGCGACGTTGTCCTCGCCGACTTCGAGAATTTTCTTCTCCAGCTGGTCGGCAGCCCAGATACCGAACTCGTCCGGGCTCATGTCGCCGCCTTCGCCGAACCAGTAAGGCTGCGGAATGTGCTCGATGCCGGGGATCGGCAGGTCGCCCTGGGCGTGCATGCCGGCCATGCCGCCGAGGCTGGCCCCGGCCACGGTGGAACCGTGGTAGCCGTTGATACGGCTGATGATGATCTTCTTGCTCGGCTGCCCCTTGATCGCCCAGTAATGGCGCACCAAGCGCAGCATGGTGTCGTTGCCTTCGGAACCGGAACTGGTGAAGAACACGTGGTTCATGCCTTCCGGCGCGATGTCGGCGAGGGCCTTGGCCAACTCGAGAACCGGCGGGTGAGCCGTCATGAAGAAGGTGTTGTAGAACGGCAGTTCTTTCATCTGCTTGCTGGCGGCGTCGGCCAGCTCATGACGACCGTAACCGATGGCGGCGCACCACAGGCCAGCCATGCCGTCGAGGATCTTGTTGCCTTCGCTGTCCCACACGTACACGCCGTCACCCTTGACGATGATGCGCGGGCCAACCTCGCTCAGCTGCTGATAGTCGCTGAACGGCGCCAGGTGATGGTCACGGCTCATGGCCTGCCACTCGAGGGTTTGCGGGTTGTTTGTTTGCTTTGTCATATCCACCTCAAAAAATGTACGTCATCAAGGGTGCCGCGGGCCACGCGCCCTGGCGCCCATTCGCGCAGAGATTGTCAACAAACTCTCAGACCGAGAGCAGCAGGAACTCGCGTTCCCAGGAGCTGATCACCCGCTTGTAGTTTTCGTGCTCGGCACGCTTGACCGCCACGTAACCACGGATGAATTTTTCACCCAGGTATTCTTCCGCCGCCTTGCAGGCCTCCATCCGCTCCAGCGCATGCTCGATGGTGATCGGCAGACGCAGATTGCGCCGCTCGTAACCCCGGCCCTTGACGGGCGCGCCAGGTTCGAGCTGTTCCACCATGCCCATGTAACCGCACAGCAGCGAGGCGGCCAGGACCAGGTAGGGGTTGGCATCGGCGCCGGCCAGGCGGTTCTCCACCCGCCGGTTTTCCGGCGTGGCTTCCGGTACACGCAGGCCGACCGTGCGGTTCTCTTCGCCCCACTCGACGTTCACCGGCGCCGAGGTATCCGGCAGGAAGCGGCGGAAGGAGTTGACGTTGGGGGCGAACAGCGGCAGCAGTTCGGGGATGTATTTCTGCAGGCCACCGATGTGCTGCATAAACAGTTCGCTCATGCTGCCATCGGCATTGGAAAACAGGTTCTGGCCGGTCTTGATGTCCAGCACACTCTGGTGAATGTGCATGGCGCTGCCCGGCTGGTCGGTGATCGGCTTGGCCATGAAGGTCGCCGCCACGTCATGCTTGAGCGCCGCCTCGCGCATGGTGCGCTTGAACACGGTGATCTGGTCGGCCAGGTGCAAGGCCTCGCCATGGCGGAAGTTGATCTCCATCTGCGCCGGGCCGTCTTCGTGGATCAGGGTATCGAGGTCCAGGCCCTGGATTTCGCACCAGTCGTAGACATCTTCGAACAGCGGGTCGAATTCGTTGGCGGCATCGATGGAGAACGACTGACGCCCGACTTCCGGGCGCCCGGAGCGGCCCATCGGCGCTTCCAGCGGGAAGTCCGGGTCGCTGCAGCGCTTGGTCAGGTAGAACTCCATCTCCGGAGCGACTATGGGCTTCCAGCCCTTGTCGGCATACAGCTTGAGCACATTCTTGAGAATGTTGCGCGGCGACAGCTCGATCGGGTTGCCCTGCTTGTCGAAGGTGTCGTGGATGACCATGGCGGTCGGCTCGATAGCCCACGGCACCAGGAACACCGCATCGGCATCGGGACGACAGAACATGTCGATATCCGCTTCGTCGAGCAGGTCGTAATAAATCTCGTCCTCGACGTAGTCGCCGGTCACGGTCTGCAGCAGCACGCTCTCGGGGAGGCGCATGCCCTTCTCGCCGAGGAACTTGTTGGTCGGCGAAATCTTGCCACGAGCAATGCCGGTAAGATCGCTGATCAGGCATTCAACTTCGGTGATTTTGCGTTCTTTAAGCCAGCTCGAAAGCTGGTCCAATTTGCTGCTCATAGAGACCTCAGGATTGATTAAAGCCGGCTCATATATAGTCGGCTCAGCGCTGCCCCGCCCTCTTCCTGCAAGCCTCACCAAAGGCCTGGAAGATGGCGAGATAATTCGGGTTGGATCCTACCTGCCATTCGGGGTGCCATTGCACCCCCAGGGCGAAACTCGGCGCGCCCTCGACGGAGAAGGCCTCGACCAGCCCGTCAGGCGCCAGTGCTTCGACGCGAAGGCCCGGCGCCAGACGCTCAACGCCCTGACCATGAATGGAATTGACGGCGAACTCGCCGGGCAAGCCGAGACCGGCGAGCACGCCCCCCGGCTGCACCCGCAGCAGGTGGCGCGGGGCATACTGCACATCGAGCGGCTCATCGGCCTGCTCGCGGTGATCGAGCATGCCGGCGACCTCGTGCACCTTCTGGTGCAGGGTGCCGCCGAATGCCACGTTGATTTCCTGAAAGCCGCGACAGATGCCGAGCACGGGGACGCCGGCCGCAATGGCCTGACGGATCAGCGGCAAGGTGGTGCGATCGCGTTCTGGATCGTGCGGCGTCCCGGCCTCGCTGGCCGAGCCGCTATAATGATGGGGTTCGACATTCGACGGCGAGCCGGTGAACAGCAGGCCGTGCAAATTATCGAGCAGGGTCGGCTGATCGATCAGTTCGCCCAGCGCCGGAATAATCAGCGGCAAGCCGCCGGCTCCAATGGCTACGGCGCGAACGTATTTGTCACCTGTTATATGGTGAAGATGCAGACCGACCTGTTTAGTACAGGCGGTAACGCCGATCAACGGCAGAAGCGACATGTGACACCCGTTTTATTACTGTTAGTGGGTTGAAACTGAGCTTAGCCTTGTTCATTTTTTTACACAATAGGCATGTAAAAAATTGAACACACCCCGATGAGCACCGCGCCAGGCTTGGCTCCGACGGGGATGACACTGCCCTGTAACGCCCTAAAAATGGCCACAACGCGCTTTTTTAGGGCAAGATAAGCCACCCTTGACAGGCCTCAAGGTTTAAGATTGACTCTGCTCATTGCAGTTTAATGATTGATATTTTTAACAACAAAGGTGTTGCATCATGTCGGTACCCCCGCGTGCCGTTCAGCTTAACGAAGCGAACGCGTTCCTTAAGAAACATCCTGAGGTCCTGTTCGTCGACCTTCTCATTGCAGATATGAATGGAGTGGTGCGCGGCAAGCGCATCGAGCGTGCGAGCCTGCACAAGGTTTACGAACGCGGCATCAACCTCCCGGCGTCTTTGTTCGCCCTGGATATCAACGGCTCGACAGTGGAAAGCACTGGCCTGGGTCTGGATATCGGCGATGCCGATCGCATCTGCTACCCCATCCCCAACACCCTGTGCAATGAACCCTGGCAGAAGCGCCCTACCGCGCAACTGTTAATGACCATGCACGAAATGGAAGGCGAGCCGTTCTTTGCCGACCCACGGGAAGTGTTGCGCCAGGTGGTTGCGAAGTTCGACGAACTGGGCCTTACCATTTGTGCCGCTTTCGAACTCGAGTTCTACCTGATCGACCAGGCCAATGTGAACGGCCGCCCGCAGCCGCCACTGTCGCCGCTGTCGGGCAAGCGTCCGCATTCGACTCAGGTCTACCTGATCGACGACCTCGACGAATACGCCGAATGCCTGCAAGACATTCTCGAGGGCGCCAAGGAGCAAGGCATCCCGGCCGACGCCATCGTCAAGGAAAGCGCCCCGGCGCAGTTCGAGGTCAACCTGCACCACGTCGCCGACCCGATCAAGGCCTGCGACTACGCGCTGCTGCTCAAGCGCCTGGTGAAGAACATCGCCTACGACCATGAGATGGACACCACCTTCATGGCCAAGCCGTACCCGAACCAGGCGGGCAACGGGCTGCATGTGCATATCTCGATCCTCGACAAGGACGGCAAGAATATCTTCGCCTGCGAAGATCCCGAACAGAACGACGCCCTGCGCCATGCCATTGGCGGCGTGCTGGAAACCATGCCGGCGTCGATGGCCTTCCTCTGCCCGAACGTCAACTCGTACCGCCGCTTCGGCGCGCAGTACTACGTGCCGAACTCGCCGTGCTGGGGTATCGACAACCGTACCGTGGCCCTGCGCGTGCCGAACGACAGCGCCGATGCCGTGCGTATCGAACACCGGGTCGCGGGCGCGGATGCCAATCCCTACCTGCTGCTGTCGGCCGTGCTGGCGGGCGTGCACCACGGCCTGACCAACAAGATCGAGCCGACCGCGCCGGTGGAAGGCAACTCCTACGAGCAGAACGAGCAGAGCCTGCCGAACAACCTGCGCGATGCCCTGCGCGAGCTGGACGACAGCGAGATTCTGGCGCGCTATATCGACCCGAAATACATCGATATCTTCGTCGCCTGCAAGGAAAGCGAGCTGGCCGAGTTCGAGAACTCGATCTCCGACCTCGAGTACAACTGGTACCTGCATACCGTGTAAGCACTAGCAGTGCCGTTGAAAAACTACCTGCTACCCGACGCCGGCCATGCCGGCGTCGTTGTATTCGGCCGAATCTACCCACGCTCTTTTAGCCGCACGCGCCAGCCTGCGGCGGGATAGTACTGCGTGCATTTCAGCCCATCGAGAAAAGTACGGACGTGCTTTCGCGATGGCGCCTAGCCGCCGTAGGGTGGGCTTCAGCCCACCGAGGGTAGTGGTGCGCTGAAAAGGAACGCCGCCAGGCACACCCTACGCCGAGCGTTTGCGGAACAGCCGACTTGCCTGCACAGCACCGGCTGGCGTCCAATAGCGCGTCCCTTGCCGAGATGATCGCCATGCAGCGTACCGCCAACGCCCGCAAACCCCGCGCCAGCAGCCAGGCGCGGATTACCGTGATCCTCGCCGCCGCCCGTGCGCTGCTCGCCGAGCAGGGCGTGGCCAACCTGTCGATCTACAGCGTGGCCGAGCGCGCGGCCATTCCCGCGTCCTCGGTCTACCACTTCTTCGCCAGCGTGCCGGCGCTGCTCGAGGGCCTGACCGCCGATATCCATGCCGCCTTTCGCGCCAGCCTGCAGATGTCCATCGCCCATGCCGAACTGCGCGACTGGCGCGACCTGTCGCGCATCGTCGAGCAGCGCATGCTGGCGATCTACGCCAGCGACGCCGCCGCGCGCCAGCTGATCCTTGCCCAGCACGGCCTCAGCGAGGTGACCCAGGCAGACCGCCAGCACGACCTCGAACTGGGCCGGCTGATGCAGGCGCTGTTCGCACGGCATTTCGACCTGCCGCCACTGCCGGACGATGTCGACGTATTCGCCCTGGCCATGGAACTGGGCGACCGCGTCTATGCCCGCTCGGTGCAACTGCACGGCAACATCACCCCGCGCATGGCCGAAGAAGGCATGCGCGTGTTCGACGCCTACCTGGGCCTGTACCTGCCGCCTTATCTGCCGAAACGCGCCACTGCGTTGTAGCCAGCGCCACCCACCCGTAGCCCATGCGTCAGCGCCCCCCCCGCAGCTTTTATCAAACAACCTGTATGTCATTGATTCAGTGGCCTTTTTGTGGGAGGGGCTTTAGCCGCGACTGGACTGGCACATTCTCGCGGCTAAAGCGGAGCGCCGCCCGGCCCCTCCCACAGGCATCCACAAACCGACAGACACGTTAACCCCCTTCCAGTTTGCTGCGCGACAGCGCGGCGCCTGGACGACGGGGATCTCCTACGGAGCGCTGAGAGTCATGGCAATGGCTACAAATACAGATATTTATCTGCAATTTAATCGATAAACTCAATTGATCGTAAAATTAAAGCTTTAAAAACGGATTTTTATCGATTATAAAGTCAAATAATCGCCCACTGACACGGCGTCGTCATCGGTCGTCTGCTAACGTGTAACGACCCCCGCTCATTGCTCCTACGAGGTGCTCCATGTCTCGCATCGTCACCGTCGCCGCTACCCAGATGGCTTGCTCCTGGGATCGTGCCGCCAACATCGCCAACGCCGAGAAGCTGGTGCGCCAAGCCGCGGCCAAGGGTGCGCAGATCATCCTGATCCAGGAACTGTTCGAGACCCCGTACTTCTGCCAGAGGCCCAACCCGGACTACCTGCAGCTGGCGACCACGGTGGAAGCCAACGAGGCCATCGCCCACTTCCAGAAAGTCGCCAAGGAACTGCAGGTGGTGCTGCCGATCAGCTTCTTCGAGCTGGCCGGGCGCGCGCGTTACAACAGCATCGCGATCATCGATGCCGACGGCAGCAACCTGGGGATTTATCGGAAAAGCCACATCCCGGACGGCCCCGGCTACCATGAGAAGTATTACTTCAACCCGGGCGACACCGGCTTCAAGGTGTGGAACACCCGCTACGCCAAGATCGGCGTGGGCATCTGCTGGGATCAGTGGTTTCCCGAGTGCGCGCGCAGCATGGCGCTGCTCGGCGCCGAGATCCTGTTCTACCCGACCGCCATCGGCACCGAGCCGCACGACCCAACCATCAGCTCGCGCGACCACTGGCAGCGCGTGCAGCAGGGTCACGCCGGCGCCAACCTGATGCCGCTGGTAGCGAGCAACCGCATCGGCCGCGAAGACCAGGGCGACTACCACATCAACTTCTACGGTTCGTCGTTCATCGCCGACCAGTTCGGCGCCAAGGTCGAAGAGCTCAACGAGACCGAGGAAGGCGTGCTGCTGCACCGCTTCGACCTCGACCAGCTCGAGCATATCCGCAGCGCCTGGGGCAGCTTCCGCGACCGCCGACCGAACCTCTACGGGCCGATCAAGACCCTCGACGGCCACCTGGAATCCTGACCTCATCCCCGTGGGAGGGGCTTTAGCCGCGAATAGCCGTTATCCCGGCTAACGGCTAGGCGCCCCCAGCCCTTGCGGGCGATAGCCATGCAACTTCATGCACGCATGGATCGCCAGCAAGGACTAGGCGTCCCCCTGGCTCCTACACAAGCACCGCTCAATGCAGGTAGATACGATGACCACCCTGATCAGCACACCCCGCGCCGACGGTTTCCGCATGCCGGCCGAGTGGGAACCCCATAGCCAGACCTGGATGGTCTGGCCCGAGCGCCCGGACAACTGGCGCCTCGGCGGCAAGCCGGCGCAGGCCGCCTTCACCGCCGTGGCCAAGGCCATCGCCGAATTCGAGCCGGTCACCGTCTGTGTCAGCGCCGGGCAGTACGAGAACGCCCGCGCCCGCCTCGACCACGAGGCTATCCGCGTGATCGAAATCAGCAGCGACGACGCCTGGGTACGCGACACCGGGCCGACCTTCGTCAGCAACCCGCACGGCGAAGTGCGCGGCGTCGACTGGACCTTCAACGCCTGGGGCGGCCTCGACGGCGGCCTTTACTTCCCGTGGCAGCGCGACGACCAGGTGGCCGGCAAGATCCTCGAGATCGAAGGCTGCGCGCGCTACCGCAGCGAAGGCTTCGTCCTCGAAGGTGGCTCGATCCACGTCGACGGCGAAGGCACCCTGATCACCACCGAGGAATGCCTGCTCAACCGCAATCGCAACCCGCACCTGGACCGCGCGGCGATCGAGGACATGCTGCGCGCGCACCTGAGCATCGACACGGTGATCTGGCTGCCGGACGGCCTGTTCAACGACGAGACCGACGGCCACGTCGACAACTTCTGCTGTTACGTGCGCCCGGGCGAAGTGCTGCTGGCCTGGACCGACGACCCGCAGAACCCCAACTACCCGCGCTGCCAGGCGGCCCTGCAGGTGCTGGAACAGGCGCGCGACGCCAAGGGCCGGCAACTGATCGTGCACAAGATGCCGATCCCCGGCCCGCTGCATGCCACGGCCGAGGAATGCGCCGGGGTCGACCTGGTCGCCGGCAGCCAGCAACGCAGCCCGGAGGTGCGCCTGGCCGGTTCCTACGTCAACTTCCTGATCGTCAATGGCGGCATCGTCGCGCCGAGCTTCGACGACCCGCTGGACGAACAAGCCCGTGCCATCCTCCAGCGCCTGTTCCCCGAGCACCGGGTGGTGCTGGTCCCCGGCCGCGAGATTTTGCTCGGCGGCGGCAACATCCACTGCATCACCCAGCAGCAGCCGGCACCGCAACACGCCTGAGCGGCTCCGGGCAGCGAGCGCATCAAGCCCTCGCCTGCCCCGGGTTAGTCACGCAGCAATAGCTGCGCCGGTGTTACTCTGGCGCCCATGAATTCGAGCAAACCAGACCCCAGCCTCAACGACGAGAACCACGCTCGGACCGAGAGCACGCACATCGTTCATGCCCTCAGCGACGGCAAGAACAAGCGTGTGCGCAAGCTGCTGAGCCGCATGCACCCGGCCAAGATCGCCGCCCTGCTCGAGATGCTCGACGCCGAGCAACGCATGGCCCTGTGGCAACAGATCGAACCCGCGCTCGAAGAGCGCATCCTGCCCCACCTCAGCCTCGAACTGATCGGTCAGCTGGCCGGCGACTCGGCGGAGACGACCTACGCCAGGCCAGAACAGCAACACGTACAAAGCACGGTCAACCACCTGGAAGCCGTGCGCGATGCGTTGAACCTGAAGAAGCTCAAGCGCGTTGGCAAGATTCTGTACCGCATGCACCCGGCCAAGATCGCCGGGCTGCTCGAGGCGCTGCCGCCCCAGGAACGCCGCAGCGTGTGGAGCATGGTCGACACCGAGCGGGCCGGCAAAGTCCTGACCTACCTGCACGATGAAATACGCGGCGCCCTGGCACTCGACCTGGATCTTGAGGAGCTGATCGCCTCGGCCGAGCACCTCGAACTCGATGACCGGGTCGACCTGATCCAGACCTTGCCCGGCGAACTGGGCAACAAACTGTTGTTCGCCAGCAGCGCCAGCCAGCGCAAGCAGCTCGAGTCGATGCTGTCCTATCCCGAGGACTCGGCCGGCGGCTTGATGAACGCCGACGCCATCCAGATCCGTGCCGATGTCAAAGTCAGCACGGTGCTGCGCTATCTGCGCCTGCTGGAAAAACTGCCGCCGCAGACCGACATGCTGATGGTGGTCGACCGCAAAGGTCACTACCAGGGCGGCCTGCGCCTGAGCAGCCTGGTCACCGCCGATTTGGGCCGCCCGGTGGCCGAGCTGATCGACCGCGACATCGCCGGCATCGCGGTGACGGACAAAGGCAACGACGTCGCCCGGCTGTTCCAGGACCTCGACCTGCTCTCCGCCCCGGTGGTGGATGAGCACAACCGGGTGATCGGTCGGATCACCATCGACGACGTGGTCGACCTGATTCGCGAAGACTCGGACCGCGCGCTGATGCAGATGGCCGGCCTCGACGACGAAGCCGACATGTTCGCCCCGGTGCTGGTCAGCTCGCGCCGCCGCGCGGTATGGCTGGGCATCAACCTGATCACCGCCTTCAGCGCCGCCTGGGTGATCGGCCTGTTTCAGGCGACCCTCGAGCAACTGGTGGCCCTCGCCGTGCTGATGCCCATAGTCGCGAGCATGGGCGGTATCGCCGGCAGCCAGACCCTGACCCTGGTGATCCGCGGCCTGGCCCTGGGCCAGGTGCAGAAAGGCAACATCCGCATCCTGCTCAACCGCGAACTGGGCATCTCCATCCTCAACGGCCTGCTCTGGTCGGTGGTGATCGCCTTGCTCGCCGTGCTCTGGTTCGGCGACTGGGGCATAGGCGCAGTGCTCGGCGCCGCCATTCTGGTCAACCTGCTGTGCGCGGCCCTGGCCGGCTGGGGCATCCCGCTGCTGCTCGAGCGCATGGGCATCGACCCGGCGCTGGCCGGCAGCGTGATCCTGACCACGGTGACCGATGTCGTCGGTTTTTTCGCCTTCCTCGGCCTGGCCACGCTGCTGTTGCTGTAACTGACCGAGCGCCGCGCTAGCCTCGCGCCAGGGCGCGCCGCGTGCTCAGCGGATCGAGGGTGTGCAGTGCCTGGTACTGGCTGACGAACACCTGGCCGCCGAAGTGCTCGAGGAAATCCGAACGGCGCAGCTGATCCATCACCGGCCCCTTCACTTCCGACAGATGCAGTTGCACCCCGGCCGCCTGCAGGCGCTCGACTATGGCTTCCAGGCTTTCCAGGGCGCTGGCATCGATCAGGTTGACCCCCGGGCACATCAGCACCAGATGGCGCACCTGCGGGCGCGCCGCGATCAGCTCGCCGATGCGTTCTTCGAGAAAGCGCGCGTTGGGGAAATACAGACTCTCGTCGACCCGCAGCGACAGCACGCTGGGGCTCTCCACCACGGCGAAGCGTTCGATGTTGCGAAAATGCTCGCTGCCCGGCACCTGGCCGACCACCGCCACATGCGGGCGACTGGTGCGCCAGAGGAACAGCAACAGCGACAGGCCGACGCCCATCAGGATGCCCGCTTCGACACCGAGCAGCAGCACCCCGCCGAGGGTCGCCGCGTGGGCCGCGCCGTCCTGGCGGGAATAGCGCCAGGTGCGACCCAGGGCCTTGAGGTCGACCAGGCTGAGCACCGCCTGCGGCAGGTTGTGCAGCAGCGGGGTCAACAGCAGCACGCTGAGGGCGATACCGCCGGCGGTCAGCACACCGGCCATGGGCGTCTGCGCCCCGGCATCGAAGTTGACCACCGAGCGGGCGAAACCGCCGGTGACCGGGAAGCCGCCGCTGAAGGCCGCCGCCAGGTTGGCGCCGCCCAGACCGAGCAGTTCGTTGTCCGGCTCGATGCGCTGACGGCGCTTGGCCGCCAGGGTCTGCGCCACCGACACCGACTCGACGAAGCCGACCAGGCTGATCAACAGCGCCGCCGGCAACAATTGCAGGGCCAAACTGTAGTCCAGGGTTGGCAGGCTCAGCCCCGGCAAGCCCTGGGGCACCACGCCGACGACCTTGACCCCGGCCTGCTCCAGTCCCAGCACGCTCACCACCCCGATAGACACGATGATCGCCAGCACCGGGCCGGCCTTGGCCAGGTTGCCGGCCATGGCGGCGCCCAGCCCCAGACGCATGAGCAAGGGCTTGAGCTGGCCACGCACCCACCAGAGAAACAGCAGGCTGCAGGCGCCGATCAGCAGGGTCGGCCCGTGCACCGCCGGCAGGTTGTGCAGCAGCGCCGGCAGCAGTTGCTGGAGGTTCTCGCCGGAGGCGGAAATACCGAGGATATGCTTGAGCTGGCCGACCGCGATAAGAATCCCGGAGGCGCTGATAAAACCGGAGATCACCGGATGGCTGAGGAAGTTGGCGACGAAGCCCAGGCGCAGCAGGGCCATGCCGGCAAGCAGCAGACCGGACAACAGCGCCAGCAGCATGGCGGCGCCGACGTACTCGGCGCTGCCGGCGGGAAACAACGGCCCCAGGGCGGCGGCGGTCATCAGCGACACCACCGCCACCGGGCCGACCGCCAGGGTGCGACTGGAGCCGAACAGGGCATAGGCCAGCAGCGGCAGGATGCTGGCATACAACCCGGCCACCGGCGGCAAGCCGGCGAGCATGGCGTAGGCCAGGCTCTGCGGAATCAGCATCAGGGTGACGATCAGCGCCGCCAGGGCATCCTGCGCAGCAGTGGCGCGGTTGTAACGCCGCCCCCAGTCGAGGCAGGGCAGCCAGCGGCGCAGGCTCATTGACCTTTCTCCGCTTCGAGGTTGCAGGCGGCCGGCGCGGGCGCGCCCAAGGGTTCGGACGGCAGGCGCTTGAACGAGTCCATGGCCGTCTCCTCAGAGCACGTCGAGGGGGATTTTCAGGTAGCGGGTGCCGTTGTCCTCGGCCGGAGGTAGCTGACCGGCGCGCATGTTCACCTGCACCGACGGCAGGATCAGGCTCGGCATGCCCAGAGTGGCGTCACGCGCGCGGCGCATGGCGACGAAATCGTCCTCGCTGACCCCCTCGTGCACATGCACGTTGTGCGCGCGCTCCTCGGCCACCGTGGTTTCGTTGCGGAACGTCTCGCGCCCCGGCGCCTTGTAGTCATGGCACATGAACAGCCGGGTCTGCTCCGGCAAGTCGAACAGCTTGCGAATCGAACGGAACAGCAGCCGCGCATCGCCACCGGGAAAATCGCAACGGGCGGTGCCGTAGTCGGGCATGAACAGGGTGTCGCCAACGAAGGCGGCATCGCCGATCACATAGGTCAGACAGGCGGGGGTATGCCCGGGCGTATGGATGACGCGGGCTTCGATATTGCCAACCTGGAAGCGCTCACCGTCGGCGAACAGGCGGTCGAACTGGCGGCCATCGGTGGCGAACCCAGGCTCGGCATTGAACAGTTTGCCGAAGGTGTTCTGCACCACGGTGATTTGCTCGCCGATGGCCAACTGGCCGCCCAGCTCACGCTTGAGGTAGAGCGCAGCGGACAGATGGTCAGCGTGCACATGGGTTTCCAGCAGCCAGTCGACCTGCAGGCGCTGCTCGCGCACATAGGCAATCAGGCGATCGGCGTTCAGGTGCGAGGTGCGGCCGGCGGCCGGATCGTAGTCGAGCACCGAGTCGAGGATGGCGCAGCGCCGGGTCGCCGGGTCGCTGACCACATAGCTGTAGGTGAAGGTGGCGGGATCAAAAAAAGCTTCTACGTGCGCTTGCATGCGACGGTCCTCCTGCTCAGGTACTGAGAATTGGGTTAACGAGGCGCCGGCAGCTCTGCCCGCCACCGGCGCATCGCCAACAGCGTCTCAGGAGCGCTTGCAGCTATTGATGCCCAGCAACGAATACGCCGGGCACATGCGAAACAGGCCGGTGGCCAGCGGCACGACGCCGATCCAGCCCCACAGGCCGATCGTGCCGCTCAGGCTCAGGCCAATCAGAATCAAGCCGACGGCGATACGCAGGCTGCGGTCGATGGTGCCAACATTGGTCTTCATGATGATCTCCAGATTTAATGGCTGCGCCGGCGTTCCAGCGCGGTAAACAACAGCATCCCGGCCAGCATGGCCAGAACGAAAACGATGACCTGCCAATGGCCGCTGAGCAGAATGGCCAGCGCCGGTCCCGGGCAGATCCCGGCAATGCCCCAGCCAATACCGAAAAGCAGGCTGCCACCGATCAGACGTCGATCCAGCTCGCGCTTGGCCGGTATTTGCATCGGCGCACCGAGCAACGATTGCGCGCGGCGCTTGGCCCAGGCCAGCGGCCCCGCAGCGACCGCGATGGCGCCCACCATCACCAGGGCCAACGACGGATCCCAGGCCCCCGCCAGGTCGAGAAAGCCCAACACCTTGGCCGGATTGGCCATGCCGGCCAGCAGCAGACCAATGCCGAACAGCAAGCCGGCTAGCAATGCAGTCAGTTTGCGCATGCTCAACCCCCCAGCAGATGACGCAGAACAAATACCGTGACGAAACCGGCGGCCATAAAGGCGACCGTCGCCACCAGCGAACGCGGCGATAGCCGGGAAACGCCACAGACACCATGGCCGCTGGTACAACCGGAGCCGTAGCGGGTACCCACACCGACCAGCAGGCCGGCCACCAGCAAGCCCAGCCAGCCACTCTGGAACTCGATCGTCGGCAGCACGCTGAACAGCCCCCAGAGCAACGGCGCCAGCAACAGGCCGAGGAGGAACATGGCCTTCTCTGCCCGCCCCTCGCCGCCCTCCAGGACCGAGCCGAGCAGGCCGCTGATGCCGGCGATGCGGCCGTTGCACAGCACGAACAGACTGGCGGCCAGACCAATCAACGCGCCGCCCGCGAGAGAGCTCCAGGGCGTGAAATTCAACCAGTCGATGGCGACCCCGTCGATGGCGACCCCCTCAATACTCATGAGGCTTCTCCTGCGCAGAACAACTGATACAGCGTATTGATCACCGCCAAAGCAGCCGGGCTGCTGATCCGGTAGTGGATCTGCTTGCCTTCGCGGCGGGTTTCCACCAGCCCTTCACGGCGCAATACCGCCAACTGCTGCGACAGCGTCGGCTGCTGGATGCCGAGCAGGCTTTCCAACTCACTGACGTTGCGCTCGCCTTGCGACAGCTGGCAGAGCAGCAGCAGGCGGTCGGGATTGGCCAAAGCCTTGAGCAACTGCCCGGCCGCATCGGCGTTGACGCGCAGTTGCTGGATATCGAGTGTCTGTTCGGGAGCATTCATGGAGCGAGCCTTCAATTAATCTAAAGATAATATATGTTTTTATATATCGTATTGCAAATAAAATTCAGCCTCTCCTGACGAGAGCTGGTTCGTGATGCCAGCCGCCAGAGGTGCCGCGCATTGCACGCCAGCTTTTGTAGGATGTGGCGGGCGGCGTAGGGTTGAGCGCAGCGATACCCATAACCGTGTTATGCCTGCACTCGGCGCCATGGCCACTATCGCTGATGGGTTACGCCGCGTTGGAAATGCAACCCGTCTGACATCGTCTCGGCGGCTAACCCATCCTACGAAATCGCGGCGTTCCATGGTTTGTAGGATGGTGCGGGCCGCGTAGGCTTGAGCGCAGCGATACCCATCGGGCGGTTTATGCCTGTACCCGTTGGCATGGCGAATATCGATGATGGGTTACGGCGCCGTTGTTCTGCTGACGGCAGGTCAATTTGCGGACGCCTAAGCCATCGACGAATGGTGGATTTTCCCAGCTTCGGCGGCGTCAGTAGGCACCGCGCGGTACTGGCTAGGGCGCTGCCTGACGAGCAACAACAAAAAAGCCCGGAACAGAGTCCCGGGCTTTTGCTGTTTCACGACAGAACAGGATGCAACTGCTCAGTCATGCTCGGCAGCCCCGTTAACCGGCGGCACCGATCAGAACAGCGGCAGGGTGTAGCTGACGATCAGGCGGTTTTCGTCGAATTCGCCGAGCCCATCGGAGCGCATCGTGGCGTTGCGCCATTTCAGCCCGAGGTTCTTCAGTGGGCCTTCCTGGACGACATAGCCGATGTCCATGTCGCGCTCCCACTCCTTGCCCTCGGAAACGCCCGGGCCGCGGTCGATGTTGTCGCCGCTGATGTAGCGGGTCATGAAGGTCAGGCCGGGGATGCCGATCGAGGCGAAGTTGAAGTCGTAACGCGCCTGCCAGGAGGTCTCGTCCTTGTTGGCGAAATCACCGATCTGCACGTAGTTGACCAGGTACGGGTCGGTACCGCTGAGATAGGCATAGCCGGTATCGCCGCTCATCTTCTGGTAGCCCAAGCCGAAGCTGTGACCGCTCAGGGCGTAGGTGAACATGGCGCCGAAGTAGTTGTTGTCGATGTTGCTGCTGCCGTCGTCGGTGGAGCGGGCGTAGCGCAGGTCGGTCTTGAACGACTGCTTGTCGGCGATCGGCAGCACGTGCACCAGGCCGAAGATGTGCTGCTTGTACAGCTCTTCCAGTTCACCGTAGTGGTAGGTGGTGGTCAGGTTGTCCAGCCATTTGTAGGACAGGCCGGCGAAGTTGAAGTCGTCGCCCTGGTTGCCCTTGCCGCTGAACTGGAAGTTGCGTATGCCGCCCGCGGCGTTCACGCTCAGGTCCTGGAAGTCGCTGGAGTCGCGCTGGTTGAGCTCTTTCAGTTGGCCCGCGTCAAAGGTCAGGCCGGCGATCTCCTGGGAGTTCAGGTGGCCACCGAGGAAGTTCTGCGGCAGCAGGCGCGAGTCGTTGGCCGACACACTCGGCAGCTTGGGCATCAGGCCGCCGACCTTGAGCACGGTTTTGGAGACCTTGGCCTTGAACGTGGCGGTCGCTTCCGAGTATTCGCCCGGGCCCTCGTCACGGAAACCGTTGGGCAACAGGTTGGTGCCGGCGCGCTCGTCCGACGAGTCGAGTTTCAGGCCCAGGCCGGCATAGGCGTCCAGGCCGAAGCCGACGGTGCCTTCGGTGAAGCCCGACTCAGCCCTGAGAATGAAACCTTGTGCCCACTCTTCGCGCTTGGATTGCTGCGCTGCCGTGGTGTGGCGCAGGTCGCGGTTCATATAGAAGTTGCGCAGTTCTAGGCTGGCCTTGCTGTCCTTGATGAATTCAGCGTTGGCGACTTGGCTCAGGGTCAGGCCCAGGGTGCCGGCGATTACGGCCAGCGCCAGTGAGGTCTTTCTCATTATGGTTTTCTCCAGTGTTTTTATAGGTGGCACATCGGTGCGGGCGCAGGCTTCGACCACGAAGAGACAGGCACGCACCGAATTCGTTGATTCACCCCCGGGCCGCAGCGAACCGGCAGCCGGATAGGCGCCGCGACAACGAGCGAACGGAGGTGAGCATCAAATCAGGGGTATGCGGCGCTGGTCTGGCAGCGGCTCAGGGCTAATGCGACTCGAACGGGGCGATGGGCGCCCGGCTTTATTACGGCGAAAAGGCATACAGCGAGCGTGGCAGGCGTGACCGACATGGAAGACCTCGACAGCTTATTGGAATTCTTATGGGTACTTCTGGAATTGGTAATACCAATTAACAAACGGTGCGTTCAGAGTAAGAGCAGGCCACCACCGTTGTCAATCGAGCCGCCCGCGAGCCTGCCGAGCGGTCTGCCGCTGGCCGGCAGGGCGCCAGCACTGCAATGCCTTCAGCAGATAGCGTGCCAGTCGCCCAGCCTCGAGCCGCAACGCCTCTAGATCGCTACTTTGGTGGATGCTCACGGAGTCCATTGCAGAGTTTGGCGAAGAACGAACAGGCGGATTTTCGCCGAGCGCGAGGGCACTCCCGGCGGATTTTCGCCAATTGCGCCCTGCCCGTCAGTCGAGCACGATCTGGTTCTTGCCCTGCCGTTTGGCCTGATACATCGCCGCATCGGCGCGGGCGAACAACGTATCCAGGCTGGCATCATCGCCACGCAAGCTGGTCAGCCCCTGGCTCACCGTGACGCCGAACGACGCCTGGCCATGGTTGAAGCGCAAACGCTGCACCTCCCGCTGCAGGCGCTCGGCGATCTGCTCGGCCAGGGCCGGCTCGCAGCCCGGAAACAACGCGGCGAATTCTTCACCGCCGATGCGTCCAAACAGATCACCACGACGCAACACCAGCGCGCCGCAGTTGGCCAGGCGCTGCAACACCTGGTCGCCCATCTGGTGACCATAGCTGTCGTTGATCTGCTTGAAGTCGTCGATATCGAGCAAGAGAAAGGCCAAGGGATTGCCGAACTGGCGGGCATGCTCGAACTCGCGCTGGGCGCACTCGAAGAAGTGCCGGCGGTTGCTGCTCTGGGTCAGCACGTCGGTGGTTGCCAGGCGATGCAGCTCGCCTTCCAGTTGCTTCTTGTCGGTGATGTCTTCGGCGATGCCGACGATGATCTGCGCTTGCCCGGCCTCACTCGAACGACTGATAAAGCATTTGTCGCTGAGCCAGCGCAACTCCCCGTCGACGCGAATGATGCGGTACTCGCGGGTTTCCACCGCGCCGGTTTCCAGCACCTTGGCCAGGCTCTCGGCGGCGTAGTCGAGGTCGTCCGGGTAGATGCTGTTGCGCCATTCACCGTAATCGGCCAACAGCAACGCGGCAGAGCGGCCGAAAACCCGCTCGTAGGCCGGGCTGACGTAGATCACGCGCTGCGCCTGCCAGTCGAACGCCCAGAGCACCGCATTGACGCTACCGAGCAGGGTGCTGAAGAGTCGCTCGCGCTCACGCAGGCGCTCGACTTCGGCACGGCTGTGCAGCAGCGCCAGAGTCAGGTCTTGCAGTTGCTCCGATGAGTTGCTGCACTCGTCCATAAACAGTCGCCATCCTGGTGAAGGTTTGAACCATGGGGGCAGCATAGAAGGTTGTCAGCGCAGCAAACAAAAAGCCCGCCGAACGGCGGGCTCGGACAGCCGTGCTCAGGCGGCAGCGGCCGGGCGCAACGAATAGGTCTTCAGTTGCTCGGCGAACTCACGCAGCGAATGGATACCGCTGATTTCGGCTTCGTGGACCCACTGCTTGATCGCTTCGAGCATTTCGTGGCCATTGGCGCTGGTCTTGAGCCAGATCTGCTGCAGCGCCAGGCGCTTCTCGTAGATCACCTTGAGCGCCTGACTCTGCGCCAGCATGGCGTCGATGCGCAGCTGTTGCTGGTCGTGCAACAGGCTCGGCTCGCGGCCCAGCAGGCGTTTGGCGCGGTGAAACTGATGGCGCACCGAGGCGTCGGCCTTGGCCAGCTCCTGCTTGACCAGCGGACCGATCACCAGTTGGCGGTACTGCGCCATGATCTGGAAACGGTTGTTGAGGATCGCCATGGCGGTGTCCATATCCAGATGGCGTTTGCCCTCGATGCGATGGGCGATCGGCGCCACGCGCTGCACCTTGGCCAGGCCGAGCAGGCTGAACAGCTGGATCCAGGCCCAGCCCATGTCGAATTCCCACTTGCGCACCGACAGCTTGGCCGAGTTGGGATAGGTGTGGTGGTTGTTGTGCAGTTCTTCACCGCCGATCAGGATGCCCCACGGCAGCAGGTTGGTCGCCGCGTCGCGGCATTCGAAATTGCGGTAGCCGACGGCATGCCCGAGACCGTTGACCACCCCGGCCGCCCAGAGCGGAATCCACATCATCTGGATCGCCCAGACGCTGATGCCGATCACGCCGAACAGGGCCAGGTCGATGAGCGCCATCAGGGTCACGCCGCCAAAGGTATAGCGCGAGTAGAGGTTGCGCTCGATCCAGTCGTCCGGGCAGTTCTTGCCGTAGATGCGCAGGGTTTCCGGGTTCTTCGCCTCTTGCTGATACAGCTCGGCGCCGGTGCGCAATACCGTGCCCAGGCCCTTGATCACCGGGCTGTGCGGGTCGTCGACGGTTTCGCACTTGGCGTGGTGCTTGCGGTGGATGGAGGTCCATTCGCGGGTGTTCTGCCCGGTGGTCAACCACAGCCAGAAACGAAAGAAATGTTTCAGCGCCGGATGCAACTCCAGGGCGCGATGGGCAGAATAACGATGCAGGTACACCGTGACGCCGACTATGGTGATGTGCGTCATCACCAGGACAGCAACGATCAACTGCCAGACCGACAGGTCGAGAAATCCGTGGTACCACATGAGCCGAGTGCCTCTTGAAAGGGAAACGTGGCGTGACTGATTGGTTCAGACCACCGTTAATCATCCTTGATGCTGATCAGAAACCCAGCTGGTCTTTTAGATAAAAATGCCGAACCGCTGTATGCACTATTATCACAGCGCCCTCCTATCACAGTGCCCACTTAGAGAACCAATGGACGCCTTATGAGCCTACACCAAGGAGCGGTGCGCCTGAGTCTGGTCTACCTGCTGATTGCCGGACTGTGGATCTTCTTCAGTGACGCCCTGCTGGCCTGGCTGCACCTGCCTGCCGAACGTGTCGAACAGGTACAGCTGCTCAAGGGGTTGTGCTTCGTTCTGCTCAGCAGCGTCCTGCTGTACCTGATCCTGTGTTCCCACCTGCGCCAGCAGGCGCGTATGCGCCAAACCCTGCGCACCAGCGAAGAGCGTCTGAACCTGGCCCTGGAGTCGGCCAGGGAAGGCTTGTGGGACTGGGACCTGGGCAGCGACAAGGTATTTTTCTCGGAGGGTTACGCCGCCCTGCTCGGCCTGCAACCGGCCGCACTGGGCAACAGCCGGACGTTCTGGCTGCAACAGCTGCACCCCGACGACCGCGCTCGCCATGAGCGAGCCATCGCCACTATCTGGGACAACGCCAGCCAGGAGGCGTTCGAGGTGACCCTGCGCATGCGCCACCAGGATGGCGACTACCGCTGGATCCAGTCACGCGGGCAGTTACAGCTCGACGTTCGCGGCCGAGCGGAGCGCTTTATCGGCACCGCCAGCGACATCAGCCAACGGCGCGCCGATGAACACAGCCTGCGCCAAGCCGCCGCCGTGTTCGACGCGACCCAGGACGGCGTGTTGGTCACCGATAGCGAGCAGCACATCGTCCACGTCAACCCGGCCTTCGCCCGTATTACCGGCTACAACGAAGCGGAAGTACTCGGCCAGAACCCTGCCCTGCTGAAATCCGGACGCCACGACCGCGAGTTCTATCAGAGCCTGTGGCACGCCCTGCAAAATCGCGGAACCTGGAGCGGAGAGGTGTGGAACCGGCGCAAGAACGGCGAAATCTACCCGCAGTGGCAATGCATCCGCGCCATCCACGGAGACAAAGGCGAGCTCAGCCACTACGTCGCGGTATTCTCCGACATCAGCGCCTTGAAGCGCTCGCAGAGCGAACTGGACCACCTGGCCCACCATGATCCGCTGAGCGGGCTGCCCAACCGCCTGCTGTTCACCGAGCGGGTCGAAAACGCCCTCAAACGCGCCAAATCGGCGCAGCAGGGCGCGGTGCTGCTGATCGACCTCGATCACTTCAAACACATCAACGAAAGCCTGGGCCACAACATCGGCGACCTGCTGCTCAAGGCGGTCGGCGAACGCCTGGTCGCACAACTAAATCAAGGCATGACCCTGGCGCGCCTGGGCGGTGACGAGTTCGGCCTGCTCTGCGAAAACTGCCTGGATGCGGCCCAGGCCGCCAGCCTGGCCCAGCAACTGCTGAACAGCCTGGGGGCACCGTTCAACCTCGAGAAACATGAGTTCTACATGAGCGCCAGCATCGGCATCAGCCTGTTCCCCGGCGATGCGGAAAACCTCGAGCAAGTGCTGCGCAACGCCGACTCGGCGCTGTCCAAGGCCAAGAGCAGCGGTCGCGAAGGCTATGCCTTCTATACCCAGGAGCTGACCGAGTTCGCCCGCTTGCGCGTCGACCTGATCAGTGCCTTGCACCATGCCCTGGATAACCAGGAATTGCGCGTCTACTACCAGCCGCTGCACGACCTGGCCAGCGGCGAACTGCTCGGGGTCGAGGCGCTGGTGCGCTGGCAGCATCCGCAGCGCGGCCTGGTGCCTCCCGGAGAATTCATTCCGATCGCCGAAGAAAGCGGCCTGATCGGCGCCATCGACGCCTGGGTACTGCGCCAGGCCTGCCGGCAGATGGTGTTCTGGCAAACTCAGACGCAGGCGCCGCGCTTCGTCGCCGTCAACGTCTCCAGCCGGCTGTTCAGCCGCGGCGAACTGGATCTGCAGGTGGCCCGGGTGCTGGCCGACACCGGCCTGGACCCCGCCTGCCTGGAACTGGAAGTCACCGAAAGCGCAGTGATGGACAACCCGGATGCGGCCCTGGCGCTGCTCGAGCGCCTGCGAACCCTGGGTGTACGCCTGGCGATCGACGACTTCGGCACCGGCTACAGCTCTCTGGCCCGGCTCAAGCGCCTGCCGGTGCACAAGCTCAAGCTCGACATGAGTTTCGTCCGCGGCCTGCCCCACGACAGCGACGATGTCGCCATTACCCGCGCGGTAGTGGCCCTGGGTCACAGCCTGGATCTCAAGGTACTGGCCGAAGGCATCGAACGGCCGGAGCAGATGGAGTTCCTCCGCCAGATCGGCTGCGACTATGGCCAAGGCTATCTGTTCGGCCGGCCACAACCGGTCGAACCCGAGCCGCAACCAAGCGTAGCGGCGTCCTGACCAATCAAGCATCATTGGCAGCAGAACCAAGGAATAGCCAACACCTATGCGGGTACTGATTCTCGAAGACGATCACTGGATCGCCGATCTGCTCAAGCAGATCGTTCTGAGCCTGCGCCCGCATGCCGACATCGTCTGCCTGGGCAGCGTGGCCGAGGCCCTGGCGGACTGGCAGCAACAGCCCAGCGATCTGCTGATCAGCGACTGGAACCTGCCGGACGGTGAAGGCACCCGGCTGCTCAAACAGGTTCGCCAGCAAAACCGCGAGGTGCCGCTGGTGATGATCACCGGCCGCGCCGACCGCAGCAGCGTGATGGAAGTGCGCGCGCTGGGCATCAACGCCTTCATCAGCAAACCCTTCCAGGCCTCGCGCGTAGCCGCCAGCCTGGACCAGTTGCTGCCTGCGGCCGAGGAAAAGAACCCGGCCCGCGCCGCTGGCGAAAAAGAGTTCGCGGCTTTCCTGCAGGAACTGCCGGCCAGCGAACTGGACCTGCCGCTGAACAAGGGCATCCGCGATCGCCTCCTGCAAAGCTTCAAGGGCGAGCAATTGAGCCTGCGCGAGCTGGCCGAAGACTGGCGCCAGGACCCGGCCCTGAATGCCCGGCTGCTGTCCGTGGCCAACAGCAGTGCCTACAACACTGCCGGCCGCCCGTGCGTCAGCCTGCTTGAGGCGCTGCACAAACTAGGCGCGGCGACCAGCCTCAACCTGGCCATGGGTCTGGCCCTGCGCCAATCCGGTGCCCTGGAAAATCCGCTCCTGCGCAGGCTCGCCGATGCGCATCTGGACGCCAGCGAACAGCTGGCCGAAACCAGCATGGCCCTGGCCCGCCAATGCAGCCTGGATCCGGCGCCCTTTCATAGCGCGGCGCTGCTGCACCGCATGGGCGAGCTCTGCGTGCTCTATCTGGCCCAGGTCTGGGAGAAGCGTGGCCATGACCTCGGCGAAGAACAGGTCATGCAAGCGCTTGGGCAATTCAGTTCACCCTTCGCGATTGCCATCAAGGCGCGCTGGCAGCTACCCATGGCCCTGCGCGAACTGATCGGCGCCTGCTACACCCTGCCCAACAACAGCGTCAAACGCGCAGCCGTGCTCATGCGCCTGGCTGCCTGTGAGCTGACCCCCAGCCCCGACAGCAACGCTCAGGCGCGCCTGCGCCGCCTCGCCGGGCTGACCTGAATGTCGCCGGCTCGCTCGGCAGGTCGAGCATGAACGGCGAGGGAAAATCCGCGGCGATCCGCTGGATAGTCGGCCTCGGCAGTCTCGGCCTGGCGCTGTTCTTTGCCGGGCTGGGCTGGCTGGCCCTGAGCGAACGGGAAACCTTCTGGCAACTGCAGATGAGCAAGCAGGCCGACCTGCAGCGTCTGGCGCTGCACAGCACGCAACGGCGCCAACTGGATCAGGCGCAGCTGCTGGCCGAGAGCATGGCCGCCGACTCCTGGGCCGTCGAACTGGTGCGCCAGGCCTATGCCCTGCACAACAGCGGCACGCCGGATCGGGCAGCGGCAAACGCCATCCGCAACCAGCTCTACACCCGCCTGGCCCCGCGCTGGCGCAACCTGCAGAGCAGCCACCCGTTCAAGCTGTATATCCACCTCGCCCCCAGCAACGAAGTCCTGCTGCGCGTGCACCAGCCCGAACACTTTGGCGACAGTCCCGATGCGCAGCGGCCGATGCTGATCGATGTCCTCCAGGATGAGCAGAGCAAAGCCGGCCTGGGTCTCGGCGCCGACAGCCTGGTGATGCGCGCGATGACCCCGCTGCAGGTGGATGGCACGCTCAAGCCTGCAACCATCGGTGCCCTGGAAGTCACCCTGAGCCTGCACAACGACCTGCAACAGCTGGATCAGGAGCTGGATGCCGGGGTCGCCCTGCGCCTCGAGCGCAACGGGCAACCGCCGCTCACTGGCGAGGTGCGCGGTGCATCGAGCTTCTGGCAGCTGGAAGGTTACTCGCGCATCCAGGTGCAGAACTGGCAGGCCCAGCGGCTGCTGCCCGCCCCCGCTGCCGGCGACACCCTCAAGCTGCTCGAAGACCAGGGACGCACCTACCTGCTCACTCAAGCGGTACTGCCTGGCTATCGTTCGGCGCACACTGCCGGCCACAGCACCGCAGCCGTTGCCCTGACCTGGCGCGACGTCAGCGAACAGTACGCCCGGCACCGCAGCAACCAGCAGTGGCTGCTCGGCAAATGGCTGCTGGCCTGGCTCGGCGCCGAAGCCCTGCTCCTGTTGTTGTTGCAGAGCACCCGCCATGCCAGCCAAGCCCTGATCAGCCGCCACCGCGACGAACTGCAGCACAGGCACCAGCAGAGCGAGCAATCACGGCAATTGCTGGCGGTGATCGCCCAGGCTCAGGCGGCCTATATCACCGCACAGAACCAGCGCGAAGCCTTCGATGCGCTGCTTGCGCGCATTCTCGAACTGACTGCCAGCCAGTTCGGTTTCATCGGCGAAGTGCTCGAGGATCAACAGGGCGCGCCCTACCTGCACACCTACAGCATCAGCAATATTGCCTGGGACAGCGCCAGTGCCGCGTTCTATGCCGAGCGTTCGGCCCAGGGCATGGAGTTGCGCAATCTCGACACGCTGTTCGGCCAGGTCCTGCGCAGCGGCGAGGCGTTGATCAGCAATGCGCCTGCGCCGCATCCGCACAGCGCTGGTTTACCCGCGGGGCATCCGCCGCTGCTGGCGTTTGCCGGCCTGCCGATTCATGTCCACGGCCGCCTGGTGGGCGTGCTCGGCCTGGCCAACCGCGCAGACGGCTATCCGCAGAGCCTGGCCGAGCAGCTGCAGCCCCTGCTCGCCACCCTCGGTCAGTTGATCGAGGCGCTGCGCCGTGACGTGCAACGCGAGCAGGCCCAGCAACACCTGCAGCGCCAGCAAGCAGCCCTGCGCGTACTCAACGAAATTGCCGCCCTGCCCGCCCTGAGTAGCCAGGAGCAGCTGCGCCAGGCTCTGCAACTGGGTGCCAGTTTCTACCAGGTGCCGCTGGCGATCATCAGCCAGATCGAGGCCGAGGATTACCAGGTACGGGTGCAGGTTTCCCCGGCGGGCGCACTCAGTGACGGCCAGCACTTCCCCCTGGGCGACACCTACTGCAGCCTCACCCTGCACAGCGATGAAGTGCTGGCCATCGAATACATGGGCCAATCGGTTCACGCCGCCCACCCCTGCTACCCGCTGTTTACCCTGGAAACCTACATCGGCATCGCCATCTGGGTCGCCGGCCAGCGTTTCGGCACCCTGTGCTTCGCCTCGCCCGAGGCGCGCAGCCAGGCATTCGATGAGGCCGACCGCGAATTTCTCCGTCTGTTCGCCCGCTGGATCGGCGCGACCCTGGAGCGTCAGCAGCAGGAGCAGACCCGCCAGACCCTGCTGGAGCGCCTCGATCAGGCCCAGCGGATCGCCCGCCTGGGCCACTGGCAAGCCAATCTGCAGACTGGCGAGCTGGACTGGTCGAGCACCATTTTCGACATTTTCGGTTATGACGCCGAGGTCTTTGCCCCGACCGTCGAGGCGTTCCAGGATTGCGTGCACCCCGCCGACCGGGCTCTGGTCGCGGCCAGCGAACAACGGGGGCTGGCAGGCGACCTGCACGACGTGGTGCATCGCATCGTACGCCCCGATGGCGAGATCCGCTGGGTCCACGAACTGGCCCGCCTGCAGGCCGACGCACAGGGGGGCATGACCCTGCTGGCCGGCATCGTGCAGGACGTCAGCGAACTCAAGCAGCGCGAAGCCCAGGTGCAGGAGGCCCGTGCCTTCCTCCAGGCCATACTCGACTCGGCCACCGGGGTTGCCATTATCGCCACCGATACCCGCGGGGTGATCAGCCTGTTCAATCCTGGTGCCGAACTGCTCACCGGCTATTCAGCCGAGGAAGTCATCGGCCAGCACTCGCCGATGCTGTTTCACCAACCCGAAGAGCTGCGTGTCCGCAGCAGCGAACTGAGCCGCGAGCTGGGCCGTGAGTTCCATGGTTTCGAGGTGTTCGTCGCCACTATCCAGGGCGAGGAGACGAGAGCCCGGCAGTGGACCTATGTGCGCAAGGACGGCGAGTCGCGCATCGTCAACCTGACAATCAGCGCCATCCGCGACGAGCAAGGCAGTAGCCACGGCTACCTGGGCATCGCCACCGATGTCAGCGCCCTGCAGCAGGCCACCCGCGCCCTGGAAAAGAGCGAAAGCCGCTTCCGCCGCATGGTCGCCAACCTGCCTGGGGTGGTCTACCGCTGCCGTTACGACGCCGACTGGACCATGCGCTTCATGGGCGATGAAATCGAGCACCTGAGCGGCTACCCGGCCAGCGACTTCATCGACAACCGGGTGCGCAGCTTTGCCAGCGTGATCCATCCGGACGACCGCGCCGACACCTGCGCGATCAAGGAACAGATCGCGCACAAAGACGTGTTCGAGCTGACCTATCGCCTGCAGCATGCCGACGGCCACAGCGTCTGGATACGGGAAAAAGGCCGCGGCGAATATGACGGCCAGGGCAAGCTGCTGTGGCTGGACGGTTTCATCTGGGACATCAGCGAACGCAAGCAGATCGAAGACGAACTCGAACTCAGCCAGCAACTGTTCAGCAATGCCTTCAACACCGCGCCCCAGGGCATGGCCCTGGTCAGTCCCGAGGGGCGCTGGCTGGCCGTCAACGACGAACTCTGTCGCATGCTCGGTTACAGCCACGAAGAACTGCTGGCCAGCGACTTCCAGCAGGTCACCCATCCCGACGACCTGGCCATCGACCTGAAAAATGTCGAGGACCTGCTGGCCGGACGGAGCAACGGTTACCAGATGGAGAAACGCTACCTGGATCGCCAGGGCCGGACCATCTGGGTACTGCTCAGCGTGTCGCTGGTGCGCGATGGCCAGGGCCGGCCGGTGCACTTCATCTCACAAATTCAGGATTTCAGCGAGCGGGTCGCGGCCGAGCGGGCCGTCCGCGAACGCGAGCACTACCTGCACACCCTGCTCGACAACGTGCTGGACGCCATCGTTACCATCGATGAACTCGGCTGTATCGAGACCTTCAACCACGCCGCAGAAGAAGTGTTCGGCTATAGCCTGGCCCAGGTGGTGGGGCACAACGTCAGCCTGCTGATGCCCGAACCAGAGCGGTCGGCCCACGATGGCTACCTGGCGCGTTACCGGCAAACCGGCGAAACCCGGCTGATCGGCACGGTCCGCGAGCTCACCGGCCTGCGCCGCAATGGTGAATCCTTCGCCATGGAACTGGCCGTGTCGCAGATCCGCCACCAGGGCCAGCGGCGCTTCATCGCGGTGATCCGCGACATCAGCGAACGCAAGCGCGTCGAGCAGATGAAAAACGAGTTCGTTTCCACCGTCAGCCATGAACTGCGCACCCCGCTGACCGCCATTGCCGGCTCCCTCGGCCTGATCAATGGCGGCGTGCTCGGCGCGGTGCCGGCGAGCATGCAACAGATGCTGACGATCGCCCAGGACAACAGCCAGCACCTCAGTCAGCTGATCAACGACCTGCTGGACATGGACAAGCTGGTGGCCGGCAAGATGCCGATCGAGCTGAGCGAGCACCCCCTGCAGCCGTTGCTCGCCCAGGCCATCGCGCAGAACCAGCCCTATGCCAGCCAGTATCGGGTGCAGCTGCAGCTGCTCGAGCCCATCCCGGCTGTCAAGGTACGGGTCGACAGCCAGCGCCTGGCCCAGGTCATGGCCAACCTGCTGTCCAATGCGGCCAAGTTTTCGCCCGCCGGACAGGTCGTCGAGGTCGCCGTGCAGCTCCGGGGCGAGCAGATACGGATCAGCGTGCGCGACCAGGGGTCGGGTATTCCCGAAGCGTTCAAGGCCAGAATTTTCAGCAAGTTTTCCCAGGCCGATTCCGGCGACAACCGGCAGAAAGGCGGCACCGGCCTCGGCCTGGCCATCAGCAAGGAACTGATCGAACGCATGGGCGGGCAAATCGGCTTCGACTCGCTCGAGAACCAGGGCAGTACCTTCTGGATCGAGCTCCCCATCAACGCTTCAGGTAGGCAGAGCCCCACGCCATGAACGAGCATCCGGGACACCCATCCAGCCCCGCCAACGAGCCAAGCCGCCTGGAAGCACTGCTGGCTTACGAGCTGCTCGACACGCCTGCCGAGGCAATATTCGACACCATTACCACCCTGGCCGCGCAGATCTGCGGCACGCCCATCGCCCTGATCTCGCTGATCGATGCCGAGCGCCAATGGTTCAAGAGCAGGCTAGGTCTGGAGGCCCCTGAAACACCGCGGGAAATAGCCTTCTGCGCCCATGCGATCAACGGCGCCGAGCTCTTCGAGGTGGACAATACCCTGCTTGATCCGCGCTTTTGCGATAATCCATTGGTCACCGGCGCCCCGAATATCCGTTTCTACGCCGGCATGCCTCTGCCCAACAGTCAGGGCCACAACCTTGGCACCCTGTGTGTGATAGCCAGCCAGCCGCACCACCTTAATGACCAGCAGCGCCAGGCCCTGAGCCTGCTGGCCCAGCAGACCGTGCAGCTATTCGAACTGCGCTTGCAGGCACGACGCCAACGCGAACAAGCAGCGCTACACAAGGCCATGTTTCGCAACGCCGGCAGTGCGGTGCTGGTTACCGACGAGGCCGGCTTGATCCAGCAGATCAGTCCCGGAGTCACTCGCCTACTCGGCTATCGCGCGCAACAGTTGCTCGGCCAGCCACTCGATAACCTGTTGCAGCAACAACCGCTGCCGGGAACGCCAGAACAGCAAGAGCAGCAGACGCCGAGCGCTGAGCCACAATCGTTCAAACACCTGCTCAGCATGGTTTCCGACATACACGAAGCCAGTCTGTGGGATCTACAGGGTCGTCGACTGCCGGTACTCCTGACCTTTTCGCAAATCTGCCTGGATGACCAGCCCCCCCAAGGCTACCTGTGTATCGCCCATGATCTCAGCCACAGGGAAGAAGCTCTGCAGCGTCTGCACAAGCTGGCAGTCCACCTGCCCGGGATGGTTTATCAGTATCTTTTACGCCCCGATGGCAGCAGTTGCTTCCCCTATACCAGCCCGGGCATTCGAGACATTTACGGCGTGAGCTGCGGCGAGGTCCAGAACGACGCCAGCCAGGCATTAATGCATATCCATGCGGATGATCTTGCCCAGGTTACGAGCGCCATCAATCAGTCCGCAGCAACCCTGCAAATCTGGCAACAGGAATACCGTGTGCAACATCCGGAAAAGGGCCTGATCTGGGTCGAAGGTCGCGCCACCCCGCAACGAATGAACGACGGCAGTGTGCTATGGCATGGTTTCATCAGCGATATCAGCGAGCGTAAACAGATCGAGAGGATGAAAAGCGAATTCGTCTCCACCGTCAGCCACGAGCTGCGCACCCCGCTGACCTCGATTGCCGGCTCGCTCGGCCTGATCAATGGCGGCGTATTCGGCGAAGTACCGGCGAATATAAGTGAAATGCTGACAATAGCGCAGCACAACAGCACCCGCCTGAGCCTTTTGATCAACGACCTGCTGGACATGGAGAAGTTGATCGCCGGCAAGATGCCCTTCAACATGCAACCGCATGATCTAAACCACCTGCTCGATGACAGCGCCCTCAGTAACCAGGCCTATGCTCAGCAGCATGATGTAGAAGTAGTGCGCCTCGATAGCCCGCCATTCGAGGTTCAGGTGGATGTCTCGCGCCTGCAGCAGGTACTGGCCAATTTCCTCTCCAACGCGATCAAGTTTTCCCCTCCCGGTGCGCAGGTTCGCCTTTATAGCGAACGACGTGGATCCTCGGTACGGGTATGCGTAAGCGATAAGGGCCCGGGTATCGAAGCCAGCTTCAAAAACCGCATATTCCTCAAGTTTTCTCAAGCCGATGCCAGCGACAGCCGGCAGAAAGGCGGCACCGGCCTCGGCCTGGCCATCAGCAAGGAACTGATCGAGCGCATGGGCGGGCAGATCGGCTTCGACTCGGTCGCCGGCCAAGGCGCAACCTTCTGGTTCGAACTGCCGCTGGCGAACGGCACCGAGCCATGAGCGGCGCGCCCCGACAAACGCAGCACCGGCGCCTCAGAAAGCGGTTGCAGCGCCCCGCCTCACTGGCCTGGCCCACGGCCGCTGCGGACCGATCCTGCTGGAGTTCAAGCTCCCCGACGGCCTCGGCCTGGAGCTGCTCGAGGAACTCCGGCCGCTGCACCTGCGCCTACCGATGGTGGTACTCTCTCGCTCGGTGCTGTTCGGCGAATAGTTCCGCCTGGCGGACGCCGCACCGGGAGAGTCTCCCATGGGCACGCAACACTTGCTCACTATTCGCGCGCGCCGGCTGCCGGCCAAGCGCCTGCTGCCCACCAAGCGCCGGCCGCCCACCAAGCGCCTGCTGCCCACCAAGCGCCGGCCGCCCACCAAGGAATCCTCCAATGCCTGAACTGTCGCGCATCCTGCATGTGGAAGACGACCCTTCGATCCAGGCGGTAGTCAAGGTTGCCCTGGAGGCCGTCGGCGGTTTCAGGGTGCTGAGTTGCTCGTGCGGCCAGGATGCACTGGATCAGGTACAGGGTTTCGCTCCCGACTTCATCCTGCTGGATGTGATGATGCCGGGCATGGATGGCCCGCAAACCCTGGCGAAAATCGCCCAGTTGGTGAATATCGACCAGATTCCGGTGGTGTTCATGACCGCCAAGGTGCAACCTGCCGAGACCGAGCATTACCGCGGTCTTGGCGCCTGCGACGTGATCATCAAGCCCTTCGATCCGATGCAACTGGCCGCCCAGATTCGACAAATATGGAACCGTGCTCATGGCTGAAGCGCACCCCCCGACCAGCGAACTGCAGCGTCAGCTGCAACTGCTCAGCGAAAAATTCGCCGAACGCCTGGCGCAGGAACTGCCCGAACTGGCCAGCAAGGCGCAACTGCTGCAAGCCGGCGACCACCAGACACAACTGCAGCAGCTGCGCAGCCTGCGCGATCAGTTGCACAAACTGGCGGGCGCGGCCGGCACCTTCGGCTTCGCCAGCATCGGCCAGCGCGCCCATGAACTCGAACAACAGGCCATCCACTGGATGGAAAGCCTGCGCCTGAAGGACCAGGGTCTGCAGGAATTCATCCAGCAATTGCAGCAGTTCGCCGCGCAAGGCGTGCAGGGCGAGCCGGCGCCGAACGGCCGCGCTCGTGCGCAAACGTTGCTGAAAGCCGAAACCGACGTGCACTGCATCTACATCCTCGAGGACGAGGCCAGCGTTGGCGAGAACATGCGCCTGACCCTGAGCAACTTCGGCTACCACGCCGAGCTCTTCAGCTGCATTGCCGATTTCGACGCGGCGCTGCAGCGGCGCCTGCCGGATGTGCTGATCATCGACGTCAACCTCGACGATAGCGAACAAACCGGTCTGACCTACGCCGCCGCCCTGCAACAGCGCCTGGAGCATCCACTGCCGCTGCTGGTGATTACCACCGAGGACGACTTTGCCACCCACCTGGAGGCGGTACGGGTCGGCGCCATGGGTTACTTCACCAAACCGGTGGACATTCCCCAGCTGGAGAACCGTCTGGAGCGCTGTTTCGCCCAGCAGCAGGGCGAGCCCTACCGAGTGCTGATCGTCGATGACGACCACGACCTGGCCAGCCGCTACAGCCTGATCCTGCGCGACGCCAACATGCTGGTCGAAGTGCTCGACACGCCAGCGGAGATCTTCGCCGCCATGAGCCGTTTCAACCCGGAGGTGGTACTGCTCGACGTCAACATGCCGGACTGCACCGGCCCCGAACTGGCGCAGATCATCCGCTTCAACGACGACTGGCTGCGGGTGCCGATCATCTACCTGTCAGCCGAGACCGACAGCACCCGGCAGATGAAAGCCCTGATCAAAGCCGGCGACGACTTCGTCAGCAAGCCCATCGCCGACAATGCCCTGGTCACCACCGTGTTCTCCCGTGCCCAGCGCGCCCGCCTGCTGAGCATCGCCCTGTCGCGCGACAGCCTGACCGGCCTGCTCAAGCATGCCGACATCAAGGATCAGGTCGGCATCGAGCTCGAACGCGCGCAACGCAGCGGCAAACCGGCCAGCGTGGCGATGCTGGATATCGACTTCTTCAAACAGGTCAACGATAGCTACGGCCACGTCGCCGGCGACAACGTGATCCGCGCCCTGGCCAACCTGCTGCGCCAGCGCCTGCGCCGGGTCGACAGCCTGGGCCGCTATGGCGGCGAAGAGTTTCTCGTGGTGCTGCCCGACTGTCCGGCCGATCAGGCCCGGCGGGTGCTCGATGAAATACGTCAACGCTTTGCCGAACTGCACTTCATCGCCGGCGACAGCGAGTTCTCGGTCACCCTGAGCGCCGGTATCGCCTCGACCGAACCAGGTGCAAAGGATGCCGGCGAATTGCTGGAGCGCGCCGACCGCGCCCTCTATGGGGCCAAGCACGGCGGCCGCAACCAGGTCAGCCAATCCTGACCGAATAGTCCGCCGAGGCGACGCAGGCGGCGTTATGCCCGCTGCCTATCCCCTCTGGGTCTGCTCAATAACACTCATGCCCCCGCTGTCGGTACACGACAGGAAGGCTGTGAAAAAACGCTCGCCTACTGCGGCCGTCTGCGAACGCCGCGGCGGTGTTGCGCTCGATATTGTCACCGCCTCTGATCGACGCCGCGAATTGCGGCTTGGCTTTATGAATTAAACCGTGTATTTTTTCATGAAATTAAATATTGTTAATTTCATGAGGCGTGCCGTGTTCAAACAATCCGCCCAGCATGTCGCCAGTTACTACGCGCAAACCTTTCCCGGCCCGCTTGCCTTGCGGCCAACCCTGCACGAGCGGCTGAACTGCGACGTCCTGGTCGTCGGCGCCGGCTTCAGCGGCCTGCACACGGCGCTGCGCCTGGCCCTGGCCGGCAAGCGGGTGATCCTGCTGGAAGCCAGCCGGGTGGCCTGGGCCGCCTCCGGGCGCAATGGCGGCCAGGCGCTGCTCGGCTGGTCTTGCGATATGCCGCCGCTGGAGCAGGCCCTGGGCCAGGAACGCACCCGCCGCCTGTGGGACAGCATGCGCTGGGCCGCCGCTGAGCTGCGCGAACTGCCGGGGCGGCATGGTTTCGACGTCGATTACCGGGTCGGCAGCCTGTGGACCGCCGTGCAACAACGCCGCATTGCGCAACTGCGCGAGGCGCAGCAGGACGCCGTGGAGAAGTGGGGCTACCCGCACATGCGCTTTATCGACGGCGAGGAACTGCCCGAGTGGATCGCCAGCCCGCGCTACCTGGCCGCACTCTATGACCCCGAGGCCGCCCACCTCAACCCGCTGAAACTGGCCCAAGGCCTGGCCAGCGCCATCGAGCAGGCAGGCGGGCAGATTTTCGAACAGAGCCAGGTGCTGGATTACCGCGAAACCAGCGCAGGCTTTGTCGCCCGTACCGCCCGGGGCGAAGTAACCAGCGATGTGCTGGTGCTGGCCTGCAACGCCTACATCGATGGGCTCGATCGCCAGCTGGCCAGCCGCCTGCTGCCGGTCGGTTCCTATCAGGTCGCCACGGCGCCGCTCGACCCCGAGCTGGCGCACTCGCTGCTGCCGCACAACAGTTGCGTGATCGACAACCAGTTCGTCCCCGATTATTTCCGCCTGACTCCGGACCAGCGCCTGCTGTTCGGCGGCGGCTGCACCTACCTGGGCGGCATCCCCAAGGACGTGGCCGGTGCCACCCGGCCCTATCTGGAGCGGGTATTTCCGCAACTGCGCGGAGTCGAGCTGGAGTTCGCCTGGGGCGGGCATATCGACGTCAGCATGCAGCGCACCCCGGATATCGGCTGCCAGGGCCAGCGCTACTGGCTGCAGGGTTTCTCCGGTCACGGCGTACTGCCGACCCTGGCCGGCGCCCGTGCGGTGAGCGAGGCGATTCTCGGCGACGCGGAACTGCTGGCGCTGTACCAGGCCATCGGCAACCCGCGCTTCCCCGGTGGCGCGCTACTGGCCGCGCCGCTGGAAGCCGCCGGCAAGGCCTGGTACCGGCTGCGCGATGTGCTTTGAACCCGTAGCGAGGGCCGGGCCGCGTTTGGCTCAAGCGGATCGCCGCCCGGCCCACACCCGATTTTTTGACGAGAGATCAACATGGACATGCAGGACGAAATAGAAGGTCTGGCGATACTGATTCGCGACCTGCGCAAGCACAAGAACCTCACCCTCGGCGAACTGGCCGAGCGTATCGGCCGCTCGGTGGGCTTTCTCTCCCAGGTCGAACGCGGTCTGTCGCGCCCCACCGTGGCCGATCTCACCGCGATCAGCGAAACCCTGGGCGTACCGACCACCTATTTCTACAGCCTGAGCAAGCCGCGCGCACTGCGCTGGGTGACCCGTCCCGGCGAGCGACGCACGCTCTACTATGCCGGAGGGATCACCGACGTGCTGGTGTCGCCGAGCATGTCGGCCGGCTTCTCCATGCTCGAAAGCCATCTGGCGCCCGGCGCCAGCAGCGGCGAAGGGCACCTGGACGACAGTTCCGAGCAAGGCGGCTTCGTCCTCGAGGGCGAGCTGAGCATCTGGCTGGGCGACGACCCGCAAGCCGTGACCCTGGGCCCCAACGACAGTTTTCAATTGCCGCCACACAGTCAGTTCCGTTACGCCAACCTCACCGACCAACCCACTCGGGTGCTCTGGGTATTTCGCTAAACAACCGTTTCGTAGGAGCTAGCTTGCTGGCGATCTTTGTAGGTCAAAAGCATCGTCGGAGCGCCGAACCGCAGCAAGCTGGCTCCTACCGAGGCTGCGCAGCGTTAACCCGTTGAACGTCGCATTACCCATCACTCAGGCCCGCAGGATCATTACGCATGACCACAACAACAAGCTTTCCCGATCTGCTCAGCGAAGTCCGCGCCTTCCGCGCCCAGTATCCGGCGGTGCGCTACGTCGACCTGATCAGCCTGGACATTCCCGGGCATTTCTACGGCAAGCGCTACCCGGTCGACATGCTGGAAAAGGTCGCCGCCGGCAGCCCGCTGAAGATCCCGCAGAACTGCGTACTGCTCGGCGTCCAGGGCGGTCTGCACCCGATCGGCGACTACTGCTTCAACGACGGCGACCCGGATGCGCCGCGCCGCCTGATCCCCGGCACGCTCAAGCCGGTGCGCTGGGAAAGCCAACCGCTGGGGCAGATGCTGATCAGCTCCGACGGCACCGCAGCACCGATCGAATTCGAGCCGCGTGAGGTGCTCGCCCGCGTACTCAAGCGCCTGGAAGCCCGCGGTATCCGCCCGGTGGTGGCCTTCGAGCTGGAGTTCTACCTGTTCGACCGCGCGCTCAAGGACGGCCTGCCGCAGTTCCCCCGTGACCCGCTGTGCGGCGATGCCGACGACCAGCCGAACATGCACATCGAACGCCTGTCGCGCTTCGCCGACGTGCTCCACGAGATCGTCGAGGCGGCCAATGAACAGGGCGTGGACGCCAACGTGATCACCGCCGAACTCGGCCCCGGCCAGTTCGAGATCAACTTCGGCCACTGCGACGACGGCCTGCGCGCCGCCGACTGGGCCGCCCTGTTCTGCCGCAGCACCCGCGGCGTGGCGCTCAAGCACGGCCAGCGCGCCAGTTTCATGAGCAAACCCTACCTGCAGGCGCCGGGCAGCGGCATGCATGTGCATGTCAGCCTGTACGACGCGGCGGGCAACAACCTGCTGGCGACTGACGAGCAACGCCCGCTGCGCCACGCCGTGGCCGGCTGCCTGGAGCTGCTGCCGCACTGCATGCCGATCTTCGCCGCCAACCACAACGCCTACCGCCGCTACGGCGCCATGGTCAACGCCGCCAGTCGCGCCAGCTGGGGTTATGAAGACCGCGATGCGTGCATCCGCATCCCCGAGTCGGACGGCCGCAACCTGCGCATCGAACACCGCCTGGCCGGCGCCGACGCCAACCCCTATCTGGTGCTGGCGGCCATCCTCAGCGGCATGGAACACGGCCTGGATGCCCGGCGTGAACCCATCGCCCCGCTCAACGACAATCGCCAGAGCGGCATCGACTTCCCCCAGGACATGCTCGGCGCCGTGGCGGCGATGCGCGACCACCCCGTGGTCAACCAGGGCCTGGGCAGCGAGTTCGTCATGGTCTACTGCGAAAACAAGCGCCAGGATCATCTGGCCTTCATGCACGAACTAAGCGCACGGGAGTACCGCTGGTTTCTCTAGCAGCCTGCATTTCGTAGCCGGGCAAGCCTTGGCGCTCTCCGGCTACGCACGAGTGAACCCGGGCGACACCATCGGCCTGCGTTGGCGGCGCAGGCCATACCAGCGAATCGGCAGACAGGTTTTAATAGTGCTCCGCTTTGCGCCCAAGGTTTACCCCGATGCCCCTAACTGCCGACGACCTCGCCCGGATCAGTGCCCTCACCCTGGCCCACTACCAAGACAGCGCCGAGGAGTTTCGCGCGGGCACCCGCGATCATGATGTCAGCCAGAATATCGCCGCCCTGCTCGGCCATATCCAGGCCGAGCTACCCTGCCGCATCCTCGATTTCGGCTGCGGCCCGGGCCGCGACCTGCGCACCTTCAGCGCCCTCGGCCATACGGCCGTCGGTCTGGACGGCTGCCCGCGCTTCGTCGAGATGGCCCACGCAGACAGTGGCTGCGAAGTCTGGCAGCAGGACTTCCTCGCCCTCGACCTGCCCGCCGCGCAGTTCGACGGCATCTTCGCCAACGCCGTGCTGTTCCATATCCCCAGCCAGGCACTGCCGCGAGTGCTGGATCAGTTGTACGCCGCGCTCAAGCCGGGCGGCGTGCTGTTCAGCTCCAACCCACGCGGGGACAACCAGGAAGGCTGGAACGGCGACCGCTACGGCGCCTACTACGACCTGGACAATTGGCGCGCGCTGCTGAGCGCTGCCGGCTTCGTCGAACTGCAGCACTACTACCGTCCGGCCGGCTTGCCGCGCGCGCAACAGCCCTGGCTGGCCAGTGTCTGGCGCCGCCCGTGACCCCCTCACCAACGCAACCCGCAACTCCAGCGGCAAACGCTCTCCCGCCAAGCGTCGTTCGGGAAACGCCCAGGCCATGGCCTCGCGCATCCCTGATCCGCCTGCCGATGGCCAAGCGCTGTATTTCTCTGTATATAGCGTCGAGCGCAGATTAAAGTGCACGGGGACGCCCCGACACCCCGGCGCTGTCCGTAGCCAAGCCTCAAGGAGTCATTCGATGGGTTGTCGTATCCCCCGTGCCTGGCTGGCGCTGCTCGTTGGCCTGACGTGCAGCGCCAGCGCGCTGGCCGAGAACGTGCAGGTGGCCGTGGCCGCCAACTTCAGCGCGCCGTTGCAGGCGATCGCCCGCGCGTTCGAGCAGGACAGCGGGCACAGGCTGGTCGCCGCCTTCGGCGCCAGCGGGCAGCTCTACGCGCAGATCCAGCAGGGCGCGCCTTACGAGGTGCTGTTATCCGCCGACGCCAGCACCCCGGCCAAGCTGGAAAGCGCTGGTGTCGGCGTGCCCGGCTCGCGCTTCACCTATGCCATCGGCAGCCTGGTGCTGTGGTCGGCGCAGGAGGGCTACGTCGACGCCAACGGCGAGGTGCTCAAGGCGAACCAGTTCAAGCACCTGGCCATCGCCAACCCGAAAGCCGCGCCTTACGGCCTGGCCGCGACCCAGGTGCTGGATAAGCTCGGTTTGCGCGCAGCGCTGCAGAGCAAGCTGGTCGAGGGGCAGAGCATTACTCAGGCGCTGCAGTTCGTCTCTACCGGCAATGCCGAATTGGGTTTCGTCGCGCTGTCGCAGGTGTACCAGGACGGCCGGCTCGCCAGCGGCTCGGCCTGGGTGGTGCCGGAGGCGTTGTACGCGCCGATCAGGCAGGACGCGCTGCTGCTCAAGAAGGGCGAGGACAATCCTGCGGCGCGTGCCCTGCTCGAGTACCTGCAAGGCCCGCAAGCGGCTGCCATCATCACCTCCTACGGCTACAAACGCTGAGGTAGCATCGCGATGCCCCTGACCCAAGCCGACTTCGACGCCGTCCTGCTGACCCTGGAGCTGGCCTCGCTGACCACCGTGCTGCTGTTGCTGATCGGCACGCCCATCGCCTGGTGGCTGGCGCGCACCGGCTCCTGGCTGAAACAGCCGATCGGCGCCATCGTCGCCCTGCCGCTGGTGCTGCCACCGACGGTGATCGGTTTCTACCTGCTGGTGAGCATGGGCCCGCATGGTTTTATCGGGCAGCTGACCCAGAGCCTCGGCCTCGGCACCCTGACCTTCACCTTCAGCGGCCTGGTGATCGGCTCGCTGTTCTATTCGCTGCCTTTCGTCGTGCAACCGCTGCAGAACGCCTTCGAAGCCATCGGCCGCGCGCCGCTGGAAGCGGCGGCGACCCTGCGCGCCAATCCCTGGGACGCCTTCTTCACGGTGGTGCTGCCGCTGGCCAGACCCGGCTTCATGACCGCAGCCATCCTCGGATTCGCTCACACCGTGGGCGAGTTCGGCGTGGTGCTGATGATCGGCGGCAATATCCCCGGCAAGACCCAGGTGGCCTCGGTGCAGATCTACAACCATGTGGAAACCCTGGAATACGCCCAGGCCCACTGGCTGGCCGGCGGCATGGTGGCGTTCTCCTTCATCGTATTGCTGGCACTCTACTCGGGCCGCCGCGTCAGGCAGGGCTGGGCATGATCGAGCATCCGTTCGGCGGCCAGCCGATGACGCCGCCCGAGACGACGCAGAAGCTGATCCGCGCCCGCTTCAAGATCGTGCGCCCGGGCTTTGCCCTGGATGTCGACCTGTGCCTGCCAGGGCGCGGCATCACTGCACTGTTCGGCCACTCGGGCTCGGGCAAGACCAGCTGCCTGCGCTGCTTCGCCGGCCTGGACCAGGCGTCCGACGGTTACCTGCAGGTCAACGGCGAGCTGTGGCAGGACAGCGCGAACGGTCAATTCGTCGCGCCGCACCGGCGCGCGCTGGGTTACGTGTTCCAGGACGCCAACCTGTTCGCTCACCTGTCGGTGCGGCGCAACCTGGAGTTCGGCTACAAACGCATCCCCGCCCACAGTCGCCGAGTGCCGCTGGAGCAGGCGGTCGACCTGCTTGGCATCGGCCATCTGCTGCAGCGCATGCCGGAGAATCTCTCCGGCGGCGAACGCCAGCGCGTGGCCATCGCCCGCGCCCTGCTGACCAGCCCACGCCTGCTGCTGATGGACGAACCGTTGGCCTCCCTCGACCTCAAGCGCAAGCTGGAGGTACTGCCCTACCTGGAACGCCTGCACGAGGAGCTGGATATCCCGATCCTCTACGTCAGCCATTCGCCCGACGAGGTGGCGCGCCTGGCCGATCACCTGGTGGTGCTGGAAGAAGGCCGGGTGCAGGCCAGCGGGCCACTCAAGGAAACCCTGCTGAGGAGCGACCTGCCCTTCCTGTTCGAGGAGGATGCCGAGGCCGTGGTCGATGGCAGCGTCAGCCACTACGAGGCGAATTATCGCCTGCTGAGCATTCGCCTGAGTGGCACCGACGCCCTGTTGCAGCTGACCCATGCACCTCTGCCCGCGGGCAAGCCGGTGCGGGTGAAGATCAAGGCGCGGGACGTCAGCCTGAGCCTGCAGCAGGCCGAGGACACCAGCCTGCTCAACCTGCTGCCGGCGCGGGTCGAACACTGGCTGGCACTGGACAACCAGGCGCAGATGCTGGTCAGCCTGAAGGTCGGCGACGAGCGGATGATCGCTCGCATCACCCGCTACTCCTTCGACCGGCTGAACATCCATCGGCAACAAGCGCTGTGGGTGCAGGTCAAATCCGTCTCGCTGTTGGCGTCCGATTGAGAGCCAGCCTTCCATACCAAGCCGGCGATCCTTACAGGCACATTTCCAACCGAATCACTCTTTAGAGGCATGCCTGCACCCCGCAGGCGCAGTACCCTCTTGCGGTTGATGGATATGCCCCACCGTCTCCGCACTGCTCAAAAAAACAACAAGGAGCACCCCGGAATGCGCAACAAGCCGTTCTTTCGTCACGTCTTCTTCTGCCTGTTCGGAGCCCTGGCCAGCCTCGCGCCACATGCTTTCGCCGCGGCGATCAGCCCCCAGGAGCAAATCCAGGTTCAGGCCAGCCGGGCGACCAGCAGCCTGATGCTGTTACGCGGCGAGGGTTTCCAAAAGAAACACCTGAACACCCTCGAAGCCGACCTGCAGGCACTGGCCGGCGCGGTACAAAGCCTGCCGCAAGGCAGTGATGCCCTGCGCAGCGCGCACCAGCAACTGGTGCTGCAAATCCGTCGTGGCGTGGCCTTTGGCCCGAAAGAGGAGGACTTGCCCTGGCGCTACCCGGAAGAGCTGAGCAAGGCGCTGCTGGGCGTACTGGATGAAGCCCGTCAACTGGCGCCGGAAGGAGGCAGCGAGCTGGCTGCCAAGCTCGAATACCTCTCGGTGCAGTACCTGAGCCGCTCCTATCTCGGCTCTTTTGAAATCGCCCGCGAACAGCCCACGACCTACCTCGGCCAGGACGAACGCAAGCTGGTGCCCTCCGTCGACGGAGAGCTGGCCGCACTGGCCGCCCTGGCCGACCCAGAATGGAGAAAGGTGACGGTTCGCTGGGAATACCTGAAGGCCGCGCTAACCGACCTGAACAGCCAGAGCAACACCCTGAGCAGCGTCTCCGGCCGGGCCTTTGCGCCCATGACCGTGTACCGCCACACCCGTGCGCTGACCCAGCAGTGGATGGCGCTGCAGTAGCTCGGCGGGGCCACGACCGGACGGGTTTCGGCCCACAATGGAACAACCCTGGACCTGGGTGGCTGCAGCGGATCGCGGTTGAAGCCCCTCCCACAGACGGCCGATCGTGGCAGGGACTTTAGCCGCGAAGCTTGTTGGGGTCGGCTCAGGCCTGGGTCAGGTACCAGCGCCAGTCCTGCTCGCCGACCTCGGCCATGAACTGGCGGTACTCGGCGCGCTTGATCGCCAGGTAGACCTTGAGAAACTCCTGACTCAGGGCTTCGCGCGCCCAGGTGGACCGCTCCAGCGCCTGGATCGAGGTCAGCCAGTCGGTAGGCAGCAACGCCTTGGCCTGGGCATAACCGTTGCCCTCGATCGGGGCACCCGGATCGAGCTGCTCGCGGATGCCGCGATGGATACCGGCGAGGATCGCCGCCGCCGCCAGATAAGGGTTGGCATCGGCGCCGCAGATGCGGTGCTCGATATGCCGGGTATTGGCCGGCCCGCCGGGCACGCGCAGGCTCACGGTGCGGTTGTCGACGCCCCAGGTTGGCGCCAGCGGCGCATAGCTGTTGGCCTGGAAGCGCCGGTAGGAGTTGGCATTGGGGCAGAACAACAACAAGGAGTCGAGCAGGCTCGCCAGCATGCCCGCGACCGCCTGGCCCAGCAACGGCGTACCGGCCGGCGCCTCGTCGGCGAACAGGTTGTTGCCCTGCGCGTCGGCCAGACTGACGTGCATGTGCATGCCGGTGCCGGCCAGGTGGTCGAAGGGCTTGGCCATGAAGCAGGCCTGCATCCCGTGCTTATGCGCCACGCCCTTGACCAGGCGTTTGTAGCGCACCGCCTGATCCATGGCCAGCAACGCATCGCCGTGCTCCAGGGTGATTTCCACCTGGCCCGGGGCGTATTCGGAAATCGCCGTGCGCGCCGGGATGCCCTGCAGCTTGCAGGCGGCGTAGAGGTCGGCGAGAAAGGGTTCGATCTGTTCCAGCTCGCGCAGGCCATAGACCTGGGTGCTGCGCGGACGGCCGCCGTCACGGTCGAGCGCCGGCTGCGGCCGGCCCTGGTGATCGCGCTGCTGGTCGAGCAGGTAGAACTCCAGCTCGCAGGCCATCACCGGATGGTAACCCTCGGCCTTGAGCGCATCGATCACCCGCGTCAGCAGGTGGCGTGGGTCGGCGACCGTGGCCGGCATGCCTTCGCTGGGGTGCATGCTGACCTGTACCGCGGCGGTGGGGATCTGCCGCCAGGGCATGCGGCTCAGGCTGCCGGCCAGCGGGTAGGCGCGGCAGTCGATATCGCCAACTTCCCAGACCAGCCCGGTGTCCTCGACGTCGTCGCCGTTGATACTCAGGCCGAGGATGGTGCTCGGCAGCGGCCGGCCACTGGCATAGACGGCGAGCAGTTCGTCGCGATGGAGCAATTTGCCGCGCGGCACGCCATTGGTGTCGAGGATGAACAGCTCAAACAGCTCGATATCGGGGTTTTGCGCCAGGAATTCCTGGGCGTCTTGCACGGGGGCGAATGGCATGGGGCTCTCGTTAGCGCCAAAGGCGCACGTCCAGCCTGCAACACCGCTGGGGTGGCGGCAGGACACAATCATCGGAAGGGCGGCACGCGGGTGCAGCCGACTTATTCAGACTAGAACGAAAAGGCCATCCGGTGGGCGGGCATGACGGCAATGCCATAACGCCCAGAACGCGAGAATTTCAGGCAGCAGCGGGTTGAGCCGATCGGCGCCAAAAAACATGCGTTCCCGTCGCGACGGAAAGAACCGGGGTCGAAACAGACAACTCGGGGGCGAACTCATGGGCTGAGACTCGCATGCTGGCGAGCAGGGGTTAAACCTGACTTTTCACACAGTCAGTTATGCTCCGGCTAAACATACGACCACCAGACGCGGCGCGGCGCGGGCCAGCCTGTTGCTTGTGCAGGCAGCGTGGCCGCGCGGCGATGCGGCCGCAGAACCGCCAAAGAGCCAAGGCACAGCCCCCGGATGCAGGGGACTCCAGGCGCCTATGGCTCCGGTTTGTACCCCAGGCGCAGGCCGCCCCAGTGGCGGCCCTGCACCCGAATGGGCACGGACAGGTCGTGCATCAGTTCACCGGTATCGCGCATATAGGTTTGCAGCAGCAGGCGCTGTTGATGGCTGCCGCAGCGGATGCCGGTACGGTCGTTGAACAGGCGCTTGCTGCGACTCTTCGCCGTGTCGCGCACGCGGTCGCCGCTGGGCGGGTGGTTGAAGGCATTGTTGTGGGTCGGCACATAGCCTTCCGGGGTGCTGACGATGGCGAACACCAGCCCTTCGTGGCGCGCCAGCAGCGGCTCCTGCAGAGCCGGCAAGACCTGATCGGCATAACTGTCGAAGCGGGTCTTGTACTTGGCCGGGAAGCTGCCGGGAATCGGCTGATAGTGGCGGTCGAAGAGGTCGTCGAGGCCGACCCGACCGGCCTGGATATCGACCTCGAACTGGGCGGCGATGCTCGCGGCGCCCTCGCGAGCGAGGTCATAGATGCGCTGGTGGTAATCATCCAGGCCCACTTCGGCGAGCTGTTCGCTGACAGTCTCCGCCTGGCTGACCAGTTGTCCGGCTGCGTCGCCCAGTTGGCGGGTTTGCGCCTCGCTGGCATGCACGTCGCCGCGCAATTGCTCGACGGCGACGAACAGACTGGCGAGAAGCTCATGATTGCTCGCCGCGCCGGCGCTGATCTGCGCCACCTGGTTTTCCACATCGACAGCCAGGTCGGCGATGCCGTGCAACTGTCCGCCGGTTTCTTCAATCTGTCGGGCGGCCTGATCCAGCTCGCTGGCCTGCTCCTGGATGTGCGCCACCACCGCCGAACTCTGCTGGCGGATATCGCTGACCATCTGGCCGACTTCTTCGGTGGCCGTGGCGGTGCGTGCAGCAAGGTTGCGCACCTCGTCGGCGACCACCGCGAAACCGCGACCCTGCTCACCGGCGCGCGCCGCTTCGATGGCGGCATTGAGGGCCAGCAGGTTGGTCTGACTGGCGATCGACTGGATCACCTGGGTGACCTGTTCGATCTGCTCGGTGCGGCTGCTCAAGCCGTCGATCAATTCGCGACTGGCTGCTGTCTGCGCGCTCAGGCGCTGCATGCGGGCAATCGCCTGAAGCAACGCCTGCTGGCCGTCGGCACTGCTCTGGCGCACGGTCTGCGCAGACTTCAGGGTCTGTTCGGCACGCCGGGCACTGTCCTGCTCGGTGTGGGTAATGGCGTCTGCTCCCTGGCTGATCTGCTCGACCGCAAGCAGCTGCGATTTCAGCTTATCGGCCAGTTGCTGCACCGCATGCGCCACCTGGGCGGCGGACAAGGCGTTATGGCAGGTGTGCTGGGACAGGCTCTGGCTCAGCTCGCTGAAGTCTATGGTCGCCGCACGGTTGGCCACCGCAGCGTCGTCGCCGCGCCGCCATGGACCGAACCAGGGCCACAGGGCCAGCAGCAGCAACAGGGTAATGCTCAGGTAGCCGGGCAACTGGAATTGCTCAACGGCGATAATCAAGGCGGCCAGGCCGAGCACATGCAGCACGCAGGCGGTGGGGGAGCGGGTAATGGCAGTGCGCATGACGGACCTCATAGTTTTTATTCTGGCGAAACCAGAGCCAACTGCATCCTTACTCACGCAGCTCGCGCACCTGCCGCTCAAGCGTCTGAGCCGTGCGCGCAAGGCCGGCGAATCGCTCGCCTGTTCACTGAGTCGGCAGGGCCGCGATTATCTGAAGGGCAAGCATCGGTCTGCCTCGGCAACCGCCCTGCACAGCGGAGGTTGATTCGATCATTCAACGCCGGGTTAGACCATGGCACTTTGGTCGCAGACGGCTAGCCGGAAAGGCGATGACGCTGGATAAACCCGCGGTCGAGGTAATCCTTCCAGCGGCCGAACAACTGCCCACCGGCGCTGCAGTCGCGCCAACTGAGCAAGGCGCCGCCATCGCCGGTGGCGAGCAGCGCCAGACTCTGCCGTTGCGCGCGATAGTCGCGCAGCGCCAAGCCACGCAGTGCCGCGTTGAGATTGACCGCCAGTACCGGTGCCTGACGCACCGAATAGACTCCGCTCTTGCGCGCACCGGGCAGGCTGGCGCAATCGCCGACGGCGAAGATATGCGGGTGGGAATGGCTTTGCAGGGTCGCCGTTATCTGCACGAAGCCGTCTGCATCGCAAGCCAGACCGCTCTGCGCCAGCCAGGGCAAGGCCTGTGCGCCACTGGCCAGAAGCAAGCGTTGGCCGCGCCAGACCGGCGCCGCTCCGCTGATCAGGCAATCGTCGTCGATGCGGCTGATCGGACAATCTTCGCGCACCCGCACGCCGCGCTGGCGCAAATGGCCGAGGGCGCGCAGGCGCAGGCCGGCCGAATGCCCGGCCAGCAAGGGCCCGCGGCAAAACAGCGCCAACTGCGGCAGTTGGTCGGCCAGGGCCAGGGCCAATTCGACTCCAGCCGCCCCACCGCCGAGAATCGCCACCGGCTGCGGATCTGCCTGCCAGCGTTGCCAACCGGCGAGAAAGTCGGCGAAGGGCTTTACCGCCAGCACCTGCATGCCAGTTCCCTGCTGCACCGGGGAGGCCACCTGGGCGCCGACATTCAGCGCCAGCCAGTCGGCACTCAGGCCACGGCCATCGGCCAGTCGCACCTGTTGCTGCACGACCGAAAGCGCCTCGACCTGGCCGACAATCAGCTCGACCTTGGCCGCCCGGCACAGCGGCGCCAGCTCGATCTGGCAATCCGCCGCGCTGTAGCGGCCGGCCAGCAAGCCCGGCAACATCCCGGAATACCACGCCTCGTGCCCGGCACTGAGCAGGGCGATGCGTCCAGGCGGTCGCTCGAGCCGCGCCCAACGGCGCAATACGCCGAGGTGGGCATGGCCGGCACCGATCAACAGCAGGTCATAGTGGTTCATCGCGCCGACGTTTCCATTGATTTACGGCTGAAACAGTCACGCATGGTAAAGACTAAGTGCCTGGTCTGTCGCCAGCAGATACGGGCGATAACGGACTCAGCGGTTGTGCAAATATCGAGCGCAATAGGCGAGCGTCTTTTCACCGCCGCTCAGGGCTCTACCTGCAACTGCGCCTCGGCGAAATAGCTCTCGACGCGCTCGCCGGTATTGTCGCTGTCGGCGGCGAAGACCACGCCGAGAATGCGCCGCGGTGCGCTGCCGAAGGCGGCGATGGCATCGGCGCGCAGGTCGCGACGCTCCTCCTGCCATTGCCCGAGCGGCGCCTGCGGCCCACGCAGCACCAGCATCTCCACGGTTTCGCTGTAGGCGCTGCGGGCATGGGTGCCAGGCGGTTTGCGGTTATCCCAGACGTAGCTGAGGGTCGCGGCCGGCAGCTCGGGATCGTAGAAGGTGCGCGCCAGGCGCAGCTTCTGCCGGGTCAGGAACGGCAGGCTGGCCAGCGGGTAATCCAGCAGCACATACACCCTGGCGGCATAGTCGTCACCTTCGCGGGTGGCGAAGCGCGCCTGCTCCAGTTTCCGTTCGGTGCGCCATTGCCAGCTCAGTTGCCAGGGCTGCTCACCGGGCAAATCGAGCGGATGCAGCAGGCCCCCGGCCGCCGCGTCGGCCTCGATGCGCAAGACCTGGCGGCCGTCCTGCTCGACCAGGCTGCGCGCGGAGGGCGTGAGCTTGGGGATATTCGCCTCGCGCCAGGGCGCCGACCATTCGCCGGCGGGCGGGCCTGAGGTCCAGGGCGTGAGCTGATTGTCGCCGGCATGCGCCAGGGGCGTCGCCAGCAGCAATGCGATCAACAGGCCGCGCTTCACGTTCTTCTCCAATTATGGAAACGCTCGACCAGACGCAACAACCCCTGCGGCGCATGAGCGCGCTTCCATTCGCCGGCCGCATACTTGTTGGCCTCGGCCATGGTCGGGTAACTGTGGATGGTGCCGAGGATCTTGTTCAGGCCGAGGTTGTGCTTCATCGCCAGCACGTATTCGGCGAGCAACTCGCCGGCGTGTTCGCCGACGATGCACACGCCGAGAATCCTGTCCTTGCCCGGCACGGTGAGCACCTTGACGTAGCCATGGGCGGTGTCGTCGGCAATCGCCCGATCGAGGTCGTCGATGCCATAGCGGGTCACTTCGTAGGCAATGTTCTGCGCTTGCGCCTCAGCCTCGGAAAGGCCGACCCGCGCCACTTCGGGGTCGGTGAAGGTGCAGTAGGGAATTACCCGGTAGTCCGCCTTGAAGCGTTTGAAGCCACTGAACAGCGCGTTGACCGCGGCGTACCAGGCCTGGTGCGCGGCGACATGGGTGAATTGATAAGGGCCGGTGACATCGCCCACCGCATAGATGTTGGGCAGGCGCGTGGCCAGGTATTCGTCGGTTTCCAGGGTGCCGTTGGGGCGCACCACCAGGCCCAGCTCCTCGACCCCGTAGCCGCTGACATTGGCCACCCGGCCGAGGGCCAGCAGCAGGCAGTCGAAGGCGATGGTCACTTCCTCGCCGGTGTCGAGGCGGCGGGCAATCATGCGCTGCTCGCCATCGACCAGCTCGAAGCGCTCGGCGCGGTGCTGCAGGCGCACATCGACGCCGTCGGCCTGCAGGCTGGCCAGCACCAGCTCGCTGGCATCGGCATCCTCGCGCGGCAGCAGGCGCTCGGCCAGTTCGACCTGGATCACCTGGCTGCCGAGGCGCTGAAAGGCCTGGGCCAGCTCGCAGCCGATCGGCCCGCCGCCCAGCACCAACAGCCAGCGCGGCTGCTCGCGCAGGCTCCAGATGGTGTCCGAGGTGTAGCCCTGCACATGTTCTATACCGGGGATCTTCGGCACCAGCGGGCGCGCGCCGGCAGCGATGATGATGCTGCGGCTGCTCAGGGTCTGGCCGTTCACCTCCACCGTCCAGGGCGAGGTGAGTTTGGCTTCGCCCTGGATCACCTCGACGCCCAACCCGCTGTAGCGCTCGACCGAGTCGTGCGGCGCGATGTCGCCGATCACCCGCTGGATGCGCTGCATCACCGCGGGGAAATCCACCGTGCCGCGCACCCCGGCGAAGCCCAGCGCCTCGCCCTGCTTCAATTCATGGGCCAGCCTGGCCGAGCGCAGCAGCGCCTTGGACGGCACGCAGCCGGTGTTCAGGCAGTCGCCGCCCATCTGCTGCTTTTCGATCAGGCTGACCTTGGCCTTCACCGCCGCGGCGATGTAGGCGCTGACCAGGCCGCCGGCACCGGCACCGATCACCAGCAGGTTGCGGTCGAAGGAATCGGGCTTGAGCCAGCCGGCATACAGCCGCCGCGCCTGCACCAGGCCGAGCAGCTTGCGCGCCAGCAGGGGGAACAGGCCGAGCAGAACGAAGGCGCCAAGCAGCCCCGGCGAGAGGATCCCGCCCAGGGATTCCAGCTGACCCAGCTCGCGGCCGGCGTTCACATAGACCAGGGTGCCCGGCAGCATGCCGAGCTGGCTGACCCACCAGTAGGTGCGCAGCGGCAGGCGGGTCAGGCCCATGGCCAGGTTGATCAGGAAGAACGGGAACACCGGCACCAGGCGCAGAGCGAACAGGTAGAAGGCGCCTTCGCGCTCGACCCCGGCATCGATGCCGGCCAGGCGTTGACCGAAACGCAGCCGCACCCAGTCGCGCAGCAGAAAGCGGCTGCTGAGCATGGCCAGGCTCGCGCCCAGGGTCGAGGCGAAGGACACCAGCAGCAAGCCTTCGAGCAGACCGAACAGCGCACCGCCCAGCAGGGTCATCAAGGCCGCGCCGGGCAGCGACAAGGCCGTGACCGCGACATAGGCGAGGAAGAACAGCCCGGCCGCCTGCCAGGGGTTGCTCGCGACCTGGGCGTTCAGCGCCGCCTGCTGCGCCTTGAGCGTGTCCAGGTTAAGGTACTGACCAAGGTCGAAGACAAAAAAGCTGCCGAGCAAGGCCAGGATCAGGCCCATCAAGGCAAGTTTGCGACTATTCATGGATCAAGCGCCTCCAGTGCGCAGAGACTTTGGCAAAGACTGAAGCCGGCCAAAACAGCCTGCCGCGGTTGATCCGCGCAGGCGCCGAGAATGCGTGAGCGATAGGACTGCGCCGCCGGGCTGCGCGCAGGCCACTGGCGGTCGAAGTCGGCGAGAAAAGCATCGTGAGCGTAGTTCAATGGCAGGGCCTCGATAAACAGACCCTCGCGCTGGCAGCGATACAACGCTGCCGGATGGGCCGTGCTGGCGATACGGCTGAGCAGCCCGTAGCGGCCGCCGGCAAAGTTCGGCAAGCCGGCCGCGCCGTTATTGATCAACGCAGCGTGGTGCAAGTTCAACGCCACTGCCGTGCAGGTGTGACTGGTGGCCAGTACGCTGACCCGGTTGGCCGCCAGCCAGCGATCCAGTTGCTGCTGACGTCCGGGCTCGGCCAGCGCTGCGCGGGCGCAGTTCCAGCCGGCCAGGGAATGTTCGTCACCGTGACTGATCGCCACGCGCCGGCCGCCGACACTGACCAGGGCCGTGGCCGGCCGTGCGGCCAGGCGTTCAGCCATGCCCGGCAAGCGCTGCACGGTCTGGTTCAGCGCGGCCTGGATGGCATTGGAACGCGCCACCAGCGCGTCGTCCACCGTGTTCGGGTAGGCGCAGCCGCAGCCGGCGCCGCTGGCATGCGCCCGCCCGAGCTCGGTTTCGACATTGCCGCGCAGCGCCAGGTGCGCACTCAGGCCCTGCTCGATTTCCTGAAAAATGGTCGGATCGCGGTCGAACCAGTGGGCATCGCCATTGAACACCACGCGCGCCTGGGGTTCGGCGGCCAGGCGTTGTTCCAGCGCCGCCAGGGCCTGGCGATTGCCATAGAGGCCGCCGACCACATACAGGACCTGGCAGTCGAACAGCGGCTCGCCGGCGAAGACATCGGCGGGCAGGCGGTAATCCAGCGGGCAATCGCGACCGGCGCGCATCAGGCTCTGCCCCGCAGCCAGCCGGGAATCAGGTAACCGAGCACACAGAGGCCCAGGCCGTACAGGTTAGTGCCGAGCAGCAGGGCGTATTTGCCGTCGCCGATGGCCCAACTCTGCGGAATCCAGCCCAGGGTCAGGGCCACGCCCAGGCCCAGACCGGTCCAGAAACTCAGGTGGAAACCCAGCCGGGTCGGCGCGGTAAGGCCGTGCAGGATAAACACCGGCGCCAGGCCGATGACCATGGTGCCGCTGATGGTGGTGGCCTTGAGGATGTCGGTGCCGGCGATCATCGGCAGGTTGCCGAGCAGGGCGAAGACCACCATCACCGCCATGCCCACGCCGATTGCCTTCTGCCCCAGATCGCGCCCGGCCAGCTTCGGCAGCTCACGACCGGCCAGCTTGGCCAGGCTGGAGAAGGTCGAGTCCAGGGTCGAACCGGCGGCCGAGACCATCACCACCGTCATCACTAGCAGCGCGCCGATGCCCAGGGTCTTGGCCAGGGCCGCCGGCACGTTGTCCGAGGCGGCCAGACCGGTTAGCTGCGCATGCACGCCGATCAGGCTGAAGGCGAGGATGGCGATAAAGCCCAGCACCCCGGCGATGACGAAGGAGCGGCGCATGGTCTTCTCTTCGCTGATAAAGCCGCGGTCGGTCAGCACCGGGTCGTGGAAACCGTAGCTGAAGGCTTGCAGGCCGGCGACCAGGAGCAGGTCGACGCCGGCATTCAGCGCCCAGTTACTGGTGCTGACCAGCTCGGCGGGCGAATGCTCAGGCAGCACCAGGCCGAGCACCCAGACCAGGGCGACGACGAAGATCGCCGCCTGGGCGGCGTCGGTGAGGATCGAGCTGCGCAGGCCGCCGCGCAGGCTGTAGGCCAGGGTCACGGCGGTGAACAGCAGGGCCGAGGCGATGAATTCAATGCTGCCGGAGTCGCCGTAATAGCCACCGACCACCGCGGTGTTGCTCCATACCTCGTTAAACAGGCGAATCAGAATCGCCGCGGAAAAGGCCAGAGCGGCGCCGCGGCCGTAATGGCTGCTGAGGAAACTCACCAGGCCGGTGGCGGCGAAGCGCCGGCGCAGGCGGTAGATGACGAAGCCGGTGAGCGGGATCGACAGCCAGTACATGGCGTAGGCCAGACCGCCGACCAGGCCGTAACTGGCACCCAGGTTGGCGGCATTGGTCACCGACTTGGCGAAGATCCAGCTGATGAAGATGCTCGAGGTCAGCAGCCAGGGTGCGGCGCTACGGCCCTGGCTGTCCTCGCCATTGAAAAAGCCGCCGAGGGTCACGGCACGCGGCGCCAGCGCCAGCATCAAGACGCCGTAGACCAGCAGGAAACCCCAGAAAAACAGCCCGGTGATGCTGGTGGGTTGCATGGACCGATCCTTAGTTAATGCCCAGGGGCACTTGAGTGTGATTCAGGCTGACAGCGTAGGGTGCGCCGTGCGCACCAGAGCAAACCGCGGATTCTTGGTGCGCACGGCGCACCCTATCCGCGCTAGTCATTAAGCGCGCCGCCGCAGCTGGAGCCCTGGCCGGCAGTGCAGGCGAAACAGTGATCGCGGGTGACGATGGGGTTGCCATCCAGGTTGGCGCCAAGCAGGTCGCGCAGGTGCGGCCGCTCCCGGCCGATCAAGCGGCCCTGCAGTTCGAGTGGTAAGTCGAGCATCTGGTTGAAGTCGCAGTCGTACAGGTAACCCTGCCAATCGACGCTGACCAGGCTGCGGCACATCAGCGGCTCGAGGTTTTCCGGGCGGTAGCTGTCGCGCAGCAACTGCATGTAGGCATTGAACTGGCCCTTGCTGACCAGGGTGCTGCCGAAACGCGCGATCGGCTGGTTGGTGATGGTCAGCAGGTGATTGAACTGAATGCCGAAATCTTCAGCCAGGTGACGCTTGTAGTCAGCCTCAAGCTGCGCTTGCGCTGGGGGCAGGCTGGCGCCTTGCGGGTTGTACACCAGATTCAGAATCAAACCGCTGCCTTCTCTGCCGTAGCCCAGCTTATTGAGCGCCTGCAGGCCGACGATGCTGGCGTCAAACACGCCGTCACCCCGCTGTTTGTCGACGTTATCGCGCGAATAACACGGCAAGGAGGCGCTGACTTCCACGCCCTGCTCGGCGAGAAAGACGGCCAGATCCTCATAACCAGGTTCGCTCAAAATGGTCAGGTTGCAGCGGTCGATCACCCGCAACCCCTCGCGCCGCGCATGCTCAACGATCTCGCGAAAGCGCGGGTGCATCTCCGGCGCGCCGCCAGTGAGATCCAGGGTATGCACCGGATGGGCATCGATCACCTGATGCAGCAGCGCCAGGCTCGCGTCGGTCATCGCTTCGGTGCGGGTCGGCCCGGCGTTGACGTGGCAGTGCAGGCAACGCTGGTTGCAGCGATAGGTCAAGTTGATCTGCAGGGCTTCCAGGTGGCCGCGGCGAATCGCCGGAAAAGCCAGTTGGTCGAGCAGAGGCAGCATGGCGTGCACGGTTGACTCCTTGTTTGCTTGTCACTATAGAGATTGGCCACCGTTCTTTGTTACACCAGCTACCAAATCAATCATGGATCATTTTCAATACGCTGCTTGCCGGCCTGTGCCGGGGGCAGACTCAGTGCGACAACTGGCGTGCAAAGCTCACCCGGGTGCAAGCCGGGCGCTTTGGCCGCGCGATGATCGGTAGGTTGGTGCTGACGCAGCGAAGCCCAACACAGCGGCTGGTCTGCCCGTCGCCTGGATGAAATCCGGGGGAGCAATGTTTGCCTCTAAACCGCTCCCGGATTTCATCCGGGCTACGAAGCTGGCATGAGCGTGGTCACGACGCAGCGCAACACAACATCGCTATCCACAATATCCCGGATAAAAGAACACCCGCCGCAGCGGGTGTTCCTTGCAGCAGTTGCGCTTACGCCAGTTCGTCGAAGCACTCAGCGATGATCGCCAGGCCCTTATCGAGCAGGGCATCTTCGGCGGTCAGCGGCACCAGCACCCGCAACACGTTGCCGTAGGTACCGCAGGACAGCAGGATCAGGCCCTTGTCACGCGCCTTGGCGACGATCTGGCCGGTCAGGGCGGCGTTGGGTTTATGCAGATCGCCGCCCTCGCACAGCTCCATGGCGATCATCGCGCCGAGGGCGCGCACCTCGCCGATGCTCTTGTGCTTGGCCTGGATGGCCTTGAGGCCCGTGACCAGACGCTCGCCGACCGCCTTGCAGCGCTCCAGCAGCTGCTCTTCCTCGAACACCTCCATCACCGCCAGGGCCGCGGCGCAGGCGATCGGGCTGCCGGCGTAGGTGCCGCCCAGGCCGCCCGGGGCGATGGCGTCCATGTACTCGGCCTTGCCGCACACCCCGGCCAGCGGGAAGCCGCCGGCGATGGACTTGGCGAAGGTGGTCAGGTCGGCGGCGACACCCATCTGCTGCATGGCGAAGAAGGTGCCGGTACGCCCGGCACCGGTCTGCACTTCGTCGGCGATCAGGAGGATGCCGTGCTGATCACAGAGGGCGCGCAGGCGCTGCATAAAGGCTTTCGGCGCGACGTAGAAGCCGCCCTCGCCCTGCACCGGCTCGATGATGATGGCGGCGATGTCGCGCGGCTCGGCGTCGTTCTTGAACACCCGCTCGATGCTGGCGATGGCGTCGTCGACGCTGACCCCGTGCAACTCACACGGGTACTGGGCGCGGAATACGCCACCAGGCATCAGGCCCATGCCGGCCGAGTAGGGATTGACCTTGCCGGTCAGACTCAGGGTCATCATGGTGCGGCCGTGATAGCCGCCGGTGAAGGCAATTACCCCGGCACGGCCGGTGGCGGCACGGGCGATCTTCACCGCGTTCTCCACCGCTTCCGAGCCGGTAGTGACCAGCAGGGTCTTCTTGGCGAAGTCGCCCGGCACCCGCGCGTTGATCTTCTCGCACAGCTCGACGTATGGCTCGTAGGCCAGCACCTGGAAACAGGTGTGAGTGAGCTTGGTCAGCTGCTCCTGAACGGCAGCAATCACCTTCGGATGCAGGTGGCCGGTGTTGAGCACCGCAATGCCGCCGGCAAAGTCGATAAACTCACGGCCTTCGACATCGGTCACAGTGGCGTTCTTCGCCGACTCGGCGAAGATCGGGTGGATCTGGCCGACACCGCGCGGGACGGCGGCCATGCGGCGTTGCATCAAAGATTCGTTGGTCTTGCTCATGCTGTCCTCATTCGCCGCTCATCGGTCGGCGTGGTTCAAGGATGAATGCAACCGGGGAAGAGCGTTGCAGCATTCGATGATCGACTGCCACGCCCTGCGGATTGCTCAGGTTCTTTTTACGCTGCGGTAAACCCAGGTGACCGGCTCGTTGGTTGAACCTGGGGCATTTAATTTTCTAACGGCTACACCGTTCGAGAACTTCGGGGCTAACAGGCTGTTGAAAAACTACCTGCGTTGCCATCGCTGCGTTAAAAACAGGCTCAAAATGCTCATTTACAACACGTAAACTCCGCTTTTTCGCCTGTTTTTGCCTTGCGCTGGCTGCCTCGCCTACGTTTTTCAACGGCCTGCTAAGGCCAGACAAGGCGCAAGTGGACTTCAAAGCGCAGCGTACTCGAGTACGTGAGCATTTGAAGTCCGCTGCCAACGCCGTATGGCCGACAACCCGGAGGTCGATTCAATTACACACCCAGGCAGAGGTACTTGATCTCCAGGTAATCCTCGATGCCGTATTTGGAGCCTTCACGGCCCAGGCCCGAAGCCTTCATGCCGCCGAACGGCGCCACTTCGGTGGAGATGATCCCGGTGTTGACGCCGACGATGCCGTACTCCAACGCCTCGGCCACACGGAACACGCGACCGAGGTCGCGGGCATAGAAGTAGGAGGCCAGGCCGAACTCGGTGTCGTTGGACATGGCGATCACTTCGGCCTCGTCCTTGAAGCGGAACAGCGGCGCCAGCGGACCGAAGGTCTCTTCCTTGGCGACCGCGGCGTGGTTCGGCACGTTGAGCAGAATGGTCGGCTCGAAGAAATTGCCGCCCAGGCTGTTGCCGCCGGCGACCAGTTTGGCGCCCTTGCCCACCGCATCGGCGATGTGCTCCTGAACCTTGGCCACCGCCTTGGCGTCGATCAGCGGACCGGTGGTGATGCCGTCTTCCAGGCCGTTACCGACCTTGAGCTTGGCCACTGCCGCCATCAGCTTCGCGGCGAAGGCGTCGTACACGCCGTCCTGCACATACAGGCGGTTGGCACACACGCAGGTTTGCCCGGCGTTGCGGTATTTGGACGCCAGGGCGCCTTCCACCGCGGCATCCAGGTCGGCATCGTCGAACACGATAAAGGGCGCGTTGCCGCCCAACTCCAGCGAGACCTTCTTGATGTCCTTGGCGCATTCGGCCATCAGCTGGCGACCGACTTCGGTCGAGCCGGTGAACGACAGTTTGCGCACGATCGGGTTGCTGGTCAGCTCGCCACCGATATCGCCAGCGCTGCCGGTGACCACACTGAGCACGCCCTTGGGGATACCGGCACGGTGCGCCAGTTCGACCAGGGCCAGGGCCGAGAACGGGGTCTGCGAAGCCGGCTTGATCACCATGGTGCAACCGGCGGCCAACGCCGGGCCGGCTTTGCGGGTGATCATCGCCGCCGGGAAATTCCACGGAGTAATGGCGGCAGTCACGCCGATCGGCTGCTTGATCACCAGGATGCGCTTGTCGGCCTGATGGCCGGGAATGGTGTCGCCATAGACGCGCTTGGCTTCCTCGGCGAACCACTCGATAAAGGAGGCAGCATAGGCAATCTCGCCCTTGGCCTCGGCCAGTGGCTTGCCCTGCTCCAGGGTCATCAGACGGCCGAGGTCATCCTGATTCTCCATCAGCAGCTCAAACCAGCGACGCAGCTTGGTCGCGCGCTCCTTGGCGGTCAGCGCCCGCCAGGCCGGCAGCGCGCGGTCGGCCGCCTCGATGGCGCGACGGGTCTCGGCGGCGCCCATCTTCGGCACAGTGCCGATGATTTCATTGGTGGCCGGGTTGTTGACCGCGAGGGTCTGGCCGCTATCGGCGTCCAGCCAGGTTCCGTCGATATAAGCCTGTTGACGGAACAGCTGGGTGTCTTTCAATTGCATGACATTCTCCTTCATCGCGACACCCAGGCGTCGGACGGTTATTGTTGGCACCACGGGCAAGCGCCCCTATAAAGATGTTCTGGCAGGCGCGATGCCGCGCTCTATCAATTTTCGGCAATCCGCTGAATAGGATTGACCCGGACCGCACAGAGTTCCGAACGGTTTCAGCAAGAACGTTTGAAATCTCAAACGAATCCTAGGGTCATGAGGGGTAAAGGGCAAGAGTCTGTTCGAAAAAATTAACGACCCATCCGTTCAAGGACCGTTCTGGCGATCACTCACGACAACTCCGCTGTATTCGTGCGCAATCACACACAAACCGCCAGCATGGACGCCCGCTCGCGAGATGCGTATGATTGCGCCCGCGCTGCACCAGTAGCTCAGCTGGATAGAGTACTGCCCTCCGAAGGCAGTGGTCGTGGGTTCGAATCCCGCCTGGTGCACCATATAAAACAAGGGCTTAGGTGAAAACCTAGGCCCTTTTGTTTTTCATGTGTCCAAAATGTGTCCATTCTGTGCCCATCCAAATTGGCACTCAGAACGGTTCGGCACTGTTTTGACCGCTGCCCTTATCTACAAGGCGCTGGTGGACACTAAAACTGGCACGCACCTTACGCAGGCCAAGTCACTTAGCCTCTCCAGGCACCTCGGTTACTCGCTTGAGTAAATCACCTATCTCGCACCCCAAATACTCACACAGCAGATCGATGTGATCGGTCGAGGTGTTGTAGCCAGGTGTATTGGCTATGCGCGATAGCATCGCTCTTGAAATACCAGTGGCATCACTCACGTCTTGTAGGGTGATTCGCCGCGTCTCTCTGAAAGACTTCTCGTCCAGCTGCTGCTTGAACATCACACGAGTCATGGTGGACAAGGACGCCACCTCGCTCACCGGTAATGACCTGGCCCAGGCCAGGCTCAAGCTGAGTGCGGATCGCCACGGCCAAGGCGGCCGTCGAGGCTGGCGCTAACAGCATCATGCGGCGTGCTCAGCAAACTGCCGTGGTGACCAATGGCTATGTGCATAAGCAGCCCTGGAAAGCCGTTGGTGCCGGTGCCGCACTCGCCTTCCTGCTGGGCAGGGCCTTCACCAGAAGAAGCTGAAAACCCATCAACCGATCGAAGTGTTCGACCGGTTGATGCATAACCCCATAGCAGGCAGTCGCCAAGGCTGAGCCCCGGTAACAGTTGGTCAGGCCACTATCGCATCCAAGTCCGGGCGCTCGGGCATGCGGTGTTTGGCGATGGCGGCGAGAAAGCTCTCGACAAAATCGCCGTTGGCCATCTTCCCGGATGCGGTAATCACCCCTGGGCCTTGAAAAGCTGCACCCTGGTTACCGGTTGAGCGGGCAGCTTTGTCGATCAGCATGGCGCCGTCGTCGGTGGCGGCGATGGCCTTGCCATGTTTATAGGCCTCTTTGACGAACAACAGGGCCTGGGCATTCTTGCAGAGCTCGTCAACGCTCTTGGCCCCACCCGGCACATAGACGGCATCGAACTGCACTGAGCCGACGGTTGGCAGGCTGTGATCCACTTTGAGGGTTTTCCCCGTGCTGCTGCGGATCTCGCCCAAGTGCGGGGCAATCACTTTCAGCGTGGCACCGGCGGCGAGTAGAGCGGCGCGCAGGGCTTCGATGGTCATGCCGTCGACGTCGTTCGCCGCCAGCACCGCTACTTTGCGCCCAACGATGGAGCCTGCGCGGGTAGTGACCATGCTCAGCGCGGCGTCCATATCGGGTTTATCAGTGCGAGGAACGTTTTCTGCGCCAACCGGGGGTGGCGGCACAGCCATACCCAAGCCGTCAGCGACCTGTTGGGCAAGCGCTGCGTCGACCTGAGTCAGGTTCGCCACCATGCGCTCACGGATGGCGGGTACTGTGACCTTGCCCAGCTCGAAGCAGAAGGCCGAGACGATATGCGCCTGTTCCCAGGCCGTCTGGCTGCGCCAGAACAACGCCGGCTGCGAAAAGTGATCGGCAAAGCTGGGGCTGCGGACACGGACTTTTTCGCCCTGCATCGGCTCGGCATGACTGACGAAACCGCCCTGCTCCCATGGGCGTTGCATCGGACAACCGCCACCCAGGGTGTTTGGTTCGTAACTGACTCGCCCGCGGACTATGGTCTGGCGCATATGGCCGTCACGCTGGTTGTTGGCGACCGCTGCGATGGGGCGATTGATCGGTATTTCATGGAAGTTGGGGCTGCCCAGCCGGGACAACTGGGTGTCCGTGTAGGAAAACAGCCGGCCCTGCAGCAGCGGGTCGTTGCTGAAGTCGATGCCGGGCACCAGATGGCCCGGATGAAACGCCACCTGCTCGGTTTCCGCAAAATAATTGTCGGGATTGCGGTTCAGAGTTAGCTTGCCAATCAGCATCACTGGCACCAGGGATTCGGGAATCAGCTTGGTCGCATCGAGCAGGTCGAAATCGAACATATGCTCGTCCGCTTCGGCGACGATTTGCACGCCCAGCTCCCACTCGGGGTAACGCCCTTGATCGATGGCTTCCCAGAGATCACGGCGGTGGAAGTCGGCGTCTTTACCGGCCAGTTTGACCGCCTCATCCCAGACCAGCGAATGCACGCCGAGCACCGGTTTCCAATGGAATTTGACGAAGCTTGCGCTGCCAGCGGCGTCGATAAAACGGAAGGTATGCACGCCGAAGCCTTCCATCATCGAGAAGCTGCGCGGGATGGCGCGGTCCGACATCAGCCACATCAGGGTGTGGCTGGTTTCCGGCACCATGGAGATAAAGTCCCAGAAGGTATCGTGGGCGGACGAGGCCTGAGGGATTTCGTTATGCGGCTCGGGTTTGACGGCATGCACGAGGTCGGGGAACTTGATTGAATCCTGGACGAAGAACACCGGCATGTTGTTGCCGACCAGGTCGAAGTTGCCCTCTTTGGTGTAGAACCTGACCGAGAAGCCGCGCACATCTCGAGCCGTATCCATGGAGCCACGCGAACCGGCCACGGTGGAAAAACGCACAAAGACTGGGGTTTTCAGGCTCGGGTCCTGGAGAAAACCGGCCTTGGTCAGGTCGCTCATCGACTCGTACACCTCAAACTCACCATGGGCACCGGCACCGCGCGCATGCACCACGCGCTCAGGGATACGCTCATGGTCAAAGTGCATAATTTTTCCTGATTAGCAATGATGATCAGCCAAGCTGGCCGCCCGTGGTCACCGGGCCTATGCTGTATATGCGTACAGTTATTTCGGTGAGGGGTGGAATCATGGCGATGAACCGAATTCAGTTTCAACCTGGGCTGTCGATGC